>NZ_FNFP01000001.1:0-600000 GCF_900100845.1 Natronincola ferrireducens | reverse complement strand
TTCCTTTTCCTCCCATAGTCACTGCACCAAGGGATTTACCATGGAAACCATTTACTGTAGAAATATAGTAGTTCTTTCCTGAAGCCAATCTAGCAAGCTTTAATGCCATTTCTACTGCTTCTGCACCACCGTTACAGAAGAAGGCATATTGTAAATCTCCTGGTGTAGCCATAGCTAATATGTTTGCTAGATATCCTCTTAATGGATCTACTAGCTCTTGACTATGGAGGGCATATCTGTTTAATTGAGCCTGTACATACTTTAGGATTTCAGGATTTCTGTGGCCACATGTGTAAATACCGAAACCACCTAAACAGTCAATAAATTCGTTTCCATATAAATCCTTAAAGGTTTCTACTGAATCCTCCCACTCAACAAATGCTGCATCGGTGGATACGGATTTACGATAGGCTAACCATCCAGGGTTGACGTTTTCGTTAAAATTCTGGATAGCATCTTTTACAATTTGATCCTTTTCCTGATCGGTTAATTCTTCCTTTAAAATAAAATCCAACACCTTTTGAGCTTCTTGCAAAGCCTTTTTCTTATCAGTTTTCATTCTTCATATTCCTCCCTTTTATAAATATTATTTTCTTTGTCTTAACTATCTGCCACCTATATAAAGCAAAATTCGTGCCACAATTTTCTAAATAATTTATATTTTTAGATAATTATGTTTGGGGTCCATTGTTATTCCAAAGTTTCATGGGACTAGTTTTTTTATAAGAAAGAGTAAAAAGTATATTTTTGTAGATTTATATTAACTCTTATATTCTCATAATTAAGAACCTATAAAAAAAAGTGATGATATGCTAGTCTTATCAACACCTTTCCTATAATTATTAAAAATGATATGACAATCTCATTAATGAGAAAACAAATTGCTTACTTTTCATTTAGGTAAACAAAAAGAATTGGAGCTTTTAAAATTCTTTTATATTCTTTTATTTTTCTTTTTACTTCTCCTCTAAGAAAGAAAAAGTTAGATACAGCTTCCCAAGCAAATACCCATCCTCCTATATATGAGCCTTCTATTACAGTGGTTGATAATGGACTAACGGTTAGCGTTTCTTCTAAAATAGAACTAGCAAAAAGTATGGTAAAGGCAGCAATTACATACAATAAAGTCTTTTTATAAAGCTCCTTTAAGCTCCTCTCTTCACTTGTTAAGTAGTGGGAATATTGATTTTTAAAGCCTTTTATAATGTTATTTTCCTTGGTTATATCCCGCTCCTCTTCTGTTACAGTGATGACCAATTCTATGTCATGCTCTAAAGAGACTTCTTGAGAGCATTCATCTAAAAAGAAGATTAAATCAGGATCTAAATCCCGTCTTTTAAAGGAGGCATTATCCCATTCGTTGAAAAGGTAAATATACTTTTCTAGAAGAATCTCTATAATTAGATTGCCACTTTTAGGATTTAAAGGGTACATAGCATTTAAATACGTATCCTTTTCATACTCCTTATGTTTCATTCTTACATCCCCTTAACTTTTTAGTTTATCTTTTATTCTTCCCACCGTTTTTAAAGAATTTTGCACTAAATAGGTACATTGCAATATTTATCATAATATATTATAATAATATAATTCCATTTAAAGACTAAACTTTTTATTTTATTATAAAAATTTTTCTTTGAATTTTTTAATTTTCAATTATCAATAGAATGCTTATTTAAGGAGTGTAATAGGGTATGGAATTTATAGATACTGGAACTTTTCTTATTGTAGAGTGGTTTAAGACCTTTGTGATCTTTACTGTTGTAGATAGGATATTAATGGGTCAAAGAATTATAGATAGTCTTAAAAGTCATAACAATTATATTTCATCTTTATTGGTTGCAGCCTTTTTAATGATTGCTCGAGCTCAACAATTTTCTATCTCTTACCTATTATTTTGGGGATTTATTGTTATAATTGTATATAATTTCATTAAATTTATCAAGAATTTTTTTCTTAAGTTTTAACAGAATAATGTCAATCTTCCCTTTTATTGCATCTATAAAGTTTTTATTTCTACAGAAAATATACTATATAAAGTAAATATCTTTATATAACAAGTTTGTATCTACATTAGGGAGGAATGATTATGATAAAAAAATTAGTATCTTTGGGCTTAATAGCATTGACTTTAGTTACTCTATATCCTAAAGATATAAACACCTATAAAACCCACGATACAAAAGTATTAACATTGGAGGATTCAATAGACTCCTTCAAATCACAAACCACCATCAAACAAATATGTTAATGCCGAGACAAACCAGGAAGTTTATGATTTCCCAAGGTTTCCTTCGATAGGAGGAAATAATTGTTTATTGCATATACAAATAAAAAAACAACAAGACTTCATGGGGTCTTGTTGTTTTTTTGTCTTTATTGAGTATCTTCTATAATTTGAAAAAATTCCATAGGTTTTTCTTTCGTAAGGGCGGGTATTTTTACTTCATCGGCAAATTCAACAGAGGTATTGATACCATCTACCTCCATTAACTCAAATAGGAGGGTTCTATAGGTTATATAACGCTGGAAATCATCAATATCTCCTATGGCTCTTATAACATATGGAGGTGCCATTGGTGTCATATTGGCATTAATATGATTGCCCGCCAGAGTTATTTCACTTCTGGAGGTAATTCTATGGTTGTTAATAGATATTACCTCAGCCCCTGCCATCCTAAGTTCGTTGACTAAATTAATAAGATATCTTTTCTGTTCAACAATCATGGCTATATTTTCATCTAATGTACTTGCTAAAGTAATAATCATGCCAGGTCCTGCCACTATTTGATGGCCTGCCAATAGTTTATATTCATTCACCTTTGAACTTAAATTTTGTAACACAATATTTTCTACAGTTTTTTCATCTTCATAGATGGTCACTTGACTTTTTAATTGTTTGATCCTCTTTTTCATATCCTGATTGGCCTTCCTTAAGTCTGCTATTTCTTGGGTTTCTATACCTGGACTAAAAGGAAGCTGATTTTCTATTTTGTCTATCATCTCTATATGAATACCAATAACCATGCCAAACACAGCAAACAATAAAAATAGTATAACGGAAACATGCGTTTTTTTCACCATTCCACTTCCTTTAGTTAAGCTTTTTTCTTATATAAAATAATACCCCTTCCAACTTAAATAGTCAAATGGAAATAAGTATAGGAAGGTCTAAGACCTTCCTAAGTTGGTTAATGATTTTTCTGCATCCTCTACCATTTTTTTCACTATATTGCCCCCTACATAACCTGCATTGGTTTGGTTTTCTAATCCCAATTCCTTTGCTACTTCAACTTTAAAGGAGTTTAAGGCTTGCCTAGCCTCTGGTACGACAGAATTTTTTTTGTTTTTCACCGCTATCACCTCTATATTTAGTATAGATAGATAGTCGTATTTTATAAGTGGAAGGTTTTAACAAGTTTAAAGAAGACCAATTTTTTCCTTTACATCCTTTATGGTTTTTTCTGCAATTGCTCCAGCCCTCTCAGCACCCTTCCTATAGATGTCTGTTATATAATCAGGGTTCTTCATATAATTATCATATTTTTCTTTAAAAGGTCTTAGACTTTCTACTAGCAATTCTGCTAACTCAGTTTTAAAAGCACCATAGCCTTTTCCTTCATACTTATTCACTACATCCTCTATAGTACAATTAGCCACCTGAGAATAAATGGTGATAAGGTTTTTTATGCCAGGTTGCTCATCCCGATAAGCTACTTTGTTTTCACTATCAGTAACAGCCCGTTTCATTTTTTTAACAATTAGATCATTACTATCTAATAACAAGATGGTGCCATTTACATTTTCATCGGATTTAGACATTTTCTTCTCTGGTTCCTGGAGACTCATGATTCGAGCTCCTACTTTTGCCAAATAAATTTCTGGTATTTCAAAAGTATCTCCATAGGCATTGTTGAAGCGAAGAGCAATATCTCTAGCCAGTTCTAAATGCTGTTTTTGGTCTTCTCCTACTGGAACTAGGTTTGTTTGATATAATAAAATGTCTGCTGCTTGTAGCACTGGATAAGAGAACAATCCTGCATTTATATTGTCCCTATGGATTTCTGACTTTTCTTTGAATTGGGTCATACGATTAAGCTCTCCCATATAAGTGATACAATTTAAAATCCAGTTAAGTTCCGTATGTTGAGGTACATGGGATTGAAAAAAGATAATATTTTTTTCTGGGTCTAGGCCACAAGCTAAATATTGTGCTAAAAAAGACAAACAGGATTCTCTAAACATCTTAGGATCTTGACGAATTGTCAAGGAATGTAAATCTACAATAGAATATAAACATTGATAATCCTGCTCCAATGCCTTCCAATTTTGTATAGCTCCAATATAATTGCCCAATGTTAAGCTGCCCGTTGGTTGGGCACCACTAAAAATAACCTTTTCTTTTGTTGTAGTCATAATAATACCCTCCTTGTTATTTTGCTATTTTTATTTCTTTTAAGAAAACAAAATCCTCCGTCCTAAAAATAAATTTTTAGAGACGAAGGATTATACTCCGCGGTACCACTCTAGTTAGTGTAAAACACCCACTCAATCGTTGATAACATCAACACTTCCTTAACGGAGGAAGTGGCCGTCTAGACCTACTATTATTTCAGTCAGCACTCCTAAGCCCATTCAAAATAGTTCCTGTATCGATCTTCCACCATCATCGACTCGCTTAAATCAAGCACTACTTTTACTATCCTTATTCATCGCTTTTCTGTATATTATTTTCTGTATTATAATTTATATTTTTTCCATTGTCAATCATTCTATAAGGGAAATGTTAATATTTATTTTCCAACTCATCTATTCGTCTTTCCAGCTCTCTAATTTTTTGCAGCAGATAATCTTCATTCTCTCCCATATTTTTTGACTTTCCAAAATGTCGTAGAAGTAAAATAGTAATTACAATCGGCACTGTAAACAATGCAATAATTAAAATTAAATTAAAAAATTGAAATAATACTGAGCCCATAGCCCTCACCGTCCTATAATAACTATATTTATATAGTTATTATATCACATTTCTTTAATAAGTTGATATACTTCCTGTTTAATGGATTTTTTGTTTGTTTATCCAATACATTTTTTGGTATAATTACATAGTGGGAGTTTGTCATATTTTAGCATATTATGTTTTAGTATTCTATTTATTAGGTATATATTTTTTATAATTATAATAAAGAGGTGATTTTGTGAAGGGTACTGTTGTTTCTACATGGTTAAATAGTCTCCGAAGTCTCTTTGGGGATGAAGTGGTAAATGAAGGAATTAATAGAGCAGGTTGGAATGTTGACAGAATTATCACTCCTCTAGAGGAGATTCCTGATGATGAAATTTTCTTAGTATTCTCTGTTATTGCAAAAAAAGTTAATAAACCTGTTGAAGTCATATGGAGAGAGGTTGGAAGACAAAACATTAACTCCTTTCAAAAGTGGTTTCCTTCTTATTTTGAAAGATATAGTCTCAAGGGCTTTCTTATGATGATGGATGATGTACATTCCCAATTAACAAAAATGATTAAGGGGGCTAATCCTCCTAGGCTCTTAGCTAAAGAGATAGGTGAAAAAGAGATAGAAATAACCTATCAATCTAAAAGAGGATTGTTTGATTACTTTTTAGGGCTTTTAGAGGGTAGTGCCGCTTATTTTGATGAAAAAATAGACGTTAATATCTTAGACTCTGGTACCACCCCTGATGGAAAAAAATATATGAGGGTTAATATTAAGCTAGAAAAATCTCCTGATAAGATTCATCATGCTACCCCGACAAAAATTTTGGGCTTTGGTTTTTTAAAAAGTATTCCACTGAAAATCAGTCTATTTACCACCATCATCCTATTTATTACTTGCCTGATTATGATGGGAGGGGAGAGTTGGCTATCCAGCATAGTTATTTCTTCTGTAGCTTTAATAACAACCTATGTAGGTGCATCTATAGTTCTTCAGCCTATGGGATTTTTTCTATCAGAGATGAAAAAAATTAGAAACTATGATTTTGGAAGTAAAACAGTGGTTAAAACCAAGGATACCTTTGAGGATACCTTTCATCTTTTTAATGAAACAAAGGCTACTATAAAGAAAGACTTTTTGTTCCTCAAGGGTGGCACCGATGACATGAATAACTTTGTCCATGAATTTTCTATCATAGCTGAAAATATGAAGAATTTATCTGACTCTATCGCTGCTGTAGTTCACGAGGTGGCGTTGAGTGCCACTAATCAGGCGGAAGAGACTGAAGGGGCTGTTGGAATTTTAGATGAATATATTTCCACCTTAAATAAAATTGTAGAGGAGGAAACAGAAGGAAAGAATCAATTGGAAGGAGCTGTAAAGGATTTAGAAACTTCCTTTAATGATGTAAAAAATGTTACTGCTATGATTAACGAAGTAAAGGATAATTTCTCTACTGTTAATTATCAGGGTAAGGATCTTTCTCTACAGGCTACAAAAATTATGGAGATCAGTTCTACTGTGGAATCTATAGCAGATCAGACCAATCTTTTAGCATTAAATGCTGCTATCGAGGCCGCCAGTGCCGGTGAGGCTGGGAGGGGCTTTACAGTAGTTGCTCAGGAAATACGGAAGTTAGCTGAAAACTCTAAATCCGCCGTAAAGGATATTAATGCTAATCTGGTCTTCTTTATACAGCAGATAGAAGGTTTTGTAAAGGCCATCGAAACCCAATATCATCAATTGGAGTCAAGCAATGCTACCCTAGAAAAGGTAACCATTGATAATCAATCCTCCACTAACCAAATTGTTGGTGTTGCCAATATCATCGTAAAACTTATTGATCAATTATCGACAGAAACCAACAATCTTACAAAAGTTGTTGAAAATATCCATTCTTTAGCTGCTATTTCTGAAGAAAACTCAGCAGCATCAGAAGAAATGAGTGCCAACGTTACTCAATACTCTGAAAAGGTAAAGGACCTTTCTGAAAACATTGCCTTATTAGAGGATCTTACTAAAAACTTTAAAAATGAACTGCAAAAATACAAAATTTAAGGCGAAGAAAAATTCTTCGCCTTAAATTTTATTTTAATAACTCTTCAATTTTATCCTTATCAAATCCTACGATGGTTTCTCCACCAATTTCAACTACTGGCACAGCCATAAAACCTTTTTGCATTAATTCTTTTCTAGCGGATGGGTCCGTCTGTACATTTCTTTCTGTATAACTAACACCTTTTTGTGAAAGAAACTCCTTCACTGTTACGCAGTGGGGGCATGTATTGCTTGTAAAAACAATTACTTCCTTTGACATAATAAATTCCTCCTCAAAATCATTTTCAAATTATAAATACCCAAAGATCAGCATAACAAACAGTTGAACTATTGGTAACAAAATTTGAATTCTACTATTATATTATCCTATTTTACTTTTAAAAATAAGGGATAATCCCTCAACATCTTGTCATAGTTTTATTTATACAATATCAACATCTATCTTTAACATAGCCAAAACTAATGTAATGATATTTATATGTTTTTTATTAATCCTATAATTTTCTCAAGTATGGTTAGTGGTATACAATCTATACTCTATACACACCCCTATTATCAAAAGAATCTTTTAATGGATTTATGTTAACTGCCTTGAGTATATTTTTTAATACCTCGTCTTATTTCCTCTCTAGTGTATAAAGATTCACCATACTCCTTGATATTTTGATATTGTATTAATTCTACAATAGCCCCCATATTATATTTGTTAATTTCATTGACATTGTGAAAAAAGTTCTTTTTTTCATCTAACTCTGCAATAAAGGAAACAACATCTTTATTGGACTCCATAGATTCACTCCTTCATTTATTTTTCTTTCATTATTTTGTTTCATTGCAGAAAATATATACTCCTATTCTTCTAGTTGCCATTCTAGAAGCTTTTTTCTAAGCCCATCATTATATTACAAAGGTAATCCTTATAAAGCAGGAGTTAGGCTATTAACAAATTCTATAGAGGAAAATAACACCTTCTCTTGATCAGACAAGGTGTTATTTTGAAAACTTCATAATGGTTTTTAAAATTTTATCTACTTCATCTCTTGTGATGTTTTCCCTCAGCAAACACTCCTTGGCATGGTCTTCTACAATGATGGACCCCACCTTCTCTAGGGAGGATTTTACTGCTGCTATTTGCAATAATACATCATCACAGGCTTTCTCTTCTTCAATCATTTTTTCAATTCCTTGAATATGTCCCTTGATGGTCTTTAGTCGATTCAATATGTCTTTTCTAATTTGTTGTTGATCCATGTCTTCACTTCCTTTTAGGGTTCATACTATCATCATTCTTCAATTATATAAAGTTTTTGCCATTTCTACAATGTTTAAGCAGCTTTTCGAGATTTTTTTTGGTTTTTTTCAATCAATCCAGTTGCATACCCCATAGGACATACGGTACACCAGCTTCTTGGTTGAAAAACAACTCCCATCACAACACCTACTAAGGTAGATACCGTCATCATCCTAACAATAGCAAAGGCTGTTTTTGTAAAGTCTCCCCCCGCCATAACTAAAGAAATACTAAACATCCCTAGCATCCAAACCAGCATAATATTTTTAACTGTTTTAGTTTTAAAGGATTTTGGTAGATTATTTCTAAAGCTTACTTTATCTAAAAATACACCAAATAGAGATCCCCTCGGGCAGTATTTAGCACAATGAACTCTACCGCCACCACGAAGAGCTAAATATACTGGTGTTCCCATACATAGTAGTCCTAAAATCCCAAAACGAATATCTACAATAGCTAATGTGAAAAATAATACCATGAAAATCCATGACCATTTCATAATTGAGTTTTTCATATATACATCCCTCCCAGTAGTTTTCCCCTCCCCTATTGGGGGGGTATATATATAATACACCTTTTTTCTATAAAAATCAATAGTCTATTGAATCCAGCTCTTTAATTTTTCCATATTCTTTATAATAATTTTTTTTCCTTGAATTTCAATAGAACCCTCCTTTTTAAATTGACTTAGGGCTCGACTAACGGTTTCCCTCGCTGTTCCTATCATATTTGCCAATTCCTGTCTAGATATGTTTAATTTCATTTCAATACCATCTTCTTTTTCAGTCCCATGGTCATCAGCAAAGGTTAAAAGACTTTTAGCAATACGGCTATAGGTATCTCCTAAAGCTAATTCCTTTACCTTTTGTTGAGAATAAAAAAGTTTTTTGCTAAGAACCTTGATAATCTGTAGAGCAATTTCTGCATTGGTTCGTACCAAGTCCTCTAGATCCTTATTTTTAATCATACCAATTTCAGCATCCTCTAGAATTTCCGCTGAAGCAGGATAACAAATATCATTAAATAAGGTTACTTCTGCAAAAACCCCTCCCTCCGACAGGATGGTGAAAATATGCTCCCTCCCATCGGGGGTAGTCTTGTATACTTTTACCTTTCCAGACTTAATAAAATAGAAGGCTTCCCCAGGATCTCCCTCCATAAAAATAATCGTTCCTTTTTTAAAATGTCTTTCAGTACTGATTTTACTGATTTTTTCTATATCTTCATCCTTTAAGTGTGTAAACACTGGCATTTTTTTTAAAATATTTATTGCTACATTTTTCATTTCATAACCCCCTTTTGACTACAAAACCTACAAACTTAAATGTTACCTATTTTTTAGCAGCTACTACGATTCCATAGCTTTCTTCTTTGTAGGGCTCCTCTTGAAACCCTCCAAACAAATCAATAGTTTTAAATCCTGCATTTTGCAGCATACCTATTAGTTGTTGACTTTGCAGGGGATATAGGGGTACAGAGTTCCTATAGACCGCTTCTTCTTCGCCTTTTGTTACGATAAGCTCTGTATTAAAGTGAATTAATCGTTTTTCCTCTTCATAAACATATTTCCTAATGAATTTAACTCCCACCTCTTTATTTTCTATAGTAGGTAAACCGTCTATATTGTATTGAATGATTTTATCATAATTAATAATTTGCAATAGGAGGTTCCCCCCCTCTTTTAAAATATAGTACATTTGATTTAAAGTCTGCTGTATTTCCTCCAGCTGTGTCAAATGCACAAGGGAATTGCCAATACAAAATACAACATCAAAGGTTTCCCTCTGGAAGTGCTTATCCAGCTCCTTCATATCTCCCACATATGTATTTAATAAAATTCCCTTTTCCTTTGCCTTTACCTTTGTTTCTTCAATCATTCCTTTGTCTAAATCAATAGCCGAAATGTCAAACCCCTTCTCAGCCAATGCTATAGCATAGTTCCCTGTCCCTGAAGCAATATCTAATATAGTATTCGTAGAGTCTGTAATCCTCTTTTTAATAAAATTTAGTTGAGGATCTCCTGTAGGAAAAACATAATCATAATATTTACTGAATTCTTCATAAAATCCCATTCTATCTCCTCCTATTTTTATACTTTTTATATCTATACCATTTTTTACTTAGGCTAAAGAACTAAAAAGGTCATCATTATTTTTATATATTATAACCTAATCTAAGGTTAATTACATCGTTCTTCCCATCTAATTCAGGTAAACTTTTCCTATATGTGATATATATCACTTTATTTTGTGATTTTTGTAATATTTATTGAAGGTAGTTCATTGTATAATAAGGATAAAGAACTTATTAAAAATAGGAGGTTATAATCCATGAAAATTACACAAGATACAAAAATCAGTGAAGTTTTAAAAATTAACCCTAATGCCGTTTCTATTTTAATGTCTTTTGGTATGGGATGCCTAGGTTGTCCTTCTGCTCAAATGGAAACATTGGGTCAAGCTGCAGCTGTTCATGGTATTGATGTAAATGTTTTATTGGAAAAGCTTAATCAATAATAAGCTGTATTTATTGATATGCAAAAAAGTCTGGAGTTAAAATCAATTTTAGCTCCAGACTTTTTGATAACCAACAATAGGAAATTATAAGCTTGAAATTAGAATAAAGGTCTACAAATCATATAAAAGCTCCAGCCTTAGCTCTTTAGTAGTTTTTTAATTTCTTCAACCTTTAATACTTTTCCAGTAGATACTACAGTTCCATCTACTACTAGGCCTGGGGTTTTCATTACACCATGCTCTGCAATAGATTTAAAGTCTGTTACCTTTTCCACCGTTGCTTCAAAATCCAACTGCTTTAGGGCTTCCTTCACATTTTCCTCTAAGATGT
Organism: Natronincola ferrireducens; assembly: GCF_900100845.1. Lineage (NCBI taxonomy): Bacteria > Bacillati > Bacillota > Clostridia > Peptostreptococcales > Natronincolaceae > Natronincola > Natronincola ferrireducens. The sequence continues at coordinate 588,849 of NZ_FNFP01000001.1, read as the reverse complement.
TACAATTTTTACATCCTGATCCCAGTACTTTAACTATCATATTTCCTCCTCCTTTTACCATACCCTCTGTTAAACACTATTGTTGATTTTAGCATTCTATGAATTCTGGGGTTCTGTCATCTCAGAGTGACAATCCCTCAGTATCTTGTCATGATTTTATTTATACAATATCAACATCTATGTTTAACATAGCCTTAATATATAATTATATTATTATATATTAATAATATTCTTTCCCCTTATCTATGTCAACCTTTGTCCATAAAAAAGTTCACTTTACTTACTTTTTTAACAGTTTGCAGCTTTTTTTGTATGTTTTTGATAATAATCGTTATAATTAAAATAAATACCCCCGATAAAACAATGGTGCCCCCTGGAGCTAAGTCTCCATAAAAGGAAACCGTCAATCCCGTCAGTACTGATAATAGGGCAAATAAAAGGGAATAAATCCAAGTCTTTTTAAAGCTTTTACCTATTTGTAAGCTAGTAGCCACCGGCACCACCATTAAGGAGGAAACCAGTAAAATTCCTACAATTCGCATTGATATTGCAATGGTTATACCAATTAAAATAATAAAATATAAATTCATCCATTTTATAGGTACCCCTGATAATGCAGCAGCTTCCTCATCAAAGGTGATATAAAATAATCCTCTATAAAGAAAAATCACTGATGCCATGATGAAGATACTTAAAAACACCACTACTACCACATCTTTGTTGGAAACCAAAGCAATGCTTCCAAATAAATAACTGAAAATAGCAGCATTGGAGCTTCCTATACTAATTAAAATCGTTGCCAAGCCTATCCCGATTGACAAAATGATGGCAATAGATAGTTCTTCATAATCCTTGAAGGTCTTTCTCAGCTTTTCTACACCAATTGCTGCCAATATAGAAAAAATCAAAGCTGAATAAGTGGGATAAATGCCCCCCAGCATACCTGCCGCCACACCTGCTAGGGCTACATGGGACAAAGTATCTCCAATCATAGATAACCTTCGTAATACAATAAATATCCCAATGGTAGGACATACTAAGGCCACCATAATCCCTGCAACAAAAGCCCGTTGCATAAAGCTATAGGTTAAAATTTCTGGCATACTTTTTCCCCTCTATTCCTCTAATGTCTATGCTGAAGGAGTCTAGCCCTATCTCCATAGACATTTCTAATATACTCCTCCTCGTTAAAGGACTTGGATTGATGAACAAATATTTTGCGGTTACCTACACAGGCAACACGATTGGTATAGTCAGTAATTACCCCTAAGTCATGGGAAACCATTACTAGGGTTATTCCCATCTCTTTATTTAACTTACACATTAGGGCATAAAATTTTTCTTGGGATGCTATATCAACTCCAACTAGAGGTTCATCCATAAAAATAATTTTAGGATTACTAATTAGAGTCCGAGCTATAAAAATTCTCTGCTGTTCTCCTCCTGACAAGGTGCCAATAAGCCTATCCTTATACTCCCTCATCCCTACAATTTCCAGCACCCTATCTACTTTCCCACGATGAACTCTTCGTAAAAATTTAAAAATTCCCATTTGATGATATAGGTTAGCTGCAATGATTTCCTCTACTGTGGCAGGAAAGCTATTGTTAAAGTTTCTGACTCTTTGAGAGATATAACCAATCTTGTGCCACTGCCTAAAGGCTTCTATTGGCCTACCCATTAAATAAATTTTGCCCTGCTGAGGTTTTAATAACCCCAGCAGGAGCTTCACAAGGGTACTCTTAGCTGAACCATTTGGTCCAACAATCCCCATAAAATCCCCTTGTTGAATACTGAAATTTACATTTGTTAATATAGGTATAGTATCATATTGAAAGGATAAATCTTTAACCTCTGCTATTGCTGCCATTTATTCCACCAAAGCTTTCTTTAGATTTTCTAGGTTTTTATACATTAGGGATAGGTAATCTTCGCCAAATTCCCTCTGTTCCTCTGTTAAACCTTCTATGTTGTATAGTGTCAGCACTTCTAAATTAGCTTCTTCACCTAAAATTTCTGCAGTTCTAGGATTTGCCAAACCTTCAAAGAATATATATTTTAAGTTAAACTCCTTAGCTTTTTCGGTTAATTCTGCCAATCTCCCAGGACTAGGCTCTTGATGGGGTGAAACACCTGAAACGGCTATTTCTTTTATATTATACCTATTGGCTAAATAACCAAAGGCAGAGTGGGATACCAATATTCTTCTCCCTACAGCCTTCTCTAAACCTTCTATAAAGTCTTTATCAAGATTTTTCAATTGATTTCTAAAGTTTATATAGTTCTCTTCATAATATCCTATATTTTCAGGATCTATTTCCACAAAGGCATCCTTGATTCCTTCTGCTATTTTTATGACATTGATGGGGTCCATCCAAATATGAGGATCATATTCTCCATCATGATGATGATGATCATGTTCATGATGATGATATCCATTATCTTCTTCAAATTTGATAAGTTCTAATCCTTTATTGGCTTCGATGATAATCGTATTTTTGTCTTTAAAAATCTCCAACACACCGTCGATCCAAGGCTCCATCCCTAATCCATTGTAGATAAGTACATCTGCCGTTTCCAGTTGAGCTATAATCCTTGGAGAAGGGTCAAAGCTGTGGGGATCTATGGCATGGGGAACAACAACGGAAACATCTACTAAATCGCCTCCTACTTTTTTAGCAAAATCATATAGAGGGTAGAAGCTGGCAAACATTTTAATTCGAGGTTCCATCACTACTTCTCCATCCTGGACCTCCAACTCTTCAATACTACTTTCCTCCATTAAAGTTATTGGACTGCATCCCACAAATATATAGGTTAGAATAAGTAGGATAATGCCGTATTTTATTGACTTGCCTTTCATTTTTATACCTCCGATTTCTTTATTTATAGAAAATGCAAATTTGTTGCATTTCCCATATATTATATCCATTTTTATCCTGAAGTAAACTCCCTTGAACAATAAAGAGTATGTATGTGTACACTCTATAGCTTGTTGTCCTGGCTATATTTAAGATAAAATCCCTATTGTAAATAAAAGTAAAAAAATATAAATATTAGAATAATAATACAAGTAAAGAAGTAAATTCAAAGGGGGTATAGGGACTATAGTCCCTATACCCCCTTTGAATTTGGGTGCTGTATTATAGGTTTATTATTTTTTTTATTTTGGGGTGAGTAAAATAATAATTGAGTTCTTCATTTTCATGCATGCTTCTAGAGGCAATTACATCTACCCCTGTATCTAAAACATTTTTAATAATTACTTCTCCTGCCTTTATAGGTGCCTTCACTTCAACCTTGTTGATTAATTTCATTGCCTGAAAAATCTGGGATTTAGGAATATCTCCATTTGTTCGTACAGGCAGTCTATTTAAAAAAGCATTGGTTATTTTTACTGTTGTTGTCAGTGGTCTAGTGGGATTCGTCATTTCCCTAATCCCATAATTCAAACCTTTTGAACATTTGTTACCTACTACCCCGTAACCTACTTGATTGGTATCATCCTTAGTAACCATCAGTTTACAACCTAATGGACATACAATACAAACCATCTCTTTTCCTTCCAATACTACTCCTCTCCCTTCACAACCTCTACAGAAATCTCATGGGAATTTTCTAAAGATAATTCCTGCAAAGTCAATTTAACCGTTTCCATTTCACCTGGAGCAACGTGCAGCCTTTTTACTTCTTTGACTATTTTATTGTTGCCCTTTGCAACCAATTTGATATTTTTATAGACATTATCAACCCGCATCATAATTTGAATTGATTCTGTTATGTTATCTACTCTTATACGTTGGGGAACAATATATCTCACGCCATTTGCAGCCTTAAGGTTTATAACTTTTCCTTGATTGATCAATTTACCCTTTATATACTTGGCAGCACTTCTTCCAGCCCTTCTGCTCTCCTCAGTAACCCAGTCTACTAAATCATGGACATGAACAACATTTCCACAGGCAAAAATTCCCTCTACTGAGGTTTCCATAGACTCGTTGACTACCGGCCCTGCTGTAATAGAATCTATATCTATACCAGCATATTTTGAAAGCTCATTTTCAGGAATCAACCCAACCGATAGTAGTAGCGTATCACATTCAAATCTCTTTTCTGTCCCAGGTATTGGCTTAAATCCTTCATCTACCTGAGCTATGGTTACAGCCTTAACTCGATCCTGACCTTCGATATCTATAACCGTATGCTTTAAAAAGAGGGGTATATCATAGTCCTCCAAACACTGAACAATATTTCTTGTCAATCCTCCAGAGTAGGGCATTAATTCTGCTACCGCCAGTACTTCTGTCCCTTCTAAGGTTAACCGTCTTGCCATAATTAAGCCAATATCCCCTGATCCTAGAATAACTACTTTTTTTCCAATCATATAACCTTCCATATTAACAAAACGTTGTGCCGTACCAGCTGTTAATACTCCAGCAGGTCTAGCACCAGGAATTCTAATGGCTCCCCTTGCCCTTTCTCTACAGCCCATAGCAAGGATGATAGCTTTTGCTTCGATATTTATGATTCCGTCGATTGTGTTCATAGCAGTAATCTGTTTATTGTTACTAACCTCCAGTACCATCGTATCTAATTTATACTCTATCCCCATCTCCACAAGCTCTAAAATAAATTTTTCAGCATATTCTGGTCCGGTTAGTTCCTCCTTAAAGACATGGAGTCCAAACCCATTATGAATACATTGCTGTAGAATACCTCCTAGCTCCCTATCCCTCTCTATCACCAGTATATTTTTAACACCATTTTCCCGGGCTTCGATTGCTGCTGCCAGTCCAGCTGGACCTCCTCCAATGACCACAAGTTCATAATTTAACACAGTGTTCCCTCCTAGACTTTACTGGAATAATTGCTAAATTCCCTAAAGTGTTACTTGGTTTTTCCTGTTAATATATAAGAGCCTTTACCATCCTTTACAACCTCTGTAATATCTACTGCCAGTTCCCTGGCGATAATCTCCATTACCCTTGGGGCACAAAATCCCCCCTGACAACGTCCTGATCCTGGTCTAGCTCTTCTTTTGACACCATCTAGTGTTCTAGCTCCAGCTTTTCTATGGATGACATCCACAATTTCTCCTTCAGTAATGTGCTCACATCGACAAATGACTCTTCCGTACCTTTTGTCTTTATGAACTAACTCTGCTTTTTCCTCCTGTGAAAGCTCTGCAAAATGTATATTGGGCCTTCTATTAGGATTAAAGCTGGGGTTTTCCTGTACAGTTCCCAGTCTGTTTTTTACAATGTCTACCACATACTCTGCAATAGCTGGAGCTGCCGTTAGTCCCGGTGAGTCAATGGCAGCTACATTGATGAAACCTAGAGACTCCTTTGATTCTTCTATGATAAAATCTTGGTTTTTGGTTTTTGCCCTTAATCCACTGAAGGAGGTGATAACATTACCAAAACCCATCTTCTTCAAGATAGACTGGGTGTGTTCTTGTAGAAAGGTTAGTCCCTTCCATGTTGTGTTAACACTTTCTTTATCCTCCACATACTCTGCAGTAGGACCAATAAGTAGATTACCATGAACTGTAGGTAGTACAACTGCTCCTTTCCCTGCTTCTGAAGGACATCTAAAAACCACAGTATTGACAGTGTTTCCTACACCCTTATCAAAAAGGTTATATTCTCCTCTATTTGGTAATATCTCAAAGGCGGGGCTATTAACCATATTATTTATTTCATCTCCATACAGACCGGCACAATTAATTACTAGTTTAGTGTGTATTTTTTTATCTACTGCTGTAATTAAATAGCCCTCCTGTATTTTTTCAATATCTGTAACAGGACTATTAAGATGTATCTCAACTCCATTGTCTACGGCATTTTCCACCAATGCAATGGCCAGTTCCCAAGGTCCAACAATCCCTCCAGTTTTAGCATAAAGAGCCCCCACCACATCTTCATTTATGTTGGGCTCAAGGGACAAGACCTTTTGCTTATTTACAATTTCCATATCAGGTACTCCATTTACAATTCCTCGTTTATATAACTCTTGAACTACCTTCATTTCTTCTTCATTGAAGGCCAATACTAATGAACCTATCCTCTTGAATGGTACATGTAATTCTTTGCATATTTTATCGTACATTTCGTTTCCTCTTACATTGAGTTTAGCCTTTAATGTTCCTTGAGTAGCATCATAGCCTGCATGAACAATGGCACTATTGGCTTTAGTCGTTCCATTAGCAACATCATTGTCCTTTTCAATAATTACTATATTAAGTTGATATTTTGAAAGTTCCCTAGCAATAGCAGCTCCGGTTACACCTGCTCCGATAATTGCAACATCAAACATTTATATTCCTCCCTTTAAGAAATAGCCAACTTCTATATCAAGAATATCCAGAAAAAAAGAGCCGTGTAAACCCAACCTATTTCTTCAATAGATTTAGTTCCACGGCTCTCCTGTTCTCAGCCTATTAGTATTTAATTTGCTTTTGTATTTCCAACTTTTACCTTTATATTATATCATATATTAGGCCAAATTGCAATTGAAAACCTACTCCTCTTCCCATTTTAATGAACGATTAACAGCCCGCTTCCAATCCTTATAGAGCTTTTCCCTGTCCCCCTTCTCCATATTTGATGAGAATTCGGTATCAATTCTTCTGCTATCAACAATTACCTTTTTATTAGGCCAAAATCCTACAGCCAGCCCTGCCAAATAAGCTGCACCTAGGGCCGTCGTCTCAACAATCTCAGGACGTTCCACCTTTGCCCCCAGTATATCCGATTGAAATTGCATCAAAAAGTTATTTTTCACTGCCCCACCGTCAACTTTTAATACCTGTAGATCTATGCCGGAATCCTCCTCCATAGCTTCCAATACATCTCTAGTTTGATAAGCAATGGACTCCAGTGCTGCCCTAACTATATGTTCGGCCTTAGTTCCCCTTGTAAGGCCTACTATAGTACCTCTAGCATACATATCCCAGTAGGGTGCCCCCATTCCAACAAAAGCTGGTACTAGATACACACCATTTGCATCCTTCACCTTTGTAGCTAAATATTCGGTTTCATCTGCATCCCGTATAATCCTTAATTCGTCCCTTAGCCATTGGACAACAGCCCCAGCTACAAAAATACTGCCCTCTAGAGCATACTCTACTTTTCCTTCTATACCCCATGCTATCGTAGTAAGTAGACCGTTATTGGAGGGTACAAAGGTTTCTCCAGTATTCATTAACATAAAACATCCTGTACCATATGTATTTTTAGCCATTCCAGGTTCAAAACATGCCTGCCCAAACAGAGCCGCCTGTTGGTCTCCTGCCACTCCGGCGATAGGAATTTCAGCTCCCCCAAAGGTTTGTGAATCTGTATGTCCATAGATAAAACTGGAGGGCTTTACAGCAGGTAACATAGAAACAGGAATATCTAAGGCTTCTAATATTTTTTCATCCCATTTTAGTTCTTTTATGTTAAACAACATGGTTCGAGATGCATTGGAAAAATCAGTAACATGAACCTTACCTCTTGTTAAGTTCCATATTAGCCAGCTGTCAATATTACCAAACAGCAGATCCCCCTTTTCTGCCTTTATTCGTGCCCCTTCTACATTATCTAAAATCCACTTTATCTTTGTAGCAGAGAAATATGCATCTACTACCAGTCCTGTATTATTTCTGATGTAGGTTTCTAAACCTTTTTCCTTTAAATCATCACATATTTCTGCTGTTCTTCTGCATTGCCAAACAATTGCATTGTATATTGGCTTTCCCGTATGCTTATCCCATACTACTGTAGTCTCTCTTTGATTTGTAATCCCTATAGCCGCTACCTCCTGAGGCTTTACCCCAGCTTTTTCAAGTATTTCTCTAGCTACACCACTTTGGGTTCCCCAAATTTCCATTGGATCATGCTCCACCCACCCTGCTCTAGGATAGATTTGGGTAAATTCCTTCTGAGATATACTACAAATTTCTCCCTTATCATTAAATAATATTGCTCTGGAGCTGGTTGTACCTTGGTCTAAAGCTAAAATATATTTTTTCATATACTCCTCCCCAAAACTCCTCTATAAACTATTTGATTTTCTATATATTATAGGCTAATTTTTCATCGTTCCAAATTACCTGTTCAACACCATCAATTTTACTCATTGTTTCAAAGCACTCTATCTCATTAAAATCTTTGCTAAGCTTTACTGCAAAATGGATTTCAATCAAACCCTCTATTCTTTCCATACCAAAGTTTCCTAGTGATTCCTCCTTTTCATAATCACAATCCTCTGTACTTCTAAAAATCTGAATATCTTTTATTGTCATATTATGTCTTCCAAAAACATGACCGATATCTCCTAACAAACCAGGTCTTTCCCTACACTGGATAAGCACTACTTTGTATTTCTTATTTAGTACTTTCTTTTCAAATCCACCAAGCCCAGTTAAAGAGATTAGAACTATAGCTGCCGTTATTAGACCTCCTACATAATAGCCCCCACCAATAGCAAGGCCTAATCCTCCACACACCCATATAGTAGCTGCAGTAGTCAAACCCCTTACGTGGTTACCATTTCTTAAAATTGTACCTGCCCCTAGAAAGCCAATCCCACTAACAACCTGGGATGCCAGTCGAGCAGGATCACCAGGATTACCAGGATAGTTAAAGCCTTGGGTTGATAATAGCATAATAAGGGCAGATCCTAGTGTCACCAGTATATGGGTTCTAAGTCCAGCTGGTCTATTGTTAGCTTCCCGTTCCATTCCGATTAGTCCTCCAATAGTTGCTGATAGCAGTAATCGCAGCACAAGCTCATAGGTACTTATCATTTTTATTTCCCCCTTTATTATACAACAACTATAGTAGATCTAAGAACCAATTTTTTGTTGATATTCCTTCTTTCTATGTATAAATCCCCACCAAACAAGCTTTAAAATAATAAAAAGCAATAAACCAACACAGTAAAAATGTTAGTTTATTGCTGACACTCCAATTCTCCTGTCAATATTATTCACTTAATGGTGTTGTTACAGGGCCCATAGTTCCTTCTTCCCGGTTGAAGTTCCTAAAGCTCCTGCTTTTAATATCTCCATAATATCCTGTTTGCTGCTAATCAGCCCTCCTGCAATGACAGGAGTAGATATCTCTTCAGTAATGCGACTAATAACCCTTGGCATTACACCTGGCATAATTTCAATCATGTCGGGTTGTATAGACTTTACGCTTTTTATCGTCATATCATAGGATTTATTATCTATCAAAAAGAACCTTTGAATAGTAAACATACCTTTTTCCTTTGCAAGCTTAATATGACTGCTCTTCGTACTAATTACCCCATCTGGTTGAATAACTTGAATGATATAGTCAATAGCTTTAGCATCTTTTCCTATACCTTCTAAAAAGTCTATATGGATTAAGACACTTTTATTTACTTCCTTTATTTTATCTACAAGTATCTTTGCATTGAAAATATCAGCACTTAATAAAAAAATTGTTGTTACATCAGAAGCAATAGCATGGTCTATATCACTTTCATTCTGAACCGCCGCAATAATTGGATTGTTTTCTATTCTTTCCATTATTAATCCATTCATCATATCAATCCTTTATAACTTATTTCCTACTTTGTTATCTATACTTAATAAATCACGTCAAATTATTGAGACACAGCTTTAGGTGCTTAACTAATTATAGCTACTACCGTAAGGATTGATTAGTTAAACTACATTTTTTATTGCTACTTAGCAGTGTATCTCCCTCATACCTTTATCTCTTAGTATAATTTTATGCTCCTATCGTTAAACTGGCTTCTTCTACAGCATCCTTGACGGCTTGATTTAATTCCTTAATAGAGGGGAAAACATAATCTGCTGTTATTTCAGAGTTTTTATACATCTCAAGGGTTGTTTCACCGCTCATTACTAGTATAGATGAAATACCAGCGTTGATGCCGGTTTGGATGTCTGTGTACAACCGATCACCAACCATAGCTATTTCATCTCTTTTAAGTTGATATTTTTCAATTATGGCATTGATAATATACTCATTAGGTTTTCCAATAATTATTGGCAATTTTCCAGTACTGGCCTCTATCATCTTAATCATAGCTCCTGTATCTGGTTTGTATTTATTATCTTCTAAAGGACAATTGAAATCTGGGTGAGTGGCAATATATTCTACCCCTGCCCTAATAAAATCACAGGCAAACCATATTTTTTCATAGGTTAGCGTAGTATCAAAACCTAATACAACAAAATCAGGTGAAGTATTTTTATCTTTCACCAATTGGAAGCCATTTTGTTCAAATTCCTTCTCTAAAAAAGGAGTTCCTAGTAAAAATACCTTGGCATTAGCCTTCCTTTTTTTTAAGTAGATGGTGGTGGCTTCTCCAGAAGTAAAGATTTTGTCTTCTGGCACATCACATCCTAGTTTCTTTAGTTTTTCCTTATAAGCTATCCTATTTTGAGATGAGTTGTTTGTTAAAAATAAAAAATCTCTATTTTTTTCTTCCAACATTTTTAAAAAATCTAAAGATCCATCTATTAGCTTGTTACCTAGATAGAAGGTTCCGTCCATATCTAAAAGAAAGCACTTAATCTTACTTAGTTTTGTCATTTAAATTCCTCCATGACTTCAAAAGGTGAATTTTATCGAAGCATGTCAGGGTAGTTTGTAATAATTCCATCTATCCCTAAGGCCTTAAGGTTTTTTCCCCTCTCCCCATCATTTATTGTCCAACTATATATCTTCATGCCATTATCCTGTACTTTCTTTACCAAGTCAGGGGTTAAATAATAATGACAAGGATGAAAGCTGTATAAATTCAAGTCATTTGCCTTGAAATAATTACAGGGCTCAAGCAGATGGGCCTCATATAGTATTCCTATCTTTACTTGGGGATTCATTAATTGAATTCGCTGAAGACATAAATGATTAAAGGAGGAAACAACTGTATTTTCTAATCGATGATGCTTCTCAAGAAGCTCTACCACCTTCTTTTCCAATCCCCTATCATCAAAGGATCTGCTCTTCACTTCAACATTTAGCAATAGTGTTTTAGGTAAATGCTTAAGGACATCATCTAATGTAGGTACTTTTTCTCCTGTAAATTCCTCTGAAAACCAAAACCCCGCATCTAGTTTCTGAATTTCTTTCCAGGTTAAATCTTTAATTTCCCCACTACCGTTTGTAGTTCTATCTACAGACCAATCGTGATGAACTACTACCACACCATCTTTAGTTAATTGAACATCAATTTCTATACCATCACAGCCCTGCTCCATAGCTAAGTCCATGGCGGCTAAGGTATTTTCTGGAGCATATCCCGATGCCCCCCTATGGGCAATTATTAACATAATCCTCTTCCCTCCCTTTGCCAATGATACTTTATGTTAAACCCACTAATCATTTGCTTTTCTATTTGTAATTGGTTTTGCTTTATAAATATAACTTTTATAACAAGATGTTTATCCTAATAAATTAAATTAGGTAGGAACATCACTAAACCAGGTACATAGGTAATGATTAATAGGGCAATCAATAAGGCGATAATAAAGGGGATACTTTCTTTTATAAAGTCAATAATAGGTACCTCTGTAATAGAACAGGTGGTAAACATCATTGAACCAAAGGGAGGTGTGACCCCTCCAATCATTATGTTTACAATGGCAATTAATCCAAAATGAACTGGATCAACACCTAATTGAACAACTACCGGAACAAGTAAGGGAGCCAAAATAATTAAAGCTGCTCCTCCCTCTAAAAACATTCCTAAAACGAGGAATAAAATATTGATGAGCATTAACATCATTATTTTACTATCGGTAATATCCAAAAGTAGGGAAGCAATATTTTGAGGTATTCTTTCCCAGCTCATATAATATCCAAAAACCGAGGCCGCAACAATAATCAGCACCACCGAACTGGTTCCATAGATGGTATCCTTTAAAATAGTGGAGAAATGTTCAATCTTTAACTCTCTATAAACAAAGAATCCTACTAATGTACAGAACAGTACAGCAATAGCCCCTGCCTCTGTAGGGGTAAACATGCCGAATCGTAATCCTAATATAATTCCAAAGGGTAGAAATAATGCCCAACTGGATTCCTTTATCTGGCTTAAAACTTCACCTACAGTTGCCTTTTTTTCTCTTGAAGGCTTATAGCCCCTTTTTTTCGATATAATAGTTACTGCCACCATCAAGCTTAAGCACATAATTAATCCAGGAACATATCCCGCTAAAAATATTTTACCTACTGATACTTGGGCAATTAATGCATAAATAATCAAATTGATTCCCGGAGGAATTACTGGCGCAATAGCAGAAGATGCTGCGGTAATAGCAGCTGAAAATCCTCTACTATAGCCCCTCTTCTCCATTTCTGGAACTAAAATTTTACATTGCATTGCTGCATCGGCATTGGCAGATCCCGATACTCCACCCATCAGTGTGCTCAATACAACATTAACCTGGGCTAATCCCCCTGTCATATGACCCGTTAGAACATCTGCCATTTTCATTAACTTTGAGCTTATTCCAGCATAATTCATAATAGAGCCCGCCATGATAAAAAATGGAATAGCTAGCAAAGGAAAGGAAGCGGTGCTAGTAATAAATCTTTGCAAAATCAGGTCAACAGGACTTCCTGTATTAATAAAAGTAAAATATACTAAGGTTGCAGCAAATAGAGCAAAGGCTATGGGAATGCTAGAAAAGTATAATCCAAATACAACAACTACTGGAAGGAATTCCATTTTTATCACTCCTAAAGTTTAATAAACTATCATCTGCTTAAGATCTTAAAATATATCAAAAACGTAGTTATTAACGTCTTATTATTCTAAATCATATACTATGAATCTTTTATATTGACTTTATATCTTGAACTTCCTTGAAACTATTAAGGAAATTTTTTAAGTCTCTCATAAAAAATATAATAGAATACATTGTCATTAGTCCGAATCCAACCAACAGAGAGCTACTGACATAGGCAGAAGAAATTCCTAAAACCGCTGTTGGCTTTATGTAAGATGCCCTAATAAAAATAATACTTAAATAAGCAATGTATCCATTAATAATAATAAGTAGACTATGCACTACTAGATTAATTAGATCTTGTATTTTTTCAGGGACTAGTTTGATGAGAAAGTCAATACCAATATGCATTTTTCTTTTGTAGCAGGCAGCTGCACCTATAAAAACACTCCAAACAAAGCATATAGTGGCAACCTCTTCTGACCAATAAAGTCCTATATTAAAAATATAGCGTAATATAACATTAACAATAACTAAACATACGGTAATACTTACAAAAAAGCAACTCACTATCTCTTCTGCATTCTTAATTGAGGTTTTAACCAAGCTTTTCATATGCATTACTCCTTATATCATAATAAATTAATTTGTTAAAGGCTAAGGACTTATTTAAATAAAATTATCCTAATAGAGTAACTGACATTTTAGGAAATTCCTTAAATTTAATTATTCTATTAGGATAATTAAGCTACCTTGTATTATCTAATTAATTCCTTTTTCTAAACACTATATTAAAGCTAAATAATCAACTATCAATCCTACAACTTTTCTCTAATGATGGCTAGTTCTTCTTGTAGTCTGTCATAAATTCCAGGTGTTAGGCCTGGGAATGTATCATATATACTTCTTGTAGCTTCTACGAAAGCTTCCTTATCTACTTCATTAAACTGTACCCCATAGGATTCTAATTCTGCTACAACTTGGCTGTGCTCTGTTTTTCCGATTTCAACCATCTCTGCTGCACCCTTTTCGAATTCTTCAGCAATGATCACTTGATATCTTTCAGGAATACGATCCCAAACTTCTGTTGAAATATAAACTCCACATGTTCCTAAGAAATGTTGAGTAAATGCTACATTTTTCTTTATTTCATAGATTTTATTTCCGATATTTGTAAACTCAGAACCTTCTATTCCATCTACTACCCCTTGTTGCATAGCAGAGATTGTTTCTCCCCATGGCAACGGTGTTACAGTTGCTCCCATAGCAGTTAATGTTTCAATGAATAGCTGACTTCCTGGTGTTCTTAGCTTAATACCCCTTAAATCATCTGGTGTTTCTATTACTTTATCTGTTATTACATTTCTAAAGCCAAAGATATAATCAAGAGCAAGAATTTTGATTCCCTTTTCTTCAGCTTTCTTTTTCATATCTTCTACTAACTCTGTTCTTACCATTTCAACATACTCATCATAGCTATTGTATAGCATTGGTCCAACTAAAGCAGTAAAATCTGGTACATAGTCCCCTATATAAGAAGGGTCCTCCACAGAAATGAAGTCTGCTCCTCTAACAACTTGCTCAACCCCATCCTTATAGGCTGCTATTTGACCTTGAGGGAATGTTTGAATCTCGATTGCTCCATCAGTTCTTTCGTAAATCCTCTCTGCAACCCAATCCATTGATTTCGTCAATTGCTCTTCAGGACTAAAGACATGACTTAATCTTAAAACCAATTTGAAATCGTCATCTACTTCCCCTACTTCTCCTGCTTCTCCGTTATTACTTCCTGTATCTGTGGGGGTGTTACTGCCACATCCTACAAGAAAAGCTGTCAACAATAAACATAGTACTAAAATAAAGCTTAAACCTTTAAACCTTCTTTTCATTACATAATCCTCCCCTTAAGAATTTTTATTAATTAATTGCAGCATGCTACAATCATTAATCCAACTTAAAGCTTAATAGAGACGACAATTAAATAAAGTATACTTTACCTATGTTTTTTTAATATTCATTCCAAGATGACTAATTGAATAGGTTTTTTTATGTAATCAGCTAAGTTTTTTATCCATTGTCATAGTACAGTAGTCTATTAACTAATTCACATCTAGCTTATCAATTAACTTAGACTTATGTCAATATTTGTTTTATTTTCTAAAATAATCCTTTTAGATTTTACCCTATGCTAAAATTTAATGGCAAAATCCTTTAAAAACATAATAAAAAAGTCAACAATAAAATAACAACAATGCTTAATAATTGTGTTATTTTTTGTTGACACTCCAATTCTCCTGTCAATAAATAATATTAATTTTTAAGTAATAACTCCTTTAAAATATTCGATAAATAGGTTAAATATTCAAATATTTATAAATTATATTTTAACATATTTGGTTTTTTTTGTAAAGTAGTTTGGTTTACTGAATTCTATGATATTTTATTGTATAACTAAAATAACAAGTCAAAAATTATCCCCATATAATATAATTATTATATGGGGTCTATAAAATCAAGCTAATTTCTCTGTTTCATTTTTTAATACATTGTTCCATTTGCCGCATTTGTCCCCCCAACGGGCCATGACGGCACCATCTCTTAAAATTTCTATTACTTCACACATATTAGAGCAATCTTGACATTCTATGCCCTTAACCTTATATCCGGAGTTAATAATATCGAACCCGCTGAAGTTGGTTTGGAGATTTTTTATGGCATTCTCCTTAGCTAATAGACAACAGCCTATAGCCCCCATCACCTCATGATGGGGAGGAACAAAGACCTCTACCCCTAAAGCTTCTTCAAAGGATTTCTTGATACCTACGTTGGCAGCCACACCCCCTTGGAATACTACAGGACCTAATATCTCCTTACCCTTGGCAAGGTTGTTTAGGAAGTTTCTTACCAATGCATCACTAAGACCCTTGATGATATCCTCTTGGTTGTGGCCCAACTGTTGCTTATGAATCATATCAGACTCTGCAAAGACAGCACATCTTCCAGCAATTCTTACAGGGTTTTTCGATTGCAGTGCCAGTTCACCAAAGTCCTCTATTTCTATTCCCATTCTTGCTGCTTGTCTATCTAAAAAGGAGCCTGTACCAGCGGCACATACGGTATTCATTGCAAAATCACTAATAATTCCATCCCTTAGCAAAATAATCTTAGAATCCTGTCCACCAATTTCAATAATAGTCTTAACTCCATCAACAAAATTCAGGGCTGCCACACCATGGGCAGTGATTTCATTTTTTATAACATCTCCGCCTACAATCATAGATGCTAAATGCCGACCACTTCCAGTGGTACCAACACCCTTTACCTTAATCTCTTCCTTTATATTGGATTTAATCTCCTTTAAACCCCTTTGGACAGCATCAATGGGCCTTCCCTGGGTTTTGGTATATACCTTTCCAACAATCTCCTTATCTTCATCCATTAAAACAATATTGGTGCTGACAGAACCAACATCAATACCTAAGTAACAATTCTTCATTTTCCCGTCTCTCCTTTCTCCGTCTTAACAGATCTATAAAGGCCTCTAATCTTGTTGTATAGCCGGCCTCCCCTGTCATTTCATCTACAATAAGACATAGATACGGAATGTTATAATCCTTTTCTACTGTTGGCAATATGCTTTGGGCAACGATTTCTGGCATACAGGTTAAAGGATAGATTTGGATAACACCATCGAAATCTTGTTTAGCATATTCAATGGTATAACCAATAGTTTCTCTAGCATGACCCCCAATCATGGTTTTTAAATAGGGTTTAGCTGTTTTTTTGATTTTTCCCTCCATTGTAAGCTTAAGGGGATTTAAAAATAAATGCTCTGTAAGCCAATGGCTGATTTTTAAGGATTTTTTAATTTCTACACCCATTTCCCCTAGCTTTCTTTCCACTTGTAGGTTAACAAAGGGTTCTATTATCGTATAAATTTCTCCAACGATACCTATCTTTAAGATTTCTTTATGGGGATCTTCTTCTATATTCTGAATGGTTTTTATAGTGTTTTGAATTAATTGGGAGGTTTCCCTATATCCATAGGTATTTCTAACCTCCCTATGAAATATCTCATAGTATTTATCTGCTGTCCCCAATTCCCTTTGCCTTGGACGTTTATAGAGAACTGCTTCATCCAATGCATCTACCTGATAAAGTATCCTTACGCCCTTTTCCAATGCCTTAATAATTTTATAGGGATTACTTGTTTGGGCCAGCTTAAATATTCTA
This sequence comes from Natronincola ferrireducens, assembly GCF_900100845.1. Classification (NCBI taxonomy): domain Bacteria; kingdom Bacillati; phylum Bacillota; class Clostridia; order Peptostreptococcales; family Natronincolaceae; genus Natronincola; species Natronincola ferrireducens. The sequence continues at coordinate 571,895 of NZ_FNFP01000001.1, read as the reverse complement.
TTTATAAAGGTTTTATAATCCCCTTGGGGTGGATCAAATAAAATGAATTCTATTTCATGACCTAATTCCTTGAATATTTCTTTTTGCAGGATTGAATAATAGCCAAACCTACAGGGACCACAGCTTCCTGAAAAAACAACGGTATCTGCTCCTTCTTTAATAGCCTCCATAATATTGCCCACATTTACTTTTAAAGGTAGACAGATAGATTCTGGGGAATATTGTGTTCCTATATTCAAGGTATCATGGGTACACTGGGGGGGAATCACAATATCTATTCCCAGCTCCTCCAGTAATACCTTTGTTGCAACGTATTGATTACCCATGTGTGGAAAAGTTACCTTCATTTCTCTGCCTCCATTCAATCATGTCAATAAACGCTTCCAAACGAGTATTCACCCCAGCTTCCCCCGTATGTTCATCTACAGTAATTAACAAAAAGGGTATTTTCCCTTCCTTTCTTGTCTTTCTCTCCACCAAATCTTCTATAATAGAGTCAATTCCACAGCCAAAGGAAGACAAATATACAATACCATCTATATTTTTGACATCAGCTAAATACATGGCAGTACCTAATAGCTTTCTGCCATAGCTCCAAAACATTTTCTTTTCTAGGGTTTCAGCATAATCATTGATGGTACGATAATTCATCATTTCTGGGGTGATAATGTTAATCCCCTGCTGCTGCAATTTTGTTATTAAGTTCATTGACCCATATTGATCATAAATGTTATAGGAATGCCCCATTACAGCTATGGTTATAGATGACTTTCCATTGGTCTTATTGGAGAAATCTCCATTGATGGGAAGAAAGCCCTCCTGTATCCTAACTTTATACTTCTTATAGACTTCCAAGCCACAGTTATAAGCCCTTTTAATTTTCACTGGATTTTTTGTGACATAGCTTCCAAAGTCATATACAGTTTTCATTAAGCTACTTCTAGATTTATTAAAGTTGATCTCCCTATCAATAATAGGAGGTAACCCTTTAATAGAATGACTGACCATTTCTGGTAATCCACAAAATTTAGGGCATATATATTCTTTTTCATAAACACTCATTATTTTGGGCAAAAATATATAATCTACTTTATCTCTTAAATCCAGCACATGTCCATGAAATATTTTTACAGGCAGACAAGCTTCATCCACCGTATTTCTAACACCTACGTCTAATGTTTTTTTATTTGTAGGGTTGGATAAAATCACCTCTGCCCCTAGTTCTTCGTAAAAGGTCTTCCATAGGGGATAGTAGTCGTAAAACCACAGTCCCCTAGGTATGCCTATTTTTACGGTCATATAATTCCTCCCTTCAACATCTGTATAGTATGTACAAATCGAAAGTATTGTATACTTCTAACTTCTAGGTAAGGGGGATAATAAACCGTCCAATTAACTCCTTCAGTCTTTGGCTAAAGGGGGGATTTTCATAAAATTTTAAGGTGACCTCTACGCTTTCCTCTTTATATCTTTCAAACTCTTCCAACATTTGTTGACATAGTTCCTCATCATAAATTACTGTATTTACTTCATAGTCAAGATGGAGACTTCGTGTATTTAGATTGGCTGAACCTACGGATAAGATTTTGTTGTCCACCATAACTGCTTTTGCATGGAGAAATCCATTATCATATTGATAAATCTTGACCTTACTCTTCAGCAGCTTTTCAAAAAACGATGCATTTGCCCATCCTACAATGACCCAATCTGGCTTTCTTGGCAAGATAATATTGACATCTACTCCTCTTAACCCTGCTGTTTCAAGGGCCTTTAGCATACTATCACTTAAAATAAGGTAGGGTGTGGCTATATAGACATTTTCTTTAGCAGAAGCAATCATAGAAAAGTATAGTTGGCTTATTTCATTCCAATGGGTATCGTAGCCACTGGTAATCATTTGCAGTGGTAGTGTTTCTCCTATTTTGATTTGTGGAAAGTATTTTGGGTCTAAAAGCTGCTGCTTTGTAGCATAATACCAATCCCCTAAAAAGATTTTTTGCAACCAATGGGCACCCTCCCCCTCTACTTTAACGGCTATATCCTCCCAATTTCCAATAGACTCATCCCTTCCTAAATACTCATCTCCTAGGTTTACTCCTCCCGTAAAGGCTGTATTCCCATCTACAACAACAATTTTTCTGTGATTTCTATGATTTAGCTTTCCCTTTATGATGGATTGAAGGACATTATCATAGGCAACTACTTCAGCCCCCGCCTCCCTTAGCTCCCTTATAAATTTTTTCCCCAAACCATGACTTCCCAGGCCATCATACAGCAGTCTTACCTCTACCCCTTCAGTGGCCTTTTCCTTTAAGACTTTTTGAAATTTTTCTCCTATGTGATCATCCCTTACTATAAAAAATTCTAGATGAATATGGTCCTCAGCCTCCCCTATTTTTTCTATCATTTCAGCAAATATTTTGCTGCTGTCATTTATCAAAGTTACTTTGTTGTGATAGGTTAAAGGTATCCCTGTATTGGCTTCTATCAAGGTTGTTATCCCCTGTTGTTGTGGTGTCATATCTATATCCTCATACTCCTTTTCCTTAGATATCTTCATTAACTTATCCATATAATCACTTCTGTTTTCTTGATAGCCATTCTGTAGTCCTGCGTTTCTCCATATTTGTATAAAAGTAAAGCTTATCAATACAAGGCTAACTATTGCCACCACTTTAACCCCCTGAATAAGTAGGGGGACTTGTACAAATCGTAATAGAAGAAAACTGATGGCTAGTAAAGTCGTTATAGCCAGAGCATAGGGATATACACCAATAATAACTGGCTCTGGGAGAATGACAAATAAATTATAGTAAATAATAGCTAGAAATAATATGTAAATAACAATGGCCATAATATTCATTACTGTAACACGTCCTTTATAATAAAAAATCGATATTATCAGCATTTCCTAAAATTTATTGTTATATGCTTTATAAATAAAACTAAAGAATGTGAAATTTAATTTGTAAAACAAAATATTTTTTCTTAGTAAGTTTTTAACTTTTCACACATAATAACTAAAGATTAAAATTTTTATTTAAAAATAAGACTCTGTCAATGATAAATGTTGATATTTGAAAAAAACATGGAAACACTAGGGTCCAGTCATCCTGAGGGATAACGAAGGATGACAAGCCTCTAGGAATTATACTAAAATTACAATTCAGTTTAAAATCAACAATGAAATTTAACATAGCCAAAAATAATAAGTAGGATAAGGAGTTGTAGCTATGTTTGGACTTCCTAAAAATCTAGGATTGAAAAAAGACATATGGGTACTTTTATCTTCCATATTAATTGTGCACATTGCAGCCTATTTAATTGTACCTATTTTTCCCATTTTATTAAAAAATATAAAGAATTTAACTCCTTCTGAAGTAGGATTGGTAATAGGGGCTGGCTCCTTATTCATCCAGCTTGGTAGTATTATTGCTGGGATCATTGCCGATAGAATCGGAAACAAATTAACCATCGTGATAGGAAATGGTATGCAATTTATTGCACTCTTTGGTCTAGGCTTATCCACTTCTACTACAGCCTTAGTTCTATTTTCATCTTTAAATGGTGTAGGAACTGGCATTTATGTTCCTACCACCAAGGCTGCTATCTCTTATTTAGCTAGGGAGGATAATACAACTACTGCCTTTTCCCTACGGGCAGTATTTGCCAATGTCGGTACCAGTATAGCAGGTATTTTTGTCTTGTTTTTTGCAAGCAATGTTAACTTTTATGGAGGTGCCGTTATTTATGGTTTTCTTATGATTTTATCTTGGATTTTATTGCCTGAAGGATGTGGGGGTCAACCCTGTCCCACCTTGCCTTTTAGGGAATATATCAATATATTTAAACATAGAACCTTTATCATTTTTAGTCTTATCTCCGCTTTAATATGGGGAATTCATACACAACTGGGTTTGTTACTTCCTTTAAGAGGGGAGGCTATTTTAAATAACCCTAATAGGATAGGTATTATTTGGACAATTACCAGTGTTATAGTTATTTTTGTACAGCCAATCATCTCTAGAGGTTTTTTGGAAAAACGTTCACCAATACTAGCACTTATTATGGGAACTCTTCTATTGGGTGTTGGTATTGCTTTGATTGGCTGGGCTACAACCTTTTCATTTTTGTTAATATGTTCTACTATCTTTATAGTTGGACAGATGTTTATGATGCCCACACTAGATAATATAACAAAATTAATTGCTGATCCCAATTTATTGGGAGCTTACTTCGCTGTGGCAAACTTTGCTTCTGGCATTGGTGGAGCTTTAGGAGCTTTTGCCAGTGGAAGATTGGTGGATACCTATGGTATTGTAGATTCTCCTATACCCTGGTTAATCTATGGGCTACTAAGTGGGATTGTTGCATTTTTATTAAGTCTACCATCTATGAGGACTATCAACAAAAAGTAAAAACCACCTAGAATATCCCTCAGGTGGCTGTAATCTACTCATGTTTTTAATTTTTCTTTTTGAGACTTGTAATAGCCTCCAACACCTCTCTACCAATTTCATATTCTGGAGCTATTTCTACCGACCGCCGGGCATACCTTTCTGCTTTACCTAAATCATCGAGGTTGAGATAAGTAATAGCTAAATCACATAGAATAACAGGGTGATTTAAGTCGTAACCCAATGCTTTTTTGAAGCATCTTAAGGCATCCTCATAGGCTTCCTCACCTAAAAGCTTGGTGCCAAGACCCTCGTAGGCTTCGATAATATGAAGCTTTATTTTGTCGTTTTTCTTAGCTTCAGGATATTTTACTATGAGATCTTCAAAATATTTTACTGCCTCTTGATATTTGTCCTGTTTATTGTACTTAATTCCCTGCCACATGAGCTTATCAATTTCATCCTGACACTTAGAGTCTGTGATGGTTTCCCGCATACGTCTATAGGGATTGTTGTTCTTGTTTTTCAGGGATAGCTCAAACAAACGATCAGATAAAGCCAATATTTCATCTAAATTCCTTAATTTACTGACATACCCCTTAGGTATATTGTTTAGACCTAAGTAAGCTCCTATTAAGGTTAGAGCCAAGCTAGCTACAGTATCAGTATCCCTCGCCAACAAACATTGTTTTAGTATTTTTTCATAGTCATTAGGGCTTTTTAAAAACACATAGAGGGCATAGGGTAAAGATTCCAGTACATAAGCACCACTTCCCCATTTTTCTTGGACTTCATCCACAGCTAAGTCCTTTTCAATAGCCTCCATCAGTTCTATATTAATCCTTGTATATAGATTGGCAATTTGACAGTTTTTCCTTGTGGGATATACTTTAGTTTCTATCCCTTTAATGCTTTTCCCACAGGCAGCTATAAATTTATAAAGATCTTCTTTGTCCTTCAATCGAAAAGGAGGTAAATTTATTAAATAGGCTATGGCAGTACTATGGACAATACTGGAGGCTATGGCCATTTGGTCCATATGGGTGATAGACGCCTGTATCCCCGCCATAAGCTTTAAGGAGGTAAAGTCTCCATAATTAATAAGGGCTATAGGTGGGCATCGGACTGCTGCGCCATTGCCGGCAGATTCACAACCACTAGTATACCAGGGTATTTTTCGATCCCGATAATTTGTAATAAAATCTTTAATGGTATTCCCTACTTGTGTAATAGGTTGTCTAATAAATCGATTGGCGATATCCTCTGGATGAAAGTCTTGATGAATGATGAGGGATTCTGCCAACATAATGGCCATTTCCGTATCATCAGTAATACTGATGGAGGCTGCATTTCGATCTCCCTTTAAAAAACTATTGATGTATTCTACCTCCTGAGGAAGCTGTCCCTCTAAATGACTACCATAGGCATCCCCTAAGGCAAGACTCACCATAGCTCCTCGGATCTTATCTCGGTATTCAACACTGGAAATAGGCAGGAGGGAAACATTTTCATTAAAGTCCATAAATTTAGGCATGTTAGTTTCTTCTATTAAGAAGTTATATAGTTCCTCTAAAGATAAATGATACATAATTTGACACCTCTTTATATAAAATGAGACTTAATTCGGGGATTCCTATCCCTAAATTTTACCCAAGCTTCTTCATTGAGTGGTTATTCTCCCAACTATGGGTTGGGAGAGCAGAAAGCTTAATAGTTCAGCAAAAATAAATATCTTTTAAAAGTATTTTACATAGTTTAAGTATTCTACATAGGTTGAATTTTTCCCTTCTATATTCAGCCTATCTATTGACTTTTTATTTTTCAAATGATATATTTTAAAAAATAGAATAAATAGAGCCTTTAAATTGGTCCTGTGAGACTGGAAAGGATAACAGCTAAACCTATACACTTTAGCTAGGTTTATTATACCCTTCAGTCCTACTGTAAGGGTTTTATTTATTGTATACCTTTAATTTAGTCCGGAGAGACTAAAAAGGGAGTGATGAACTCCCACATTTTAGAAAAGGGAGGAAAAATTATGAGTTTAAAAGGTAGACATGTGATTGATCCTAATGACTTAACCCTAGAAGAAATTCAGGAAGTTGTTGATTTAGGCTTGAAAATTTATAGTAATCCTTCAGCATATGCCGAGATATGTAAAGGAAAAATATTAGGCACCTTATTTTATGAAGCCAGTACCCGTACTCGATTAAGCTTTGAATCGGCTATGCTTAGATTAGGAGGAAGTATCCTGGGCTTCTCCGATGCCAGTACTACTTCTGTTAAAAAAGGTGAAACCATTGCCGATACCATTCGTGTCATGGATGACTATGCAGATATTTTAGTGATGCGCCATCCTAGAGAAGGTGCTCCAAAGCTTGCCTCTCAATATGCTACTGTACCCCTCATTAATGGCGGTGATGGCGGTCATCAGCATCCCACCCAAACCCTCACAGATCTTATCACCATCAAACACTATAAGGGTGAAATTAAAAACCTTAAAGTTGCCCTTTGCGGTGATCTCTTGTTTGGTCGAACTGTTCACTCCCTATTAAAAACCTTAAGTAGATATGAAGGTATGAAGTTTATTCTAATCTCTCCTCCAGAATTGAAAGTTCCTTATCATCTTAAAAATGAAATTCTGGAAAATTATGATGTTGAAATTGTTGAAACCAATTGTTTAGAAACCCATATGCCAGAAATAGATCTTCTTTATATGACTAGAATTCAAAAAGAGAGGTTTTTTAACGAAGAGGATTATGTAAAGTTAAAGGATAGTTATATTGTCAATAGGGATAAGCTGCAAAATGCCAAAGAAGATATGTTAATTCTTCATCCCCTACCCAGGGTCAATGAAATTAACTATGATGTTGATACAGATCCTAGAGGTAAATATTTTGAACAGGCAAGGTTGGGTATTTATGTAAGAATGGCATTGATTGCACTACTTACGGGGGTGATTGAAGTATGTTAAAGGTAACCAGTATTCAAAAGGGAATTGTTATTGATCATATTACTTCAGGTAAAGGTTTGAAAATTTTTGAAAAGCTTTGTTTAGATAAGGTAGATACACCAGTTGTACTGTTAATGAAGGTCCCCAGTAAACAACTAGGCAAAAAGGATATGATTAAGATTCAGGATATCATTGATATTGATTTAACCGTTCTAGGATTAATTGACCCCAGCATCACCATCAATATTATTGACAATGACCATATTATAGCAAAAAGAAATATTGAAATACCTCAAAAAGTAACGGGGCTATTTAAATGTAAAAACCCAAGATGTATTACTTCAGTAGATGATTATGCAGAATCAGAGTTTACTTTAGTACCTAATGGAAAGATTCAATATAAATGTAACTATTGTGAAGAGTTAACGGAATATAAGCTATAATTTGTAAAAAAAGAATGTTATTTTCTATAAATTTTCTATGACTATGTGGTTTCAAGTTTAAATTTATAAGTTCTCAATTCTTCAGCAAAAACTTTAGCTCCCTTCTGATATCCATAAAGCTGGATTAATTCATAGGGAGCTTTTCTACTTTAAACTATTTTCATTACTTTTGAGTTATTTTTATAGAACAATTAGTTCTCTAGGAAACTGATTTAACACCTCTACACCATTGTCTGTCACTACTACAATATCTTCTATTCTCATACCGAACTGTCCACTTAGATAAATACCTGGCTCTATACTAAAGGCCATTCCTTCTTGAAGAATCTCCTGGTTGCCTGTTTTTATGTAGGGACTTTCATGGACTGCCATACCTATCCCGTGACCTGTACGACATAAGAAATACTGACCATATCCTGCATCCTTTATGATTGTTCTTGCAGCTTTATCAACAGTCTCTGCAGTAATGCCAGGTTTCACCATCTCTTTAGCTTCTGCATTAGCACGATAAATGATATTATAAATATCTTTTTGTTTAGGTGTTGCCCCTCCTACAAATAGGGTTCTTGAGATATCTGAACAATAGCCTTTGTATCTACAACCAAAATCTAGAATAATAATATCTTCTTCTTGAATATAGCGTTGAGCATCATTATAGTGGGGCTTAGAACTATTGGGTCCTGAAGCTATGATAGGATCAAAGGCTAGTTCATCTGCTCCTTTTTGTGAAAATAGTTCTTCAATTTTTTTCTTTATATCTTTTTCCTGTATTCCAGGTCGTATATATTTTGTTAAATCCTCCATCACAGCATCTGCTAGCTTTGCAGCTTCTCTTAAATTGTGGATTTCTTCAGCAGTTTTTCGAACCCTTATTTTTTCTAAGATATCTTTACCATTATGAAACTTTGCCTTCATGATATTTTGTATATCTAATAAATCTATTGCTTTAATTCCTTCATTAACTGCTATGACTTTATTGTTTAAACCAAATTCATCTACTGCTGTAGAAAGCTTTTTTAAAAAATATTCATCATCTGCCCAAGAAACTATAGTGGTTGATTCTGGTAATACCTCAATTGCTTCTTCCTGTAGTATTTCTGGAACAATATAAAACTTCTTTCCATTGTCCATTACAAATAAAGCTTGAAATCTTGAACAGCTTTTAGGATGAAATCCTGTAAAGTACTCTAAATCTGTAGAAACACCTAGCATAAATCCATTAATCCCTTGGTTTGACATTTCTTTACATAATTTTTCTAATGCTATGTTCTTCATACCCATTCTCCTCATATAATATGTTTACAACCATTGTTTAATGATCTAAACATATTTATTTTTTATTGTTACTTGTCTAACTTTCCTATAAATCAACATATTATAAAACTGCTACAAATACAACTTCTAAAATAATATAATCCAAGTGCAGAGAAAGATGTATATGTTTCATCAATTCTTGCAATTAAAAAGCAACCATAGACCATCTCCAATAAAACAATCCCACCATTTTAAAGTAGGGTTTTAACCCTGCTTTAACTATGTTTATATCTTAAAAGCTTTCATGTTCTGTTCTACCAATAATTTCATCCTGCAGTCCTTTATTCAAGTTATTAAAATAATCACTATATCCTGCAACTCGTACAATTAAATCACCATAAGCTTCAGGGTTTTTTTGTGCTTTTTTCAGTGTATTTGCATCAGCTACATTGAACTGTATATGATGACCATCCAGCTTAAAGTAGGCCCGGATTAAATAGGTTAAATTTTCTATACCCTTTTCATCTGCCAATAATCGAGGGGTGAATTTTTGGTTTAATAGTGTACCTCCAGTTTTTAGATGATCCATTTTTGCTGCTGATTTTATAACAGCTGTAGGACCTTTTCTGTCAGTTCCCTGTACTGGGGAAATTCCCTCCGATAGAGGGGAACCCCCCCTTCTACCATCAGGAGTTGCACCTATAACAGAACCAAAATAGACATGACATGTGGTAGGTAGCATATTGATACGATAGATTCCTCCCCGCATAGACCTTCTTCCATTAACAGCTTCATAAAAACTATTAAACACCTTGATCATAATATCATCAGCATAATCATCATCATTACCATATCGCGGTGTTTTATTTAAAAACAGCTGTCTTACTTCTTCTTTTCCTTCAAAATTTTTCTTTAAGACCTCTAGTAATTCCTTCATAGACAAAGTTTGCTTATCAAAAACATGATAATGAATACCTGATAAACTATCGGTAATACTACCAATTCCTACACCTTGAATATAGTTGGTATTATATCTAGCACCTCCACAATTGTAATCTTTTCCGTTTTTAATACAATCATCAATAATGATAGATAAAAATGGTGCCGGCATATAGTTTGCATATAACTTCTCGATGATATTATTTCCTCTAATTTTTATATCAACAAAATGCTGTACCTGTCTTTTAAAAGCTTCCATTAGTTCATCAAAAGAATGAAAATCTTCTGGATCCCCAGTTTCAACACCTATTTTTTTATCACTCTTTGGATCAATACCATTGTTCAAAGTAATTTCTAGTATCTTTGTTAAGTTAAAATATCCTGTCAAAATATAGCTTTCCTTGCCAAAGGCTCCTGTTTCCACACAGCCACTGGTGCCGCCACACCTTGCATCCTCAATAGATTTCCCTTGCCGTAACAGTTCCTCTATAACGGCATCTGCATTAAATACAGAAGGCTGACCCCATCCCTTACGAATAACCTCCCCAGCTTTCTTGATAAAGTAATCGGGACTCTTCTTGCTTACTTGCACATTGGAGCTGGGCTGCAATAGTCTCATTTCATCAATGACTTCTAATAACAGGTAAGAGACTTCATTCACTCCATCTGAACCATCTATTTTTAATCCACCTATGTTGATGTTGGCAAAATCCGTATAGGTTCCACTTTCCTGCAGGGTAATTCCCACCTTTGGAGGTGCTGGTTGATTGTTAAACTTCACCCAAAAACACTGTAAAAGCTCCTTTGCCTTTTCATAGGTTAATGTCCCGTCCTCTATACCTTTTTTATAAAAAGGATATAAGTGTTGATCAAGTCTTCCTGGACAAAAGGCATCCCATGTGTTTAGCTCTGTAATTACCCCTAGATGAATAAACCAATAGGCTTGTAATGCTTCCCAGAAGTTTTGTGGAGGATTTGCTGGCACACGGGTACATATGTCTGCTATCTTTTGTAACTCTTTTTTCCGGTTAGGATTTTCCTCTTTTTCAGCTAACTCCCTAGCTTTTTCAGCATAACGCTTAGCAAAGATTATGATAGCATCTATACAGATATCCATCGCCTTCAGTTGTTCTTGCTTTTCGTAGACTTCAGGATCATTGTAATAATCAAGATTTTCTAATTGTTCTTTTATCTCTTTTTTAAAATCTAGAAAACCTTTTTTAAAAATCTTATCATCTCCCACTGTATGGCCAGGAGCTCTTTGTTCCATAAATTCTGTAAATATACCGGCCTCATAACAATCCTTCCACTCATCCGTCATCTCATTAAATATTAAGTCTCGAATAGATCTTCCCTGCCAATAAGGGATTATTTTTTCTTTCTGGGTTCTACTTACCTCTTCGCTAACAAAAAAGGATATCTTTTTTCTATCATGCATAATCTTTAAATCTTCTAAGGTGTGACAGCACAGTTCTGGATAGTTTGGAGCCGATTGAGGTTTTTCCCCTCTTTCACCAACAATAAGTTCATCTTCATTGATGCATATTGTCTTATTTTCCATCAGATGTTTAAAGGTCAATGCCCTAAGAACTGGTATAGAAACCTTTCCTTCATATTCTTTATAAGCCTCCGTCACCAACACTGCCCTTTCTATAGAAATACTTGGAGGTGTTGTTTCACTTTGATATCTTAACTTTTGAACTCTTTCATTCATTCCCCTTAATTGTCTTTCCATTTATTAGCCTCCTATCATTACATTTAATTTAAAGGTTTTTAAAACCTTTGCAATCCCTTGCATCTCTTCATCAGAAGGTTCCAATATTTCTGGAATTTTATATATTTCTTCTATTCTATTATATTTATCCATACCAACGTGGTGATATGGTAAAATACTCACCCTATTTAAGCCTAAAGAAGAAATAAATTTACCTGTAGCTCCAATGTTTTCCTCATCATTATTGATTCCCGGTATTATGGGTATCCGAATATGAATATTGGGATGTATTAAAGCAAGCTTGTTTAGATTGTTAAGTATAGTCATATTAGATACACCAGTAAATCTCTGATGCTCTTCTTCCTTCATATGCTTTAAGTCATATAAAAATAAATCTGTTAACTTGCTAATTTTCTCAAGAATATTCCAGCTTGTAAATCCTGAAGTGTCTACTGCTGTGGAAATTCCCTGTTGTTTGCATTTTTTTAAAAGTTCATATAGAAATTCCCACTGTACCAAAGGTTCACCTCCAGAAAAGGTTACCCCCCCTTTGGACTCCTCATAAAAAACCCTATCCTTCTCTATCTCCTTCATTACTTCTTCAATCGTCATTTCTTTTCCAATCAATTCCATAGCATTTGTAGGACATGCTTCAGCACACATGCCACAATTCTCACATTTTTGTCTATCAATGTTATTGCTTTCTTTTATTAGGTCTATAGCAGAATTATGACACCTATTGGAACAAAGTCCACATCCTATACATCGGCTTTTTACAAATATAAGCTGTTTTCCTAGGTTTTTGCTCTCAGGATTATGACACCACCAGCAGTTCAAAGGACATCCCTTAAGAAAAACTGTTGTTCTAATTCCTGGTCCATCATGTAAAGAATATTTTTGTATGTTAAAAACAATTCCCTTTTGCAAGACATCACCTCAAATGATTAATAAGTAAATTTTAGTTATTATCATTATATTATAACAATTAACCATTTTAAAACATACTTTTAAATCAGTCCTACATTCTCCCCTTTAGAGTAAAGCAGGCTGAACATTTATTGATGTCCAGCCTGCTTTGCAGTTCTATAATTAATATTTAAACCTAGCAATATTCTCCTGCATTTCCTCTGCTAATTGTGCTAGTGTTTCACTGGCACTGGCTATTTCCTCCATGGAGGCAGTTTGTTCTTCAACAGCAGCAGAGGCTTCCTCCGTTCCAGCTGCATTCTCTTGGGATATAGCCGATAGATTTTCAATAATCCCTATCATTTCACTTTTTTTACCTTCCATCACCTGGGATGATTCATTGATTTGTACTATTATCCCCTTCATTGCCTCAATTGCACTATCAATGCCTTTAAATTTATCATTGGTTAACTTTACACTTTGTGTTTGAGATGCTACAGTTTTACCCACCTCTTCCATTGTGTTAACTGCATATTCTGTTTTATCCGTTAATTCTTTAATGATACCCGCGATTTCTTCTGTAAATTTATTGGATTCTTCTGCTAGCTTTCGTATTTCCTCCGCTACAACAGCAAAGCCCCGTCCAGCTTCCCCTGCTCTAGCTGCTTCTATAGCTGCATTCAGTGCTAATAGGTTGGTTTGTTCTGCTATATTTTTAATCATTTTGCTGGCATTTTCTATTTTTGTTGCACTTTCATCGGTATTTATAATAACATCATGTATTTCCTTTGCTGATTTATTGCTGATTTCTGTCTTCTCTACTAAATCCTTTAAAATCACAAAACCTTCATCCTTTAGTCTAGTTACTTCATTGGCAGAAATATTTAAATCCTCGATATATTGTTGTTCCTTCTCCAATAGTTTACCTAACTCATTGATATGTTCTACACCATTTTCCGTATCCTTCGCCTGGTCACCTGCGCCCTGTGCTATTTCTTCTATCGTTCTAGCCACTTCATCTGCTGCTGTAGCCGATTGATGACTTGTGGCCGTAAGTTCTTCTGATGATGATGCCACCTGTTGAGCGGTGTTCCCTATAGCTTTAATTAAGGCAACAAAGTTTTTCTGCATCGTCGTCAATGCTATGCTTATAGTTCCTATCTCATCCTTTCTATTTAAATACTTTATTACTTTACTATTGTCATCCAAGGTCAAATCATATTTAGCTAATCTTTCGATGATTTCGTCTAGCTCCATAATGGGTTTTGATATGGATTTTCCTAAAATAATTGCCACTGCCATCCCTATTGCCATAACTATTAAAGCAATTATAAAAATTATATTCCTTAAATTATTTAACCCAGCTAGAACATCACCTTCATGGGCACCAATACCAACAACCCATCCTGTACTATCTATAGTGGAAATCCCCATGTATCTAGGACTCCCAGAAGCCTCATAATGAATGACGCTAGATTTTCCTAGTTCAAGGTCTCTTATGGCTAATCCCACATTTTTAAATACTCCATCACTTTCTATATCTTCAAATATATTTCTTTGATTCATAACATTTTCTCTATTAGGATGGGCATAAATGGTACCATCAGCTCCCAGGACATAGGCATACCCATTTTCTCCAAAGCCCATTCTGTCTGTTACATCATTAATCGAACTTGCTGGCAATCGGGCTATCAATACCCCTTCTATCTCTCCCTCAAAGCTATAGATAGGTACTGCATACATCAATACTGCCGAGTTGGTAACTCTGCTAATAATTACATCAGAAACATTGCTTTCCCCTCTAAAGGCTTTCCTTACATATTCTCGATCCCCTAATTCAGCCTCACTATCATCACTGTACTTGGCAGTTCCATTAGGAAAAACAATCCCCATTCCTAAATATCCCCTATGGTGCAGCCTTTCAAGCTCTAAGGCTAAAGTCTCCTTTTGCTCCTCCCAATCCATACTCCTCATAGCATTATAATTGGCTATCGTTTCTAAAACATCAAGGCTTCCTTGTATTCTAGCTTCGATATAGTCGTCAGCTTCTTCAGCAAGAAGTAGAAGGGCATTTTCTACTTCAGTTCTAACAGCATCAGAGCTAAGTTTTATTGCAGTTATACCTAATCCTAAAGAAACCACTGCAATAAGTACCATTATTAGCAAAGTAATTCGTTTGGATAAATTTAATGTCATATATCATTCCCCCTTATAGTAAATAACAAAACTAAACCCCTTCTTTTTATAATTGGGTTTCCAAGCATAGACTTGAATCCCTCTTATAATTTCTGCATTATTTCATATTAATTTTCGACATTTTTCTACTTTTCGACATTTTTTTGTATTTCCCTTTTTTTTGAATTTTATTTTTAATTTTTTTTATTTTTTAGGTCTCTTGACCTAAACCCTTCTTTTTTTCAAGCACGTAAAAAGGCCCATGGGGCCTTGAAGCTGTTGTATATATGTCCTTTAATCTCAATAGGAGGTTTCTTTGCATAAATCCTTTCCAGAAAGCAGTTTAAACATCTCTAAGAAATTGATATGCCTTGCCTTTTTAGGGCTGTATCCCCCTAGCCTAAAGGCAAATTGTACAGAAAATCCTAGGGTAAGGGCAGTTATAACAGTTCCAATACCTACAGGTCCTCCCAGGAAATAACCTAATATTAATACAGTGGTCTCCATAGTTCCACGAATAAGCCATACAGGCTTTTTCAGTTTTTTTACCAACCCCTCCATTAAACCATCCCTTGGTCCTGCCCCCAGCTGAACCCTTAAATAAAAGTAAGATCCCCAACCACTGATAAGGATACCAAATGCCAGCATAGTAAACTTACCAACAAGAGTTTCAGGAACCCTCAACACCCCTAATTTTTCTATTAGGTCCATAAATCCTCCTACGAAAATCATATTGCAAATTGTACCTAAACCTGGTATCCGTCCCATCTTATAGCCTATCAACAGAATGATTAATCCCAATAGCTGGGTTACCTGTCCTAATGTGAAGGGGGTGTGATTGGCTATTCCCATATGGAATACACCCCAGGGACTCATGCCAAGTCCTCCATATAGAGTAGCTACTGTTCCAGTGGCAAATAGGAAGCATCCTAGAAAAAGTGAGGGAAGTTTTTTAATGATTTTTACCCATTGGGCTTTTGTTTCAGTAGTCAAGAGCATCCTTCTTTCCATAATTTATTATTTATTTACTAATTTCATTATATCTTTTACCCATAGTTTTTGCAATGAAGCTTTCATCCATTATTTAAGTTGGCCACCCCTCTGTTTCCTGTGTCTTTTGTACAATCTAAACCCTCTCTATTTAAAAATGGAGAGGGCAATTTTATTAGAATTATTTTCTATACAACCGATGGTTCAAAGATTAATTTACCTTTTTTAAAGCGGTTTAAATGAAGCATATCAATTGAAATGGTGGTATCTTCTCCTAAAATCGTTTCTGCCATCAATAATCCCGTAGCAGGGCCAAACATAAATCCATGACCACTATAGCCCACTGCTAGGTAGAAGCCTTCCACCTCGTCCACTGATCCGTAAATCGGTTGACGATCTGGAGTCATATTATAAAGTCCCGCCCATTGCCTTAATAGTCTTGCATTTCTTAGGGGAGGCAATAGCCTTGTAACTGTTTTCGTCATTTCATCTAAAAACTGCCAACTGGAGGTAATACGATAATCCCTTGGTTCTGTGTCATCTCCCCTCCCCATAATAAATCCACCATGGGGTACCTGCTGACAATAAAGATTTAGGGAAAAGGACATTACCATCGGTTTTAGTACCGTATCCACTGGTTCTGTTACGAGAATTTGATGTCTTTCAGAATATAGGGGTAAATCTAAACCCACCATTTTTCCTATAAGCTGGGCATAACCCCCTGCAGCATTAACAACGATGTTGGTGGCAATATCCCCTTTTGTTGTTCTTACTCCCTGCACTTTGCCATTTTTAACGATAATGTCGGTTACTTCTGTATACTTATATATTTTTACACCTAACCTTTCTCCTCCAGCTGCATAGGCTTGGGTTGTATGGAAGGGATTGAGGTGACCATCTTTCTCACAATATGTGGCACTGATTAGACCCTCTGTATTCAAGAAAGGAACAATTTCCTTTGCCTCCTCTAGGGTCAAAAGCTGGGAAGGTACACCTAAGCTATTTTGTAATGCAACATTTTTAATAAACTGCTGATGTTCTTTTTCTGTACTGGATAGTAATAAGTATCCCCCTTGCTTAAATTCAATATCTCCTTCATATTCTAATTCTTCATTGGCTGTTTCAAAGAAATCACAGGAGATTTTAGCCATTTTACAGTTCATTTCTGTTCCCCACTGTTGTCGAATCCCAGCACCGCATCTTCCAGTAGCTCCACTGGCTAAATACTCTCTTTCTAAAATTACAACATTTTTCATGCCTTTTTTTGCTAAATTGTAGGCTATAGCTACCCCTGAAATGCCTCCCCCTATAATGACAGCATCTGCAGTTTTAATCATGGGCTTCACCTCCTAAGGCAGCCTCCACAATTTCTCCAAGCTTCATGGATTTTACTGGAGGTCTATAGGTACCCAACATTAGTTTTTCAATAGATGTTCCCGTTATTTGAGCAAGCTCCCTTAGTATAATCTGACCACAGGTTCTTCCTTGACAGGGTCCCATACCAACTCTACTAATTCTCTTTATCTCATCAAAGGTTGTATAGCCCTTACCAATTAATTCCCTTATGTCTTCCAATGTAACATCAGAACAGCGGCACACAACTGTTTCTTTTGACATTTCTTCAACATTCTCTGCTGTAGCTTCCCCACAACAAGAAACTTTACTGAAGGTTTTATCATCCACCTGTATGTTTCTAATAATCCTTACATGTTCCTTTTTTACTGCTATAGCAATAATAGGGGTTCTATCTAAAGCCTTTGTGTTTAAAATCTTTACAATCCTTACATCATCAATTTCTTTGCCTTCTCTATCTAGACCCTTTACTACATCCCCTTCTTCTGGTAGGGGTAAAAATTCGTAGGGGATTTTCAATAATGCTTCATCCTTTGAATAGGTCATATCCACCACCATAATAGCCAGGCCAGGACAATTGGCAACACATAGGCTACATCCATTACAGACATCATGATCTACAGTAGGCAAATGGTTGATGTCTTTAAATTCCTTGATGGCATTTCTATTACAGGCGGTATAACAGGGATTACATGGAATTTCTTGAAAACATTCTACAACCACAACCGGCCCCTTTGCCAGTCGTTCCTCTGATGGAAAAACCTTATTTAAGTCCTCCTTTGTTGGCACACCAGTACTTGCTAACATTTTTCCACCCCCTATAATCCTGCTGATGCAGTTACTTCCTTGATAGATGTGGCTTCTTGTATACCTAACCTTATTTTTTCTCCAACTGGCCCAGACCTTAAAGCCTCCAGTTGATTCAATAAATCCTGCTTTAACTCCTTTATATTGTATATGGTATATCCTAGATGAGAAGCTGCTGATAGCCCTGCTAAATGACCCTCCACCATAGCACTGCTGGCCTCCTCTACACCTGCTACATCCCCCGCCACAAAGATTCCCTGTGTAGTAGTTTGCATATCTTCATCCCGTATAGGTACAAAGCCTCCTAATGCCCCTACATACTGCATTTGACATCCTGCTTGCCACAACAATTCAGCCAATGGCGTCAATCCTACAGAAACACACATGACATCTACATCTAACTTTATTTCGGTTCCAGGTATAGGATGCGATCTTTCATCCAGCTTCCATATAGTCGCACCTTCTAAACTATCCTTACCATGGGCTTCTTTGATGGTATAGCCGGTGTAAATAGGAACTCCCTTTCTCCTTATTTTAGAAGCATGAACTAAATATCCTCCAATTTTTGGTCCCCGCTGTACAATAGCCTTTACATTGACCCCAGCCTGTATAAGCTGATAGCTGACAATTAAGCCTATATTTCCAGCGCCTATCATTAATACATCCTTTCCAGGCCTTATTCCATATACATTCATTAAGGTTTGTACTGCTCCTGCACCATAGATTCCTGGAAGGTCGTTATTGGGGAAGGCAAGGGTCTTTTCACTGGCGCCAGTAGCCACAATAACAGCTTTAGGATCTACCTTTATGTATTTTCCCTGGGATTCTAAAGTAATAATTCCATCTTCATAAATCCCTAAAACTGTAGTACCCTTCATAACTTCAATATTTTTTAAGTCTTTAATTTTATCTAGTAATAGCTTTGCAATGTCAATTCCCCTTATTGAAGCATGTTGTTTTTCTGAACCAAAAAACATATGGGTTTGTTTAATTAATTGTCCTCCTAACCAGTTATCCCTTTCCACCAATAGAACCCTACTGCCTAACTCAGCTGCACTAATGGCTGCACATAGTCCTGCAGGGCCTCCTCCTATCACCAATAATTCTACCCTCTTCATAGAATATCACCTTTTCCTTCTTGGGTTTTTACAATCATTCCCTCCTTTAAAGGTTCTACACAGATTCTCACATTGGCTTCACCGTTTACCTCCATAAAGCAGGAGGAACAGTTGCCAATAGCACAATAAAATCCCCTTGGCCTATGATTTTCTATACTATGACTTAAAACCTTCACCCCAGCAGCATGCAGGGCAGCTGCGATGGTTTCACCTTCATAGCCCTCCACTGGTTCACCATTATAGGTAAAGGTTATCTTCTTTTCTCTTTGAAAGGATAAAATAGGGTGTTTATCTATGCGCACAGTCAATCCCCCATTTCTTTTAGTTTTGGACTCCCTCCTTAAGGAGGGAATCCAAAAACTTTAGGATTATTTTGTTTCTTTGGATTTAAAAGCTTTGTTGACTAGCAAAACAAAGCCTACACCATAAAAACCTAGTACTGCTATCATCATAACTATAGAAGTTGCTGACATATTATCATCCCCCTTACATTAAGCCTTTGCCATTCCCTAGGGTAATATCTCTACCCTCACCAACCCTATTGGCCAGCCAATTGTTTGTTAGGAAGGCGAAAACCAGCACGATAGCCCACTGAAATATAATGGTTCCAGCACTAAAAACTTCAAATGGAGCCCACCAGTTTCCTGGATACCATGAAATCGCCTGCATAAACCACCACCCGGTTACAACTACAAAGAATACAGGAAATAGTCTGATACATGTAGACCACCATTTTCCAACCTTAAAGTCTGCCCACTCTGTATTAATATCCTTATTTCTGGCTTTTTCAACACCATATTTCATTAAAGCGAAAGCAACAAATAAACCACTTACTAATAAGCCTACCCCCCAAACCCAGTCTTGATTATCTAAAAAGGCTAAGCTATAGGCTGAAGGAATCCCTAATAAAAATCCAGCTGCCACAATACTAAGGGTTGCTTTACTACGGTTAAAGCCCATATCCATTAGGTTTCTAACTCCAACTTCGATCATAGGTAATAAGGAAGATAGGGCAGAAATAGCCATTGCTAAGAAGAAGATAGCTGCCAAAGCTCCTCCTGCAGGCATTTTTGTAAATAATTGAGCTAAATAAATAAAAGTAATTCCTGTATTACCAGAAGATAGAGCATCGGCTGCAAACTCAGCTGTAGGAGATAATGCATAGATGGCTGGTAATACTGTCATCCCGGCAATCAATGCACCAAGATTGTCTCCAAAGCCCATAATCATACAGTTTCCTGCAACATCTTCCTTCATCTTGGTATAGGTTGCATAAGTAATAATAAAACCCCATCCAGCTCCTGTTGACCATGCAGCCTGTGTAAAGGCCTCTAACCATATGGTTGGGTTTCCTAACATGTGTAAATTAGGACTAAATAAATATTCTAAGCCCTGCATAGCACCTGGAAGAGTTAAAGATCTTATAACTGCTAAAATTAATAGAACAAACAAGGTTGGTATCATAATTTTAGAGGCTTTTTCTATTCCCCCCGATACTCCTCGATAAATAATAAATCCTGCTATCAGCATAGAGAGAAAATGAAATAATATAGTTTGAGAAGGTGCAGCGGTGAATACATTCCAGATGGCCTCTGTTTCAGTAATACTTATACCTGGTTGAAATGCTCCTGAAACTGCTAAAGTAAAGTACTTTACACACCATCCCATAACTACTGAATAATAAAACATAATGCCTAGACACACAACTGCAATCCATGTACCCATCCAGGTATATTTTTTTCCTACAAAATCCCTGAAGGCTCCTATAGTTCCTAAACCAGTTTTCCTACCCATGACCATTTCGCCCATCAATAATGGAATTGCCCATACAAATAAAGCGATGGTCCAAGCAATAACAAAGGGACCTCCTCCATTGGCGGCAGCTACCCTAGGAAACCTCCAAATATTACCTGTCCCTATAGCCATACCAATAGCAGCTGCAATAAACCCCATTCTACTTCCCCATTGCTCTTTGTTTTGACTCATAAATCTACCTCCTTGCTTTTATAGTTAAAATCAAAACTTCGTCACCCCTCCCTTCATAAAAATTTAATAGGTCATAGCTTTAAAGTATAAATAATATTGTGAAGAATATTTTTCTTTTTAAAACCATGGACTTTTGACACTTTTCTGTCTCATTAAAAACTTTTATTTATAATACTATATATGTAAATAGTATTGTTTCAATGATAATTGTGTTTAAATAATAGGTGTCAACTAATCGACACCTATCTAAAATTTGTGATTTTCATTTTGTTTTATAAATCATATGATATTTATGGGTGACAATGAAAAGATAACGGTTGATTTTATATCGCCCTAGAAACACTTTATATTATAAGCTAAAATAGTACAATATTCAATAGTTTTGTATACAATATTTAAAATATTGAAATTCTGTTGTTAAAAATTGCATAACTTGTTTATTTTCTTAGAAATTTCCAATGTATTTTATTGTTAATAGAAGGTTTTAAAATCTATGATGAAATTTTTATTATTAATGTTGCATTGTTGGAATCAGAGAAATCCTTTCATTCTATTTATCAATAAGCTCTTTGGACTTCGCTGTGCAAGCCTCCATGGCCTCGATAATTGAAGCTCTAAAGTGGTTTCGTTCCAGAGCATAGACGGCTTCTATCGTAATACCGGCTGGAGAACAAATCATATCCTTTAATTCTCCTGGATGCTTTTGGGTCTCCAAAACCATTTTAGCAGCACCTAATACAGCTTGAGCCGCATACTGATAGGCTTTTTTTCTAGACATTCCCTCCAGTACACCACCATCAGCTAAGGCTTCAATAAACATATAGACATAGGCAGGGCTACTGGCACTAATAGAGGCCACAACATCTAAATGTTCTTCCTCTATGACATCAATTTTGCCGATACTTTTGAAAATCTCACAAACATCATCTAGTTCTTCCTTCGTTACCTGTTGATTAGGTGCTAGAGCTGTCATACCTTCCCCTACTAATACCGATGTGTTGGTCATAGTTCTAACAATCTTTATAGGTTGGTGATAGAAGCCCTCAATATATTTTATGGAAATACCTGCTGCAATAGAAACAATGATTTGATCTTCCCTAATAAATTCTTTTATTTCCTCCAGTACATACTTATATGCATTAGGTTTTACTGTTAATAAAATAATGTCACATTTTTTCACAACCTCTATATTGCTTGTCTGTGGCTGAACGTTAAATGCCTCTTTAAAGGTTTCAGCCTTTGCGAAGGTTCTGTTGCTAATGTATATATTTTCATGGATCTCTGGAAAAGTATCAACTAATCCCTTCACAATAGAATAGGCTATATTTCCAGCTCCAATTATACCAATTTTACGTTTCATCTTCTTCACCTCTTCATTCCTTCAAATACTGTTGCCTTCTCTACACCATTTATCAGCTTTAATAAAATATCTTCTTTTTTCCCATTGGTTAGGATCATAGGTATGCCATAGTTATTGACGGTTTTAGCAGCCTCAATCTTAGTAGCAATACCTCCTGTTCCAAAGGAGTTAACTTCCCCCACTTCAATTGTAGCTAACAACCCTTCAATATCCCTTACCCTCTCCACCAACTCAGCATCTTTGTGGATTTTTGGGTTTTTATCATAAACACCATCAATATCACTAAATAAAATAAGTAGATCAGCATTCCATAGATTAGCAGTTAGAGCCGCCAAAGTATCATTATCTCCGATTTTGATTTCTTCTACACTTACTGTGTCATTTTCATTGATAATAGGAACAACCCCCTCATCTACTAGGGTAAATAGGGTATTTCTTATATTTAATGTCCTATTTCTATCACAAAAATCATCTCTAGTCAGCAGCATTTGTCCAATATGAATGTGATGATCTTCAAATACTCTACGGTAAGCATCCATTAGCTCCACCTGACCAATAGAACATAGGGCTTGCTTATAATGCATATCCTCCTTCCGCATCCATCTTCCTAGGGTTGCCACCCCAGCAATTCTCGCTCCTGAGGATACAATAACTACTTGTTTGCCTTCCTCCACTAGGGTGTGAACTTGTTTGCTTAGATTCTGTAGAAAATCCCTACATATGCTTCCATCTTCATTTGCTAAAGTATTGCTTCCAATTTTAATCACTATCTTTTTGCTGTTTTTTATAAGTTCAGTTAGCATATATCACCACTACTTTCTAATTTGTCCAGTACCAACAACGGTGTATTTTACGGTTACCAATTCATTTAAACCCATAGGTCCTCTAGCATGGATTTTTTGAGTGCTGATTCCCATCTCGCCTCCAAATCCAAACTCTCCTCCATCGGTAAATCTAGTAGAGGAATTAACATAAACTGTTGCTGCGTCTACTTGTCTTAAAAATTTGTTGCTGTTGGTGAAGCTTTCGGTTAAAATAGCTTCAGAATGCTTTGTGCCATAACGATTAATATGGGTAATGGCAGCATCTACATCCTCAACAAGCTTAACAGCTAAAACATAGTCTAAATACTCTTCAGCCCAATCCTCCTCTAAGGCAGTCTTTACCTCAATAAAGCTTTGTACATCTTTACAACCCCTTAATTCTACTTTTTTACCAATTCGTTCATGAATTTTAGGTAGAAGCTCTTTGGCAATTGACTTATGAACCAGTAGGGTTTCACAGGCATTGCATACGCCAGGACGTTGAACCTTTGCATTTTCTACAATATCTACAGCCCTTTCTAAATCAGCACTTTCATCAACAAAAATATGACAGTTTCCTACCCCCGTCTCAATAGTAGGTACAGTGGCATTTTTTACAACAAAATCGATTAATTCCTTTCCACCTCTTGGAATAATTAAATCAATATATTTATTCAAAGTAAGCATTTCCTTTACCACAGACCTGTCTGCATCATCAATAAAGCCAATGACATCTTCAGGTATAGAACTATTTTTTAGTCCTTCCCTAATGGCGTATACCAATGCTCTATTGGAATGGAGAGAAGTAGAGCTACCTCTTAATAAAACAGCATTACCGCTTTTTAAGGTTAAAGCAAAGGCATCTACCGTTACATTTGGTCTAGATTCATAGATAATACCAATTACTCCAATAGGTACTGTCATTTTGCTAATAGTCAAACCATTTTCCAATGTCCACACATCGTTACTTTTCCACACAGGGTCCTTTAAATCAACAATGGTATAAATACTATCCACCATGGCTTCTATTCTATCTTTTGTTAGTCTCAATCTATCAATGAGACTTTCCTTCATATTATTTCTTTCTGCATTTTCAATATCCTTAGCATTTTCTTCTAGGATATAATCAGTATATTGCTGGAGACTTTCCGCCACTTCCTTTAATGCCTCATTTTTAGATTTTGTATTGGCTGTTCCTAAAACCTCTGCCGCCCTTTTTAAATTGTTACATTGTTTTACTAAAGCCGTCATGTCACCACTCCTTTTAAAATATTTATTCAGTATTCTACAAAAAATAAAAAACCCTCATCCCTATAAAGGGACGAGAGTTTACCCGCGGTACCACCCTAATTAGCCAAAAACGGCTCAGCTTTTGTAATCGTAACGGGATTACCACCGTAATGACTTTATCATCGTAAGCTCCAGAGCGGGTTCAAAGGGATAGTTTATAAGGCTTCCACCAATACCTTACTCTCTAGAAAACATTACCCTCTTACTATTCTCCTTCAAAGCATTTATTATCTATGAAGTTAAACACAATATTTTTATATTTTAATGTTCATTATATAGAAAACCATCAAGGATGTCAACGACCTGTTAAAGGAAATATTGTTATTTTTCTATATTTTATTTAAAAATATTCTAAATGTTGCATTTTTTTGTTTACCTCTGTAGAATTTAGGGTATAATGGTATTGTAATTCCATAAAATATAATATTTAAAATGTGAGAGAGGAGATAGGACTATGCAAAAATATTTATGTGTGCCATGTGGGTATATTTATGATCCAGCGGAGGGAGATCCAGATTCAGGTATTGCTCCCGGAACAGCTTTTGAAGATATTCCAGATGATTGGGTATGTCCAGTCTGTGGTGTAGGCAAGGACATGTTTGAGCCTACAGAATAAGTGTTATATACCAAAGCCACCTAATGGTGGCTTTTTATTTGTCTATACTATTTTTACCTCCTTTCCTGCTAATATGCCTCCCGTAAATAAAAATAATATTTCGTTAAATCTTTTAAATTTTTTATTTTTCTGATAAAATAATGATTGTTGAGATAGTTGTTAAAACTGACGATTAAATATATTTAGAAGGAGTTGAGGTAAAGTGTCTAAACAACTAAAAGCGGATTTGGCATTGTTGGGAGTTGCCATGGTATGGGGGGCTTCTTTTGTTTTGTCTAAAAATTCTTTAGACCATTTGCAAACCTTTAATTTTTTAGCAATACGTTTTTTAATCTCTGCGTTATTATCTTCTTTACTATTTTATAAAAATATCCTCAATATCAAGAAGGATACCCTTAAGTATGGTGTGCTAATAGGTTGTATCCTATTTACTGCCTATGCTTTCCAAACATTAGGGTTGAACTATACAACAGCTTCTAAATCCGGGTTTATTACTGGTTTTTCTGTTGTCATCGTTCCTATATTGTCTGCTCTATTATTAAAGAAAAAGCCCGAGAGAGCTGCTATTGTTAGTGTCTTCCTAGCATTGCTGGGATTAGGGTTTCTGACTTTGGATACTACCCTCACCTTTAATATAGGTGATCTATTAACTTTAATAGGTGCTTTATTTTTTGCCCTTCATATTATTACTGTAGGCAAATATACGGTTAAGGTGGATTCCATCGCTTTAGGCATTGTTCAAATCGCTGTGGTGGGGATATTAAGTACATTATTTACCTTTACAGTGGAAATCCCTGTTTTGCCTAAGGGTGTAGGTGCATGGACTTCTATTTTAATTTTAGCAGTATTTGCTACTTCCTTTGCCTATATTGTTCAGAATGCTATGCAGAAGTTTACATCTCCAACCCATACAGCCCTTATCTATACTGGCGAACCTGTTTTTGCCGCATTATTTGCTTATATACTTGTAGGAGAAGTTCTCACAAAGGGAGGTATCTTCGGAGGAATTTTAATTTTAGCAGGCATGCTTATCGCTGAACTAGATTGGAAATCTTTATTTAATAAACATCAAGAAAAGAAGAAGCTCCAAAGTAGTTAACTACTTTGGAGCTTCTTCTATGGTAATAGGAAGCTGTTTTTCAATAAACAGCTCTTCAATATGGTGCCATGCATCCTCTATCCCCTGTTTTTTCAACGAAGAGACAGGAACAATCTTATCTTCCTTTGACATTTGAAGACTTTGTCGAATCACCTTTAGATGTTTTTGCAGTTGGGATCTTGAAACCTTGTCGGACTTGGTTGCAATGACAATACTGCCAAATCCAAAATGCTTAATCCAGTCATACATCATTTTATCATCATTGGTAGGTTCATGTCTGATATCCACCAATAATATTACTTCCTGAAGGTTTTTTCTATTTGTCAAATAGGTTTCCATAATTTTACCCCAAGAGGCTTTCTCTGTTTTAGATACTTTAGCATATCCATAACCAGGTAAATCTACTAAATAAAATTCCTTGTTAATAATAAAAAAGTTAATTGTTCTGGTTTTACCAGGGGTAGCACTTACTCTAGCCAATTTTTTTCTTCCCAGCATTGTGTTGATGGTGGAGGATTTTCCTACATTTGATCTACCTACTACAGCAATTTCTGGCAACATATCTTCTGGATATTGACTAGGAGCTACGGCACTTATAACAATATCTGAGGTTTTAATCTTCATTTTATATCCCTCTCTTTAGGGCGTGTTCTAGTACTTGATCCATATGATCTACAAGTACAAATTCCATTTTCCGCTTAACATTCTCTGGTACTTCTTCTAGATCCCTTTTGTTTTCTGCGGGTAAAAGTATCTTAGTAATCCCCGCCCTGTTAGCAGCCAATACCTTTTCCTTAATACCCCCAACAGCCAGCACTCTACCCCTTAAGGTGATTTCACCCGTCATAGCCACATCCTTATATACTGGAATATGGGTTAAAGCAGAAATAACTGCTGTTGCCATAGTAATTCCTGCAGAGGGTCCATCCTTTGGTGTAGCCCCCTCTGGTATATGGATATGAATATCTAATTTATTATGGAATGCTGGATCAATTTCTAGATCCTCTACCTTAGATCGGATGTAACTAATACCAGCCCTAGCCGACTCCTTCATAACATCCCCTAGCTGTCCTGTCAATGCCAACTTACCATCCCCCTGCATAGGTGTCACTTCTATAGACAAGGTATCTCCACCTACGATAGTCCAGGCTAATCCTCTAGCTATACCTACTTCATCCTTTTGGTTAGCCATTTCATATCTATAAATAGGATTTCCTAAATATTTTTTTAAATTGGCGGGGGTAATGGAGATTACCTTTAACTTCTCTTCAACTACCCTCTTGGCTACTTTACGACACAGGTTAGCAATCTGTCTTTCCAGATTTCTTACCCCAGCCTCCCTAGTATAATAATTGCTAATATCCCTGAGGGCCTTTTCTGATACCTTTAGGGTGGTGGACTTTAATCCATGTTCTTTAATTTGTTTTGGCAATAGATATTTTGAAGCTATATTTAGCTTTTCTTCTTCTGTATAACCAGGAATCCGTATAACCTCCATCCGGTCTAGTAGAGGTCTTGGTATGGTATCCAAGGTATTGGCAGTAGTTATAAACATCACCTTAGATAAATTAAAGGGCAGTTCCATAAAATGATCGATAAAATCATGGTTTTGCTCAGGGTCCAATACCTCTAATAGGGCTGAAGCTGGATCCCCCCTAAAATCACTGGCTAACTTATCAATTTCATCCAACAGAAATAATGGGTTTTTTGTTCCTGCTTGACGGATGGAGGATATAATTCTTCCAGGAATAGCACCAACATAGGTTCTTCTATGGCCTCTAATTTCTGCTTCATCCCGAACTCCTCCTAGAGACATTCTAACAAATTTTCGATTTAAGGAACGGGCAATAGATTTAGCTATAGAGGTTTTACCCACTCCTGGAGGGCCTACCAAGCAAAGAATAGGGCCCTTCATAGACTTTGCCAGCTGTCGAATTGCTAAATATTCTAAAATTCTTTCCTTGACCTTCTTTAGTCCATAATGGTCTTCATCCAAAATAGCAGCAGATTTTTTCAAGTCCAGTCTATCCTTGGTTTCTTTATTCCAAGGAAGATTTAAAGCCCAATCTATGTAATTTCGAATTACTCCTGTTTCTGCTGAAGCGGGAGAAAGCTTTAATAATCGATCGATTTCCCTATCAATCTTTTCATGGATCTCCTTAGGAAACTTTAGTTTTTTAAGCCTTTCCTTATACTCTGCTACTTCCTCTACTATCCCCTCATCTTCACCTAATTCTTTTTGGATGGCCTTTAACTGCTCTCTTAGATAATACTCTTTTTGTACTTTATTGATTTGCTTTTTTACTCGACTGTTTATTTTCTTTTCTATTTCTAAGATTTGAATCTCCTCTAAAAGGATTTTATAGAGTGTTTCTAGTCTTTCTAAGGGATCAAAGGCTTCTATAATTTCTTGTTTGTCATTTGGTTTAATAAAGATATTAGAAGCTATCGTATCCGCCAATCTCCCAGGCATCTCAATTTCAGAGATGGTGATTAAAATCTCGGGGGAGATTTTATTACTTACCTCCACATACTCTTCAAAGGCATCAATGACGCTCCTCATTAAAGCTTCTGTTTCAGCATCTATTTCCATTTCGTTTTTGTAGGTTTTTTCTTCTACCTCAACTTCAAAGTAAGGGGTTTCCTTTAAAACCTTAGTGATCTTTGCTCTAGAAATCCCCTCCACCAATACTCTAATAGTATCTCCTGGAAGCTTCAGCATCTGCTTAATTTTTGCAATGGTTCCTACCTCATATATGTCTTCTAATTTAGGGGCATTAATTTCGGCTTCTTTTTGAGAAACCAAAAAAACCAGCTGATCATTTACCATAGCTTCTTCCAAAGCATTAATAGACCGTTCTCTACCTACATCAAAATGTATAACCATATATGGAAAAACAGTTAATCCCCTTAAAGGAATTAGAGGGATTGTTCTGGTTGAAATGTTTGTTTCTCTCTCTTCCATAAGTATCTTCTCCTTTTAAAATATTTCACAATTGATTCCATTATATCTTTTCATCCAACTTTTTTCAATATTTTACCCTAATTTCCACCATTATATCAAGACTAAAGAAAAAAAGTAGTCCTAAACTACTTTTTTTCTTTACTTCCTAAAGCCGCTGCAAAGTCAATATTATCAGTGGAAGGAGTCCTTTTATTGGTGGCAGGTTTTTGTGTGGTGGCTAACCGAATGACTTCCTCTATATCCTCCACAGGAATGACTTCTATATTATATTCCTTAAAGCGTTCTTGGTAATTGTCCTTTGGTATCAAGATCCGTGTGCATCCTGCCTCCTTAGCAGCCTCTATTTTTGCTGGAATAGCACCTACAGGCTTTACCCCACCCCTAATAGAGATTTCTCCAGTCATTGCTAAGTAATTGTCTATTGGTTGATTGGTAATGGCGGAATAGATAGCTGTAACCATTGTAATACCGGCTGATGGGCCATCTATAGGTGTACCTCCTGGGAAATTTACATGAATATCGTAATCCTTAGCATCTATTTTTAAAAATTTTTTCATGACCGTAAGTACATTATCTACAGAATCCGAGGCTGTACTTCTTCTTTGAAAACTTCTGCCTGGACCATTGGTTTCTTCCCTATCGATAATTCCTGTTACAATGATCCTGCCCTTACCCTTTGTAGGCAACTGTATCGCCGAAACCTCTATTTCTATTACCATTCCCATATTTGCTCCATATACAGCTAAGCCATTGACAAAACCAATGGAAGGTTTTGCTCCTACTTTTTTACAAGGTCTTGGACTATACTCACCACTTTCCACCACCCATTGTATATCGGTAAGGGATATTTTCTTTCTCCCCTCCGTTAAAGCTAACCCAGTTGTAATCTGAATAATATTTATAGCTTCCCTACCATTACTGGCATATTTTTTTATTTCTTCTATTGCTCTTTCTTCTATTTCAAAGTGACTCTTTTTACAAGCGTTTTTCACAATCAATCCTATTTCCTCGGACTTTAAAGGACGAAAGTAAATTTCTACACATCGGGATCTTAGTGCTGGTGGTAAGTCCCCTGGGGATTTGGTGGTTGCTCCCACTAACCTAAAATCTGCTGGCAATCCTTTTTGAAATATTTCATGAATATGTTGGGGAATATTTTCATCCTCTGCATGATAATAAGCGCTTTCTAAATATACCTTTCTATCTTCTAATACCTTTAAAAGTTTATTGATTTGGACTGGGTGAAGCTCTCCTATTTCATCTAAAAATAATATCCCACCATGGGCCTTGGTGACGGCACCGGGCTTTGGTTGAGGAATTCCAGCTTGACCTAAAGGTCCTGCCCCTTGGTAAATGGGATCATGAACAGAGCCCATTAAGGGATCAGCTATACCTCTATCATCAAATCTTAGTGTAGTGGCATCCATTTCTATAAATTTAGATTCCTCATTAAAGGGAGATAGATCACTTTTTTTAGCTTCTTCTAAAACAACCCTAGCGGCTGCAGTTTTACCTACCCCCGGAGGTCCATATATCAGAACATGCTGGGGATTTGGACTGCATAATGCTGCCTTCAAGGCCTTCAATCCATCCTCCTGTCCAATAATATCATCAAAGGAAGTAGGTCTAGTTTGCTCAGCTAGAGGCATGGTTAAAGCACTTTCCCTTAATTTTCTTAATTTTTCCATCTCTTTTTTTGATTCTTTTTCTATTGCTGATTTATTTCCCTGTTGATTTTTTAATAACCCCAAAAAGTAAAGTCCAATAACTACGGCAAAAAAGAATTGGACTAGAAAAAAAATATTTGGCAAAATATGACCTCCTCTCATTGTCCTATAATTTTAGTATGTGCACAGGAAAGTGAAATATCCTTTAGATATAATTGTTAGTTTAGTCAACAAAAGGTAATTTGTTTCAATTATTTTTATAGGATGTGATATACTAACAATAGTTGTGTTGTAAAATAGAGGGTATTATGGAGGTTTTTTATGAATCACTACTTCAAATTGTTTAATATATTTTTTCGTGTAGGAGCCTTTACCTTTGGCGGTGGCTATGCTATGGTTCCCATCATTCAAAAAGAAATTGTTGAAGCCAATCAGTTAATTGAGGAAAGGGAGTTTTTAGATATCATCGCTGTGGCCCAAAGTTTACCGGGTCCCATTGCTGTCAATACAGCGGTTTTTGTAGGCTATAAGCTAAAGGGAATCTGTGGAGCCATCACTGCTCTTTTAGGCACAGTTTTACCTTCTTTAGTGGTAATCATTCTATTCGCTAGCTTTTATAATAAAATTAAGGATATTACCTTCATTCAACTGTTTTTTCAAGGGGTTCGTCCTGCCATTGTAGCGTTAATTTTTATGTCCGCCCTTAAACTATCAAAATCTATCTCTAAAACCTATTTAAACTTGGCTATAACGATCTTTGCTTTTATAGGTATTGTTTTTTTCAAAATTCATCCTATATTAATTGTCAGCATCTGTGCTGGAGTGGGGTTACTCTACAGAAGCAAGGAGGGTCAACATGGATCTCATTAATTTGTTCTTGGTTTTTTTAAAAATTGGAGCCTTTAGCTTTGGAGGGGGCTATGCCATGCTTCCCCTCATTGAAGAAGAGGTTGTACATATTTATAAGTGGTTGAAACCTACAGAATTTGTGGACATTGTAGCCATATCCCAAATGTCCCCTGGCCCTATTGCCGTCAATAGTGCTACCTTTGTAGGCTTTAGACAGTATGGGGTAATAGGAAGTATTGTTGCCACCTTTGGTGTTGTCTTTGCTTCCTTTTTTCTAGTAACTACATTGGCCCGTATCATCATCAAATACAAAGGTTCCTACCTTGTAGAGGGTATTTTCTTAGGGATACGCCCAGCCGTTATCGGATTAATCGCCTCCGCCTGTGTATCCTTATTTCAAACTTCTATTGTAGATGGTAAAGGCTTTATGATAGGCATAGCAGGATTAATAATCCTATACAAATCTAAGCTTCATCCCATCGGTGTGATTATGCTTTCAGGGGTAATGGGTATTGTTATTTATTCCTTGTAAAATCCACAGGAGAGGAAACCACCAGCCTTCCCATTGATCTAAAAAATCCTAACCCATATGATGGGTTAGGATTTTTTATCTAGGATGCTGATTCCTTCGGCTTTTTTTTACTTTTTGTGTTGGAGCTTTTTAACACGATGGTTGGTTCAGTACCCTTTGCTACAGTATCTTTGGTGATGATGATTTTTTCAATATCATCTCTAGATGGAATCTCGTACATAATATCCATCATCAAACCCTCCATAATGCCTCTTAATCCCCTTGCTCCGGTTTTTCTTTCAATTCCTCGTTTAGCAATAAGTTCTAAAGCAGCTTCTTCAAAATCTAAAGCTACATCTTCAATTTCAAACAATTTCTTGTATTGTTTAACCAATGAATTTTTAGGCTCTGTCAAAATTTGAATTAATGCTGCTTCATCTAATTGGTCTAGGGTCACTACTACTGGTAATCTACCCACAAACTCTGGAATCAAACCATATTTCAATAAATCCTCTGGTTGAATCAACTTTAACAGAGCACCTATGTCTAATTTTGTCTTGCTTACAATTTCTGCTCCAAAACCCATAGAGGTTTTACCAGTACGTTTTTGAATGATTTTATCTATTCCATCAAAGGCTCCACCACAAATAAACAAAATATTGGTTGTATCTATTTGAATAAATTCCTGATGGGGATGTTTTCTTCCACCCTGAGGAGGAACACTTGCTACTGTTCCCTCTAATATTTTTAAAAGGGCCTGTTGTACACCTTCACCACTTACATCTCGAGTGATGGATGGGTTCTCTGATTTTTTCGCTATTTTATCAACTTCATCAATGTAAATAATACCCTTTTCTGCCTTTTCAATATCATAATCAGCAGCTTGAATTAGCTTTAATAATATATTTTCTACGTCTTCACCTACATATCCAGCTTCTGTTAAGGAAGTGGCATCGGCAATGGCAAAGGGAACGTTTAGCAGCTTTGCTAAGGTTTGAGCTAATAAAGTCTTACCAGAACCTGTAGGTCCAATCATAACAATATTACTCTTTTGAAGTTCAACCTCTTCATTTTTAACATCCATGTTTACTCTCTTGTAGTGATTATAAACAGCAACAGCAAGAGCTTTTTTAGCCTGCTCTTGGCCTATAACATACTGAGCTAATATGGACTTAATTTCCTTAGGTTTAGGTAAATCTACTAAATCTAAATCCAGATTTTCATCAAATTCTTCTTGAATGATTTCTTGACATAATTCAATACATTCATCACAAATATATACATTAGGACCTGCAATCAATCTCCTTACTTGATCTTGAGACTTACCACAAAAGGAGCACTTCAATTGCTTTTTATCCTCAAATCTAGACATCTTTACACCTCGCTTAATCCGCAATTATTTTCTTGCGGTTATCACTTCATCAATAATACCATACTCCTTCGCCTCATTAGCTGACATAAAGAAGTCTCTGTCGGTATCCCTCTTAACACGGTCCAATGGCTGACCTGTTCTTTCTGCTAATATATGATTCATAGTATCCCTAGTCTTCAGAATTCTTTCAGCATGAATACGAATATCCTCTGCTTGCCCACGGGTTCCCCCTAATGGTTGGTGGATCATGATTTCTGCATTAGGTAGGGCATATCTCTTACCCTTTGCCCCAGCAGCCAATAGAAACGCTCCCATACTGGCGGCCATACCAATGCAAATAGTAGATACATTGGGCTTAATATAATTCATCGTATCAAAAATAGCCATTCCAGCTGTAATGGAACCCCCTGGACTATTAATATATAGTTGAATATCTTTATCTGGATCTTCTGATTCTAGGAATATTAACTGAGCTACGATTAGTCCAGCAGTTACATCATTTACTTCATCATTTAAAAGAATAATTCTATCTTTTAATAGCCTTGAGTAAATATCATAGGATCTTTCTCCGCGATTGGTTTGCTCAACAACAACCGGTACTAATGCCATATTATCTCTCCTCCCAATATTTATCATCTACTTGTATTGCTAAGTCCCTCCATCTTCATCAAATGAGGGAGGGAGTAAGCATTACATGAAGTAAATTCAACTATAATTCACAAGAATAAAAACTTTCCCTGAATTAAGTGTTGCTTTATCTTTATGCTATTTGGGCATTTGCTACTAGGAAGTCAATCGTTTTTCTCACAACGATATTATCTTTAATATAAGTCATATCTTCTTCTCTTAAAGTTTCCTTTAATTTATCAACTTCTTGCTTATATTGTTCTGCCATCTTTTCAACCTCTTGATTTACTTCTTCTTCCGTAGCTTCGATAGCCTCTAATTCACTGATTTTTTCTAGTACTATTTGTGTTTTTACCCTTTTAACAGCATCGTCACGCATTTGATTTCTTAAATCTTCTTCTTTTGCACCTGTCATATTGTAGTAATATTGTAGGTTCAAGCCTTGATAGCTTAAAGAATATTCAAAATCCCTTAACATGTTATCGATTTGTCTTTCAACTACTGCACTAGGTAGATTTATCTCCACTTTGTCAATAGCTGCATCTACTACTTTATTTCTTAGTTCCTGCTCTGTTTTATTTTTAGCTTGCTCTTCTAATCTCTTTTTAACATCTGCCTTCAATTCCTCTAGGGTGTCAAACTCAGATACGTCCTTAGCAAACTCATCGTCTAAAGCCGGTACTTCTTTTTCTTTAATTTCATGGATCTTCACTTCAAAAACAGCTTCTTTTCCTGCTACATCTTTACCATGATAATCCTCTGGGAAGGTAACCTTTACTTCTACTTCATCACCTGTATTTTTGCCAATTAATTGTTCTTCAAAGCCTTGAATAAATTGACCTGAACCGATGTTTAAGCTTTGCTTTTCTGCAGTTCCACCTTCAAAGGCTACTCCATCGATCATTCCTTTATAGTCGATTATTACCATATCGCTGTCCTGCACAGGTCTATCTTCTACTGCAATCATTCTAGCATTTTTCTCTAGTAAACTATCTAACTCTTTTTGGATATCCTCTTCCTGTACATTATACTCTTTTTTTTCTACTTCTATACCTTTATAATTTTCTACTACAACCTCAGGCATGATTTCGACACCAACTGTAAGAACTACATCTTGACCTTTTTGAATTTCTTCTAGGTCTTCTATAGATGGACGATCTACAGGATTAATACCATGCTCCTCTAAGGCTTTGTCATAAGCGTCTGGGAAGGTAATATTAATTGCTTCCTCATAAAATATCTCTGTTCCATAGTTCAGTTCGATAATTTTTCTTGGAGCCTTACCTTTTCTAAATCCTGGAATATTGAATTTCCCTCTCATTTTGTTGTAAGCCTTATTGATTCCTGCTTCAAATGCTTCTGCACCTATTACTACCTTTAATGTAATTTTATTTTCTTCTCTTTTGATTACTTCTGAATGCATCTATGGTCCTCCTCTGTATTTAATTTTACATTTACTATGATGTATATCATTATACTACTAATGTGTTCAATTTAAAAACCAAAAGTTTAAGTAGAAAATGTAGGCTTTTTAAAAAACAAAGCCTAAAAAAAACATCCATAATGATATATTGGATGTTTAACACATATTAGTTTACTTATTATTTTTATACTATCTAATTTAATTATTATTGTCAACATAATTAGGTCTTTTTTATTCTACATTTTTAATTATTTTTTAATTTGTTTTCCCTATATATTTTTTTCCCCTACTGTTTTACTGCCACTGCCTCTAGGAGTTTGCTTCTATATTTCCTTATTATCCCTTAATGCCAAAACTAATGCTTATGCAATCTGTAATAGTAAGGTAGCTTTTGTTCCAGTCTATTCCTAGTAAAATCCTTCTTCTTACATTTAATTGTTTGCTATATTTCACGATGAAATATACATCCTGTTTCCTAAGAGCAGTATTTGATTAGCTACTTTCCCTTTCAATAAAACTGTAGTTTAATAATACCTTTCTATCCTCTAACATTTCTTCATTTAATATTTTTGTCAATACCCTCATACCTATAGCACCCATTTCATACATAGGCTGAGCTACAGTAGATAAGGAAGGATATACCTTTCCCGCCATATCAATATTATCAAATCCTACAATTGCCAGTTCTTTTGGAATGTCGATATCCCTCTCAAGAGCTGCCCGTATAACTCCTATGGCCATCTCATCACTTGCAACAAATATGGCTGTTGGTCTATCTTCTGTATCTAACAGCTTTTTTCCTCCTTCATAACCACTTTTAAATCGGTAGCCTCCTTCTATCACCAATCCTTCATTATATTCCAGCCCTGCTTCCTTTAAAGCCTCTATATAGCCTTGTTTTCTAGCTACACCAATAACAGGGTCATAGGCCTTTCCAGTAATTATTGCAACCTTTTTATGACCTTTTTTAATTAAATAGCTAACGGCATCTTTGCTGGCTTGTAGGTTATTGATGGTCACAGAAGGCATATCACCATAATCGGTACCAATTAATACAATAGGTATGTCACAGGCTTCAAATCGCTTTGCCAGATCTTCTCTAATAATATTCCCCATAAAAATGATACCATCTACCTGTTTTTCCTCTAATATCCCAAAGTATTGTATTTCCTTTTCCTGGTCTAAATCCGTATTGCAAAGAAATATGTTGTACTCATACATATTGGCTACATCCTCTACACCTCTAACTACTTCAGGAAAAAATTGATTAGATATATCAGGGATCATGATACCTATTGTCTTGGTGTTTTTAATTTTTAAACTCCTTGCAATAGCATTCGGTTTATATCCCAATTCTTCAACTGCTTCTATAACCTTTGCCTTTGTTTTAGGTCTTACTGCCTTACTGTCGTTTATTACCCTCGATACTGTGGAGATAGACACGCCAGCCTTCCTCGCCACATCCTTTATATTAAACTTCATTAAATCTTCACTCCCTCTAGTTTCTCTTACCTAATAATTCTATCCAATTTTATACCTTTCATCAATCTGTGTCAATTTCCTATTGATTTTTACTCCCTGCTTTTTTTATCCTTCGGTATATTGCTAAGACTCTCGCTTCTTAAGCGGAATATATTTTTACAAAGTCTATTGATGAACCAAATTATAGACACAAATCCTTTGTTTACTGATGTTGATTATAAAGATGATTTTCTTCTAAGATCAACCTTTATTCATTTACAGCAGATATCAGAAAATTCAATGCTAATTCGTTCCAGCTGGCTTGGCTCTAGGCCCTCCTCTTTTACTTCTCCATCTTCTTCTAAATAGTTGACGGGAAGCTGAATCTTAAAGGTGCTTCCTTTACCGCATTGACTTTCAAGGGATATGCTGCCACCATGCATTTCTACTAAGGCTTTTGTTAAGGGTAACCCGAGACCACTTCCTTCACAGCTTCTTGTAAGTAAATCCTCCACCTGTCTAAACTTTTCAAAAATAATGTCCTGCTTATGTTTGGGAATACCTATACCTGTATCCCTTATAAGGATGATAACCCTATCATCCTTATCCTCCACCATTATGTCAATTTTTCCTCCAGGTTTTGTGGATTTTATGGCATTGGATAATAAATTTAATATAATCCGTTCTATTTTATCTGGATCACATATTAAGTATTTTTCCTCCACCTCCGTATCAAATTGCAGGGTAATGTCTCGGTTTTTCATATAATCACTTACCGATAATGTGGTGTCTTCTATTACCTTGACAATATTATTTTTAGAGGCATTAAGCTGAAAAAAACCGGAATCAATCTTTGTCATATCAATGAGATTGTTGGCTAACTTCAATAACCTATAGCAGTTTTGCTTAATCACCTTTGCCTGTTTCCTTTGATTGCC
Organism: Natronincola ferrireducens; assembly: GCF_900100845.1. Lineage (NCBI taxonomy): Bacteria > Bacillati > Bacillota > Clostridia > Peptostreptococcales > Natronincolaceae > Natronincola > Natronincola ferrireducens. The sequence goes on along the minus strand of NZ_FNFP01000001.1, from coordinate 533,879 downwards.
ATAGGAGTCTATACCCCTATCAGCTAGCTCCATTAGCTGTATACTGCCTAAAATTACATTTAATGGAGTCCTCAATTCATGGGATATATTGCCTAAAAATTCTGTCTTTAAGTTATCGTATTCCAGCTTTTCTCTTAAACCTTCATTAATTTTCTTCTCTTCATGAAGGTTATCCACCATTTCATTAAAAGCCTTAGCTAAATCCATAATTTCATTGGGACCCTCTACTTTGATATGAGATAACATCTGGTTCTCAGTCATATTGTTTATATCTCCTTTGATTGTATTGAGGGGTTTCATCATCCTTTTATTTAAATAAAAGGCTAACAGGAGAATGCAAACAACTGATATGCTTATGGCTTTAAATCCATTTGTGTAAATAATTTTCAGTGTAGAAAGATAAGTTTCCCTTGAACTTATTAATATTAACTCTCCTATTTTTCCATCGTCTATATCTTTTATGTCGGTAGTGGACAAAATTTTATCCTGTTTTGTCATCATGATTTTTTCCTCTTGTAGCTGATCCATCATCCCCTTAATGTAAGTCTTCATTACCAATGCTTTTTTACTTTGGGTATAAGGAGCAATCAAGTCATCTTTATGGTATAAATATATGCTATAGCCATATTCCCTTTCAATATCAAGCAACATTTGTGGCGTTAGCTTTTTGCCAAAAATAAGTATGCCATTTGATTTTAGACCTTTGTTAAAGGGGGAGATTGGTGCAATTGCCATAACATATATATCTTCATCATATGTTATGAATCCATGGAGAACCCTGTCTTTATTTGTGGCAGAAAAAACATTTTGTATTTTTTCAATTTCTAATAAAGGAGTATGATCCCGTTCCCATAGTCCATATTCATAAATTATTTCTTTGTTATTGTTAATTGCCAGGGCTAAATCAACACTATGTTCATAATAAAGAGGTGTTTTGAAATTTTTGTCAAACCACATCTTGTCCTTTTCCTCTATTTTATAATAGGTATCTTCAAAAAAGGCATAGTCTTTTATTAGCTTTGTCAACATTTCCCCCTTAAAGGCAAAGATATCCCCTACATGATCTAATTCATTTTGAATTTTTTTTTCTTCTAATTCAGCAAATGTTTTTGAAATAGCTATATTGTTGAAAACCCAATAAAACATTAGGGGTATCAATGCCACAAAAATCAAAGCAAAGCCTATCTTCAATTCCATTGTGTTGTATTTTTTTCTATGCCCTTGTCCTTCCATCGCTATATCTTCTCCCACTTGTTTGATAAATTCCAACACCAATATAACTATATCTTAAGTTCTTTGTCGAAGTAAGGCAATGATTGTCACAAGTGGTTAAATTTTCTAAAATAATTTTGTATACCCTGTTTTTTTGCTTTAATCTATTGTTTTTGTCTGTTGCTTTCTGTATAAAAAGAAGAAGGTATTGTTGTAGACCTTCTTCTTTTTATACTCTTATATTTTATTTTTCCTTTAATCGAATCAATAATTGTCCTGCCTTTACCTGTTGCATTTCTTCTACCAGTACAGCCTCTATGACGCCCTCTACAGGAGCAACAATATTAGTTTCCATCTTCATAGCTTCGATTATAAGAATGCTCTGGTTTTCCTTGACTTCCTCCCCTTCCTTTACCAATACCTTTAACACTGTTCCCGGAATACTGGAACCAATTTCTAGATTGTTGTTAGGGTCAGCCAGTTGGACCATCTCTTTTCTATTGGTAATACCACTGGCCTTATCAAATATTTTAATCTCCCTACGGTTTCCATTGACTTCAAATACCACAGAACGATTTCCATCATTGTCTATCCTGCCAATTTCCTGCAGCTTTACAATCAAAACCTTACCCTCTGCAATTTCAATTTCACAGGTTTCTCCCTCATAAAGACCATGGAAAAACACATCACTGCCCATTCGACTTAAATCTCCATATTCAAAAATATAATTTAAATACTCTTCATATACCTTAGGATAAAGGGCAAAGCTTAGTAGATTCTTATTATTTGGGGTCATTTTATATTTTTCCCTTAGATAACTTTCAATACTGTCAAAGTCCTCTGGTTCTAGCAATTCCCCCGGTCTGCAGGTAATAGGCTTTTCACCCTTTAAAACAATTTTTTGTAGTTCTTCAGGAAAGCCTCCCATAGGCTGACCCATCATGCCTTTAAAATAAGCTACCACTGAGTCAGGGAAGGTCATATCTTTAGCCTTTTCATAAATATTTTCTGTAGTTAAGTCATTTTGTACCATGAAAATAGCTAAGTCTCCCACCATTTTAGAGGAGGGTGTTACCTTTACAATATCCCCCACCATATCATTAACAGCCTTATACATTTCCTTCACTTCATCAAAACGATGGCCCAGTCCAAAGCTTTCCACCTGAGGTTTTAAATTAGAGTATTGACCTCCAGGGATTTCATATTTGTATATTTCTGCTGTTCCTGACTTTAAATCAGATTCGAATTGTTCATATACTGGACGTACATCATTCCAATAATTCGAAATTTTTTCTAAATCATCTACATTCATCTTTGTATCTCTTATGGTATTTTCTAAGGCGGCTACAACAGAATTTAAAGGTGGTTGACTAGTAAGTCCTGCAAAACTGTTGAAGGCAGTATCTACTATATCTACCCCAGCTTCTGCTGCCATTAAAATTGTGGCAACCCCATTACCACTGGTATCATGGGTGTGTAAATGGATGGGGATAGAAATTTCTTCTTTTAAAGCTTTAATTAATTTATGGGCAGCATAGGGCTTTAATAGTGCTGACATATCCTTGATACCCAGTATATGACTTCCCATCTTTTCTATTTCCTTAGCCATATTCACATAATATTCTAGGGTGTATTTATCCCGTGTAGTATCCAAAATATCTCCAGTATAGCATATACACGCTTCCGCAATTTTCCCTGTCTTTAAAACTTCATCAACAGCTACCTCCATACCCTTCAACCAGTTGAGGGAATCAAAAATTCTGAAAACATCAATACCACCAACAGCTGATTCTTTAATGAATTCCCTTATAACATTATCGGGATAATTTTTATAGCCCACACCATTGCTGCCCCTCAAAAGCATTTGGAACAGAATATTAGGTATTTTTTTTCGAAGAAGCTCTAGCCTTACCCAAGGGGATTCCCTTAAAAATCGATAGGCTACATCAAAGGTCGCTCCCCCCCACATTTCGACAGAAAACAAATCCTTTGCCAATACAGAAGTAGGTTTTCCAATTTTAACCATGTCTCTTGTTCGTACTCTTGTAGCCATCAAGGATTGATGGGCATCTCGCATAGTAGTATCGGTTAGCAACAGCTTATCCTGTTGTTTAATCCATTGGATCAGTCCTTCGGGTCCTTTCTCATCAAGAATTTGCTTTGTTCCCCTTAGTCCTTCGGGTCTTATTACTTTAGGAACTTCTGGAACATCGAATTCCTTTTTAAGGCTCTTCGTTTCATTGACTACTTTTTCTCCAATAAACTTTAATAATTTTAATTCCCTATCGGTTTTAGGTTTAATGTTAAAAAGTTCGGGATTATTAGCTATAAATCCAGTATCACATTCTCCCTTTAAAAAAGTTTCATGGTTTAATACGTTAATTAAAAAACCTGTATTTGTCTTGACGCCACTTACCTTTAGCTCCCTAATAGAACGAATGGATTTTTTAATAGCATCTTGGAATGTTCTAGCCGAAGCAGTTACCTTTACCAAAAGACTGTCATAGTAGGGACTTACCTCTGCCCCTGTAAATCCATTGCCTCCATCCAAGCGTATACCAAAGCCCGACCCTGTTCTATATATATCAATCCGTCCCGTATCAGGTGCAAATTGATTAGCAGGATCCTCGCAGGTAACCCTGCATTGTATAGCGTAGCCCCTAGGCTCTACTGCTTCTTGGGAAGGAATGTTGATCTCTGGAGAGTCTAAAGTATAGCCTTGGGCAATTAATATTTGACTTTGTACCAAGTCAATGCCGGTTACCATTTCAGTTACTGTATGTTCTACTTGAATTCTAGGGTTCATCTCTATAAAATAATGATTACCATAGGCATCCACCAAAAATTCTACTGTTCCAGCATTTTTATAATTTACTGCCTTAGCTATTTTTAAAGCATCCTGACAAATTGCTTCTCTTTTCTCAGGGGTTAAGGTTAGCGCTGGTGTAAATTCTATTACCTTTTGATGTCGTCTTTGTAAAGAGCAATCCCTTTCATATAGATGTACTATATTTCCGGCTTCGTCCCCTAAGACCTGTACCTCTATATGCTTTGGTTTTTCTAAATATTTTTCAATAAAGATGTCATCATTGCCAAAGGCCTTTTGGGCTTCACTCTTAGCGCTATAATAAGCCTCCAATAATTCTTCCTCTTTATAGACAATCCGCATCCCTCTACCCCCGCCACCGGCAGCTGCCTTTAGAATGACGGGATAACCACAGTAGTCAGCAAACTCCTTAGCTTTTTCATCGGAGGTAATTGGTTTCTCTATCCCTGGAATTGTTGGTACCCCTACCTTTTTTGCCACCAGCTTTGATTGAATTTTATCACCTAAGGCTTCAATCATTTCATGACTAGGACCAATAAACACGATTCCAGCTTCCTTGCATTTTTTAGCGAAATCTGGATTTTCAGCTAAGAAACCATACCCTGGATGTATAGCATCTACTCCCTTTTTAAGGGCTATCTTAATAATCTCTTCAATGTTAAGATAGGCTTCAACAGGACCTTTATTTTTTCCTATTAAATAGGATTCATCTGCCTTTGTTCTAAACAAAGAACATTGATCCTCATTGGAATAAATAGCTACCGTTCTAATGCCTAGTTCATGACAAGCTCTAAAAATTCTAATAGCAATTTCTCCTCGATTGGCCACCAGCACCCTCTTAAATTTTTTAACTCCCATCATCTCTCAACTCCTTTTTTGTATAATAAATAACTTCTTTGGATTGTCACTTCTACTCTCGTAAAAATGTATAATTAGAAATATTATATTCAATTCTAAAGCTCTTTGCAATGTTTTTTTAAATTAGCTATTAATTTTTTTAATCACGTTTTTTTCTTTACGACATACAATGGATAGAAGAAGATTATTTAGAAGGGTGATGACTAAATGCAATATATAAAACCCTATAACCATTATAAAGCTTTAATTGCAGGCATTGATACAAAAGTGCCTTTACTTAATGGTAGCTATACTACTGCTATTAATTTTGATAACGCTGCCACCACACCCCCTTTTCTTGCTGTCCTTGAGGAGCTTATGGATTTTTCTCCTTGGTATGCTTCTGTCCATCGAGGAGCAGGCTATAAGTCCCAATTTTCTTCTAAATTATATGAGGAAGCTCGGGAGAGTATTGCTAATTTTGTAGGAGCAGATTCTAGTGAGCATACAGTTGTGTTTGTAAAAAATACAACTGAAGCCATTAATAAGCTTTCCAATAGACTGTTGGAAATTTATAAAGATGGGGTTGTCTTATCTACCTGTATGGAACACCACTCCAATGATTTGCCCTGGCGGAACAAATATAAAGTTGATTATATAGAATTAGATAAAGATGGCAGACTTTCCTTGGAGGATTTAAAGAAAAAGCTTCAGCATTATGATGGGAAAGTAAAGCTAGTAGCTGTAACAGGAGCATCCAACGTCACAGGATACATCAATCCCATCCATGAAATTGCTGAAATGGCCCATGGGCATGGAGCTGAAATTTTGGTGGATGGTGCTCAATTGGTTCCCCATACCCCAGTAGATATGAAATCCCTCAAGGACCCTGGACATATTGACTATCTAGTATTTTCTGGCCATAAGATGTATGCTCCCTTTGGATCAGGAGTTTTAATCGGTCCCAAAAAAACCTTCCAACAGGGTTCTCCCGACTGTGTAGGTGGAGGAACAGTAGAGTTAGTTACCCACGATTATATCAAGTGGCAGCCTCCTCCCTCAAAGGAGGAGGCAGGAACACCAAATATTATGGGTGTTTTAGCTATAGTAACTTCTTTAAAGATGCTAAAAAGCTTGGGAATGGAAGCAATAGATGCCTATGAAAAAAGCTTAACTCAGTATACCCTAGAAAGCCTTAAAAATGTACCCCATATCCAGTTATATGGCAATCCCCATGATATAAAAGACCGTGTAAGTATTATTCCATTTAATATAGAAGGATTGCCCCATGACATCATAGCCAATGCCCTTTCCCAGGAGGGAGGAATAGCTGTAAGAAATGGCTGTTTCTGTGCACAGCCCTATGTTCAGAGATTATTGAATGTGTCCAATCAAGAAATGCAACAACGAATTGCTAACCCTACTTTACCCCATCCTGGACTGGTGAGAGTAAGCTTTGGACTATATAACACCTACGATGAAATAGATCAATTTATAAGTCTACTTTGTAAAATTTCTGTTAACAGGAAATATTATTTAGAAAAGTATAATGACGGATAAATAGTACAAAGACTACTTCCTCATCGGCTAAGTTTTAATTAATGTATGCACACCCCCCTCTCCTTAGATTAAAAAGAGAGGGGGGTTGTTATTTAATATTTAATGATAGTTTAGTTAACAGCAGTCACCTGTTCCTTCTGTTTCTTATTTCTTGGCTCTGTTAAATTCTATTGTTGATTTATATATATATCTACAAATAAGGGTATAATATATAAGAGAATAATTAAAGGAGTTGAGGGTATGAAGCCAGTTACCTTTGAAAAGTTGCTAAAGTTTATTGATAGTATGAATGCAGATTACAAAGAAGAACTATATTATACCCTTAAAGAATCTATAAAGCCTATTGACCCTTATCATAGAAAAATTATTGAAGAACTTAGAGAAACTAAGTTTAGTAAGGGGTTAATATGCCCTCGCTGTGATGGAAAAGAAGTCATGCGTTTCGGCAAATACAACAATCGTCAACGATATAAATGTAAGAGTTGCAATAAAACCTTTAATGACTTTACTCATACTCCACTCTATAAAACAAAGCATCCTGAAAAGTGGATTAGGTTTATCGAATGTATGATAGAAGGGAAGTCATTAAGAAAGTCTCAAAAAATTGTTGGGGTATCGCATGCAACTCTTTTCTATTGGAGGCATAAAATCCTTAATGCATTGAAACAAGGGACCATTGAAGCCTTTAATGGTATTGTTGCGATGGATGAAACATACTTACTTTTCTCTGAAAAGGGCAAAAGAAGATTGTTGATAGGAAACCTCGTAAACGAGGGGGTAAATCTAAATATAGAGGTATTAGCAAAGAACAAGTATGTATTTTAGTGGCTAGAGATAGAAATAAGAATACCATTGCTAAAACTAGTTGCATGGGCAGAATTGTAAAGTCTAAGGTAGAAAAAGTGGTAGGCAGTTATTTGTCTTCTACCAATGTGCTTTGTACCGATAAATGGCGTGCTTATAAAAAATATTGTATGGGTGTCTATACAAAATTCATGACACATACCATTCTATTAGGACTGCCAAATTTAACATTAGTTAAATCATACTAAAACCTGAAAGGGTTTCTATGGATTTGTGTAGAATTATATAATTACACATAGATGTATAAAGTGACACAAGGGAATCAAGAGGGTAGATGCATTTAGTATTTATCCTTTTGGGATTTGGCTCAACCCTATGCCTCATAAATAGCTTCTAGAGGCTCTGAAACTGTTGTAGGAGTTTAGGCGGGATGGATGGTGTAGCCTCTCTGAATAGATATAGCTTTATTCCAGCTGCTTACAGGGAAGGATTATATTTGCATCGTAGAAATTGGGGTAAATAGTGGTAAGTGCCAATGAATGGCATGTATAAGAAGGGTTTAAGAGATTCATTTTTCAATATGTTAGTATGGGATAAGATGAAATATACAAACAAAATATTATTAATTAAATGAGGGGTTGGTATTGTGGAGCAAGGCATTGTAGAATTTAGCTGGACTCTAGCTTTTCAACTATTAAACATTGCAATATGGATTGGAATTATTTATCTTATTTTTAGTTTGGCTGTTAAATTACCTAAACGAATTAAAAAAATTGAAGAAAAAATCGAAAGAATAGAAAGCATGATAGAAAAAATTTACAAAAACTAAATTACATGACTGAACATTATCTTTGTTAAGATTTAATAGGAGAACTTCATGTAATAGAGGAGAAATAAACATGTATTGGTTCAATGATAATAAATTTATATCTAAATGGGTTGTAGAGAGAGAAAAGGGATTGATTAAGTATGTGTTAGGACAAACAATTCCTCTTTTTGTTGTATCTATGATTAGTGCTACTTTTTTCTCAGCATTAAGACGCCCAGATAATATAAAATAACTCTTTATTTATAATGCTGTACTGATTATAGTTATCACTATAGTCAATGTGTCAAACTGGTTTAGCAATGAAAAACGACTTAGGGAATTAACAGGCAACAGTCAACAATAATTCTTTATCTTAATGTATTGAAATTGATTTAGAAGAAAAGTGGCTTCAATAATTATACATTAGATGAAAAATATGAAGTAAATATTTTATAGCCTATAGCGTATCTGATGAAAAATGTGTAGCAAGGGTTATTTATATAATTGAAAGGGGTGACTGAATGAAAAAAATATCAATAATAATTTTAGCAGTTTGTCTTGCTTTTACTCTGGGTGCTTGCAATCATGGCGGGATAAAACAAAGTGAAAAGTATGCCATGAATGCTTCCTATTCTTATGGTGGAGATTCAAATAAAACAGAAATTTCTTACAGTATCATCATTAGCGGAGCAAAAAAAGATATTGAAAACATTGATGCCTATGAAGTTTTAATCAATATGGATTATTTAGATCTGATGTTAGAAAACGGACCACATAGTAGTGAAAGAGGGCTTGAGAAAACACCTTATTTTAAAATCGTTGGCAACTTTACTTTTAATACAAGTGGGAAAAGTAAAGAAGAAATAGATGAAATGAAGTTACTAGAAGGTGTTGAAATCATCGATAAAGATAGAAATAAAGTGACTTTCAAGTTTAACGATTAGTAATGTTATTAGCAGTGTCTAATTTTTCATATATAATACAATCTTTTAAGTTAGTCATTAGTGAACAAAAGGAATTAATTGGTGGATTTAGAGGGCTTTCGTTAACCGGACAGCAGATAACAATATGTTTGCACAAGGGTGCTGGAAGCTAAGCTCCACTATGGGGTATTCATTTAGGGTCCAGTTCGAAGACGTCGCAAATGCTGGAACGTTAGATGACAAACTAATGCAAAAATTAACTGCAAAATATAGGATTTAATGTTTTTTATTTATAAAATACAAGGTATAATATAAATAAGAAATTATTTGAAGGTGATAATAATGAAATTAATTAGAGTGATTAATGATCATAAAAAACAAATTAATAGTATTGCAGATAAATATGGAGTAGTTTCTATTAAGGTATTTGGTTCTGTTGCAAGAGGGGAAGAAAAATCAGATAGTGATATTGATTTGCTTGTTAAACTTGAAGAAGGACGCTCTCTATTTGATTTAATTGGTTTTAAAAATGACTTAGAATATCTATTAAAAAGAAAAGTAGATGTTGTTACAGAGGAATCTTTACATTGGACTTTAAAGGATCAGGTAAGCAATGAGGTTGTTGAAATATGAAAAGTGATAAGATTTACTTAATTCATATAATGGAATGCATTGAAAACATAGAGGAGTATACAGAAGAAGGAAAAGAAAAATTCATTAAATCGCAATTAATTCAAGATGCTGTTATAAGAAATCTAGAGATTATCGGAGAAGCTACAAAGAAAATTTCAAAAGATACAAGAAATAGTTATTCAGAACTACCTTGGAGAGAAATGGCAGGATTAAGAGATGTATTGATACATGATTATTTTGGTGTTGACATAAAAATTGTATGGAATGTTGTAGAGAAAGAGTTGCCCAAAGTAAAAAGAAGTGTAAAGGTTATATTAGCAGATTATATATAGTTCATCATCTAACAGAGGCTTTCCATCATCCTACTAAAAGCGTGTAGGACAACGGAAAGCCTCGAAACGTTATATGCCATTCCTGCTGAAAAGTAGTGGTAATAGGTAAAAGGAAGATGTTAGAGATAGTCATATCAGATGGATTATGTGCAATAAAAAATCGTAGGGAAGGGTCTTGACCCTTCCGTTATGAATGAATCTATTACAACAGCGGAACGGTCAAGACCGTTCCCTACACATGTATGGGATATTGCAATGACGTCTTTTCTTTTCTATGCGACATAAAATATTTGAAAAAAAAGGGCTACATACTAGAAAATAGTAATATAGCCCTTTTTCTTTTATTTTCTAAAATATCAACATTCATCACTAACAAAGCCTATTTCTTAAATAATGACTTGTGAAAAACAATATTAAATTTAAAAAAGATAATTGTCTTCTATTATCCATAGCAACTCTCCCAATAAAATATTTTGAAAATCCATTATTATTAATCAATTCTACATTATGTGGATTTCTCCTTTAGGTCTTATCTAAATACACCACTACCATTTATGAATTGTACTTAAAAGATTTTTATAGGAAAATTTGGTTACACTAAAAACTATATTGATATTTTAATTGTAATTAAAGGAGGCTATCAGACTTGGAAAACAAAAAGATAAATCTTCTTATGTTTAGTGGGGAATATGATAAGGCATTGGCGGCCCTTATTCTGGCCAATGCTGCTAGAGAAATAGAGGTGGAAGTTACTATGTTCTTCGCTTTTTGGGGGTTATTTTTGCTCCGGGATCCAAATAAAATGACCTTAGAGGATAAAACCACCTATGAAAAAATGTTTAGCTTGATGACACCTAAGGGCCCCAATGAATTACCCCTCTCTAAAATGAATTTCAGTGGGTTGGGTAAAGAAATGCTATTGGAAATGATGAAGGATGATGAAGCACCTCCACTGATAGATTTTTTAAATGGTGCCGTTAAAAAAGGTGTTCGTTTCTACGGCTGTAAGCTATCTATGGAAATCATGGGATTAAAAAAGGAAGAATTAATTCCAGAGCTAGAGGTAATGGATGCCAAAGCCTACTTAAAGGACGCATTGACATCAGATATACAGCTGTTTATTTAAGGGACTAATATCAAACCTTTGATCTGATGTCAGTCCCTGATACAACGTAAAGAATCCCAATAAAAAGATGGTAGAAGCCATCTTTTTATTGGGATTAAAATTGTAGGTTATTGTTCTATATTTTTAAATCTAACGGCTACATAGTCCCTCATGAGGTACTCTCCATCCTTAGCGCTATATTCTCCTACCTCTATTCTTCCTTCCTTTGTCTTAGGAAGAGGATAACGAATTTCTTCTTGGAAACTTCCCCATTCTGGTCCTCCTGCATCTGCCTGTAGATGTTCTTCATGAATGATTTCATCTTCAGCATCTAAAATTCTTACAATAAAACTACCTTCAAAGGCTATAATTCTACCCTGTATTTCCACCGGATTATTAATTTCTTCATTTTCCTCCGGCAATTCCAGCTCAGCAAAAACTAAGGTATGCTCCATGGGGAAGGCTTCGTCGTCTATTGTTCTAACTTCAAATTCTACAGCCATATCTGTATGAACCTGCAAAATTACCGATGGATAGGACAAGACTTGGGTAACTATATCATCCTCATCGGGAATTCTAGTATCTACTACAATGATCCTCGGATATTCTTCATGAAGGTAATCCACGATAGAGATGCCATAGCCACCTGTAGGTTTTTCCCCTGCATTGATTTTTACATAGGTGGCATCAGGATGTTGATAAACGTAACCTCCTCTTTCATCACCAAATTGTTGAAACCACTCTCTAATTGTGTCTGGAAGAGTATCTTCTTCCACAATTCTCATCCTATCCTGTAGCTCTACGTTTATATCCCCATGAAAATTCCCATTCTCCTCCATACCTCCATTGGGTTCATCCTGTGGTGGTGGTGGATCTGGTACTGGTTCTACCCTGCAACCCATCATAACAAATATCAATACAAGGATAATTATGTAAACAAAAATTTTTTTCATGATAAAACCTCCTTTTCCTATTAAAATACCCACTTTTTCTAGAGTTATGAATAAAAAATCTCCAGTCAATAACTGGAGATTTTTAGAGATTTTTAGAGATTTTTATACTTCTACCTTTTCAACTTTAATACCTGTTTCATGATCATTTAAATTTTGCTTTTCAAAGCTATTATCCTGAACTCTATCGATGGCTAAGGCTAGGGTTTCCTGCATAATATAATCTCCATATAGTTCTACTGCCTTAGCAATTTCATCGTCTCCATCAAAGTAAATATTGATATTGTCGATTACTTCATAGTTGTTATTCTTTCTCATTTGCTGTACCTTAGATACAAATTCACGGGCAAAGCCTTCATTAATTAATTCTTCACTTAGGGTTGTATCTAGGATTACAAAAAGATTGCTTGCCATTTCTACTGTAAAGCCTTCCTTGGCAATAATATTGATCATAACATAATCCTTACCTACTTCAAAGGCTTCGCCATCAAGGTTTAGGGTTACTTTTTCCCCTGCCTCTAGCTTTGGTACCACCTCCGAAGCATCTACTTCCGTTAAAGCCTTTCCAAAGACCTTTATCTTGCTTCCTAACTCTGGTCCTGCTACCCTAAAGTTTGGCTTTAAGCTAAAGTCCATAAAATCCTTGAGATTCTTTTCAAAATGAACTTCCTTTACATTTAGCTCCTCTTGAATTAGAGGAACTAAGTCAGAAATTAAAGGTTCATATTTTCCATCTACTAAAATCTTTTGTAAAGGTTGACGTACCTTGATTTTAGATTGAGCCCTTGCAGCTCTACCTAATCCTACTAAATCCCTTACTAAATCCATTTTTTCCTCTACAGCCTTGTCAATTAAACCTCCATCTGTTTCAGGATAGTCTGCAAGATGAACAGATAAACCATTGGTTAAATTCTGATACATTTCATCAGCCAAGAAGGGTGAGAAGGGCGCAACTAACTTAGATACCCCTACAAGAATTTCATAGGTTGTATTGTATACTGCCTTCTTATCATCTGTTAATTCAGTTGCCCAAAAACGTCTTCTAGCCCTTCTAATATACCAGTTAGACAAATCTTCATTAACAAATTCTTGAATTTTTCTAACAGCTTTTGTTAGATCAAAGACGTCCATGTCCTTTCTAACTTCTTCAATCAAGCTATTATATTTTGATAGTATCCATCTATCTAATTCGGGTCTATCTTTGTAATCAATGAAGAAATCTTTAGGATTAATTTCATCGGTATTAGCATAAAGGGTGAAGAAGGCATAAACATTTTCTATAGTTGTGAAAAATTTACTTTGTACTTCTTTTAATCCCTCAATGTCAAACCTAGTAGGTGTCCATGCTGGAGATACATGTAGTAGATACCACCTAAGGGCATCAGCCCCATACTTATCAAATAGCTCAAAGGGATCTACAGTATTTCCTTTAGACTTTGACATCTTTTGTCCATTTTTATCTAAAATTAAATCATTTACCAGTACATTTTTATAGGGGGATACTCCCATAACAAAGGTAGAGATAGCTAATAAGGAATAGAACCACCCTCTTGTTTGATCGATACCTTCACAGATAAAATCAGCTGGGAAAAGTCTATCAAAGCCTTCTTTATTCTCGAAGGGGTAGTGATGTTGTGCAAATGGCATGGCACCACTGTCAAACCAACAATCAATAACCTCTGTAACCCTTGTCATAATACCATCACAATCACTACACTTTAACTGAATGTCATCTACATAGGGTCTATGGAGTTCTACTGTTTCATCAATATTTTGTACAGCTTTTTCAACTAACTCTTTTCTAGAGCCTACTGAAGTTGTGTGGCCGCATTCACAACGCCAAATATTTAAAGGTGTTCCCCAATAACGATTTCTAGAAATAGCCCAATCATTTAAGTTATCTAACCAGTTGCCAAAACGCTTTTCTCCTACATAGTCTGGATACCAGTTAACAGAATTGTTATTGGCAATCAACTGATCCTTTAGCTTGGTCATCTCAATATACCAGCTTGGTTTTCCATAATATAATAATGGTGTAGAACAACGCCAGCAGTGGGGATAATTGTGATCCATTTTTTCTTTTTTAAATAATTTACCCTCACCATGGAGCCATTTAATAATGTCGATATCGGCATCGATTACAAACTGACCTTCCCAAGGTGTTGTAGTATATTTCCCTTCTTCACTTACTGGTTGGAATACCGGTAGATCATATCTTCTTCCTATTTGATAGTCGTCTTCACCAAAGGCAGGAGCGATATGAACAACCCCAGTACCATCCTCTGTTGTTACATAGTCGGCAACCGTAACAAAGAAGGCTTTTTTATCGGCTTCTAAAAAAGGCATTAATTGTTCATACTCTACATATTCTAAATCCTGCCCCTTCATTTCCTCTAAAATTTCGTACTCTTCCCCAACTACTCGCCCAACCAAATTCTTTGCCAAAATATATACCTTATCATTGTGTCGCACCTTGACATAGGTAACTTCAGGATGTACAGCTAAGGCAACGTTGGAGGCTAATGTCCATGGTGTTGTCGTCCACACTAAGAAATATTCATCGGCATCTTTTCGCTTCATTGGTACAATAACGGTGTTGGATTTGATTTCCTTATAGCCTTGGGAAACCTCATGGGATGCTAATCCAGTTCCACATCTAGGACAATAGGGCAGAATTTTATGTCCTTCATAAATATATCCTTCCTTAAAGAACTTATCTAAAATCCACCATACGGACTCGATATAATTATTGTCTAAAGTAATATAAGGGTTATCTAGGTCAATGGAGTAGCCCATTCTCCTAGTCATTTCCCTCCATTGCTTTTCATAGGAGAAAACAGACTCCCTACACTTTGTGTTAAAGGCTGCAATACCATAATTCTCAATTTCTAATTTGCTAGAAAGCTTTAATTGCTTTTCTACCTCAATCTCAACTGGAAGACCATGGGTGTCCCATCCAGCCTTTCTTTTAACTTGTTCCCCCAGCATCGTATGGTATCTACATACGGAGTCCTTTAGTGTTCTCGATATAACGTGATGAATTCCCGGTCTACCATTGGCTGTAGGAGGGCCTTCAAAAAACACAAAAGACTTTGCTCCTTCACGGTTTTCGATACTTTTTTCTAGGATATTGTTTTGCTCCCATAGTTCTGCTACAGCTTTTTCCCGCTGAGCTACAGGGCCATTAGATAGCGTTTTAAATCCCTTCATGTTTCCTCATCCTTTCTAAGTAATTGAATTATGCTAACTATTCTTCTAACATCTTTAAAAATTATGCCAAAAACTATAAAAAGTCCCTAAAATACATTAGGGACGAATAAACCGCGGTACCACCCTGGTTACAAGATCAATAGATATCTTGTCACTTCAGCACATGATAACGTATGTCTACGGAAGATCCTACTAGATGTTCAGACCTTCTGCTCCAAGGTGATCTTCGTAAAAAAATCCGTAATAATCTCCCAGCCAAGGATTATCTCTCTAAAAACGGTTTCCTTTCACTACTGTCCTCTTCATAGCATTTAATATAATCTTCAGAATAGGTGTAATTTAAAAACTTTTTATAAACCTTCAAAATATATTATATAATTACTTCTAGCTAAAAGTCAAGTAATTTGGATTACTGAAGAATCATATAGCATTTATTAGAATTTTGACAGGTTTTGGAGAAATTATACATAGGTAAACAAATCCTTACCTTTTCAATTTTCTATTAATGGTTGAAGGATCAATATTTAAGTTTTTTGCTGCTTTTTTTAATGAACCATACTTTTTAATGGCATTTCTAATGTAGCTCTTTTCAAATTCATAAGTTGCCTCTTTTAATGACATGTCACTACACTGCAGATCCTTTCCTATCTCTGTATGGGATAAATTTTCTTTTGAAAAATGATTATTGAAAATGTACTCTGGTAATAATTCCTCCGTAAGTTCATCTTCGGGGGCAATAACCACCATTCTCTCCACAAGATTTTTTAATTCCCTAACATTTCCCGGCCAATTATAATAAAGTAGTTTATTCAATGTGATAGGAGCAAAAAACTTATTCATAGCATATTTTTTATTAAAATCCTCTAGAAACTTGAGGCATAATGGTATGATTTCATCTCTACGTTCCCTTAAGGGAAAGATGTGTATAGGAACTACATTTAAACGATAGTATAAATCATCTCTAAAAGAACCCTTCTCTACCATCTGTTTTAGATCTTTATTTGATGCCGCTATTATACGGCTATTGATAGGAATTGGCTTTTCTCCTCCAATTCGATAAATCTTTTTTTCCTCCAAAGCTTTTAATAGCTTTACTTGTAATTCCAAAGACAATTCAGAGACCTCATCCAATAGTAGGGTTCCTTTACTTGCTAATTCAAACATCCCCATTTTTCCCTGTTTATTAGCCCCCGTAAAGGCTCCCTTTTCATATCCAAAAAGCTCTGATTCAATTAAATTCTCTGGGATGGCCCCACAATTTATTTCTATATAATTTTCTTTAGCCCGTAGACTATTTTTATGAATAAAGTCTGCCAGCTGTCCCTTTCCTACACCAGTTTCTCCACTTAACAAAACAGTAGTATCTACCTTCGCCACCCTCATTGCCATCTCCATAACTTTAAGCATATTAGAGTCTTTTATAATAATTTCTGGAGTATTTACTAATTTGTTCTTTATATGCTGAAGCTCAGTTAAATATCTTTCATTTAGTGCCTTTGTATCTATTAATTCATTTTTAAGATTAACTAAATTGGAAATATCTCTTACATTGGTAACAACATAGGTTATGTCGCCATTACTGGAAAAAACCGGTGTGCTGGTGACAAGGATTTCTTTATCTCGTCTTATTACCTGCCTTATGGTAATAGGCTTGCGATTTTCAATGGCCAATATAGAGCTGGATTGATTTAAAACTCCATTTTTTTCTAAATCCTTCATGTTTTTTCCTAAAACCTCTGACGCCTTAATTCCAGTAATTCTTTCGTAGGCTCCATTAACAATAAGGGTGTTGGCTTCACCATCCGTCACATAAATACCATCGTAGGAGGAATTAATGATGGCCTCCAATGTATAGGTTAGCTCTTTATATTTGCTTATTTCTTCAACCGCTGCCTCATATTTAGAAATGTCCTGTAGAATATATGCTCTTCTCTTTATGTTTTCTTCATCTATAATTGACAGAGTGCTGGCTACTAATATTCTATTGTTATAATGTATTTTATGGAATCCTTCTATATCAAGATTTTGCAATTTACTTAAATCATCTTTTTTTAAAATTTCATTTGATTTTTCATTTCTTTTTCCCTGAATACCTAATATTTCCCTGGCTTTTTTGTTCATATACAATATATCATCACTGTTTTCTACGATAACAACACCATTAATAGAATTATTCAAAACCTGCTTCATTATTTTATAGTTTATTTCCATAAGAGCCCTCCTCCTCCCCTTTGAAGAGATACCTACCTTGTTGTGTATCTATGATTTAAATTATAATTCTCTTTAGGAGATTTGTACACAGGTTACTTTTCTATGGATCTAAACTAATTTCATACCTGTAACCCTTAATGTATTTTGAGTAATTCGATAAATGATCATCGTAACAAATATGTTGGTTAAAGAGGTGGGTAAAACGATGGTCATAAATAATACCATAAAAGGAGCCGGTAATCCTATCATCAATAGAGCAGACCCTAAAAAGATACTGCCACTAATCACTGTCCCTAAACATGCAATAACCCCTACAAAAAATCGACTGTCTTTAAAGCTTTCCATCCCCTTAATAATTACAAATAAAATGATACAGGTACCTACTTTGTCAATAAGGTTAGGTAATTGTCCTCCAGGAAAAGAGGTGGTCATAGCTGTTAAAATTCCTCCTAAAAGCCCTGTCAACAAAGCGTTCTTAAAGGTTGTATTTAGAAACAGGGCAATAAACACAAAGGGTAAAAACAAATCAAACTTTATGCCCCCCAATGTACCAGGTGTAATTTGGTGTAAAATAAGACCGATGGCTAACAATAATGCTGTTAAAATACTTTTTCTTAGATTCATAATAAATCCCTTCCTTTTCATTATTTATTGTTTTTCTATTTTCCCAAGGAACAATTCCATCTTCTGCTCACAACATTATCTTTACCGCCCTTCTAAATTATTGAGTAAATAAAAAAGCCCTTCATCCTTATACTAAAAGGACGAAAGACTGATTTCCGCGGTACCACCTTTATAGACCCCAAAAGGGTCCCCTCATGAAATACGGAGCTAAACTGCTCGATATCCTGCTTCTATAACGGGAAGCCCCCGACGACGGCTACTCTCACCGGATAAATTCCAGATGATTTCTCCTTGTTTCTCCTAGGTCCATTCACTAAAGATAAAGTATCGGACTCACACCTCCTCCGACTCGCTGGAACTTTATTCCTTTAACTACTCATCCTATTCATAGAATTTCAGCAATTTGATTCTTATATTTTATCCAATTAAATGAAGTCTGTCAATGGGGAAATTGAAGAAGCTTCTGGATTTTTTTACTTGCTTAAGTTGTCCAATTGTTAAATGTTGTGATGAAAAATTCCATAACTCCAGTTATTAACTAGAGTTATCTACAATATTCCAATCATATACATGTAGAGTAAAATAACAGAAGCAAAAAGCCTGGGCTTTGTGCTTCTGTTATTGGATTCATTGATAAATCGATTAATATAGTGCTCTATAAATATCACGAATTTCATCTCTTGAAAGAGGCACATAGTTATTTGCTAACAGCCTTTGTTGCTTTTCAATGACGCTATCAGCAAAGGCTTCTATTTCTTCCTCCTTCATGCCGTATTCCTTTAATTGGTTTTTGGATAATAGTTTGTTAAGAAGTCCCTCAAGTGCCTCATACACATCGGCATCCTGGTCTATCTCTAAAAGTTCTGCTAGCATTTTGTTGACTTTGCTTATTTTACCACAGGGATTTTTTCTGTTGTAGGTTTTAAATACTTCAATAAAAAATTGATAATTGGCTTCACCGTGGGGGACATGGTACACGCCTCCCAATGGATAAGAAAGGGCATGGACGGCACCCACTCCTGTATTACCAAAGGCAATGCCTGCGTAATTGCTTGCTACTAAAAAATCTTCGATAAGTTCCTGTCTATGATCCTCTCCTTTTTCTACAATCTCTTTATAACCCCTAATAATAAGTTTAATGGCTTTACTACTAAACAATTCCGTATATCCATTGGATTTGGGTGCTACATAGGATTCAATGGCATGGATCAATGCATCAACTGAACTGGTTGCAAAGAATTTAAAGGGAAGACTCTTTACTAGCTCAGGTATTAATACGGCATCCTCTGGATAGAGCTCATCTGCCGCAAGACCTATTTTGGTTTGCTTGTCTTTTATTTCTGCTATGGTGATATTAGTAACCTCACTGCCAGTTCCACAGGTTGTTGGAACGATAATAAGTTTTTTATCCTTGACTATAGGTGCCTTTTTTTCAAATAAATCAATGCAGTTTTTAACATGCTTCAAAGCCAATATTTTTGAAATATCTATGATGGTTCCGCCACCAACTGCAATAATTCGTTTATATTTTTTTTCGCTTATTTTAGCCATAAGAGCATTAATCATTTCATCTGATGGTTCCCCCATCCCATACTTCTCTTGAAATAAAAAGTCGGCTTTTAGAGAAATTTCCTTCATAAAAGGCTCATAAAGAAATTCGTTTGTAAAGATGCAATCCTCTTCTCCTATGTCAAATTCCTGTGCAAACTCTTTAAAACTGTTGAATTTGTGAAGGATTGGTTGTAGCTTTAATACTGCCATTGATTAAAACCTCCTTAAATTTATCAAACATTTTCTCTTTTATTTTATGCCCACATTTGTGTATTTGTTTAAAATTTGGTATTCTTGATCATCATACCAATCCTTGATAGGTTTATCAAGTGGTTATAACCGAAATTTTCTAAATATAAAATCATTTCTCCACCTACCGTAGTCTAAGGTTGTATGGCTTTTTCCTTATTCCACGTTATTGCTCCAACAGTTTTTTATTCTTTAAGTTTTTTTAAAGACTATTTTGGATTTTTCTCTATTTCCTCCCCCCTGCCTTTTAAAATTATAGATAAACCTCCGTATATATATTATAGTGATCATCCATTAAGAGAATGACTAATTTTTAGAAATATCTAAATCGAATTTTTGCTTTTTCATGGAGTATTTCTCTAAAGTCTGGATGAGCAATGTTAATTAATGCTCGTGCTCTTTCCTTCAAGGTTTTCCCCTTTAAACTGGCTATACCATACTCTGTTACCACATAGTCAACATCGTTTCTAGAGGTCGTTATGGATGACCCTTCATCTACAATGGGAACGATTCTTGAAATCTTTCCCTTTGCAGCAACAGAAGGAAAAGCAATAATGGATTTACCTTCTTTAGCTAAGGAGGCCCCCCTAACAAAGTCCACCTGCCCACCGGTACCGCTAAATTGCTTATAGCCTATGGTTTCCGCCACCACCTGCCCCATTATATCTATCTGCAATGCGGAGTTGATAGACACCATCTTGTTGTTTTGTGCAATCACCATAGGATGATTTACATAATCCGCTGGATACATTTGAACAGCAGGATTATCATCCACATAATCATAAAGTCGTTTGCTTCCCATCAAAAAATTCGCAACAGATTTTCCCTTATGTAGGGTTTTTTTAGTATTGTTTATATTTCCATTTTCTACTAGATCCAGTATGCCATCGGAAAACATTTCTGAATGAATACCTAAGTCATTTTTAACTTTAAGAAAGGATAATACTGCATCGGGTATGGCCCCTATTCCCAATTGTAACGTTGAACCATCATCAATTAAGCTGGCACAATATTCTCCTATTCTGCTTTCTATTTCTCCTATTACAGGTAATGGTATCTCGTGTAGGGGTTGAGAGGCTTCTACAATATAGTCAATCTGGCTGATATGCACAAAGCTGTCACCATGGGTTCTAGGCATCTGGTCATTTACTTGGGCTATAACGGTTTTTGCATTTTCTACAGCACTTTTAGTATAGTCTATGGAAACCCCTAAGCTACAATACCCTTGCTTGTCAGGTTTAGAAACCTGCACCAGTGCAACATCTACAGGCAAAATATTATTTTTAAATAATTTTGGTATTTCAAAGAAAAAACTAGGGGTATAGTCTCCTCTGCCTTCTTCTATTGCGTTTCGGGCTAATCCCCCCCCTACAAAAAGTGCATTATGCCTAAAATGCTTTTCCATAGTTGGATTAAGGTAATCACATTTTCCTAATGGCACCATATGAACAATTTCTACAGCTTCATAATTTTCATGGTTATTCACCATAGCCTCGACAAGAATCTGTGGTTCTGCCGCTGCGTGTCCTATTACAACTCGATTTCCCGACTTTATATTTTTTACAGCTTCCTCAGGACTGCAGAGCTTTTTTTTATATAGATCCCCCCATAGCATCAGGTTCTCCCCCCATTTCCAAATCTTTTTACAAAATTCATCATCTCATCCCAATAGGCCAATTCTATTGAATGTTTTTTAGCATCCCTTTATTTGTCTATATCTAAAATATCTTTTGCCAGCTGTTTTTTACTATTAAGATTAGACTGTCTTGCAATCATAATTCGCTGTGCCTGTGGAGATCCTGCCCCATGCATGGATTCTGTACGATAACCTACTGCAGCAGTACCTAATGTCATATTTTCAATTAACCTTAGGACTTTGAAGCGATCAATCGTGGATACCCCATCAACACCCTTAAAGTATTTTTCAACATATTTTCCTATCTCTGGACTTTTTAAATCCTCTTCAGAAGGCAGTGTGACAAAAACCCCTCCAGCAATATCTTCAGCTAATCTTGCAATTTCATAGGGAAATCTTGTTACATTTTGTTTGCAGACATTAGCCAGTAACATATCAATTTCATAGTTTCCTGCACTGGTTTTATGTCCTTCACAGGAGCAAGCAATACCACAGGAATATAAGGTTTCATTGAGATGAGTCATTTCAATGATTTTATCCTTCACATGAGATGCCTTTGCAGCACCATTATATTCAGCGATTAAAGCAGTAGCACCTATTAGAACATCTCCTACCCCCACTTTGCATCCTCCATAGCTTTGTCTATGGTATCCTGCAAATCTCTCTACTAACATACCAGCAAAATCATATTCTCCACACATGAAAATTCTGTCCTTTGGCACAAAAACATCTTCAAATACTACTAAAGCCTCATGTCCTCCAAATTTAGGATTCCCTCTATCTAGTAGCCCCTTTTCTAGCTTCCTAGTATCACAGGACTGACGTCCATAAATAATTTTGATTCCTGGTGCATCGCTAGGTACTGAAAAGGCTATAGCATAATCTCTATCTTCCTCCTTCATAGCTATCGTTGGCATCACCAATACCTCATGGGAGTTTACCATACCGGTTTGATGAGCCTTTGCCCCCCTAACAACAACCCCATCTTTTCTTCTTTCGACTATTCTCAAAAATAAATCTGGATCTGCTTGTTGAGAAGGAGCTAAACCCCTATTGCCCTTTGGATCCGTCATAGCACCATCTACTACAAGATCCTCCTCCTGTACATACTTTAAAAACTCTACAAAGTTTTTGTGATAGGAGGTTCCATATTTCCCATCAATTTCAAAGGTTGTACTGTAAACTGCATTAAAGGCATCCATCCCCACACATCGTTGAAAACAAGCTCCAGTTTTTTGACCTAATAATCGGAGCATCTTAACCTTTTTGATTAGATCCTCTTCGCTTTGGTGTAAATGGGTAAAACGATTGATTTTTTTACCTGTTAAGCTTGAGGTTGCAGTCATTATGTCCTCATATTGAGGATCTTGAGCTAAAGCATAGGTCATCACTACTGAGCTTAATGAAGGTCTAATAATAGGGTCATCTACTGGGTTTTCCACCCTTTTCCCAAACATATAAACCTCTAAATTTAATTTTCTTAAGCTTTCTATATAGGATTTAGGTGTTCTAAGTGGCATATAAATCGCTCCCCTCTTTTTTTAAAATTAATAATTGCAAAAACCATGCCATTTTATATGTCTAACAGAAAAACATTTTATCCTTCGGTGTATTGCTAAGACTCCCCCTTAGAAGGGGGAGTCTTAGCAATACACCCTGAAAATAAATTCGACTACAATTCACAGGCCGTAAAAACCCCCTCTTGATAAACAAACTAAGTGATCACCAGGAAAGTTAGAAACCAAACTTTCAGTTGTCTACTTATGAATTAAGTCTCATTTTATAATCCACTAAAAATAATAGTCTAGCACCAAATCTTGAAATCTTATTGGTGAACTTTTTTCCACGCCAACTGAAATTTCTTTTTAGGCAATAATAACTCCTTTTAAAGTGTATTCCCCAGTCCCAATTGCATTGTTGCAATGTGTCGAAATAAAGCTATTGCAAAACTGCATTTCAATTGCATTTTTGCAATAAATCCTTTTTATTCCTTAATTTTGCAATAGGTTCCATAATTCTACAGCAATATATTCCTTCACCAGCATTTAAAATTTTATCCTCCAATATAAAATCCTACATCTTTAAAGGTTTTTATACTTCTAAAAATGTAGGATTTTCAATAATCTTATACTATTTTTTTAAGTTCCTCCACCACAGCAGGTATAATTTTATGAACGTCTCCGACAATCCCTACATCTGCAACTTCAAAAATAGGGGCTGAGTCATTTTTGTTTATTGCTACGATTAAATCCGACTCCTCCATACCCGCTAAATGCTGAATAGCTCCAGAAATACCACAGGCAAAATATAAATTAGGTCTAACCGTCTTTCCTGTTTGTCCTACTTGCCTATCCCTTTCTATCCAACCTGCATCTACTACCGCACGGGACCCAGATACAACCCCACCTAATTCCTTTGCTAGTATCTCCAACACATTAAAGTTTTCTTTATTACCTATTCCTCTACCACCGGATACCAAGACCTCTGCTTCTTCAATTTTAATCTTTTCCTTCTTTTCCTTCACCACTTCTACAATCTCTATATTTATATCCTCTGGTGTTAAATTACATGGATATTCTATTATTTCCCCTTTGCGATTTTCATCTCTTTCTAATTTGATCATTACTCCTGGTCTTACAGTAGACATTTGAGGTCGATGGTCAGGACAAATAATTGTTGCTAAAAGGTTTCCTCCAAAAGCAGGTCTTGTCATCAATAGGTGGTTGGTCTCCTCCTCTATTTCAAGAGAAGTACAATCTGCCGTTAACCCTGTATGGATTCTAGCCGATATTCTTGGAGCTAAATCTCTTCCTATTGCAGTTGCCCCCAGTAAAATGATTTCTGGTTTTCTTTCATTGATAATTTCTGTCATAACCTTTGTATAGGGCTCTGTTATATATAGATTTAAGCCTTTATCCTCTACTAAAATCACTTCATCTGCACCATAATAGATTAGCTCATTTGCTATTTTTTTAATATTATCTCCCAATAAAACAGCTGTCAATTTTACTCCTAAAACCTCTGCCAATTCCTTTCCTTTGCCTAAAAGCTCTAGGGAAACTTTTTGAATCTCCCCATCCCTCTGCTCAGCAAAAACCCAAACACCTTTATAGTTTTTATTCTCCAAATGGTATCCCTCCCAGCTATATAATAAATTTTTCTTTTAGTTTTTCAATGATGATTTCTGCTGCCTCTTTTGGAGCCACATCATAAACTTTTCCTGCTGTTTTTGCCCCTTTAGTAAAGGCTTTTTTTACTTTTGTTGGGGAACCCTTTAACCCTATATTAGAAATGTCTACATTAATATCCTTTAAATTCCAAACCTCTACTTCTTTTTCTCGATAGGCATCAAATACTCCCCCTATCTTCATATACCTAGCTTCATTCATTTCCTTTAATGTAGTAATTAAACAAGGGGGTTTTACTTTAATGAGATGGTATCCATCTTCAAAGCTCCGTTTTAAAAGGAATTCATTTCCCTGTAGCTTCAAATCCTCTACATAGGTTACTTGAGGAAGATTTAAATGTTCTGCAATTTGTGGCCCTACTTGAGCCGTATCCCCGTCTATTGCTTGTCTTCCTGCGATAATTAAATCATATTCTAATTTCTCTATAGCTCCTGCCAGCGTACAAGAAGTGGCCCAAGTATCTGCTCCTGCAAAACCACGATCTGTTAAAAGAATAGCTCGATCTGCACCCATAGCTAATACTTCTCTTAATGCTAAGTCTGCTTGTGGCGGTCCCATAGTTAATACAGTTACATGGGCCCCCGCTTCATCCTTTAGTTTTAAAGCTGCCTCTAATCCACTCTTGTCGTCAGGATTGATAATGCTAGGAATACCATCTCTAATCAAAGTTCCTGTTTTGGGATCAATTTTTACTTCTGTTGTGTCTGGCACTTGTTTAATACAAACAATAATCTTCATGGATTTCAACCCCCCCTATTTCAATAAATGTGAAGATATTACCATTCTTTGAACCTCTGATGTACCTTCATAAATTTCTGTAATTTTTGCATCACGCATCATTCTTTCAACTGGATATTCCCTAGTATAACCATATCCACCATGGAGCTGTACCGCCTTTGTAGTAACTTCCATAGCTACTTCAGCAGCATAGAGCTTTGCCATAGCAGCTTCTTTTGAATAAGGCAGTTTGTTTTCCTTATGAAAAGCAGCCTTATATACCAACATTTTTGCAGCTTCTACTTTTGTATACATATCTGCCAATTGGAACTGGGTATTTTGGAAGGAAGCAAGAGGTCTATTAAACTGCTTTCTTTCCTTCACATAGTTAACAGTTTCCTCCAAAGCACCTTCTGCAATTCCAAGGGCTTGTGAAGCAATACCAATACGCCCCCCATCCAAGGTTTGCATTGCAATCTTGAAGCCCTTTCCTTCACTTCCTAAAAGGTTTTCCTTAGGAATTTTGCAATTTTCGAAAATTAATTCGCAGGTGGCGGAGCCTCTAATTCCCATCTTTGACTCTTTTTTTCCAATAGTAAAACCTTCAGTATCTGCCTCAACGATAAAGGCAGAAATCCCTCTCGTTCCTTTGCTTTTATCCGTCATTGCCATAACTACATAAGTGTCAGCATAGCCCCCGTTGGTGATAAATATTTTGGAGCCATTTAGCAAATAATAATCCCCTTTTAATTCTGCTGTAGTCTGCTGTGCTGATGCATCGGTTCCTGCATTTGCTTCTGTTAATCCAAAGGCTCCTAATTTTTCTCCTTTGGCTAAAGGAATTAAGTATTTTTCTTTTTGTTTTTCTGTTCCAAACTCATAGATAGGAGCTGCGCATAGGGAGGTATGGGCTGATACAATAACTCCTGTGGTGGCACAAACCTTTGATAGGGCTTCAACTGCCATGGCGTAGCCTAAAACATCTCCCCCTTCTCCCCCATATTCCCTAGGAAAAGGGATACCCATAAATCCATAGTGTTTCAATTTCTTTAAAGTCTCTACTGGAAATTCTTCTGTTTCATCTACTTCCTCTGCCAATGGTTTTACTTCTTTTTCAGCAAACTCTTCATACATCTGCTGAAGCATTAGATGTTCCTTTGATAAGTTGAAATTCATTTTTATGACCCCCTTACATTATTTATATTTTACTTTTGTTGCTTTCTATAGCATTTTTCATTTTTGGAAATGGCTATATTAAAGATGGATGTTGATAGTGTATAGATAAAACTATTTAAACCACTCCTCTCTTTATAGATTAATATCATGCATAAAACATGCCAAGTTTTAAATATTGATTAAAATAATGATGGTTTTGCCGAAAGTAATTAATATAGTATAATAAGTAAATGCTATATAAAAAATATCTTTTTTCACAAACTAATATTAACGCCATACTTAAACTATAATTTCCATCAGGAGGTATACCCATGAAAATTCTATACTATGACTGTTTCTCTGGAATTAGTGGAGATATGAATCTAGGTGCTATGCTGGACTTAGGGGTCAACGAAGATTATTTAAGAAGAGAGCTTAAAAAGCTACCTATACATAAGGAATACCTATTAGAAATCAAAAGAGATGAAAGGAAAGGTATTACAGGAACAAAGGTGACTATCCATCTATCCCATCAACATGACGACCATCACCATGTTGATGGTCATAGTCACACCTCCCCTCTTGGCGAAGATCATCACCATGAACATCATCATAGAAATCTCCATCATATAGAAAATATGGTGAAGGATAGTGACTTAAGCCCTAGTGTCAAGTCCCTTAGCTTGAAAATGTTTATGGAAATTGCCAAGGCTGAAGCCAAAATCCACGGTAAATCTATAGAGGATGTTCATTTCCATGAGGTGGGGGCAGTTGACTCTATACTAGATATCGTAGGGGCGGCCCTATGCTATGATGCCCTAGAGGTGGACAAGGTTATCTTTTCTCCTATTACTGTGGGGGGCGGCTTTGTAGATTGTGCCCATGGAAGGTT
Organism: Natronincola ferrireducens; assembly: GCF_900100845.1. NCBI lineage: Bacteria > Bacillati > Bacillota > Clostridia > Peptostreptococcales > Natronincolaceae > Natronincola > Natronincola ferrireducens. Next base: position 506,455 of record NZ_FNFP01000001.1, on the reverse strand, counting down.
CCCCGTGCCAGCCCCTGCCACTACAGAGATTTTAATGGGTATCCCCATTGTCTCTGGAGATATTCAAAAGGAAATGACTACCCCTACCGGTGCTGCCATCGCCAAAGTTTTGGGAGATGAATTTAGTCCTAATAAGGACTTCACCATTACAAAGGTAGCCTATGGTATTGGTCATCGAGACAATGCTATCCCCAACGTCCTTAGGGTATTTTTGGGGGAAAGTCTAGAAGTACCTAGGGAAAAGGCTAAAATTATAGAATGCAACATTGATGATATGAACCCTGAACTTTATCAATATATTATGGATAAGCTTTTGGATAAAGGGGCAATGGATGTCTATCTTACTCCTATTACCATGAAGAAAAGCAGACCCGCCATGAAGCTGAGTGTCTTATGTAATCCCAATTTGATAGAGAGTTTGACCACTTTATTGTTCCAAGAAACCACTACTTTAGGAATACGAAGCTATGACGTAGATAAGGTTATGATGGAAAGAAGAATAGTAAAGCTTGAAACCTCCTATGGGCCTGTAAGGGTTAAATTAGCTGTCCACCAGGGGAAGGTTGTAAAATGGAAGCCAGAGTATGAGGATTGCAAAATAATTGCAAAAAATTATGAAATTCCTATTCATCAAGTCTACAATCTAGTTCAACAGTTATATGCCACACAACTGCAGGATTAATTGAATTTAGAGGAATTTAGGGAGGGGTTTAGTTGAAGGTAGAAACCATTGAAAAGCTACTTAGGGATGTTAAAGAAAATAAAATAGAAGTGGAGACGGCCCTATCTCAGTTGAAGCAGCTTCCTTATGAGGACTTAGGCTTTGCTAAGGTAGATCACCATCGTGAATTGAGACAGGGTTATCCTGAGGTTATCTATTGTGCTGGCAAAACAGTAGACCAGGTGGTTCACATCGTGGACATGATTTATAAAAGGGGTAGCAATGTATTGGGAACAAGGGCTACCAAAGAAATGTATGAAGCTGTAAAAAAGATGCACCCTATGGCGATACACAATGAAGCAGCTAGAACCATTGTCCTACAGCAGCAAAAAATCGAGACTGGTAAGGGTTATATTGTCATCGTTACTGGTGGAACCTCCGATATCCCCGTGGCTGAAGAAGCTGCTGTTACAGCGGAGATCTTAGGTAACAAGGTGGAACGGGTTTATGATGTGGGGGTGGCGGGTATCCATAGACTTTTTTCCAAACTAGATATCATAACAAATGCTCGGGTAGTTATCGCTGTTGCCGGTATGGAGGGTGCTTTAGCTAGTGTGGTGGGGGGGTTGGTGGATAAACCCGTCATTGCTGTCCCCACCAGTGTCGGTTATGGGGCAAATTTTGGTGGTCTAGCAGCCCTATTATCCATGCTCAACAGCTGTGCCAGCGGCACCGCTGTAGTAAATATAGATAATGGATTTGGGGCTGGCTATATGGCCAGTATGATCAATAAACTTTAAATGTTGCTAAGAAATCCACAATAGGGTATACTTTTATCTATGTGTATAATTGACTATTATTTGAACCCATATAGAAAGGAAGATTCCCATGAAACTAGGCATTGTTGGATTGCCTAACGTAGGAAAAAGTACGTTGTTCAATGCAATTACTCAAGCAGGCGCAGAATCTGCTAACTATCCCTTCTGCACCATAGAGCCAAACATAGGGGTGGTTGCTGTTCCTGATAATCGTTTGCAGTTTTTAAAAGACCTCTATCAATCAGAAAAGGTTATTCCTGCAGCCATTGAATTTTATGATATTGCTGGATTGGTTAGGGGTGCAAGTAAGGGGGAAGGCTTAGGCAATAAATTTCTATCCCACATCCGAGAAGTTGCCTCCATACTTCAAGTAGTTCGATGCTTTGAAGACAGTAATATTACCCATGTAGATGGAGATGTTAATCCCCTCCGGGATATCGAAACTATCAACCTTGAATTAATTTTTTCTGATCTTGAAATGGTGGAAAGAAGAGTACAAAAAACCGAAAAATTGGTTAAGGGTGACAAAAGTCTTCTCCCTGAGTTATCATTGTTAAAAAGATTACAGGCTGCTTTAGAGGAAGGTCTATCTGCCCGTAGCTTAGAATATACAGAAGAAGAGCAGGAGTTATTAAAAACCTTTGGCCTTTTATCTATGAAACCCATCATTTATGTTGCCAATGTTGCAGAGGACGAAGTTGCTGACGAGGGAGTAAATAATCCCCATGTCCAAAGGTTAAGGGAATTTGCCAAAACAGAGGATGCAGAGGTTGTTGTCATCTGTGCCAAAATCGAAGCTGAAATTGCAGAGTTGGATGAAGAAGAAAAAGAAATATTCTTAGAAGAACTGGGTTTACAGCAATCTGGTTTAGACCGACTGGTACAGGCTTCCTACTCTCTTCTTGGCTTAATCAGTTACTTAACAGCCGGACCCAAGGAGGTAAGGGCTTGGACTATTAAAAGGGGAACAAAAGCTCCTCAAGCTGCCGGTAAAATCCATACCGATTTTGAAAGAGGTTTTATTCGAGCTGAAGTGGTTGCTTATAACGACCTTGTGAACTGTGGTACTCATGCTGCCGCTAAAGAAAAGGGACTTGTAAGATTAGAAGGTAAGGAATATATCGTTCAAGATGGGGATGTTATTCTTTTTAGATTCAACGTTTAAAAAAGTTATAGGTTTGTGAATTATTCTTAGTACCCATGACTTAGAAAACAAGCAAGGATTGATGAAAAATCACCCTATTGCTTGTTTCTTTTTTGTTTATGAAGGGTTCTTTAGAGAATTCTTTGCTACTTCCTTTTAGCAGACTTTTTCTCCAGAGTTTATTATATTACAAGGAGAGGGTTTCAAAATACAATAACTAAAACTTAAGTCTGCATCTTCATCGCTAAAATGAAAATGCAGACTTCAATCCTTTTATAACATATTGTTCTGTCGATACACGATTATTTACATATTTTTTATTTCTTCTTTCTCTTCTTCAGTTAATATTTTTTCTAAATCTAATAAAATAATAATTTTTTCTTCTACTTTTCCAATACCAGTTATATATTGTCTATCTATTCCCGTTAATAGTTCTGGCGGGTTTTCTATTTGCTTCTCCTCCATAGTTAATACCTGAGAGGCATCATCTACAATAAAGCCCACATGCTTATTTTTAAGATTTATTATGATAATACGATTGTTTTCTTGGATTTCTCCTTCTTCCAAGTTAAACTTCTTTTTTAAACTTACAATAGGTGTAATATTCCCTCGAAGATTAATGATTCCTTCAATAAAACTGGGCACATTAGGGACCTTAGTGGCTTTTTTATACTCAGTAATTTCCTGTACATGATTAATTTCTACACCATATTCTTCACCACATAGCTTAAAAATAACGTACTGTTTTTCTGCCATTTTTACTTTCCCCCCTTTTATACAAATTATAACATAATTCCCTTATTTTTGACCATATCTATTGCTATTCTATTTTATAAATTCCCTTTTATAATAGAAATGCAATATCCAATGATTGAATTGCATTTCTATTATAGATTAATGATGATTTTTAAAAAACCATTGATTAAACTTAGATTTACTGTGAAATCTAAATACTTCTGCCCTTTTCTATCCCCCATTAAATAGTTAATTTAAAATAAAGAGGGTTGTTTTAAAACAGAGGAGTGTCTAGATTTTTGAAATATTTTATTTTAATAATTTCTTTTTCGTATTATTTTTTAGACTCAAACTAATTTTTTTACCTAATTATGAATTATTTATTTAAAAATATTTCATTTTTTTGAAAAATGATGTTGTTTTTTTATTTTATTGCATATATAATATTGTTAACATATTTAAGGAAATTGTTAAAGGGGGAAAATGAAGTGATGAAAAAATTTAAGCTTTTAGACACAACCCTAAGGGATGGGGAGCAAACTGCTGGTGTGGTATTTGCTAATGAGGAGAAGATTTTTATTGCAAAGATGCTGGATGAACTAGGAGTTGACCAAATTGAAGCTGGTATCCCTGTTATGGGAGATGACGAAAAAGAAGTTATCAAAAAAATTGTTAAGAGTAATTTGAAGGCAAGTATTATGGGATGGAATAGAGCTGTTATTAAGGATATAGAAGCCTCCATTGATTGTGGTGTAGATGCTGTTGCCATCTCTATATCTACTTCCGATATCCATATCAAGCATAAATTGAATTCCACTAGAAATAAAGTTTTAGATCAAATGGTAAAGGCCACAGAGTTTGCGAAGTCCAATGGTCTATATGTATCTGTCAATGCCGAGGATGCCTCCAGAACAGATTTAGCTTTTTTGCTTAATTTTTTTAAAACAGCTAAAGAAGCAGGGGCAGATAGAGTAAGGTTCTGTGATACTGTAGGGTGTTTAGATCCTGTCACCACCTATAACATCATTAAGGCAATCATAGATGAGGTTGATATTGAAGTAGAAATGCATACCCATAATGATTTAGGTATGGCCACAGCTAATGCAATTGCTGGTGCTATTGCTGGAGCTACTTATTTGGGTGTTACCGTTAATGGTTTAGGCGAACGGGCAGGAAACGCCTCCTTAGAGGAAGTAATTCTTTCCTTAAAGCATGCACTGAATATTGGGGATACAGGATATAATTTAAGTAAAATGAAGGATTTATGTAATTATGTTGCAAAAGCCTCTAATAGACATATCCCTACCTGGAAGGCTGTAGTAGGGGATCATATATTTTATCATGAGTCTGGAATCCATGCTGATGGTGCCATTAAAAATCCATTAACCTATGAAATTATTCGTCCTGAAGAACTGGGATTAGAAAGAAAAATCCTTGTTGGCAAACATTCCGGCACAGCTGCAATTAAAAATAATTTATCACCCTACAATATTCATTTAGATGATGCAACAACCTATTATCTTTTGAAAAAGGTTAGAAATACTGCCATTTCCTTAAAAAGAACCTTGACAGATGAAGAGTTGGTAAATTTATATGAAGAAACCATTAAAGAAGGGGTTTTATCTAGAGACGCTTAGACAATTGATGAGGTGATTGAAAATGACAAGATCTTTAACTTATAAAATTTTAGAAAAACATTTGATTTCAGGTAACCTCCTTCCTGGAGAAGAAATAAGTATCAAAGTGGATCAAACCTTGACCCAAGATTCCACTGGCACCATGGTGTATCTACAGCTGGAGGCCATGAATATAAAAGAAATTAAAACTGATCTATCGGTAGCATATATTGATCACAACACCCTTCAAACAGGTTTTGAGAACGCTGATGACCATGAATTTATTAAAAGTGTAGCCCAAAAATATGGTATTATCTATTCCAAACCAGGCAATGGCATTTGTCATCAGTTGCACCTGGAAAATTTTTCGAAGCCTGGCGGAACATTACTAGGCTCCGATAGCCATACCCCTACCAGTGGTGGTATGGGAATGCTGGCCATTGGCACAGGAGGTTTGGATGTGGCTGTTGCCATGGCCAGTGGCCAGTATCATCTTAAGGTGCCCAAAGTCTTAAATGTCCGCCTTAAGGGCCAATTAAGGCCTTGGGTCTCAGCTAAAGATGTTATCCTATATATCCTAGGAAAATTGACAGTAAAAGGCGGTGTTGGCAAGGTAATTGAGTACTCTGGAGAAGGACTAAAATCCCTTTCTTTAACAGATAGAGCCACCATCACCAACATGGGCGCTGAATTAGGGGCTACTACCTCTATTTTTCCTAGTGATAAAATAACCTTTAATTATTTAAAGGCTCAGGGCCGGGAGAAGGATTGGGTAGAATTAAAGGGAGATGATGGGGCTGACTATGATGACATTCTAGAAATTGATCTTTCAGAAGTTGTTTCTATGGTGGCAAAACCCCATAGCCCTGACAATGTTGCCAGCACTGGATCTCTCAAGGGTTTAAAAGTAGATCAAATTCTTATTGGTAGTTGCACAAATTCCTCCTATAAGGATTTAATGAAGGTAGCCAGCATCTTGAAGGATAAAAAGATCCACCCTGATGTTAGCTTAGGAATTGCTCCTGGCTCCAGTAGTATTTTGAAGATGTTATCGGATAACGGTGGTCTCTCGATTTTTATTTCTGCAGGAGCCCGTATACTGGAATGTAGTTGTGGCCCATGTATTGGTATGGGGCAGGCTCCTAAATCCAAAGGTATATCCTTAAGGACCTTTAATAGAAACTTTTGTGGCAGAAGTGGAACTAAGGATGCTGACATCTACTTAGTGAGTCCTGAAACGGCTGCCATATCCTCTATAAAGGGTTATCTAGAGGACCCTGTGATTTTAGGGGATGGTATTAGGATTGATGAACCTAACCAATATGACAATAGTGATGCTTACTTTATTTATGGAGGGACTGGAATGTCAACTATTTCTATGGGCCCAAACATTAAGCCTTTTCCAGTTAATAATCCTTTAACAGATGCTTTAGAAGGTAGGTTATTGCTAAAGGCAGGAGATAATGTTACTACTGATGATATTATGCCCTCCAATGCTAAGCTTTTGCCCTACAGATCTAATATTCCTTACCTTTCAAAATATTGTTTTTATGGATTAGACTTAGATTTTCATAAAAAGTGTCTAGAAAATAATGGAGGTTTTATCCTAGGGGGAGATAATTATGGTCAAGGCTCTAGTAGAGAGCATGCTGCATTAGTTCCCCTTTATCTAGGGATTAAGATGATTCTAGCAAAATCCTTTGCTAGAATTCATAAAGCAAATCTTATTAACTCTGGTATTCTTCCTTTAGAATTACTTGATCCCAATGATTATGCTAAACTGGATGAGATGGACCAACTTATAATCAATGATTTAAAAATTAAGTTGCAGAATAAGAAACCGATTGAGATTTGGAATAAAACAAAAAACATTTCGGTAAAGGCACAGTTCACAGGTTCCCAACGGGATATTGACATCCTATTATGTGGAGGCTATTTACATTATACAAAAGTTCGTTTGGGGGAATAACAATGAAAACTATTACACTAATACCCGGGGATGGAATCGGTTATGAAGTAACCTCCTCCCTTCAAAAGGTTATTACAGCTGCTGATGTAAAAATTGACTGGGAGATTATAAATGCTGGAGAAGATGCCTATAAAGCTACAGGCCAATTTATTCCTACCTCCCTTTTAGAAAGTATATCTAAAAATAAAATTGTCTTTAAGGGTCCTATTACTACACCCATTGGCAGTGGATTTAGAAGTATTAATGTTACTTTAAGGCAAAAGTATAACACCTATGCCAATATCAGACCCATTAAAAGTATTCCAGGTATCAAAACACCCTTTCAAAACGTAGATTTAGTTATTGTTAGGGAAAATTCTGAAGACCTGTACTGTGGTATAGAGCACTTAGTAACCGAAGGAGTAGCAGAATCTATTAAAATCATTACCGAAAAGGCTTCCCTAAGAATTGCTGAGTCTGCCTTTCAATATGCCAAAACCCATGGCAGGAAAAAGGTAACGGCTGTTCATAAGGCCAATATCATGAAAATTTCAGATGGACTTTTTTTAGAGTGTGTTAGAAAAATAGCTAAAAAATATCCAGAAATTTATTACGAGGAAGTTATCGTTGACAATATGTGTATGCAGTTGGTAATGCATCCTGAAAATTACGATGTTCTGGTTTTGCCTAATCTTTATGGTGATATTATTTCTGATTTAGGTGCAGGATTAGTGGGGGGATTAGGTTTAGTCCCTGGTGCAAACATAGGAGAGAACATCGCCATATTTGAAGCAGTCCATGGCAGTGCCCCAAGTATAGCAGGATTAAATATGGCCAATCCCACTGCCTGCATTTTATCGGCCACCATGATGCTAGATTATATAGGGGAACAATCTGCCGCAAGTCTTATTCGACAGGCTACTGCCTATGTTATTCAGGAAGGTAAATATACAACACAGGATATAGGTGGTACTGCTACAACTACGGAAATGACAGAAGCAATATGCCGCTATATCAAAGGTTAGATTTCCATTATGTGTATTTTAAGTCTGTATCTTCAAAATATGAAATGAAGATACAGACTTAAATTGTTCTATCCCCTCTCTTCTACCCCTTACTTTATTTGTTTTTTATTTTAATATTTTTAAACCACTCTTCTGGATCATGACTTTTATTAAAGTTTTTTAACTCCCTTTTATTATTATATAATGGTTATACTTTACATTTGTTGTTTGAGTATTTTATAAAGGAAAATAGCAATTTATGTCGAATTTCAAAATAAAACCTTCTATATTATTGAATCATATACCTATAAATGAGGTGAATTGAAATGACCCTTTATAAGAAAACAATGGTATGGGCCATTGTTACAATTTTATGTACTCTAGCTATAAACAGTTATATTGCCCATATGGTTTTGGTCAAAATGTCCCTGAATAACGAAACAGTGATTGCCCGTCATAATATTATTCGCTTTAAAAATGAGCTTGAATCTATGGTGGATTATATAAATACCCTAGCATTGGATTATGGAAAATGGGATGATACCTATGAATATATGTTAAATCCTAATGAACAGTATATTGAGAGTAATTATACCAATATAACCTTTGAAGCCGGTGGCGTTGAAATGGTGATGCTGCTTGATATTCATGGTGATATTGTCTATGAAAAGGCCTATGATTCCGTGGGAGATAAGGAGTTCCCTATTCCACTGGATTTTAAAAAACATGTGCAGGAAAATTGGGGGGTATTGTATGATAGGGGCTCTAACGAAAATCAAAAGGGTTTAATGATTCTCCCCAGTGGTATTTTACTGGTATCTTTTCAACCTATTTTAACCAGCCATGCTACAGGCCCCAATAGGGGGGCTTTAATTATGGCTAGCTATGTGAATGAAGCAAAGCTTCAAAACACTTCGAAAAAAATACATCTGTCGGTAGATGTATTTGATTTAATCAATGGCACTGGGATTCCACCCAATACAGAAAAAATTTTACAGCATTTATCAAAGGAGGATATCTATACCCAAGCCTTAACACAGGAAAAAGTAGCTGTCTATCAGTTGGTGGAGGATATTTATGGTAATGACACTCTGTTATTAGAGTTAGTCTTTCCTCGAACCCTTTATATCCAAAGTCTACAGAGTATTCGTCTCTTTATAATTTTGATTGTATTGACTGGTGGATTGTTTCTTGGGCTTTTTCTATTCTTTTTAAGAAAAAATGTCCTATCACCCTTAAGATCCTTAACAAAAGATATTGCTTTAATGGGTAATCCTACCAACCTAAAGGCTAGGCTAACCATTGATGCAAAGGATGAATTTGCAGTTTTGGGGGATTCTGTTAATAGAATGCTGACAACCCTTGAGGCCTCCCATCGAAAAGTAACAGCTATTACAGAAGCCCTCCCGGACATCATTTATGTTACTGATATTATTCGAAGGAAAAATCTTTATTGTAATCATCACGCACCTTCAATCCTAGGTTATTCTATAGAAGAATTTCATCAATTAAGTGGAAATAGATTTATGGATATCCTGCATCCTGAAGATGTTGATAAAATGACAGAGCATTTAAAGATAATGACTAATACTGTAACCGATGAGGTTTTTTCCATTGAGTTTAGAGCAGAGCATAAGGAGGGTCATTTTATCTGGCTCTGCTGTAGGGAAGTAGTCTTCCTTAGAAAAACAGATGGTAGAGTAGAAAGTGTTCTGGGAATTGTTCAAGATATTACCCATCGGAAGGTGGCAGAAGAAGAATTGATCCAGGCAAAGCTAGAATCAGAGGCAGCAAGTATTTCAAAGTCTTATTTCTTAGCAAATATGAGTCATGAGCTAAGGACCCCAATGAATGGGATTATAGGTGTAACCGAGCTGTTATCCGCCACAACATTAAGTCATCAGCAAAAAGAATATATTGAATTATTGCAAGCCTCTAATGATCGTTTATTAAATATTATTAACAATATATTAGACATCTCTAAAATCGAGGCCAATAAAATGGTATTAGATCAGGTGGAGTTCAATTTCCATGAGTTTATCACCTTAGTAGCTAAAGATTTTTCCTTTAGGGCAAAAAGTAAGGGTCTATCCTTCAGTTATTCTATTGATGAGGAAACTCCCTCTATATTTATAGGTGACCCCCATCGCTTGAATCAAATATTGTACAACCTCTTAGGTAATGCCATCAAGTTTACAGAAAGGGGTGGAGTTGACCTCCAGGTTAAAGCTAAAAAACTAGGTCCTTATAGGGTAGAATTAGCATTTTCTATTAAGGATACAGGGATTGGGATTCCATCAGACAAATACAATCTTCTGTTTAAAAACTTTAGCCAAGTAGATGCCTCTACTACTAGAAAGTACGGAGGAACTGGTTTAGGTCTAGCTATAACCAAGAATCTAGTGGATATAATGGGAGGAACCATTAACGTAGAAAGTAAAGAGGGGCAGGGAAGTACCTTTACCTTTAAAGTAACTTTAACCTTTAAGGAAGCTTCCTCCAATAACTTGACAGATAGGACAATTGATGATTTAGCTGCTGCCTCCATTGATAATCAACAACTGAGGATTCTGTTGGTGGAAGACGAAAAGATTAATCAAAGACTTACTAAAGCATTTCTTGTGAAAAAAGGTTTTGATGTAGCCATAGCATCTAATGGTAAAGAAGCATTGGATTTATTAAAAACCCAAACCTTTGATTGTGTTTTGATGGATATACAAATGCCAGAAATGGATGGTTTTGAAACCACCTCCCACATCAGAGACAAGGAAAAGATCACCGGTAACCATTTACCTATTATTGCTATGACCGCCAATGCCTTTGAAGAAGATCGAAATAAGTGCTTTCAAGTGGGGATGGATGCTTTTGTTCCTAAACCCATTAAACCTAAGGATCTTTTTGATGCTATTGAAGGATTGTTGAAAATTTAATAGGTCTGCAGCTTATCCTAATAGCTGCAGACTTTCATTAGTCTATATACATTTATAAGTTATCCCTCAAGATTTCCGTAATCCTATAAAAATCAAAAGCAAAACCCCATCTTTTATAAAAAGAATGAGGTTTATAGGGGGCACTTAAAAGTAATAGAAAACAAATTAAAGCCGAAAAAACTACTGTTTCAGTAGCCTTCATGGCTTTAAAAGTCTTCATGACTATGTTACCTTATAATTAAATTAATTTTTTCTTGAACTCATTATATCTTTTTGTTAATTTATTGTCAATATGTTTTTGAATTTTTTGTTCTATTGATATAAATTTGATATAAATTTTTGTTAGCCTTTAATATCTAGTAAACTATTCTATTACGCAGTTTGTATAATCTTCTCTGGAGGATTTATTTCCAGCATTTTTTTCACTTTTTCCTTAGCACATAAAATCCTTCTATGTTTTTCATCAGATAGTCTAGGATCTCCATATACTTTCCATCCGTTGGTTTTTGTTAGCTTCAAGGAAGGATGTCCCATAAACCCTAAAACATCCTTTAATGGATATCCTAAAAATACTCCAATTTCGTGAGGGATTTCCCCTCCTTGCATTTTATATATCATATGGTCTAAGTAAATTTGTAAGTTGTAATCCTCAGGATACCCTAAGGTTTTTAGGAACCTCAGATTTCTAAATTCTTTAAGGGTATGATTTAAAGATTCGACATGATAAAATAAAATTTTATTACATCTATTTGAAAAATCAATTTCTCTAAAACTAACTCTAGGACTCATATCCATCATTAATTTCACTGCTTCTCTTCTCTGAAGGCTTGTTTTGTCCTTTCCAGGAAAGCTGACAATCTCCGATGGCTTTACCCCTAATAATACTGGTCCAAGCAATTCAACAATCCATTTTATAAATTCATAATCACTGTTTTGATTTAGACAATAGCAGTATTTAGAATTGGTCTCCATTCTATCCCTCTTTCCTTTAGAAGTACTCTTCAAAAACCTATATTTTCTATTTAAAAATCTTCCGTTAATACAGTAATGAATATCATTCTCGTTGACCTTGTAAATTTTTTAACATTGGATGTTTGGTTATTGCACCTTACATACTTTACATCCCCTACAATTATTTAATTGTTTTGCTAAATCACTACAGGCTCTTCTTGAAAAAACACATGGTATGTTACTTTGTTTTGCTTTTTCCTTTACAATTTGTGTAATATTATGTTCGATAAAATCATAAAAAACGATGATCATATCCATCTCCGTAGGTATTTGAAAATTACGCATACCCTTTTTTCTCCCAGTCCAATGGATATAATCTTCAATACCATATTCCATCAATGTATTTGGAATATTACCTAACCGATCTGCTCCAACTAATAATGCCCTCATTTTTAATCCTCCTTTTAACAAATGATAATGATTATCATTATTATATTCCATTTCTTTTATATTGTCAAGGATTTATCTATAACGATAGTATTCTATGACCTTAAGTTTTGTAACTCAGCTTGTTGGTGAACAAATAGCAGGGGATGGGCCTACTTCTTCTATTTATATCGGTGGAAAACCAGCAGAAACAGGCATGCAACCAAAGGCTGTACATACTTGTCAAAATGGAACCTATAGAGGAATGTTTCCTGATTGAGGAGTTTATAAATACTAAAATTGAAGTGTAATAAAAAATCTAGGCTTGATTGCATCATAAAACCCCAGCTATAATAACTGGGGTTTCAATCTTACTATCCTATATAATAAACAGATAGGGATAAACTATTTTAGATTTTAGATCTTTTATCTTTTAATTTTTAGCACCTTCATTTGATATTTCCTTAGGGTTTAATATGGTCAACAACTGCTCTTCTGCATCTTCTAAACTATTAGGAATTTCAATATCATAGCCTCTTTTCCTTAAACGATCAAACAATTCCGATAGAATTGGCGGCTCTAAGTTAGCTTTTTTTAAGATTTCTGTCTGCTGAAATACCTCACTAGGTGTACCTTTGGTGACAATGCTTCCTTCATTGAAGATATAGATGGTGTCGGCTAAGCTAGGTACGATATTGATATCATGGGTGGTAATAATTAAAGTCACACCATGGGCTTTATTCAGATCATTAATAATAGCTACCATCTCGCCCTTAGCCTTGGGATCTAGAGAATCAAAGGGCTCATCCATAATAAGAATTTTAGGCATCATCACCATAGCCCCTGCCAAAGCTACCTTCTTTTTTTGTCCTCCACTAAGATAATGGGGGATTTTATCAAGAAGGTGTTCAATTTTAAGGGTTCGAGCCACTAGCATCACCTTTTTGTGAACCTCATCCTTGGATAATCCTTCATTTCGAGGGGTAAAGGCTATATCATCATAAACTCTAGGTCCTATGATTTGTTCATCAACATTTTGAAAAACCACACCTATATTTTTTCGAATCCTATTAAAATGTTTATCGGGTCGGAAACCCATAACCTCTACTGTACCTTCTACAGCCGAAAGAAGTCCTAATATGTGGGATAACAGCGTGGTCTTCCCTGCTCCATTTGGACCTAATACAACTACCCTCTCCCCTGGTTTTACAACAAAGTCTAAACCGCAAAGTTTTACTTCTGTTTTATCAGGATATATATGTTTTAAGCACTGTACCTTTATTAAAGGTTCCATTGTATCACCGTCCCAACTAGAATAACTATGCCTAATATAATAATTATATAATCATAAATTTTTAATGGAAATATATCTATCGTTAAAGGTATACGTCCCTGATATCCTCTAAGGGAATAAATCCTGTACATTCTTTCACTCATTTCGAAGGAGTGAATGATTAACACCCCTAAAATTCCAGCAATATTTTTAAGATTGCTGAATAGGTTAAAGGCTTTGTACCCTCCCCTTAATCGCATACTTTTAATAAGGCTTTCTATTTTATCAATCAAAATAAAAAAAGAGCGATAGGTGAAAAGAAAAATATCCACCAACAGACTTGGCATGAATAAAGATAAAAAAGAAAAAATGTCAACATAAGGTGTAGTTGTTATCAAAAGAAGCATAGTAGAGGCAGCACCTACAGCCTTTAACATAATGATTACCCCAAGAATCCATCCCTGTTGAGCCCTTATTAAAGCAAATATAATACTGAAAAAAACAGGATAAAGGGCTAAGTGTCCCACCTGCTTTAGGGGAACCCCTCCTACACTAAAAAATGTAAAGAGAATAATTATAAGACAGCTTAATTTTACTACATCATTAGAAACAATAAAGGCAGATAAAATAAGTAGGGTTAATATAATTTTGGAAACAGCCCCTGCTTTATGAAGGGGACTGATGCCATTAGTAGATATTTGATCGATTTCAGCTAAATGCATTTTTTACCATCCTTATTCTTTTGAGTTATTAAACATCTTGAGTAGGAATAATTAAATCTGGACGAACCTGCAAGAAATATCTTATGATTAAGGCAGTTCCAGTAGATTCTAAAGCAATGCCTGCCATAAGAATAAGCACAACCGCTGTCCAGCCTGTAAAGGCAAAGTATCTTATTGTAGCTACTTCATCTCCCATTTTTTCCCAAACATCTTCAACTTCTTCTATAGCATGCTGATCTTCATAATAATCATGCTCTCCATGATGGTGATGGGGTAGGGCCTCTGTAACACCAGTAGTAACACCAATGATACCTACCATTAAGGTCATAGAGATCAGTAGAGCTATTGCTGTTGCTATAAATACACTACCTACTTTATGTAACCTTTTACTAAAATATTTAAATAAGCAGGAGCCTATTAATACCTCCGAACCAACCACAAGGGTATTTAATCCAACAATAGTAATACCTCCATGGCCAAATAATGCCAGCATTATATTAACAACAAATACTGCTAGAAAACCTAGTTTGGGTCCTATTAAAATACCTGTTAATACCGCTAGACTTAAATGTACTGGAACAATAAATAGTGGTACTGACATTCCCAAAAGCATAATGGCGGCGGCTATTCCTGTAAAGGGAATTTTCTTCCTTGCCTCCTCCTTATCTAGGGTTTTAAAAATAAAAAACATGATGGTAAAGGTCAAAACATATCCTAACCCCCACCAGACTACTGATATAATACCATCAGGAACATGGATATGACTCATTCTATCCCTCCTCTAATCATTACACTTTAATAATATATTGTTTTTGATTTTGCATATGATTTGCATTTTCATTGTATATTTTTCTGTTATTATTGTCAATAAATTTAGGCTCCATAAAATCAACCTTATTACTTCTCCTGTCTACCCCCTCCCCTTTTCTTTCATTTGAATTTATTAATTTTCATTTCAAAAATACTGTCCATTTTCCCTTATGTAATAACATTATTGCTTTTTAACAATACATAAAATTTATTAGGGTATATTGTAGCTGATAGGAAGAAAAATAATAAAATATACTTTACATGAAGGTGATAAAGGATGAAAATAGGCATTATTTCAGATACCCATATTACTAAAGATCCTGAAAAATTTTTACATACTATAAAATATCATTTCCATGGATTAGATTTAATCATACATGCAGGGGATTTTGTAGCAGAAGGGGTAGTTAAAGGATTAATACAATACAAGGACTTTGTGGGAGTATTGGGTAATGTAGACAATCAGAATACAACCCATTTTGTTAAGGAAAAGGAGTTAATTGAATTAGAAGGCTATAAAATTGGTATCTATCATGGTCATGGCATAGGAAAAACTACTTTAGAAAGAACCTATGAAATATTTATGGAGGATAATGTAGATATCATCATTTTTGGTCATAGTCATCAGCCTATCATTAAAACCCATAGGGGTATTTTGATGTTAAATCCTGGTTCCCCTACCCAGAAGCGTAAAGAGAGATGGTTTTCCTATATTCTTCTGGAATTGGATAGAGAGTCTATTGAGGCTTCTTTAAAGCTTTTTAGTAAAAGACTGGAATAGGTTTTATAAATTTCTGTTAAAATAGACTTTAGATCCTTTACCTATAATTTTTGCAATTATATTTTACTACAGAATTATGACAATTCTATGAAGAAAACATCATAAAAATAAGCCCTAGTAATTATTAGGGCTTATTTTTATTATTTTATAACCTCTACTTCATAGCCTTGTTCTTCCAATTGACTAATTTTTTTACCAAGCTTATTTCTAGTAACATTCACCATCGTAGCAATGTTACCTTCTTTAGTGAGGTCCTCTATTCGATTGATTACTTGATCCAATAGTTCATCCTCTGTAAAGACTAGGGCGATTTTCTTTTGCTCTTTTGGTATTTTGAAGTTTTTTTCCTTTAAAATCGTTACAATTCTTTCAAAGCCAATAGAAAAGCCTACTGCAGGAATGGAGTCCCTTTGGAATTTGCTTAATAGATTGTCGTATCTTCCTCCTCCAGCAATAGAACCCCTAAACTCATCGCTGACAATTTCAAAAATAGCCCCTGTATAATAGCCCATCCCTCTCACTAGGGTTGGTTCAAATTCAATAGGATAATACTTTGATACAACGTCAATGGCTTTTTGTAGTTCTCTAGCATACTGGTTGTCAAAATTACCTATATTTGTATTTAATTGGGCTAGAAGCTTTTCTATATCTTCTTTTCTGTAGCCTTTAGATACTAGTTCCTCCGTTACCCCTTCTTGACCTACCTTGTCCATCTTATCTAATGTGATGCAGATACTATCAAAGTCCTCCTCCTTAAAGCCTGCCCCTACAACAATATCCTTCAACAGTCGTCTATCATTGATTTTAATGGTAAAGTTTTTAAAACCCAAGCTCTCTATAGCCTTTGGTAAGGTCAGCAATATATCAATTTCTGCATAGATTGTTTTATCCCCTATGATGTCAATATCACATTGGGTAAACTGACGGAATCTCCCCTTTTGTGGTCTTTCCGCCCGCCACACATAACCCATTTGAAAGGCCTTAAAGGGAGTAGGTAATTCATTGCGATTGTTGGCATAAAATCTACTTAGGGGTAAGGTTAAGTCAAACCTTAAGCCTAAATCACATAGGGCATTTTCTGATAGTTCATCAAAGGTGAGCTTTTCTCCACGCTTTAATATTTTAAATAAAAGTCTAAGGTTTTCTCCACCTTCACCATCGTTTAGAAGGTCTAAGTTTTCAATACAGGGGGTTTCTATTTGCATATAGCCCCTTTCCCTATAAACTTTCTTGATGGTATCCTGTACCCAATTCCTCAATTCCATATCTTGTGGTAAAACGTCAAAGGTTCCCCTTACAGGGTTTGAGTTGAATTTCAATGTTGTTTCCTCCTATCTTATCAGTGTATTATTAACAATATATCCAAATATTAAAAATTTATCAAGTCATTTTTGTTGTATATATCCAATACTACACTATATTTTACCATTATTTCATAAAGAATGAAAGGAGCTTTCATTCTTGGTTTGTTCATAAATTTTCTACAACTTGCTTCGATAATATACTAATATATTTAAGTTGTGACATATTCTTTATTTTTTAATTTCCAAATTTGTACTATAATATTAGTAATAAGTCTAATATGCTTAGGGAAGGTGACTCATGTGAATAATCAACTTTACAAAATCAAAAGAATTGTAAATGATTTAGAAGCCAGTTCATATACAAATTCACAAATTAGTTTGCTACAGGAGTTAATAGTAACTGCAGAAGTCTACAAACAGCATTTGATTCATGTAACAAATCAACAAAACAACAAAAATAATGTAGACGTAATCAATCATGTCGATATGAAAATCGAAAAAATTTCTCAAGAAGTCTTTTTATATAAACCTATTACAGTAAAGAACTATTATGATGGGGATTATTTAGAAAGGTTTGCCTCCATAAGAACTTCAGATTTAAAATCCAGTGGTGTATTGGATATTCATAATAGGTTTTGGCAGGCCCATGAGGTTTTTAATGGTAATATTTTTGCATCCATACCCTTTGAGCTCATTAATGCTAGTCAATCCTCTAAGCTACAGCATTTCAACTGGGATAAGGTTCAGGTGGATGTTTATGAAATCACCAGTGAACTACAATCCAAAACCTCAAGAAGAGACATTATTAATGCTGTTGAAAAAATGTTTGATCACTACATATTGGTTAGAGAAGTATGTGGCAATATTTTAATGGTATTGCACTACAAATTATAGTTAGGTCACAATCCTATTGCTTAATTTTTTAGTAAAGTCCTTATTTAGGGTTGCTTTTTAACTTAATGTAATGTGGCTATACTAGAAATGTTTAAAATTTTAATAAAATATGCTATAAAGGAGGGATAAAATGGCTACAAAAGACAGTACTTTTGATATTGTTTCTCAAGTGGACATGCAGGAGGTAACAAATGCAGTAAATCAAACTGAAAAAGAAATTGCCCAAAGGTTTGACTTTAAAGGTAGTAATACTGTCATTGAAAAAAAGGAGGATGAAATTCTTATTGCTACCTCCGATGATTTTAAGCTTAGAAATGTCATCGACATTTTACAAACAAAGCTGGCTAAAAGAAATGTTCCCCTCAAGGGAATGGATTATCAAAAGGTAGAACATGCTTTAGGGGGAAGAGTGAAACAAGTCATCAAGGTTAAACAGGGAATTAACCAAGAGGAAGCTAAAAAGATTACTACTTTAATAAAAGGATTGAAATTAAAGGTGCAAGCATCTGTCCAGGGGGATGTGGTTCGGGTCTCCGGCAAAAACAGAGATGATCTGCAGGCCGTCATCCAAGCCTTAAAGGCTGCTGATTTGCCTATGAATCTTCAATTTGTAAATTATAGATAATAGCAGAACAGGTAGGTATAGCTATAGTTACTTTGTATATTGCTATTAACAACAATATATCAACACTAGAGTTTATACAACAAAAGCATTTGACAAATCCTTAGATATTTGTTATCTTATGTTGTATACTTAAAAATTAAATAGAAATCCTCATCTCTCAGAGGGATGGGGTAGAGGCGCGGTGTCTAAAAGTATACATACAGAGGTTGGAAGCCTATGAAGTATGTTGAAAGGAGCCATCGCCGAAGTCATAAGTACCAAAGCTTATGACTGGGTCTGCATTAAATAAATGCAGAACTGTCATTAGGATACATACCCACTATCCTAATGGAGTGCTATCTCATGCTAAGGGTTAACGGGAGGTGTAGGTGTATATTTTATTATGATAAAAAACACCTGACAAACCTTTATTTTGTTAGGTGTTTTTTTGTTTGCATAAATAAGCATAGAATTTACAGCAAAGGATAGCTATAAAAAAATCGGGTAATAAAACAACACAAGGAGGACTAACTATGGAACATGTTTATGGATGGCTATCTTTATTGCCACCAATTATTGCAGTAGGACTAGCTTTAGCAACAAAAGAAGTTTTTGGCTCATTAATCATTGGCATTTTTTCTGGATATTTTATCTATGTAAATTTTGCTTCAGCAGAGATTGCAGCAAACCTGGCTTCAACCAATCCTGTAATTGGACCAATCCTGGAAATGGTAAATTCCATTATTGAAAATGCAGGAGATTCTTGGAATATGGCTATTTTAATTTTTTTAGCTTTGTTGGGAGGATTAGTTGCTGTCATTACTGTAGCTGGAGGTTCAGCAGCCTATGGTGAATGGGCAACTAAAAAGGTTAAATCAAGAATTGGTGCTCAAATCGCTGTGTTTATATTGGGCTGTATTATTTTTATTGATGATTATTTCAATAGTTTAACAGTAGGTACAGTCATGCGTCCCTTAACAGATCGTTATAATATTTCACGGGCTAAGCTGGCCTATATATTAGATTCAACTGCGGCACCAGTGACAATATTAGTACCCTTATCTAGCTGGGTTGCTTACATCATCTCTATCATGGAGCCTACACTAAGGGGTGCAGGTTTTGAGATGAACGGACTAAATGGATTTATTGCAACAATTCCTTTTAACATTTATGCCTGGCTATCACTATTAATGGTAGTTCTTGTTGCTGCTCTTAATATAGAGTTTGGACCAATGGCTGATTTTGAGGCTAGAGCCATGGAGACAGGAGAAATCCAGGCAGATCAAGGTTCAACACCTCCTGTAGATGATTTCAGTAGCTTAGACATATCAAGTAAAGGGACACCTTGGGACTTAATTGTGCCTATTGCTGGTTTAATTACGTTTACATTGATAGCTATGATCTATACTGGTGGATATTTTAATGGAGAAGTGACTTTATGGCAGGCACTAGGTGATACTGATGCAGCCATCTCCCTTGTATATGGTGGGATTGGCGCCCTATTTCTATGTATGATCATGTTTGTACCACGGGGCTTGATGACTTATGGTAACTTTATGAATGCTTTTATTCAAGGGGTTAAATCAATGGTGCCAGCTTTTAGTATTCTAATTTTAGCATGGACCTTTGGTAGTGTGTTAAGAGATGATGGGCTACAGACGGGTACTTTTGTAGCAACTATAGTGGGTAATAATTTACCTATCGCTATATTGCCAGCCATCATTTTTATAGCAGCTGGTTTTATTGCTTTTTCAACGGGTACTTCTTGGGGGACCTTTGCTATTATGCTACCGATAGCCATATCAATTTCAGCTAATGTTAATCCTGAAATGGTGGGACTTATGATGTCTTCTGTATTAGCAGGGGCGGTATTCGGAGATCATTGCTCACCCATATCTGATACAACAATTCTTTCTTCAACAGGGGCAGGCTGTCATCACATCGACCACGTATCTACACAAATTCCCTACGCTGCTACTGTAGCTGGGGTATCCTTTATTGGCTTTATTGTGGCAGGCTTCACTAACAATGCCATTATTAGTTTAATCGTATCTATAGGATTATTACTGACTATCGTCCTGCTTCTATCTAAACATTATAAGAAAGAAAATGCCTTGGATAAAAGAGCTTAAATGATTACTAGCTATACCCCAAGATTATAATATAGAAAGTAAATAAAATTTCCACTCCTACAAGTTCTTGCTGAGACTACAGGGAGATAAACAGAAATACCCTAGGATTTATTATACTTTTTTATAATAAATCTTAGGGTTTTTTGTAAGCCGCTAAATCTTTTAAAAAACTATTTAAATATCTGAAAATAAGGTTTTTTATGGATTTCACAACAGAAATTTATAATAAAATTGCTTATCTCCAATTTTATTTTATATTATAGACTTCAAGAAATATTTTGTTGTTTTTTACCTTTGCATTTTTTGAAAAGTTAATCCTTAAAGTTTTTAGTCCTATATTCTAAAGGAGAGATCCCCTCACTATTTTTAAAGACTCGACTAAAATAATGCTGACTTTGATAGCCTATTTTTTTAGCAATTTCATAGATTTTGGCTCCTGTTAAATCTTCTTTTAATAGTTCCTTGGCCCTAGCAATTCTAATTTTAGTCAAAAGCTCCGTAAAGGAATAGCCCAGTTCTTCCTTCATAAGCTTGCTAAGGTAGCCCTTGTTAACATTATGAAGCTGTGCTACCTTTTGAAGTGAAATATCTGGCTTGTAGTAGTTGTTTTCAATGTATTCCTTCACTCGTAAAACAATAATAGAATAGTTTTTGTGGTTTTCATTATTATAATCACTTTTCTTAGTAATATCCTGGGGAAATTGTTGACAAAGATATTTATCAATATCTTTTAGGATTTTGAAAAAATCTGTTTTAGGTACAGGCTTTAAAAGATAATCAAAAACATGTAATTTAATAGCTTCATGGGCATATTCGAAGTAATCATAGCCTGTAACCATAATAATAAGGGTTTTAGAATTTTTACTTTTGATGAATTTTGCTAACTCCAGACCATTATCTCCCCCCATTCTAATATCCAGGAAAAATACATGGGGAAATTGTCTATCTATAATTTCTAAAGCTTTAAATGTATTTGGAGCCTCTCCTGCAAACTGAAAGGGATGGCCAAACTCTTCTATCCATCCTTTAAATCCTCTCCGTATTTTAGGTTCATCATCTACAATTGCAACTTTCCACATGTTGTGAACCTCCTTTTATTAAAGGGTACCTAATGGAAACCCTCGTCCACCCGTCCATCAGGTTAATAGTTAGTCCATAGCTATTACCACAAGTCAGTTTGATACGCTTATTTGTACTATATAATCCAAAGCCTATATTTTCTCCAGGTTCTTCATTAACTTCTAAGGCTTTTTGAATTTTTTTAAGCTTTTCTAAGGGAATACCTTTACCATTATCTTTGATTTCAATGAGTAAATCATCATCTTGTTTTTGAATTTCCAAATCAATAATATATTTCACCTGATTTTGTCTTTGAAAACCATGTAAAATAGAATTTTCAATTATCGGCTGTAGTATTAGTTTCAAGACTTCATTATGAATAATTGTTTCATCATATCTAATTTCATAATCCAGCATGTCCTCATAACGTGCTTTTTGTAATTGCAAATAACTTTCTACGTGATCTAATTCTTCTTCAACACTGATAAACTCTTTTCCAGAGCTTATACCAATCCGATAGAAGGTACTCAACGCTTCTAAAAGCTCTACTGCTTCTTGGGCATCATCTTCCATAGCAGCCCATCGTATGGTATCCAAAGTATTATATAGAAAATGAGGTTGAATTTGTGCTTGTAACACTTTAAGCTCTGCTTTTCTTTTTTGTTGTTGTTCTTTTTCTACTAGGGAAATTAATTTCTTCAATTGAAGAATCATTTTATTAAAGCCTAATCCCAACTGTCCTATTTCATCTTTCCCCTGATAATCAAAATAAATATCTAAGTTTCCATTTTCCCCTTGTTTCATTAGGTTTTGTAATTGTACTATAGGTTTTACTATAGATGATGCCAGCAATAAAGATATAATCATTAGTACAACTATAAGAACTCCACCAAAAATAAGAACTGTGAAGATCAATTTATCCGTATCTTTAGTCATTTCCTCTTCTGAAAAGGCTATACCTAGAGACCAACCATAAACATTGGGAATTGGAGTATGAAGCACTAATTTTTCTTGGTTTTGGGGAGTTTTAATTCTATGGACCCCCTCTTTACCCATAAGCATTTCTCTACCTACTTCTTCAAAGTTCACATACCCAACCTCAGAGGATTGTAGTACATTTATGGTTTCTTTAATGCCTTTCTCAGTACTGGTGAAAATATTGCCTGCACTATCGCATATCCAAGCTGTACCATCATACATCTCAATTTCCTCTGCTATTTGAGATAGCTTTTTTAAGTATATAGCACCATTTATATAGCCTACTACATTTCCTGCTAAATTTTTTATAGGATGAATAATAACAACAATAGGTTCATCATTAGAACGAGAAATTACAGGATCACTTACCACATAATCAAGCCTTTGAGATTTTATTTTTTCAAAATAGTGTCTATGGTTAATGTCAATGTAGGTATCATTTGTAACCCATGCTTGGCCCTCTAAATTTATAATAGCAAAGGATTCGAATTCTTCTTTATGGATCACATCCATACGTCTCATGAAGGGTTTAATTTCATCCATATCCATAGCCATAAGATGCTCGGTTTCTGTTAGAATTTGAAGTTCACAAATCCGCTGTTGTATCCAAGTCCCTATCTGTTCTGCTTTAGCAGTAACCACTTGCTGATTTAGATTTTCTGTTAGGGGTATATTGGTATTTGTTATTTGATTTTTCACAATTAAAACAAGGAGAAGAATAATAATGATAGAAAAAGATGTGAAATACAACAATATTTTACTCCGTAAGGCTTTCATAAAAGTCCTCCTGTATTTTATTTAACAAGTTCAATTTTAATATTGTATAAAGAATACGTCAAATAACAAAAAAAGTAATTCCCTTAATCATAATGATAAGGGGATTACTTTGTTGTTTATTTTGCAGCTGTTTGTCCAGCTATTCTTCCAAATACTATTAAATCAGAAATTGCGTTACCACCAAGTCGATTAGTACCATGAATTCCACCTGTTACTTCACCAGCAGCAAACAAACCTTCTATTGGATTTCCATCTTTGTCAATAACTCTAGCTTCACTATTGATTTTAATGCCCCCCATGGTATGATGAATTGCTGGAGCTACTTTTTGGATATAATAGGGTCCTTCTGTAAGGGCTACTAGCTTTCCTCTTCGATTGAAGTCTTTATCTTGTCCCTCTTGTACATATCCATTATAGGTTTTAATGGTTTCTAGCAGTTGTTTTTCATCGATATCAAAAAACGCTGCCGCCTCCTCTAAAGTATCGGCTTTGATGATTAAATTTTGTTTTTCCATATTGTCAAACTCTACTTGATATTTATCCATATGACTATTTTCTTTAATAGTTTTATCCCAAACAAGATATGCTATAGAATCAGTTTGAGCTAAAATTCCTTTAGAAATAACGTCTCTACGTTCCATTTCCTCTACAAAACGTTGACCTTCTTTATTCACTAAGACAGCTCCGTCAAATCGTGTATCTGCAACATAGGATAAATTTCCTGTCAAAGGATTACAGGTAGGATAGGTTTGAATATGTTCCATACCCATGAGATCAGCTCCAATTTCTTCAGCCATTAAAATCCCATCACCCATTGTTCCTTTTTGTATCGTTCCTTTATATCTCTCATCAATTTCAGAATTATACTTTTTAGTTAGCTCATAATTAGCACCAAAACCACCTGTTGCTATAATTACTGCTTTTTCTGCATGAAAAGTAACTGTTCTGCCTGTGACATCTGTTGCTTCAACACCAACAACTCTATCATTATCATCTGTTAAAATCTTTTCTGCCTTCATACTCAATTTAATTGGTATATCCTTGGCTTCAGCATGAGCACCAAGTTTTTGAATTAACTCTACTCCAGAACCACCTATAGGATAAATCGCTCTAGGAACACTGTGACCACCGAAGTGCATTAAATAATCTTCTATAAATTCTACATTTACAGAGTCTCTTAACCATTCTCCACCCTCAGTAATATTTTCAGCAAGGGTTCTAATTAACTCCTCATCACCCTCAAAATCACCGGCTTTTAAGGTATCTGTATAATACTGTTCGACACTATCTTCAATACCAAGCTTTTCTTGTACCCAAGTGTTTGGAGCGTTAAATTCACCACCAGATACCAAAGTATTTCCACCAACGAAGGGCATTTTTTCTAAAATAACAACATTAGCACCATGGGCTTTTGCTTCAATAGCAGCAATTAGTCCGGCTCCACCAGCACCAATCACTACAACATCATAGGTTTCCTCTGAAGAATCTGAAGCACTATCAAATTTTAATAATTTACCTTTTTTGAAAACATCTTCATTACCACCAGCCTTTGTTAACGCATCTTTAATGGCATTTTTTAGGGCCAAACTAGTAATAGTTGCCCCTGTAAAGGTATCAATATTTACACTGTTTTCACTGATGATAGCAGGAATTGCCTTTTCAAATACTGGATCAGTCAACACCTTAGTCTCATGATGTTGTAACACTTCAATTTCTGCAATTTTTCCATCTTTCACAGTAACTTCAACTTCAACTTCTGCATTATGTCCTTGGGCACTTCCTTGATAAATCCCGTCTTGATAAAGAGTCTCTTTGGCATCATTTCCACAACCAACGAGGGCAGTAGTAATTAAAATCAAGGCCAATAAAAGTGATAGTATTTTTTTTGTTTTTAGCATTGGTGTACCTCCTGTTAAAAGTTTATAAGATTTTGTTATTTTTTTCTCAATATCATTTTAAAGAATTTTTTTTATTTTGTATTTGCACAAATGCCATTTTTTTTGTACTTTAATAGAATTTTTTAAAAAAATTTCTTCCGTTATTGAAAAAATTACTAAATTGTAAGTAGACTAGTTAAATTCTACTTGCTTTTCTCAAGAAAATAATCTTTATCTCAGCATAATTTAGGAAGAAAAAATGCAAGTATGTATTACTTTCACTTTAGTTTCTAATGAATACTTAGTCATAATGAAATACACCCAAATATTAGACTTTTATCTAACATTTGGGTGCACTTCAGATGATAAACTGCAAAAGACAGGTCTTTCATTTTCATGAAAGACCTGTCTTATCAAAATCTTAACTGGCACGCCCTGAGGGATTCGAACCCCCGACCTTCAGATTCGAAGTCTGCAACTCTATCCAGCTGAGCTAAGGGCGCATAATATTATATATTATTATCTTGGGACTTATTTATTATACCGGAAACATGACATTATGTCAAGGGTTTGGATATATAAGGTTTTTCACAATATTTTTATGTCATCTAAGAAATACTACAAGGTTTAGTAAAGTATTTATAATCTATGTGTTTTCTTAAGGAATTTAATACAGTATATTTTGCCTTTAACCAGACAGGACTTTAATTTATTTTTCCATGAATAATCAGCCTATGGGTTGGGTTATATATGGGATCACAGGTTATCAAAGTCAACACCCTCTCTCGATTGTTTCTATTTAATACAGATAAATCTGTAGGTTCTACCAATTTTTTTTCATAGACTGTATATCGAAAACTCCCTTCGTTGGTATTGACAACAATCTCATCTCCCACTTCCAATTCATCCAATCGATTGAAAAGTCTTCCATAGCTACGACCTCTATGACCAGCAATGGCAGCATTACCAATTTCCCCAGGTAAGTCTGTTCCCGTTAAATGACCAGCCCCTCTGTTTAAGTTGGTATCGCTGGTTCCTGCCAAAACTGGCATTCGTAGATTAATTTTTTTAATTTCAATGCTTCCTATTAATTTTTGTTGGGACTTTGGTGTTTGTTTTATCGTAGTCTCCTCAGGAGTTTCCTGTTGTCTTTCTTCTGCTATAGCTTCTTCATCAACAATAGGATTTGTTGTTTGCTGAATAAATACTTCGTTAAGCTGTCGGTAGTGCTCCTCTAAATCATCTTCCTCTGCAACTATTTCAGTTGGTTCTATTTCATTTAATAATCTTTGTTGCCAATACCAGCTATAGAGATTATTGACAATAGGATAACTGGCAATTGATATGCCTGCAATAATAAAGATATAGCTGATTTTTTTCATACCCTCCACCTACATAATGAAAACATAGGGGAATTCATTATGCATTTTCCTTTCTAATTTATTTTTAATGTTTAATAATTTAATCTTCCTATAAATTCTTATCCTCAGCAATATTAGAAAGCCAGCCATAATGCTATGGCTAGCACCTAATGGATGTCTATTTTGTTGAGAATTCTAGCAAGCTCTTCTTAATTTAATTCCAATAATTGTTAGAAGTCCTCCTAATAAGTATAACCCTATTGGGTTTCCTTCTCCCGTTTTAGGTAACTGTGGTATACCTACTGGAACTTCTTCTTCTAAGATTATTTCTTCCTCCGGATCCTGTGGTTCTTCAGGTTCTTCTATTACTTCAATTACCGGTTCTTCCTCTTCATGTGGAATATCTTCTTCTATTTCAACTGTCGGTTCTTTTGGCTTAGGATCTGGATCACGGATGCTTCCATTTCCATTATCTCCATCGTTTTCATTATCACCACCATTTCCGTTTTCATTATCACCACCGTTTCCGTTTTCAGGTTTTGTTGGTGGTGTAGAGAAGGTATTGGTTATGGTAATGATGGTTTCAATATCCCCACGAATTTCAAAAACTTTTCCTTCGTTGGATTCTAATATTGTGCCTCTCATTGGTGTAGTGCCATTTTCCTCTAAATCTTTATACTCTACTGCATAGGATACACTTGAGAATCTTTCATGGGTTGGTTTTTCTTCGATAATGATATATGTTCCAATCTCTTGGGGTTGTGATAATATTATTTCCTGATCAGGGCTTATGGTGAATTCTGTTGCCTTCTCACCTTTTTCTCCAGTATCTTCGTCATATTTGTATATTTTTACTTTGTAATTTTCTGGTGGATTATCCGGTGAATTTACTACGACTTTTTTAACTTTTAAAATTAGTGTGTCGGGTGGCGGGGGTAGGGGATCTATTTTTTTGTTGATTACCGTTACAGTAACAGGTGCTTTTTGATGGGGCTCTACGTATACAGTGAGGGTCTCTGTGGAAGACTCAGCACCACAAGAAGAAGATATCCTTACTAGCTCATAGCCTAGCTCTTCTAGACCCTTTATTTTTTCTGTTATGGTATAATATCCTTCCTTTAAGTTTTCAATTGTCTTGCTTTCATTATCACCAAGGAAAATACTATGATTATACCCATCGGGTCCGGTTATATTTATTTCAAATTTGTCCATGGGCAATAGGGGATCACTGAATGCCTTCGGTTCCTCTTGTGATTCATTTCTTTCAACTACTTTTTTTACCACAAGTGTTCTGTTTTTTTCTCTAGGGCATCTGCACGCACTACTACTGATTGTTAGTACACCACTAGGAGTATAAATCCAGTGCCAATATGCCATTTCACAGTCAATGAGATTGTTCTTCTCTCCACCTTGTCCTGTCCATTCTTTTATTATCTCTCCATTAGGAAGTTTAACTACAGCAGATTGTACTAATCCACCAGATCGTTCTACATCAAAATGAAGTGCTCTAGATGGATGCTCTCTGATTACAGTAACAGTAGGGTCTCCTCTATCATATGTTACATGTAACGTTATATCCTGTTCCTCATCTGTGTCATCATTAGGGTCATGATAAACACTTTGGGTAACTGTTGAAGATACTGTTTTTAGGTTTCCTTCTGCAGCAACATTCATTTGACCACTGGGAACTATAAGTGAAAATATGAAAGTAAGTAAAACAAAGAAAACCAAATCTTTACTCCTAAATCTTCTCAAAATATCACCTCTTTCAAATAAATTGCTTTAAATCCTATTCCTTATCTCGATACCTATAAAAGTAAATGCTAATTCTAAATAGCCATTCTATGGATTTTAAGAGATTTTTATTAGAATGGGTATATTTAGCTTTTCCCCACCTCCCTAACTTTAATAATCCTTGAGATTATTCTGTAGAAAAACTAACAATAGACCTAACCCCTGAAACTACAATTCCTAACTATTTGCTAGTATCTCCATTATTTAAAATAAATATATTCCATTATATTTTTTAAAGTAATGAGTATAAAAGGTTAGGTAATTAGTTAATTTTATGCACTTTCAACAATAAAAAAGACCACCAAAATATATAAAAATATTTATGGTGGTCAAAGTAGGATAGTTATTTCAAAAAATTAAAAAAGGTATAGATATCTTTTCATATCTATACCTTTTAAGCTATATGTAATGGCGTACCCACAGGGATTCGAACCCCGGACACTCGCCTTAGAAGGGCGATGCTCTATCCAGCTGAGCTATGGGTACTTAGGTATGGAGTTTTTAATGTTTTATAAAAAATGGAGCGGAAGACGGGACTCGAACCCGCGACCCTCGCCTTGGCAAGGCGATGCTCTACCACTGAGCCACTTCCGCATATAATTAGGAATATTTATTAACTATCCCTCCAGTATTTAACTTGGCTGGGATAGCAGGACTCGAACCTGCGAATGACGGAGTCAAAGTCCGTTGCCTTACCGACTTGGCTATATCCCATCAGGTTTTTAATGGGGTGGATGATGGGATTCGAACCCACGAGTGCAGGAGCCACAATCCTGTGTCTTAACCACTTGACTACACCCACCAAAATAAATGGCGTACCCACAGGGATTCGAACCCCGGACACTCGCCTTAGAAGGGCGATGCTCTATCCAGCTGAGCTATGGGTACATAAATAAATGGAGCGGGTGAAGGGAATCGAACCCTCGCGGTCAGCTTGGAAGGCTGAAGTTCTACCACTGAACTACACCCGCATAAATATTTTCTATCACAATACAATATATTAACATGTTTTATATCACATGTCAATGTTTTTTGTTATCCTGTCTTTCGAGGACAAGTTATAGTATACATAACTTTCGTGGTTCAGTCAATAAAATTTATTGGTCTTTATTAAGGATTTCCTTACACTTTCAAAATTATACTTGATTTTTCACAGAATTTCTTTGTTTTTCCACACTTTTATATTTTTTATGTAAACTGTAAATAAAGAACTTAAATCTTTTTTCTATGTTTTGATTTCAAATGTTGGGGGAGAATCAATTCTCCCCCAACATCAGTCCTCCAACAATAACCTTACATTAGATTTCTACAAACTCTACAGTGATATCCTTGTTGACATCTAATATAGCAAACCCCTTGGATGACCCTCCCCTAGGTAGACTTATACTGCCAGGATTTAAAAGAATCATATCCTCCTCCAAGGAATAATGGGGTATATGACTATGTCCAAAAACAACCACATCAGCTTCCAATTCTTTACCTCTATAAAAAATATTGTTTAATCCATACTTTACAGCATATTGATGTCCATGGGTAACAAAGAATTTTTTGCCTCCTATCACTTCCAGTAGCTCATTCTTACCCTTTGATTGAAAATCACAGTTCCCCTTAACACCTATAATATTGACGGCATAATTTTCAGCAATATATTCTATATCAGCAAAGTTATCTCCTGTATGTATAATATAATCTACATCTCCTATATTTTTCATAAATACATCTATACACTCTGTATTTCCATGACTATCCCCCAAAACTGCTATCCTCAATCTATTCACTCCTTAGCCTTTCATCCAAAACCTTTTTCATCTTTTGTAAAGCTTGGGCTCGATGGCTAATCTTGTTCTTTTCCTCTGGACTTATTTCTGCTAAGCTTAATCCTTCATATTCTCTAGTCATAAACAAGGGGTCATATCCAAATCCCCCTTGCCCCTTTGGCTCAAATCCTATGATACCATCAAGCTCTCCCCTTACAGTAAAACTTTCTCCATCAGGCATAACGACAGCTATGACGCAAACAAATCCAGCCCTTCGCTCTTCTAAAGCAACACCCTCCAACAGCTTTAGAAGTTTCTCGTTATTGTCTCTATCTGTCGCCCCTTCTCCTGCAAACCTAGCGGAATAAACTCCTGGTTGACCAGCTAAGAATTCCACCTCTAAGCCAGAGTCATCGGCTATCGTCATAAATCCTGTTTTTTCCATCACAGTCCTAGCTTTAATCAAGGCATTGTCTTCAAAGGTGTTGCCGTCCTCAATGATTTCCAGCCCCTCTAAGCCTACATCCTTCATAGACTTTATCTCTAGATTAAAGTCCTTTAATATAGCTCCAATTTCCTCTAACTTATGTTGATTGCCAGTAGCAATAACAGCACTATTACTTTTCATTCTTATCCCCCACAGTATCTTTTATAATCATTCCCACCTTATCTGCTATATCCCCCAATACAGATTTTTGAAGTGCAATCAGTTCAGCATTTCCTTTTTCTCCTAACTTTAAAAGCTCCATTAAATCATTTTTAGAGAAGGGGGCTTCCTCTCCAGTACCTTGTACTTCTATGAATTCACCTTTATCCGTCATAACAATATTCATATCTACCTTTGCCTTTGAATCCTCTTTATAGCATAGATCTAGAAGATGCTTCTCCTCTACAACACCTACGCTTATGGCTGATACAAAGTTTTTTATAGGAAGCTTGGAAAGTGTACCACTTTCCACCAGTGTATTGGCAGCCTCTACTAATGCAACAAAGGCCCCTGTAATAGAAGCTGTTCTTGTCCCACCGTCGGCCTGAATAACATCACAATCTATCCATATAGTTCTTTCTCCTATACTGTCTAAGTCTACTACAGACCTAAGAGCTCTGCCGATTAATCTTTGAATTTCCTGGGTTCTACCATCAATTTTCCCTCTGGAGGATTCCCTTATTTTCCTGGTTTCTGTTGAACTAGGCAACATAGAATATTCAGCCGTAATCCAACCTTTTCCTGTATTTTTTAAAAAGGGTGGAACCCTGTCCTCAATCATAGCAGTACATATAACCTTTGTTTCCCCCATTTCTACCAATACAGAACCTTGGGCTTGTTTTGTAAAATTTCTGGTGAATTTCACTGGACGTAATTGATCATAGCTTCTTCCATCTATCCTATTCAAAATAAATCTTCCTCTCTATATGTAATAAATATTTTTTTTATTATAGGTTTCTTTCTACGTTGTATTGTATCATACTTTTCTTTTCCTATGAAAGTTTCCCCAAAACTTTTATTTTTTATCTATAGAAAAACCTGAACTAGAGTCTAGTCAGGTTGGTTTAAATAAAATGACCAGGCTAAAAAGCCCGGTCTTAGTCCTTTAAAATTCATTTGAAAAGCTTGGTAGGTTAAGACTGACATTGCTGTTTAGCTGTATTTCTGTACCATTGGATAAAATTCTTACTTGAGCTATAGTAGGCTCTACTTCCCTTAGGGTTAAGCCCAGCTCATATACTAAGGACTGCTGATGCTGTGGGCTCTCTGGCATCCTTTTTATTTCTTGAGAAAGGTCTATATAGGCTACTCCATCCCTCACATATACGTCATTAACGGTGGTACCATAGGGTATTTCACTATATAGACCGCTATTTTCTGGGACTCCCTCCAACAAGGCTGCCACAACTGATTTGATATCCGCCTTCAATCCAGATACTCCCTTGGTGACTGGAACAAAAAAGGTTTCTTCTCCATTGGTGGTTCCTTTATAATAGACAACTACTGGGATATTTTCCTCAGACAGTTCATGGGTTAGATTAATATTTTGTCTTCGTAAAGGTTTCTCTATATTTGTTCCATAGGTAAGTTTTTTCATAATATTACCCTCTACGATAATTTGTACCTTATCAATAGCCTCAAATTCTGTTAAGGTGTACACAATAGATTGAACAATGGCTTTTTCTTCTAGTTCGCTGTTGTAGGATAAAATATTTTTATTGAAATCCACCCTACATAACCCATCATCTATTGACATGCCTATAATTTCTGTACTAGCTGGCAATACAGGTAATAATCCAATCATAGATAAATCTTCCCTAACAATAGGTCTATCCACCAATTGATTTATTGCTGCTTTAGCAATTCCTTCCTCCCACGGTATTCTTCTCATAACAGGGATAACAAGCCCCTTTTCATCTCTATAATAAAGTACTGTTTTTCTCAATCCCACATTTTCCTCATCGACAAAACCTTCAGTGTCGATAAGATAGCTTACATGAGACGTATCAGAGGTTTCTCTTTCTCCTACTAGTCTGGTAAGTGGATTTTGGCACCCTGATAACACAAGAACCCCACAAAGTATCATGACAATAGCCAGCAATCGATAACCTTTCATGTCTTTTCGTCCCCCTCAACAATTTAATACCTTTTCTTTTATCTTCGGTGTATTGCTAAGACTTCCACTTTCACGTTGTATAAGTGGACGTCAAGCACTACATCCTCGAAGTAAATTCGGCTACAATTCAGAGGGAATAAAAACCCCCTCCGAATTAAGTCTCATTTTATATCATTATATTATAGATGGGACGATACTATGCTTTATTTATCTTCTTTTCAGTTGTGTAAAATACCCTCCACGGATTGACCTGGCATCTGTTACTGTAACAAAGGCTTTTTTATCATAATTATCTATTATTCTATAGACCTTTGATAGGTTTTTTCTTTGAATGGTTATACTCAAAAGATGCTGCATACCTTCTCTGCCATAACCCTCCACCACTGTGACCCCAAAGCCCTGCTCTCTAAAGATCTCCACCAGTGGCATTGCATTGCCATGGGTAATTACTTGAACAATGATGGTTCCCAAAGCCATTTTTTCTTCTACATAAATTCCTAAATAATTCCCAGACGCAAATCCCAAGGCGTAGGCAAGAACATTAAAGGGATTATCCAATTCTGCTAATACCTTGCCTATGGCGAGGATATAAATGATAATTTCTACAAATCCTATAAAGGCCGCTTGCACCCTCCGGCCCTTTACAACCATAATCATTCTTATGGTTGCCAGTGTTACGTCTGCTACCTTAGCAAAGAAAATGAATAAATATCCTACAAGAAACTCCATATTAATCCTCCTAATTTTTTTCTTTCATCTTTACTTTATTATAATAAAGGTTATATTTCAACCTTATTTTTCCTATTAAAAGGGGACAAAGAATATTTCTCCGTCCCCTTAGTGTTTGTACTTTTGTCATTTTCTATTTTACTGTTTGAAAATACTTTACAATACCTTGAAACAAAGCCTCTGCCACCACCTGCTTATACTCTTCTGTAGCTAGCCAAGCAGCATCATTGGGATTGCTTAAAAAGCCTATTTCACTTAACACTGCTGGCATTTTTGTTTCCCTTAGCACAACAAGATTTGTTGCTTTTTTTAGACCTCTATCCCGCATACCATAGGACTTGGTCATCTCTATCATTGTATCGTGAATGATTTTACCAGCCTGTTTACTGTCCCTATCCATTCCCGTCCCATCTGTACCGGCATGATAGTAATGTTCTATACCGCTGGGTACTTCAGTAGTAAATGAATTGGCATGGATACTTATAAAGAAATCACCATTTAACTGATTGGCTATAGCCGCCCTATCTTCTCGGACCACAGAAACATCTGTTTCTCTGGTCATATATGTCCTGAAACCAGCTTCTAATAATAGGTTGTTGAGATAGTGGGCTACATCCAATACAAGGTCCTTTTCCCTTATGCGGTTAATAGGAGATGTTGCCCCTGGATCTGAGCCACCATGACCCGGATCAATAACAATCAGTGGTATGCCAGGTTTTTGGGTAACTGTAAACTCAATGATATACTCCTTTGTATTTCCTGGAGAAACAACCTTATAATCTACATTATCCTGCAGTAGAATTTCAATATGATAGTTTTCTTTGTTTAGATGTTCTGTAATAAATATATTTCCCACAAAACCATCATTGATTTCCATTGTCTTTACTGATAAATCTATAGCTGTCTTAGGTACGGTAACCTGTAGTATTTTCCCATAATCCCTTACACTAAAACCAAACTGTACTTGGGTAGTGCTGTTGAGCTTCAGTTGGGAGGTAAGGTTGTTTATTTTTTCATAGTGGAAAGCTTCTGTAATTTTATTGTCTTCATCACCTTCCAATTGAATAACCATTTCATCAGTTTGGCTATCATAGAATACTTGGTGGTTTCTCATTGCATCAAGTTCTATCGTAACCCTTGTTATAAAGGGATCTATATTAAACTGTGATGCCCGAATACTCCCTATACCTCTACTGTTTACATCCAACCGTAGGGTTCCGTTGGATAAAAGCTTATTTTTATCTACTATATCAAACTTTGCTTCCTGAAAATCAAAAACCAATCTATGGGGTTCAGATAAGGCAAACTGATTGTAACTTAATTCTTCACCAGTTTTTACTCGAATTTCAGGAAGTCCATTATTTATGACAAAATTAACATCCTTTACAGCTTTACTTGGTAGAGGCTGTGGCTTTTTTTCTACCGATACTGTTCTAGTTGTCCTATCCCAGATGGCCTCCAGGCCTAGTTCTTCACTGAGAAATGCGATAGGCATCATGGTTCTCCCATTGCCTTGATATGTAATGAGTTTAGGTGGGACATTACTAGGCAATACCTTCTTCTCTCCATTAACAGTAGCTATAGGACTGTCGATGGTTAATATGATTTCTTTATTCTTTGTCTTAATAACAACTTCTCTCGTTTCTCTTTTCCATTCCGGTGTTATCCCTAACTCCAAAGCAACAAATGTAATAGGAACTAAGGTTCTATCTTGATGGATAACAGCTGGTACATCAGTGGTTACGGCTTTGCCCTCCATCATCAAATTGACCCTTTGAAAGTCTATATGTCTACCATCCATCAGCATCCTGACAGTATTGCTATTGGTGTTGGCATAGACACAGGAAGTAAATAATACAATAAATACCAATAGAAGTGAAATAAGTTTTTTCATAATGCTTGTCCCCCATTTAAATTGAGATTAAGGCTTTAATCCTTCATCTTAATATTATTCTATATTTAGTTATATCACTTCCCAAAAGATTATGTCAACGCTTGTAACTATTTGTCATTAAATTGTAAGATAGATACCTATTTGTAATATTAAATAAGCTAAAATACCTAATCAGATAACTTTGTAAAGTTCATGGATTTCAGGTACTTCTAATATTTATATTTAATTTACCTTTATGATACTTTTTTCATTTTCTGTGATTTTTCCTATTTCTGTAGCTTTAATTCCTACAGTCTCTAAAATCTCCATTAGACTATTTTTCTTTTCCTGAGGGACAGCCCAACTTAAGTTTTGTAGCAAAAGTCAAAAACACCCCGCAACACACTGAAATTAATGGGTTTTCGGGGTTTTTTATATAAAGTGAAATAAGAGTTGGTCGAATATATAAGTGCTTACTATTTTATGTTGTTGTCTTTAATGGCACTATATATATTCGACACATTATGATGGTCTTCTTTTAGAGGACGTTAAATAAGTACAGTCCATAGTTATAAATTTACATCTTATTTTTTAATGCATTAACTATTCTTTCAGGTGTAGCAGGTAATGTAGTTATATTTATATCTAAAGCATTATTTATAGCATTTATAATAGCTGGTGCAGTAGGAACCGCACATGCTTCACCAATACTCTTTGCCCCAAAAGGACCAAGTTCTTCTCCGTCTTCCACTAAAAGAACTTTTACCTCTGGCATATCAGGAGCGTTTACCACATGATATCTACTGAATCTATTTGTTGGTATTCTTCCCTTATCGTCAAAAACAAATTCTTCACATAGAGCTAATCCAATTCCCATTTGAACTGCTCCTTGTACCTGTCCCTCAACAAAGCCCTTATTTATTGCCTTTCCTATATCATGCACTGCTAAAAAATCAATTATTTTTGCCATGCCTGTTACCTTATCTACTTCTACTTCTACAAAATTAACTCCATAGCTTGTTGGATTACCTGGAGATTTATATGTCAATGTGTCGCCAACTTCATCACTAAACCTCTTTTGAATAAGAGTAACCATTTGCCCATAAGTCATCTTCTCTTCAGGCAACATCTTATTATATATCATTCCATCATCTAAAGTTATTTCCTCTTTACTACATTTTAAAATTTCTGATGAATATTCAATCAACTTTTCACGAACCATTTCAGAAAGCTCTTTTGCACATCCCCCACACACAAAGGTTACACGACTAGCTTGGGTTCCTGCTGTATCATAAGGACTTAAAAGTGTATCTGCCTCTGGAACAAAAACCTTATTTATATCCATTTTTAAAACCTCAGCTACAATCTGCATCATAGTAGTATTTGTTCCACAACCTTGATCATGTATTGCTCCTTTTAAAACAGCAGTTCCATCTTCATTTATTCTAAGGGACATTGTTATAAAATCTGGATATGCTCCATAATATCCATTACCATGGGCAGCACAAGCCATTCCTACTCCCCTTACAAATCTACCTTCATCTTTTGTTCTAGAGTATTTTTCTTTCCATTTAAACGCCTCTGCACCTTTTATAACGCAATCTATTACTCTAGCGTTTCCAAGTTCAGGTCCTCCTGTTGGATCCTTATCATATGGATGAACAAGATTTTTCAATCTTAATTCCAAAGGATCCATATTCAATGCTCTTGCTACATTATCAATATTTATTTCTGTTAAGGCATGAATTTGTGGAGAGCCATACCCCCTTGCCGCACCTCCTATTGGAGTATTTGTATATACAACATCTGTAGAATATTTTTGATCCTTTATCCTATATAACTTAAAAGCCTTTTTCCCCATAGCCATTGCTACTGCATCCCCGTTTGTTACATAGGCTCCTGCGTCAACCAACATGTGTATATCTCTTCCAAGTATGCTTCCCTCTTTATCTACAGCAGTTTTTACCCATCCTATTGTTTTAGTTCTTGTTCTAGTAGATAATATAGCTTCTGTTCTATCTAATATAAGTTTAACTGGTCTTTTAGTGGCTAAGCTTAAAAAAGCACAAATTGGTTCTAATATTGGCTGACCTTTACCTCCAAAAGAACCGCCCATTGTAGTTTTTACTACTCTTACTTTATTCAAAGGTAAATTAAATATTTCTGATATAATAAGTCTTACCTGAAAAACTACTTGGCAGGGAGTATATACAGTTAAATTCCCATAACTATCTATGTCCACTACACACCCATGGGTTTCCATTGCTCCATGATGTATTTTAGGGGTTTCTACTTTATCTTCTACAACAATCTCAGCTCCCCGTATTTTCTCCTCTGGATTTCCGCACTTTATTTCCTTAGAGTATAATAAATTATCTCTATGATGAATTTTATAACTATCCTCTTTTATAGCTTCTTCTGGATCTAACACTAGTGGAAGCTCTTCATACTGAACCTTTATTAGTTTAATTGCTTCTTCTGCAATCTCTTTTTTTTCTGCAACCACTGCTCCTATTCTATCTCCATAAAATCTTACTACATCGGTGAATAAACGTTCATCTTTTATTACTTCTAATCCTTCAATCCACTTATGAGAATTGTACAATGTATCCGATGAATTTTTATAGGTATACACTGCCTTAACTCCTGGAAGTTTTTCTGCTTCTGAGGTATCAATATTTATAATTCTTCCATGGGCTATATCACTTAATAATAATTTTGCATGAAGCATTTTAGGAAATATCATATCCCCCACATATTTAATCTTACCAGTAACCTTTTCTTCTATATCATGTATAGGTATATACTTACCAACATACTTTAATTTTTCACTCAATTATTATCCCTCCTATAAAACATCCTTAAAAATTCTATCATATACACTCATTCCAAGTCCTTTAACTGCATCTATTTTACATTCAAATATTTTAACCCCCTTAATAGACTCTTTTACATGTTGCTGTAATATTTCACCAAATTCTTCACCAAGTTTGTTTGATGGGGTTTTATTTACTAAAAACTTCTCAGCTTCTATTGCATGATACATTACTGGTGCAGCGGCACCTAATACAACTTTTGCGTCTTTTATAAGGTTTTTTTCTTTGTCATATTTCACTATCATAGAAACGCTGATGTTTGCAATAATCACCGTAGTCCTGCTGGATATTCCATATTTGCCAAATGCACTTCTATATTCCTCTGATAGATGAGGTATTAAAATTTCTATTATTGCTTCATCTTTTTCCAAAGTGTTTTTCCCAATACCCACTACAATTTCAGGTATAGTTTTTAAAGTATATTCTCCTTTACTATTGAGAATTTTAACTTTAGCCTCCATACATTCAAGGGCCGGTATAGAGTCTCCTCCTGGAGATGCATTAGCAATATTTCCAGCCATTCTAGCTATATTTCTTATTTGAGTTGATCCCACTTGAGATGCCACTTCATATATTGCATTTGCATGTTTTCTTATTATTTCATTATCAGAAATTTTTGAAAAAGTTGCATTAGCACCTATTTTAATATAGCCTTCTTCAACCTTTATATAATTTAATTCCTCAATTTTTGACATGTCTATAAGTTTTGCCTTACTTATATTTTGATTTCTCAATTTAATAACTAAATCTGTACCTCCACTTAAAAGAAATGTATTTTCATCCACTTCCTTTAGACAATAAATTAACTCTTCAATATTAAATGGAGTCTTAAATTCTATATTCCCCATAACAACGCCTCCTTTTATCTACAATTGCAATTATGATGATTATCTTTATCCCCTACAGCTCTTACGATTTTTGTATAGCCTGTACATCTACACAAGTTACCTGATATGGCAATTTTAATTTCTTCTTCCGTTGGATTAGGATTCTTCATAAGAAGTGCTTTTGAAGACATAAGCATACCTGGTGTGCAATATCCACATTGAACAGCCCCATTCTTGATGAATGATTTCTGTAAAATGTCTAATTCTTCATCCTTTGCTAAACCTTCAATAGTTATTATTTCAGAATTTTTTGCTTGGTAAGCAAAAACAAGACATGAGTTAACTGCAACACCATTCATAATTATAGTGCAGGCACCGCATTCCCCTTCTCCACACCCTTCTTTAGTTCCTGTTAAACCTAAATCTTCCCTTAAAAGATCAATTAATCTTTTACTAGGATCTATATCCAAAACATATTTTTCACTATTAATTGTAATCTCCATGTCCATAAATCATCTCTCCTTTTTATGCTTTTTTATACCTTTTTTTTAATTATAACTAGGTATAGTCCAAAAAAAGACTAAAATATAAATGCACTACAAAAAAACCAAAAAATCAACACCCCGAAACCTCACTAATTTCAGTGTGTTACGGGGTGTTTTTTTGATGTTTTGCTACAAAATTAAGATAGATACCTATTTGTAATATTAAATAAGCTAAAATACCTAATCAGATAACTTTGTAAAGTTCATCGGTTTCAGGTGCTTCTAAAATTTGTATTGAATTTCCTTTTACTATAATTTTTTCATTTTCTGTGATTTTCCCTATTTCTGTAGCTTTAATTCCTACAGTCTCTAAAATCTCCATCAGACTATTTTTCTTTTCCTGAGGGACAGCCATAACCATAACACCGCTGGATATTAACCTCAGGGGATTAATGGATAATGCTTTACAGATTTCTAAGGTTTCTGGCCTTATGGGGATTTTGTCCTCGTAAACCTCTATACCTAAATTAGAAGCCTCCGCTAACTCCCATAGGGCTCCCAGTATTCCCCCCTCAGTAACATCATGCATACCGTGGACCCCTATCTTTCCTGCTAATACACCTTCCTTTACAACACTAATTTCCTCTCCAAAGGCTTTAGCCGACTTTATAGTCTCTTCTGTTACTTTATCCTTTAACACCTTTTCTAGATCGTGGGCAATAATAGCAGCTCCCTCTAGCCCCCCATGCTTCGTCATAATGACAGCATCTCCTACTTTAGCTCCCTTAGATGTCACCATATCTTTTTTTCTTTGTCTTCCGATGGCTGTAGTGCTAATCACCATACGGTTGACAGCATCAGTAATTTCGGAATGCCCTCCAATAATCTCTACATTAATGGAGGCAGCTGCCTTATTTGCCTCCTTCATGACATAGTCAAGGTCCTCCTTGGTGGTACCTACAGGGGCCAATATCGTCATCATTACTCCTATAGGTTCTACACCATTGGAGGCAACATCATTGCAGGAAATATGTATACTTAAGCTACCTATATCTTTAACAGCACCTGTGATGGGGTCCGTACTCATCACACATACATTTTCTTCAAAATCTACGACAGCACAATCCTCTCCTATGCCAGGCCGCACCAATACCTCTGGTCTTTTATGCTTAATATTTTTAAATACAACCTCTCTTAATACTTCTGTAGGTACCTTTCCAATCTTCATGTAAGTCCCTCCTTTAGATATACTGCTAATAAATGTATTATACCATAATTTTATTCTCCACAAAAAATCTTCTTCCACTCCTTTACTGTTAAAGTCCTATGATCTGAAGTCAAGTAAAGGAGTTGAATATCTTCTGGGGGAATACTGTCAAAAATCATGACCTCTGCATCATAGCCCTTCACTAAATCCCTTCGTTCTTTTATATTATCCTCAAAGCTAAGGGATGTTTCCCAATATTCTTTTATCAAATTTCTACCCTTTGTATTTAGATAATCCTTCGCCCCTTTAAATTCCTCCATTTCCTTTAAAATAAAGGGCTCATAGATTTGGTTAGCCCTATTTTCATTGGCTACCCAACATTTAGATTTATCTGCCTTTAGAGCTAAAACCGCTGTATGGGAATGGAAACAAGGGTTATCCCTATAATTGATGGTAGCAAAGATGGCTTTTTTTCGTATAACCCAAGGAGGAATATTTTTTGTCTTTAAACTATCTATAAAATCATGGA
Organism: Natronincola ferrireducens; assembly: GCF_900100845.1. Lineage (NCBI taxonomy): Bacteria > Bacillati > Bacillota > Clostridia > Peptostreptococcales > Natronincolaceae > Natronincola > Natronincola ferrireducens. The sequence goes on along the minus strand of NZ_FNFP01000001.1, from coordinate 464,970 downwards.
ATTTTTCATAATGATTTTCATAGCTAATTTTATCGTTATAGTGGATGCCTTCAGTTAAAGTTTTTTTTAAATTGGTTATATGGATAATATGATAAATCCATCCTGTATTTTGATAATCTTGAAAAAACATGCTATCACCTCTTTTGGAATTTCCTCCTATAACATTTATTTCAATGTATAGAAGAATCTCTATGTATCAAAATATAGTTAAGGAGGTGGCTTTTTGCTAACAATTTATTGTAATCATTCATGTGTTTATGAAAATGAAGGTATGTGTACCCTAACCCATGTCACTTCAGTATCAGAATTAACCAACAAAAGCTGCGTCTATTTTAAAAGGAAGGGGGAGGATATGAAAAAAACTACTAAGCCTTAGTATAGGTAATTTTAAAAGAATTATTTTCCTCAAGACACAAAAACAGCGAAGACTTTTCTTCGCTGTTGGCATTTAAGCTGTTTTCCACTTAAATCTAATTTTCTTTATTTCCTTGAAGCCTAACCATCCACCACTGATGAGGAACACAAACCAAAATGTGACAAATCTTAAAGTTAAAGCAAAGGCTATAGCTTGATAAACAGGAACCCCCAATGGCAACAAAAAGAATACCATTCCTCCTTCAAATGTACCTATCCCCCCTGGTAATAAAGGCAGCATTCCTATCATATAGGTGAGATAGGTTACCACTGCTATAGAGATAAAGGGTAATTGTATCTTTAGACCTCTGGCTATTAAGTAAGCTTTGACAGCAAAGAGTCCCCATATACATAGGGATAAAAGAAATTGAGGTAAAAGTTTCTTTTTATCCTTCATAACCGACTGAAGAGTTGTTTCTATTGTGCCGATAAAGTCATGGAGTTTTATCCTCCAGCCCTCCTTTATAGGTAGAACTTTAAGGATTTTCTTTACTTTATTGGGATAGATTAGAAAGACCACAAGACTGGCTATCCATAAAACTAAAAACAATGTACTTAATAACAATACCTGTAGCTGCAGACTTTCACAGTGGATCATACACAAAAAAGCCGCTACAGCCATGGTGTTTAATAGTAGAAAGGTAAATAAGCTAATTATTTTTTGTAGGGTTACCAACACCGTTGCCTCTCCAGCAGAAAATCCTAGTTGAGATTTTAATAGATAGATTTTGGTTACTTCTCCCCCTGCCTTAGCAGAAGGTGTAATACTTTCTACAAAGGTTCCTACCATATTCATACTAAGTAATTGCTTAAAGTCAGGTTTTTCTCCTATGATTGCTGCTAATTTATACCATTGAAAATTAATGATGAGCATTGTTATAATTTGAAGCAAACAAACCCCCAAAATCAGTAGGGGGTCCACCTCTTCTAAAACCCCTATTACATCCTGTAGGTTAGCCTGCCAAAGAAGGACTGCTATTAGTAGTATCGTCACTATAAACAGAGCTAACTTTTTCATTTCTTTTCCCTCCATGGCTTTTAATAAAAAATACGGTTTCCTGCATAAAAGTATAGTCTTTTTCCATACAACAGCACTTCCCATTACAACAAGCTTCATTTAAAAACCTATGGATGGTTTTCAAATGATTTTTATTGCTTCGCATCAATATTCTAGCCCCATTAGAAGCCCTATTTAAAATGTTATTCAAAATTTCAATATGGGGACAAGCTTGGCGGGCTATATGGATAACAGAAAATCTCGAAGGATCTATTTCTTGCCCTCGACCTTCTATGATTTTTATGTTTTTCTCCATATGAAGGCTTGCAACCACCCTTCTAGCATTTTTGATTGCTATAGGATCAATGTCTATCACCTCTACATAAGCTCCTGTCCTTTGAGCTATTTGTAGGGCAGTACAGGGAAAAGAGCCTCCCCCAATACATAAAACCTTATCATTTTTACAAATATTCCCCATATGGATTTCTTTTCCTACCATGTTTTTGTAATAGAGGGAAAGAATACTACTGGTGGCAGGAAACTGAGCAAATACCTTTTCTAATTCCCTTGTTAATAATGCTATCATTTCTATTTTATCCCACCTCATATAATATAGTTGGTTTTTCATACTTTTTATCTTTAAAATTTTATCATTTTCTACATGCTGGGCATTGATATTGATAATCTTTATCATATAATATTTTTTTGTAATTGAGATTGTTATTTTTTTAAAAAAGGGGGTATCTGTTATAGTAGATAATCCCCTTAATTTATATTAAAATAATAATCCTATAAAGCTACCAATTTGGTTTATCAGGCCCCCTATAAAGAAGGCGATCACAATAGTTGAAACCCCTATAATCAAAGAAATCTTTATACCAAATTCTTTAATTAAAACCCCTAGAACTGAAAGACAAGGAATATAAAATAGGGCCACCACTGATCCAACCAATAATTGAAGGGTTGTAAGGTTTAATTCTAAAAGAGGTAACACTGCCAATTCTCGACGGATAATTCCCAGCATCAGTCCTAAAGTAGCCTCACTAGGGAGCCCCAACCATCCGGTTGTTAAAGGAGCTACATACCCGCTAACGGCATTTAACATCCCTGTTTCTGCTACCAACGCAGCAAATCCAACCCCTAACATCATTGGGAGCTCAGCTTCGATCATAAAACCCTTAGTCCGAATCCATATTTTTTTCAAGAGGGCCTGAGAATCTGGCAGCAATAAATTTGGAATTTCTAAAAGCATAGGTTCAATTTTTCCACCAATGACTTTATTTAGAATTGTTCCCGCTATTACAATGGAGGCAAAAGATATTAAGTAAACTGAAGCTAATACCAAGGCTGAGTGTTCTCCCAATAAGGCAATGAAGGCTCCTGTCTGGGCAGCACAGGGTACTGCTAAAGCTACTAATGAGGATACAATCAGTCTTTCCTTATAGCTGGTGGCGGCCCTAGTACCTAGAATAGCCGGTACAGCACATCCATAGCCCATAATAAAGGGAACAATATTCCCCCCATGAACACCTAGTCGTCGGAGGGTAGCATCCACTAAAACCCCCAATCTAGGTAGATAGCCGCTATCTTCTAAAAAGGATAATACAATGTAAAATAAAAGTACGTAGGGTAAAATTAAAGCAAAGGGCCATTCTATTCCCTTTACAAGCACCCCATACTCTCCAACTAAAATGTTATAGGTGATTCCCTCTGTTATAAAAAGGGAAATTATGTTTCTAAAAAATGGTACTATCCAATTGTTGACAAGGGGTAGAAAAATAGCAGCCCTCAAGCCTTTACCCCCACCTACTACTACTCCTAAAGCCATCATTAATACAAAGACAGCTATGGGCAAACCAGGAAAGGGCTGAAGCATTAAGTCCCCTAGTTTTTCCAAAAATGTAGGATGTCTATCCTCTACATTTTGCACCTGTTTTATAATTTTTCCTACCTTCTGCCATCGTTCTTCCTCTGTGACGGTTAAGTCAGTTATGGAATTTTCTTTATTCCCCATAATCTCCCAGGTTTTTTCCATTAATTCTACTAACCCTATATTCCGTATGGCCACCGTAGGTACTACAGGAGCACCTAATTCTTTTTCTAGCTTTTCTACATCGATAGATATACCCTGTCGCTCTGCCACATCAATAAGGTTTAAAGCGAAAACCGTTGGTAGACCGTATTCTTGCACCTGTAGAGCAAAGTTTAGATTTCTCTCTAAATTTGTAGCATCTAATACACATATAACCACATCTGCCGAAGCCTCATTTAAAAATTCAATCGCCACCTCTTCAGCCGGCGATGTAGAATCTAAAGAATAGGTTCCTGGAACATCTATCAATACACCCTTCTTTTTTCTATGATTAATAATCCCTTTTGTATAGGTTACAGTTGTACCGGTATAGTTAGCTGACATAACCTCCATACCTGTTAGTTTGGAAAAAACAACACTTTTACCGACATTAGGGTTACCCATTAGTAAAATTTTTAAATCATTCTTTTCTATATATAGGTCTTTACCATCTGCAGTATGACAACCCAATTAATTAACCTCCCTCACAACAATCTGCTCTGCTACATCCCTTGCTATAGCAAAGCTGCGTTTGCCTATTTGAATGACAATAGGCCCTCCTAATGGCTGCCTTGACATAACAGAAACCGTCATCCCTTCCCGCACACCAATAGACTTTAGAAGTTGGATGGCAGGTATTTTTTCTATAGTACAACGATGGTTCTTCCTTAGCTCATACAACGGCATGGCTAATAACCCCCTTCAATTGATAATAGTTTTCATTATCTTCTTATGTTAAGATTTTATCACAACTTTAGTTTTAAAGCAATATGCTATTTTCAAATTTTACAAACTGATTTAGGATGATTTAGGATTATAGTCCTACCGGCTACTTATAGGTCTATCCCCTGTAATCCCTATATTTAGATATATATTCAAAGGTTCTCCTCTTCTTTTTTTATGGTAGTTATGTTAAAATAGAAGCATTCTGTTGGTTCATATTATTTAAGGGGGGTATCTCTGTGTCATTGAAGGGAACAAAAACCGAAGAAAATCTTTGGGCGGCCTTTGCTGGGGAAAGTCAAACCAGAAATAAATATACTTATTTTGCTGAAATAGCCCGCCATGAAGGTCATGAAAATATCGCAGCAGTTTTTGACATCTTAGGTGATCAGGAAAAAGACCATGCTAAGACGATTTTAAGTTTTTTAAATGGATTAAAGGATACAGCAACAAATTTACGAATATCTGCAGAAAACGAAGGCTATGAAGGGACCACCATGTATAAAGAATTTGAAAGAGTGGCTCGAGAAGAAGGTTTTATGGAAATTGCCGACTTTTTTGAGAATGTAGGAAAAATTGAAATGGAGCATGAAAAAATGTTCTTATCTTTGCTGAATCAATTAAGAAAAGATGAAGCTTAATTCAATAAGGCAAATCCCTTAGGATAGGATACTAAAGGATTTGCCTTTTCTTGTACCAAAAACCACCTATTCCTAATGCAATAATAGTCCCTGCATAGATGAGAGCTATTTTTACAGCAGTGTTAAAGAAAAACTCCTGGGGCAGCATTTGTATTAGTATTTCCGTGTTGGGATCTAGAATCCACAAATCATTATCAAAGAAGATATAGTGAAAATAGTCAAAGTATTTTGTAAAATCAAAGTGCATCAATAGAAATAAAAGAATAATTAAATCTATATTAACCATTCCTGTGAACATGAAGGTTTTAGCAAGGTTTCTTTTCCAATCCTTATCAGTTTTTATAAAGAGTATCAATAGCAATCCCAGTATAATTAGGCTAACCTTCCTTACCTTTCTTCCACCTACAAAGAGATCCTTTACATCAATCATATGAAGCTTCTCCCTCTCCCCGAAGACTTCTCTTTTTTCTCCTCTGACTACTGCTTCTATCTTTAGGTCATCACGTTCATCCCTTAAATAGGAGAGTAATTCCTTTGTGACATGTTGTAAATTCTCATCATCCATTCCCGTTACAGTAGTGATATCATGCTTTGCAAACTCTCTTTTATAATGGTTCATATTAAAGGCTACAATATCTACTGCCGTCAATAATAGAACAAGGGAGAGAAGAATGCCAAACGCAATATAGATTATTCTTTTCATGATTATCCACCCTCTAGTTTTTTGGTTATTTCTCTATTATACAATTTTTTTATTCTACGTCATAGTAGCAATTTATAAAAGTTTTATCACCCCATTACCCTTAACTTCATATTATAAATCATAAGTAAACTACTCTCTATTTCCCTAAGGAGGTGAAAAATCATGACTGAAGCTACAAGAGCTTGGTGGACAGGTAACAGTTCCCTATTATTCTTCTTCCTGCTACTAGTAGTTATCTTCTGTAACTGCTGTAGATTTGCAGGTACAAATCCAGAGAGTCTACTATTCTTCTTCTTACTATTGGTTGTATTGTTTGGTGGAAAACATCTCTGTGGATAGAATAACAATAGAAAAGTTTAAAATGGTGGTCTATGTTGACCACCATTTATCTGTTTTATCTTGTCTAATTAAAGTATCGTTAAAATCCTTTCCTTTAACGCCACAAATTCTTGGCATGTAAACGTAGTATGATCCCGGGGTCTAGGAATGTCAATATCTATTACTTCCTTAATCTTTGCTGGGCGTTCTGAAAGAATATAAATTTTATCCGAGAGAAAAATAGCCTCATCTATATCATGGGTGATAAATAAAATGGAAGCCCTTAACCTCTCCAATACCCCCAACAGCCATTGCTGCATCCTTCGTTTTGTAATAGCATCTAAGCCTCCGAAGGGCTCATCCAGCAGTAAAATATCCTGGGTGAAAAGATAAGTCCTAAGCAAAGCCGCCCTTTGCCTCATGCCCCCAGAAAGCTGATGGGGGTAGTGATCCTCGAAGCCTTCTAGTCCAAAAGGGGTAAAGTAGGGGAGGGCTTGGTCTTTAGCTTCTTTTTTGTTCATACCCTTAATCCTTAAAGGTATGCAGACATTATCTAAAATTGTTTTCCAAGGCATTAGTAAATCTTTTTGGTGCATATAGCTTACCCGTCCAGTTTTTCCAGTGTAATCCTTCTCTTCTATTAATATTTTTCCAGCATCGGCCTTTTCAAGACCAGCAACAATATTAAACAAAGTACTTTTTCCACTACCACTGGGACCTAAAATAGTAACAAATTCATTTTCTTCAACAGTAAGGGATATGTCCTGTAGGGTATACAGTTCATCAAAATATTTGGTTATATGAAGGATTTCCAGCTTTTTCATAGGCATCCTACTGAGGTGGTAAAAAGTCGTTTGTAAAAGCTGTTTCTACATCTAACTTTTCTCTTAATAACCCCTGCTCATACATCCAATTACTGTAGTTTTCCCATACGGTACTTCTCATTTCCCCCCATCTAGGTGCTTCTGCCTGGTATTGGTCAGCCAAGTACAATTGACTTGCTACTACTAATTCCTCATCCAGCTCTGGGGCTGATTTTAATAGGTCAGCTGCAGCATCTTGAGGATTGGCTATAGCATATTGATAGCCCCTTGTTGTTGCCCTCATAAATTTTTCTACTAATTCAGGATTGCTTTTTAAAAGATCATCATGGGCAATAATCACTGGGGTATAGAAGTCTAGGGCTTCATGGATATCCTGTAAAAGAATAAAATTTAAATCATAGTCCATTAATTCTGCTGCAACACCATCCCATCCATAATAAATCCATTGAAAGTCCACATGATTTTCTACACTGGTGAAGAAGTCCACCTCTCCTGTAACAACCATTTCTAGCTTATCAAAATCTCCATCGTCTCTACCCATCAAAGCCTTTAGTATAGCCTCCTCCATAGGAGATCCCCATCCCCCATAGATTTTACCCTCAAAGTCCTTAGGGGATATAATCTCCCTATGGGCTGGAGAGGCAAAGCCTGAGGTGTTATGTTGAATAATGGCTGCTATAGCAGTTACAGGCAATGGATTTTCTGCTGTTCTGGCATAGGCCACTTGTTCTTGATAGCTAATACCAAATTCCCCTTGCTTAGCTGCAATTAAATCGGTACTGCCTCCGGCTGTAGGCTGTAGGATTTCTACCTCTAGACCTTCTTCTTGATAGTAGCCCTTTTCTATAGCGGTGTACATGCCGGTATGATTTGTATTTGGTACCCAATCTAAAATCACTGTTACTTTTTCCAACTGTTGAGGTGTATCCCCTCCCTCCTGAGAGTTAGCTCCGCAGCCAATAACAGCTGTCATTAATACCAATATCATAAAAGCAATCATAAGCCTTTTCATTCGTTATTCCTCCTTCTGTATTTTACGTAGTTCCCTATGCCATGGTATAGCCCTGGCTTCGATAAAAATTATCAACTTTAGTACAGCTATACTCAATAATACAATTATTACAATGGTGGCAAATACTCTATCGGTGGCAAAGGATTGTCTAGCCCGCATCATATAGACACCTAACCCCTTTTTGCCTCCTATCCATTCTCCAATCACTGCCCCCATAATACTATAGGTACCAGAAATTTTTAATCCAGCAAAGAAGCTGGGTAGGGCAGCAGGAAGCTTTACAATCCTATAGATATCTAGGTGACTGGCTCCCATAGACTTCAGTAGATTTAACAGGTCTTTATCCACTGAAGCCAAACCCTCCAGCAGACTAATCGTAATAGGGAAAAAACACACCAGGACCACTATAACAATCTTCGGTAAATATCCAAATCCAAACCACATGGCAAATAGGGGAGCCAAAGTAATAATAGGAACGGTTTGAGAAATAATCACCAAAGGGTATAGGGTTCTCCTGACAACCACAATTCTATCCATAGCCACTGCCATCATCACTGCCAATAGAATTGCTACTAAAAATCCTACCACCGCTTCAAGTAAAGTTGTGGTAATATGCTCCCTCATGATGGGGAATGTAGTGATTAAGGCCCGTACAACAGCCGAAGGGGCTGGAAGGATAAAGGGTTGTACCCAGCCTAGCCTTCCAACCATCTCCCAAAGCATCAATAAAGAAAGGCTGAACCCTAAGGGAAGGATGTCTATATTCAATCTGCTTAACCTATGAAAGACATTATCGATATTTTTTAATCTTTTCATCCATTGTCACGCCCTCTGGCCTATAATCTATCTTAATAACAGACATTACTCTAGTAGCACCTTCCTCTATGCAAATATCTTGAGCTTTTTTAACGATTTCTAAAAGTTCATCCAGTTCTCCTTCAATAGTTGTTTCCATTGGTCCTACTTCATACTTTAACCCCGTTTCTTGAATCATATGTATAACTGCATCCACAACAGGATAAATTCTTTCATCTGGAACCCTTGGTAGTACCTGTAGACTTAAATTAACATGAGCCATTTTAATCCTCCTCCCATAAATTCTAAAATTTGTTGTACTATTTTAACACAAAAAACCCCTTAACCTGACATTAGGTAAAGGGGTTAAAATCATCATAATGCACAATAAAAGCATTTGCTTTGATAAAATATTTCCCTACGCTAGCATTACCTAGGTCAGGTACCATGGGTCGGAACAAAATACAGTTCCCTCTCAGCCAAGTTAACTTAGCTCCCCTTTTAAGTTTTCACCATCATTATATATCATTGTAGGAAAAAGTCAATAGAAAACCCCCTATTATATCAGCATGTTTGTAAACTCTTCCTCTGTTAAAATCTTCAAATTAGTGGCTGTGCCAGAGGCAATAATCTCTCTAGCCTTATCCAGCTTAGAGCCAGCTTCCTCTCCCGCCAAGAGATAATCAGTGTTTTTACTGACACTTCCAGTGACCTTTGCTCCCAATTTTTCCAGCAAGTCTTTAATTTCTTTTCGATTATAGCCCTCTAGGGTTCCTGTAACCACAACTGTTTTTCCAGTAAAGGGGCTTTCCTTCGTCTCTGAACCCCCATATTTGGGATGAACACCTCTGTCTAACAATCTTTGGATGGTGGCAACTATTTTTTCATCCTGAAAAAAGTCTATAATACTAGAGGCTACAATTCCTCCAACGTCTGGCAAAGTTACTAGCTCATCATACTGTGCCTCCATAATAGTCTCTAGGGATTGATAGTGCTTTGCTAAATCAGTAGCCGTCTTTCGACCTACGTTGGGAATACCTAGGGCGTAGATAAAGGCATCTAATCTGCAGTCTTTACTTTTTTCTATAGCTTCTAAAAGATTCTTTGTCTTTTTGTCTCCAAATCTTTCCAAACAAATTAAATCCTCGTACTTTATATCATACAAATCAGCAATGTCTTTAATACCCAGTGCTTCATACAGCTGTTCTGCCGTCTTTTCACTAAAGCCCTCAATATCCATAGCATCCCTACTGCTATAATGGACAATAGCTGAAACCAATTGGGGTTTACAGGCTAAGGAGTTGGGACAAAATATATGGGCCCCCTTTTCTATAACCTCACTGCCACAGGCAGGACATCGTTGGGGCCGTTGGATTTCCTCAGCCCCTTCACAGGTTTCTTCAATAGCCCCCATAATTTCAGGAATCACATCGTTCGATCGTCTTAACCATACATTACAACCTTTTTTCACCTTTTTCCTTTGAATATCATCCCAGTTATTGAGGGTAGCTCGGCTAACAGTAACCCCACCGATATCCACTGCCTCCAGTATAGCCGAAGGTGTCAATTTTCCTGTCCTACCCACCTGCCAGATGACATCCTTTAACTCTGTTGTCACCTCTTGGGCCTCAAATTTAAAAGCAATCGCCCATCTAGGGAATTTTTGGGTATAGCCTAACTGCTGTCTTGTTTCTATATGGTTGATTTTAATTACTATTCCGTCGGTTAAATAGTCTAAAGCCTTTACTTCTTCCTTTAATTGTCGAATTTCTTCTATGACTTCCCCAATATTTTTACACAGCTTTATATATTTATTAACAGGAAACCTATTTTCCCTTAAAAAGCCTATCATTTCCATATGGGTTGTAAATTCTATACCCTCAGCATAGCCTACATTGTAACAAAAAGCATCTAGCTTTCTTGTGGCGGTAACCTTAGGGTTTAGATTTCTCAGGGCGCCGGCAGCTGCATTTCTAGCATTTTTCAGGGGTTCCTCTGCTGTCCTATTGTATTCCTCCAGAACAGATAAACCCATCAACCCCTCCCCCTGCACCTCTATTGTACCTTGAAAATCAATGGATAGGGGTAGAGATTTTATGGTTTTTATCTGGGGAAGAATAGCTTCCCCCGTCACACCATTTCCACGGGTGGCAGCCTGTACCAGCTCCCCCCCCTCATAGGTCAAGTTAATGGTTAATCCGTCAAATTTATATTCCACAACATACTCCAAGGGTAAGTCCTGCCCCCCCAGCAACTTTTTTACCCTAGTGTCCCAATTTCTTAGCTCATCCTCTGTCTTGGCCTTGTCCAAGCTCCAAAGGGGGGAGAGATGGCTATGGGGAGTAAAGCTCTTTAAAGGTTCTCCACCTACCCGTAGGGTAGGTGAATTGGGTAGGAGGGTTTCTGTTTCCTTCTCCAACTCCACCAATTCATCATAAAGAACATCGTATTCTTTATCGGTTACAATAGGATCATCCAATACATAATAGCGATAACTGTATTCATTTAACTGTTGAATAAGTTCCTTCATTCTTTTTACTTTATCCATTTGGTATCCCTCCAAACAAGGTTATTCTACAATATGCAACTGCACGAAGGCTGAGGATATTTTTTTTACGCCGGCATTAGGAAAAGCTATAGTTAATATGTCTCCTCCAACCGAAACCACTGTTCCTATACCAAATTTAGGATGCTTTACCTTTGCTCCCCCTGTAATTTTGGATTTAGATACACCAGCGTCCAATTTGGGTTTCCCGGCTAGACCACCAAATCCCCCCAAGCCTCCCCCAGTAAAGAGGGGTGAAGTCTGCATTTTTTTCACTTCTGTCTTACGGTTATAGGGTATCTCCCTATCTATCAATTCATCAGGAATTTCTTCTAAAAATCTAGAGCAGGAGTTGTAGCTGGTTCTACCATATAGGGTGCGCATCATGGCATGACTCATATAAAGCTTTTCCATAGCTCTAGTGATTCCTACATAACAAAGCCTTCTTTCTTCCTCGTCATTATTTTCCTGCAAGGACATATAAGAGGGGAAAATTCCCTCCTCCATACCTGGTATAAAGACTACCGGAAACTCCAAGCCCTTTGCACTATGGAGGGTCATTAGGATTACAGCATTGTCCTCCTCTACATGGTCTAGAGAGGATTCTAGAGAGGTTCTTGCCAAAAATTCCTCTAGGGTTTTTATTTCAGCATTCTCATCAAAATCTACTGTTAAAGAAAGAAATTCCTGAAGGTTTTCTATACGGCTTTCAGCTTCTACACTGCCTTCCTTTTTCAATTCCTCAATGTACCCAGTTTTTTCATAGAGTTCCCCTACGATTTCAGTTACTGCCATTTCTTCTCTTCTCTGTCTCAAGTCCATCATTATATCGGTAAATTTCTTAATTTGATTTTGTACCCTTGTACTAATATCCCCTATTTCATCTATATCTAGTAATGCTTCAAAAAAACTGATTTCTAAGGCTTCAGCATATTCATCTATTTTTTCTATCGTCCTAAGACCTATACCTCGCTTAGGAACGTTAATGATTCGCTTCACACCCACGTCATTGACAGGATTTTCTATCGTAATCAAATAGGCTAAAATATCCTTTATTTCCTTTCTATCATAGAACCGGGTTCCAGCCACAATCTTATAGGGAATACCTTCCTTCATCAAGGCCTCCTCCAGTACACGGGATTGAGCATTGGTGCGATATAAAAGGGCTATGTCCTTGTACTGTCTATCTTCTTCCCGTCTCAACCTTTCTATAGTGTTGGCTATATAGGAGGCTTCATCATACTCATTGTTGGCCTTATAGTATTGAATGATTTCCCCTTCCTGATTATCCGTCCAAAGCTTCTTATCCTTCCTGGCCCTGTTATTACTAACAACTCTATTGGCAGCATTCAATATGGTTTTTGTGGAGCGATAATTTTTCTCTAGTTTAATCACAGCAGTATTAGGAAATTCTTTTTCAAAGCCTAGAATATTTTCAATATCAGCACCCCTCCAGCTGTATATCCCCTGATCATCATCCCCCACCACACAGAGATTTTGATGCTGACGGGCCAGCATGCTGACGAGGGTATACTGGGCCATATTGGTATCCTGAAACTCATCCACCAATATATACTTAAACTTATTTTGATAATAGTGAAGGTCTGCTGGATTTTGTTGTAAAAGCTCCACTGTCTTCATAATTAGGTCATCAAAATCTAGAGCATTGTTACCCTTTAAGGTTTTCTGATATAACCTATAGAGGTCTAATATAAGGTTGTTGGGATAGTCACTGCCGAACTCCTTTGCATATTCGCTGGGGGTAATTAAACGGTCCTTCGCCCTGCCGATGGCCCCTAGAGCCGCCCTTGGGTTTAGCTTCTTTTCGTCTACCTTCAGCTTCTTCATACATTCCTTCATAACCGTCTGTTGATCAGAGGTGTCATAGATAACAAAATTCCTTTCATAGCCAATTTTTTCTATATCCCTTCTAAGAATCCGAACACAGGTGGAGTGGAAGGTACTGACCCATAGGTCTTTAAAGTCTCCCTCCATTAATCTCTCCAGTCTTTCCTTCATTTCCTTGGCGGCTTTGTTGGTGAAGGTGATAGCTAATATGCTATAGGGAGATACTCCCTTTTCCTCCACAAGATAGGCGATACGATGGGTTAGTACCCTCGTCTTTCCGGAGCCAGCCCCTGCCAAGACTAATAATGGCCCCTCTGTATGTTCCACAGCCCTCCGCTGCTCATCATTCATATGTGATAAATTCATAAATCTTAGTGCTCCCTTCAGTATATTAATATCTATTATCTTACCTTATTTCAGAAGGTTATTCAATTTTTATCATTTATGCCATCTTTATTACCCACTTTAAGGTGTACAATCTTCTTTATCTTATACAAAATTTATTTTTACCTGTAACGCCTATTTTCTTTCTATCCCCTCTAGACCCATGTTTTCCCCATAGCCTACCTTGATATTTCCACAGCTAATTGCTTTTCCTACTGTTTTCAAGGATGGAGTTTAAAAGTTTTTATTGACAACAGGAAGCTATTTAAGTATAATTTAAATAATTTAAAATTAATTAAATTGTTTTGAAAATATGTATTGTTTTTAGAAGATTTTATACTAATTTTATACTATTAAGTATATATAACTTGAAGGGTGATTCCAATGCTAGATATTACTAAAAAAATCCCACAACTTTATATCTATTTCTTTAACTTTTACTGGGGCTTTTACTTTTTTAGCGCTGGTTATTTTCCATACCAATTTAATAGGTATAAAGAAATCTTTCTAAGAAACAGCATGAATCAATGGTTCATACTGGTATAGGGCGAAAACTATATTTCTAACTTTAGTACATAAAGTGGACTCTTAGAGGGAGTCCACTTTTTTTCATTTCAATTAAAATTCTATGCATTTAAAAATTAAGGAGGATGTTATTATGGTTATTGTTATGAAACCCGGTGCACCACAGGAAATGATTGAAAAAATATCAAAGAAAATGGTTAGTTTAGGATGTGACGTTCGTATAACCCAAGGAGAGAATTACACGATATTGGGTTTAGTTGGAGACACCAGTAAAATCAACCCAAACCAAATTGAAGCAAATGAATATGTTGAAAGGCTATTAAAGGTACAACATCCCTTCAAGCTTGCCAGTAGACTTTTTCATCCTGAGGATACTATTATTGAAATAGATGGTGTGAAAGTAGGGGGAGGAAATATTGCTATTATGGCAGGACCTTGCTCTGTGGAAAGTGAAGAACAGTTGATGACGATTGCCCATGCAGTTAAAAAAGAAGGGGCCCACATGTTAAGGGGTGGTGCCTATAAGCCTAGAACTTCCCCCTACAGCTTCCAGGGAATGCAGGAGGAAGGACTGAAACTTTTAAAAAAAGCTAAGGAAATCACAGGCATGCCCATTGTAACAGAGGTAATGGGGCAGGATACCTTTGATGTAGTGGAGGAATACACAGATATTCTTCAAATTGGTGCTAGAAACATGCAGAACTTTTCTTTACTGAAGCGATGTGGCAAAAGCCCCCGACCTATTTTATTGAAAAGAGGTTTATCTGCCACTATTGAAGAATTGCTAATGTCAGCTGAATATATCATGGCTCATGGTAACCCAAATATTATTCTTTGTGAGAGGGGAATTCGTACCTTTGAAACCTATACAAGAAATACATTAGATATCAGTGCTGTTCCTGTCATTAAAGAACTAAGCCATTTGCCAATTATTATTGACCCTAGTCATGCCACTGGTAAATGGTCTATGGTGGAGCCTTTATCTAAAGCCTCCATTGCAGTAGGTGCTGATGGATTGATTATCGAAGTCCATCATCAGCCGGAATGTGCTTTATCGGATGGAGCCCAATCCCTCAGACCAGAAAAGTTTGCCCAATTAATGCGTTCAATAGAAAAACTTGCTACAATATAAAAAAACAGTTCAGTTAAAGATAGATGTTGATATTTTAAAAAACTAAAAAAAGAATGCCTATATTACTGAAACTACAAATATATAGTCATTCTTTTTTTTATATGTTTTATGTCGCATAGAATAGAAATTGCGAATTACTTATTTTTTTCTTTTATACCTCCCATTATTATAAGAGTTACAAAAGATACTGAACACATAACTAATATCACATCCCACTCAATATTAGAAAATGAGCCTTTAATTATAAGACTAATTATCATATAAGTCATAACCATTGTAACAAGATACAGAAGAACTTTTTTATTTATTGCTACTTTCATAATGACTCCTTTCTCATAGGTTCTAATGCATATTTTCCATCTTATGTATTATTATATCATTCTACACAAGTCCACTGAAAATCTTTGAAATTTTAATATAGTTTAACATAGCTAATCTAAAATCAACACCAGAATTTAACCGACCCTTAAGAAAACATACATGCTAGAAAATCCCCTTCTTCTATTCCCTTAAAGTAAGGGGATAGATCTATATTCTTTAAAGCCTCTGCCACTTCCTCTTCTCTATATTGTATACCCTTTAATTTCTCTGTTAATGTGGAAATCTCATGATGACCAAAGAAATCCCCATAGATAACACAGTCTTGGATAATTCCTGATTTTACCTCTAATCTTAAATCTAAGCCACCCCAGATGAACCGTTTATTTTTTTGAATACTATATTTAGGGGATTCCCCGTAGTTCCACCCCCACTTTAGGTATCTTTCCTCCATCAGTTCTTTAATTTTCCTTAAATCTTCTTTGGTTAGAGTATACTGTTTTTTATCTTCTTCTCCTTCTAGTAGGTAGTTCAATAGGGCTTCCTTAAAAGCATCAACTGTAATCTTCTCCTTCAAATAGGGGTGGATATTGGTTACCCTGCTTTTTACCGATTTAACTCCCTTAGACTCTATTTTCTCCTGTTTAACATTCAATGTCTCCTGGACTACACCTAAATTGGAGTCAAAAAGGATGGTTCCATGATGCAGGAGACGATTTTTATAGAAATATTGGGCATTGCCGGAAAACTTTTTGCCATCTATTGTAATATCATTTCTTCCCGAAAGCTCTGCTTCAATTCCAAATTTGGCAAGGGCCTTGATGACTGGTTCTGTGAATTTTTTGAAGTTATTGACATCCCCTTCATCTTTAATAGTGACAATAAAGGTGAAGTTTAGATTGCCAAAGTCATGATAAACAGCTCCGCCGCCGGAAAGTCTCCTAACAACATTTATGCCTTTTTCCTTTACATAAGTGGTATTGATTTCCTCTATGGTGTTTTGATTTCTTCCTATGATGACGGAGGGTTCATTTTGCCATAGTATGACATAATTTTCTTCAGGATTTAAATACTTTAAGGCATATTCCTCCAATGCTAAATTGAAATGTGGATCATTAGAATTGTTTTTGATACTAATCATTGTTATTTTCCCCCTTATCCTTCCAAGATTACCTCTATGTTGTATTTCTTAAAACTTGAACCCCCAGTCTTTCAGTCCTTAGTTAAAATTTTAACATATTTCTTTAGTTTTTTGCTACTATATTTTAATAATTAAAGAAATATTTTCCGATATATTTCTTAGAAAGCTTATAGCTTGTCTTGTAAAATTGTTTTAACTATAGAAGGAAAAGAAAATATATATAGAGAATACTAGCTCTATTGATATTATACTATAACAGATGTAGGACAGGAGAATAGAATGGTAATAATAAACAATCAATCAAAGAAGAAATTTAATACTTATCGTTGGCTTGTATGGTGGATTTTAATTTTAGCTTATCTTATCGTGTTTTTTCATCGTATGGCATTGGGTGTAGTACGAGAGAATCTTACGGATACCTTTCATATTACAAGTGCCACCTTTGGTTATTTAGGGTCCACTTATTTTTATGCCTATCTCTTCATGCAGATTCCCTCCGGCATTTTAGCCGATACTTTAGGGGCTAGAAAAACCGTAACCATTGGTACCTTCTTAGCAGCCTTAGGCTCCATCCTTTTTGGTATTGGACCTACTATTCATTATGTTTTTTTAGGTCGTCTTATGGTGGGATTGGGGGTCTCGGTGGTTCTTATTTCTATTCTTAAAGTCCTCTCCCAATGGTTTGAGGAGGAAAGATTTGCCACCATGTCTGGGATGACTACTTTCATGGGAAATTTAGGAGGGGCTTTAGCCCAGACTCCTTTGGCCTTAGCTGTAGGCTATTTTACATGGAGAACAACTTTTATTGGGATAGGTATCATCAGCATGTTTATTGCCTTTTTATGTTATGCAGTTGTAAGAAATACTCCTGATGATAAGGGATTTTCTGCTGTATATAGTTACTCAAAGCACCCTCCCATTAGAACCGCCTCCTTAAAGGAAAGCTTAGTTGAAATACTTCTTAATCCCTATACATGGCCACCATTTTTTGTCTTTGCTGGGGTTTTTGGATCTTACTTAACCCTTACAGGAACCTGGGGACAAAGCTACTTAATAAATCTTTATGGTTTTTCTCCCTCGGAAGCTCCCAATTACCTTGTTGTTATGGTGGTAGCCCATGCTATAGGGTGTATGGCGGCAGGAAAAATATCTGATGGTCTTAAAAGACGAAAGCTACCCATGATGGTTTTTTGTAGTATCAATGCAATAAGCTGGGGTGTCTTTCTTTTTATAAACCAAGGAAAACCTCCTATAGGCCTTTTATATCCTCTCTATTTTATGATGGGCTTTAGTTCCGCTGGTGTGGTTTTAGGCTGGGCATGTGCCAAGGAATTAAACCATCCCTCCTCCACTGGTCTTTCAACCTCTATTGTCAACATGGGAGGATTTTTTGGGGCGGCCCTACTTCCCCCCATGCTAGGAAGGGTTTTGGATAAGTATGGTACCACCCTCCAAACCAACCTTCTTTATCAAAGAGCCTTTCTTTATTGTTTTATAGCTGTAATCATAGGCACCCTTTCTACATTTTTTATAAAAGAAACCTATTGTAAAAATCAGCACCACCCATAATTTAGGTGGTGCTGATTTTTTATTTTATAGTATATATATCAGAAAACTCTATATTAATTTTTTCCACTAAATTTTCCTCTATATCCTCCAAGCTAGCAGTGGTTTCCTCGAGATTCTTCTGGAGCGTTACAGGTAATTCTATAAAGACGGAGGTTCCCTTGTCTACTTCACTTTCCACTCGAATGTCACCATCGTGAATTTTTACTAAGGACTCCACAAGAGATAGACCTATGCCAGTTCCTTGATGATTTTTCTTGAGAGACTCATTGGCTTGTCGAAATCTATCAAATACAAAGGGCAGTTTATCAGGTGGAATACCACTTCCAGTATCCTTGATAACAATAACAATTTTTTCTGTTTTGTCATAAATATTTACATTAACACTGCCCCCAGCATCAGTAAATTTAATGGCATTGGACAGCAGGTTTAACATAATCCTCTCGATTCCATTGATATCAACCGCCATTATTTTTTCCTCTATATCTGTATCAAATAAAAATGTAATTCCTTTGTTTTCTCCATAGGGTATGACAGAATCTGTTATATCTTCTATAATACTGACGATATTGCAGTTTTCAAAGCCTGTTTCAAAGTACCCAGCATCTATTTTAGTAATATCTAAAAGGTTATTGATTAACTTCAGCATACGATAACAATTTTGCTTTAGAACCTTCATTTGTTTCTGCATTTTTTTTGAAGGATCATGGGCCTGAAATTGAAGGTCTAATAGTTGAACAGTACCAAAGATAACATTTAAGGGGGTCCTCATTTCATGGGATAAGTTGCTGAAAAACTCGGTTTTCAACTTATCATATTCTATAGATTCCTTCAACTGCTGCTGTTTATATTGAATGTGTCTTTGTAATTTTTCTTTCTCCTTCTGAGGTGTAACATCTGTTACAATCACCAATGTTTCTTCCCTATTGGCATGGGGCAAAAATATGGCTCGCACTTCTACGTCTATAACCTCTCCATTTAATTTAATAAACTTTTCCTCATAAATCTCTTCCTTCTTCTTTTGTTGTTTTCTTACTTGTATTACATTTTTTATTTTAAGATGGCTATCGGGATGAATAAAGTCAAATATACTTTTTCCTATGAGGTCCTCTTGGCTCTTTGCCCCCATCATTTGCTGAAAGGCGGAATTCGTAAAGATGCATTGATAGTTGGTGTAGATAAAAAGACCTGTTGGCAGCATCTGCGTTACCCCTCGGTACCAGTCTTCACTCTCCATTAATTTTTTATAGGGTTCTTTGATAGAGGTTTCTATGAAGGCCTTATAAATTAAGTAGAAAGAAACCCCTTTTAAAACATGTCCTATCATATTGGCAAAATCATAGACGTCAATATAATGAGTAAAGGCAATTGCCGATAAAATACTTGCTATATAGGACCCTATTAACATCCTATAGTTTTTTTCTGTAAAGCTGGATTTATTTTTTGTCAAATAGATAGCACTTAAAGCTATCATACTAGCAATGATGTATTCACTCACTATTTTAAAGGTGGTGAGTCCCCCCCCTGCTACGATACATGTAGGGAATACCTCCCAATAAAGTACACTTAGTAACAAAAGGACAGAAGTAATAACATAAAAAGCCATAGTAGCTTTAACCTTAACTTTTCTTTTTAAAAACATAGGGGCCACTAGAAGGGTTATGCCCTCCATATATCTGGCTATAATCCGTAGTTGAGTGGAAGCATCACCTAAATCTTTTGAGAACACCCCCATACCTTTAAAGGACAGGGTATGGATTAGATCAAAGAATGCAATAAATCCATAGGCAACTCCTAGAAATAACAAGTAATGATTATCTGTCATCTGATAGGTGTTAATAGCTATGGTTAATAGCATATATGCAACAATAATACTAAAAACCTCAACTACCGTATGAACCAATATATAATTATGAAGGCTTAAATAAATAGTAGCCATCAATAATAAGAGCCCCATAACTATTTCTCTATAGAAGTTTTTGCTGTTGTCGATTAACTTGGATTTTATAATAATTTCAGAATTTGTCATATATTATGCCTCCTAAGTCCATCATTGTTGATGGTCTTAATGCTACAATTCGACATTTTTTTGACAAATCCTTTCAATTTTTTACATTTTTTCAGTGTTTGACACCGATTAGAAAAGTCCTCCTTTGGAAAACTACACTCTGTATAAACAATTGACAGGAAATCAATGATTTATCTTCCCATTAAATATGTTGATAATTTCCTATTGGTTATAAAATATAGAAAAAGCCTCTATCAATAGTGTATGGTGATTTTGCTATGATAGTAGGCTCATTATAGATATTATAGGTACTATAGTTAATTGTTATATGTTTAATCAAGAGGGACTAAAGCTTCATCAGAGGTTTCTAGCAAGTAGAACATAATAGTCACTGCCAAAAGATCAGCAGATCCCCCTGGGCTAATATTCTTCTTAATAAATTCTTTATCTATCTCTATGATTTTGTTTTTGCCCCTCTCTGTAAACATACCCCCCATCTCTAATACTTCTGTTGCTGTGGTTTTAACATAGTCTAAGGCTTCCCAATCATGTCTTCCCAAAACATTACTATCTTCCGTCACTGTCATGAGATGAAACAATACTTGTACCAAGCTGTCATTAATATTTCGGTTCTGTTTCATGAGATCTCGAAGAATAGGCAGTCCATAACACCTTACTGTAGGAAATCCAGCCTCCACCTCTCCCCGAATTCCCTTAATCCCATATTTTCTAAAGAGTTTTTCTCCATAGGTTAGGGCGGTTGCTTCCTGTGTATTGCCTAGCTCTTTATTGGAGATTCCCTCTGTCATTTCCTTGATCCTATTACAAATATCCCCTGCATTCATTGGTAGGCTTTTAGTTTCTCTATAATATAATCCTGCAGCAGCTGCAATGAGGCCTAGGGAAAAAATCAATCCTTTATGGGTGTTGATACCTTTGGTGGCCCGAAACATCTTTTCCTCACCTTCAATACCTATTGGCCGAAGCTCATGGAGCAGTCCCTTTATATCTACACCCTGAAACTTTAACCCTGCCAATGCGCATTTATAAAAGGTATAGGCTAAGGCTCCACTACTGGCCATAAAGGAAAAAAAGTCCATGTCATTGTGGGCCCCGGGATTATTCCGATCCACAAGACCTGGCTTTGGGGTGGTGGACACTTCATATAACATGGATTTTAAAGCTAATTCACTTATATATTCACACACATCAAAATCCTTAGACAAATTTTTCTCCTCCATCATTATATTTGCGGATTTTTTTATGAATACAATCCAGTACTTCCTGTAGGCTGTGGGCCTTTGCCCTCATACAGATTCTAGCATCTCCATTACAGAGGATACATCTTCTGCCTTCCATTCCTATCGCTTCCCTACCTATGGATCTGCCATCCTCACCATAGACATCTATATCAAATATTCTTCCTAGGGGGTGCTGTATTTCTAAGGCTACCCCTATTTTCTTAGCCTCCAAGGGGCTTAAATCAACAACCATTAAAATACTCTCCCCATCCTCCCCCGAAAGGACTTTTGTGTATATAGTATTTTTCTTGAATGTTGATATTAATAGCCCCTGTAGAACATTGAAGGACTTCTCAACTTCCAGGGTATTTTTATTGTTTCCAGGATAATTGATTTTACCACAGATTACTGGAAGATGATATTTATTAATCAAAGACAGGGTCTCATTATATCTGTTTTCTCTATCCTGCAGAATAGCATTCATCAATGGGGAGTGTCACTCCTTTTTATTATTTCTACAATAACCTCCGCCTCGGGAGAGTTTAAAAATTCATAGGTTGTTGAAGGGACTAGATTTTTTAAATCATGCCAATCTCCAGCCTTTATCATCTGCCTCACCCTAGAAGCACTAATCGCCTTATTTTCTCTGTCCAATCTATCAATCTCTATTAGTTCTATGCCATACGTTGGCAGGACATTTCTTAAGGCTTCATTGTATTGCTCTGTCACCCTGCAGTAGGGCTCCGTCCCTACATATCTTTTTGTAATATTAAAAACCGTAGCAATGTAGCGACTAAATATTCCAGCATCTAGCTTAGTATAGGCCTTTAATCTTTCATCTTCCCTTCTAAGGAAATAGGAGGGAAAGGTGGTGGAGGAAATGATATAGCTACCCCCTGGTAAAACATGGACGTTTTTTAAATCCTCCGTACCCTTTTTCACTAGATTAAGCCGAACTTCAAAAGGAAAAAGAGAGGCATTTTCTTCTACAATAAATATAACCACTTCTTCGTTTTCTTTGGCTGCTGTTTCTATCAGATACCTATGGCCTAAGGTGAAGGGATTGCAATTCATGACAAGGGCAGCCTTTTTCCCCCTGCCTAGACCACTGTCCTTAAACATATGTTCTACATACCTTTTGACGTTGGCCATCCCCCCCTCCAGTAAAGTAACCTCATCTACTGTGTGGACTTCCTGGTATTGTAGCCCTTTAAAGATAGCAAGGTTTTTAGGGCATGTAAATATGAAGGATTCATAAATACCCTTATCAAAAAGCTGATTTGTCATATGGGTAATCAGCTTGGAAGCAATACCTTCCCCCTGCAGTCCTTCCTTTACTGCAAAGCATTTCAATACCCTACCACTATAGGAGCAGGTACCGAGGATTTCATCCCCTGCCTTGGCTATAGCTGTATATTCTATATCCTTATCAAAAAATAGGTTAAAAGTTGAAAGAAAATCTTCAACTTCTAACCTTTTATCAGTATTCAAATCTATTTTTTCAATGCTAATATCATGCATAAAATCAATCCTTTATTTTTCTTACAACATCGATAACAGTTCCGTCACGATATTCTACTACAGCCACCACTTCATCATCTAATTCAATTTTTTCTGGAATTCCCGTCATAGCTTCTGCCATAGCCTTAAGCTCTTCAATGGTCATAATAGGCAGATTGGTGGTTTTTAATTTCTCTATCAAGTCCTGTCTTAGGGGATTAACAGCTATACCCCTTTCCGTTACGAGAACATCAATGGTTTCGCCAGGAGTTGTGACAGTAGTAACTCTATCTACAACGATAGGAAGTCTACCCTTTACAAGTTGGGTTACTACAATTGCCAGCTTTGAACCAGCAGCTGTATCACTATGTCCACCTGATCCCCCCATAATCATACCACTTGATCCAGTTGTAACGTTGGCATTGAAGGCTGTATCTATTTCTGTTGCACCTAAAATCATAACATCTAAATTGTTTACAACAGCACCTTTATTATGGGGATTTCCATACATGGAGGCTGACATTACTTGATGTCTTTTGTTGTCTCTATAGGACTCCACTGCCTTTAGGTCAAAGCATTGTACATCGAAGAGGGATTCAAATAACCCTTCTTCAAACATCTCCACCATATATCCAGTAATTCCCCCAGCTGCAAAGCTACCCTTTACATTGTTCTTCTTCATCAATTCCTTTACATAGGCAGCAACCGCCAAAGAGGTTCCTCCTGCCCCCGTTTGAAAAGAAAATCCATCCTTTAAAAGTCCTGATACCTCTATGACCTTAGCTGTCATTTTTGCAATCTTCAGTCCTACAGGGTCCTTTGTAATTTGAGTTGTCCCTGAGACAATTCCTTTTGGATCTCCAATACTGTCTACCTTCACAACATAATCTATATGCTCTTGAGTAATTTCAATGGGACAAGCTGGATATGGAACAAGGTTATCGGTTATAGCTACTGTTTTAGTGGCATAAACAGCATCTGGAACAGCATAGCCTAAAGTACCGCAGGCAGCCTTTCCCTCCACACCATTGATATTACCGTAGGTATCACAGGTAGGGGCAGCGATGAAGGCTATATCAATAGATAAATCCCCGGATTCAATGGCCCGTGCCCTACCACCATGGGTATGCATAATAGCAGGATTTTTTAGTTCTCCTCTTGAGATGGCTTCTGCTACAGGTCCTGACATATAATTTGCATAGATCCCTGTCACAACACCATTTTGTATATGCTGAACCAATGGAGCATGGATTGGAAATATGGAACTGGCGGCAACCTTGATGTCCCTTACCCCCGCTTTTGCAATTTCATCTAAAACCATGTTTAATACATAATCACCATTTCTTAAATGATGGTGAAAGGAAACCGTCATACCATCCTGCAAGCTACATTTTTCCAATACCTCTTGAATAGATGACAACACCTTTTCTTCCTTTGGCCCTGTACTCTTTAGCTTAACGGATTTCTTTTCTACCTCTCCTAAGCTTGCAAAAGCACCTTGAAAGGGCTTGACGGTTCCGTACCCTTGGATGGTTTCAGGAATTTCTCTTCCAAGTATATTTTTCATAGCCATCCCTCCTTAAAGCAAGCCTGCAAGCTTTGCTTTTTTTACTACATTTTCCGCCCGTGCAATAATAGGTGCATCCACCATTTTCCCATCTAGGGAAAATACACCCTTGCCTTCTGCCTGGGCTTCCTCCATAGCATGGATCACCCTTTGGGCATACTTTATTTCCTCCTCAGAGGGTGCAAAAATTTCATGAATCGTATCCACCTGTCTAGGATTAATGGCAGCCTTTCCTGTCATACCTAAGGATTTTGCCCTATTAATATCCTTTGCAAATCCTTGACAATCATTCATATCGGCAAAGGGGGTGTCAATAGCATCTACTTTATGGGTTCTGCATGCAGCCGCAACCTTGCTTCTGGCGTAGAAGATTTCTTCCCCTTCCCTTGTTCTTTTAATACCAAGATCAGCGGTTAAATCCTCTGCTCCTAAAAGAATACCTATTACCCTTGGGGAGGATTTTATAATGCTATGGATATTTTCCAATCCGTAGGCGGTTTCAATCAGAGGGAAAAGCTTTATGCTTCCTTCTTCAAAACCTTCCTCCTTCTCAACCTTTGTCAGAATTTCACAAACTGTGGCTACATCCTCTTCTGTTGCTTTTGTTACCATGATGGCATCGGGCTTCACTCGACCTATTTCTTCAGCATCCTTTAAACCAAATCCAGATGAAAGGGGATTGATTCTTACAACAACTTCAGAATCATAGAAATCCACATTTTTTATAGCATTTCTTACTAGGATTCTCGCTGCATCCTTTTCCGTAATACTTACTGCATCCTCAAGATCTAATATAATACTGTCGGCCCCTAAAATCCCTGCACTTTGCAGCATACTAGGATTGTTTCCTGGCATAAATAGCATGGTTCTTCTAAGTCTCTCCATCAAATCACCCCTTACATCGCCCTTTTTACTGCGGTTTCTACTCTGGCTCTTATGGTATAATCTAGAGCTCCTCTATCCTTAGCAACAACATGAATATCTTTAATCCCCATGTTTTGTAAAGTTTCCAAAATTACCTGTTCAATTTGTTTGCCGAACTGTTTCATGACAATGCTTTCGAGATCAATGACGATACCACCTTCAGCATTGGATTGCACCATGATATATATGTCATTGGATTCCATCGTTCCTGCCTTCGCAGGAGTCCTTATATCCATACCTAACACCTACCTTTGGGTTTCTAAGTATTGCTGCTGTCCTATTTGGTAATAGTTGTTGCCTTCACTATCGATTACTACAACCAACGGAAGCTCTTCAACATAAAGTCTTCTAATAGCTTCAGCACCTAGGTCTTCATATGCAACGATTTCAGAGGACTTCACACATTTAGCTGTCAGGGCAGCCGCACCACCAATAGCAGCAAAATAAACACCACCAAAATTCTTCATGGCTTCTACTACAGCGTCACTTCGCTTTCCCTTGCCAATCATACCCCTTAACCCTTTTTCTAAAAGCTGTGGTGTATAGGGGTCCATTCTGTAACTGGTTGTAGGTCCAGCTGAACCTATGGGCTGACCCTCCTTGGCAGGAGTAGGTCCTACATAATAAATTACTTGATCTTCTATATCAAAGGGAAGGTCTTTTCCTTCCCCTATTAGCTCCACTAGTCTTTTATGGGCCGCATCCCTAGCGGTATAGATGGTTCCAGTAAGCAATACACTGTCTCCTGCCTTTAAGTCCTTAAGCTTTTCCTCTGTTAAAGGCATGCTTATTTTTTTACTCATCCTACTAAACCTCCTATATATGGGCTTCCCCATGTCTTGTGGCATGGCAGTTTATATTCACCGCAACAGGTAATCCTGCAATATGGGTTCCATAGGTTTCTATATTTACTGCAAGGGCTGTTGTCCTACCCCCAAAACCCTGAGGTCCAATACCCAAGTCATTGATTGCCTCCAACAGATCCTTCTCTAACTCAGCATAAAAAGGCTTTTCATTTCTTTCATTTGTAGATCTTAAAAGAGCCTTTTTAGCTAAAAAAGCTGCTTTGTCAAAGGTGCCTCCAATACCTACACCTACAACAATAGGAGGGCAGGGATTAGGCCCTGCCTCCTTTACAACCTTCAGAACAAAATCCTTAACCCCTTCAACACCATCGGCAGGTCTCAGCATTTTAAGCTGACTCATGTTTTCACTACCAAATCCCTTAGGAGCAACGGTGATTTTAAAGGTATCTCCTGGAATCATATTATAATAAATAATAGCAGGAGTATTGTCCTTTGTGTTGATCCTTTCAATGGGATCATTCACCACGGATTTCCTTAAATACCCTTCTTCATAGCCTTGTCTTACCCCTTCATGGATGGCATCCTCTAGACTGCCCCCTACAACATGAACCTCTTGACCAATTTCTAAAAATACAATAGCCATACCAGTATCTTGACACATGGGTCTTTGTTCGTTTTTAGCTATGTCAGCATTTTCAATGAGAATATCTAAAATGTTTTGTGCAATAGGAAATTTTTCATCAGCCTTTGCTTCTTCAAACCTTTGTCTTATATCGTCGGTAAGATAATAGTTTGTATCGATGCAAAGTCTTTTTATGGTTTCAGTAATTTTAGAAACATGTACTTCCCTCATTATACAGCACTCCTATTTAACTGTTCTTCCCCTTCTAAAATTAAGCTCTCTCTTCTTTTTGCAAGGGCAAGAACTCTATTCATTTCGTTATTTACGATCATAAACCCTTCATCAACACCCATTCCAGGCTTTGCAAGACATTGATCTGCTCCACAAGCGATAGCTATATTTGTGCATACCTGAGCTGATCTATCGGTTTCATTACAGGTTCCACCACTATAGGCTCCTACACCATTGTCTTTACAATATAGGATGGATTCTACAATATTGTTGATTCCTCCAAGGTCTGGTGTCTTGATTTGAATCATGTCGGCAGCACCTTCGTCTACGAATAACTTGATATCTTCCCATGTGTTACACCATTCATCAGCAACAAGTTCAACACCAATTCCTTTTTCACGAAGAGCTGTTCTTAAAGCCTTTAGGGCTTTTACTTGACCATCTCTATTTTCAACGTCCATAGGTCCCTCTATACGAAGCTTAAATGGAGCTGCTGCCGCTTCAAGTTCCCCAAGATAGTTTGCCATTTTTTCAGTATCATTATCAAAGGCAATACCTATTGTTCCATAAACATCTATATGAAGAATAAAGTCTTCCTCTTCTGTAGCTCTAAGGGCTTCTATTCTATTTTTTAACCAAGTTACATATTCCTTAAGAATTTCACCGTTTTTTCCTAGCTTTGTATCAACATGATTGATTAATGCGTGGGGAAGAACATCCGCCCCTTTGATAATCATTTTATCAACATTATTGTATCTATCATCACCAGATTGAGTGAAAATAGGGATTCTCTTAAATTCTACGTTTGTATTGTACTCTTCTTTGATTACTTCTGCCATAGTTACCTTTTTTGCCTTAGAAGCTGCATCAAGAATTCCTTGAGTTATACCATATCGTATAGCTGTGTGAAGTCTTTTTCCTTCTACCATCATATTGTCAACTTCTTCAGCTAATTGTCTAAAACCTGTAACTTCTCTCCCAATAAGCTTTGGGGCAATATGTTTTTCAATAATTGGAATAAAATCATCGGCAAGGAATAAAGGGTCTCTACCACCAGCACCAGAATATTGTACAGCTGCACAATCTCCATAAGCCACCTGACCGTCCTCTAAAACAAACATAACAGAAATTGATTCACCCGCTTGACGAACCTTTGTAAAGCCTTCAGTCACAGGCTCCCCTACATAGGTAAAACCATCATGATCTGCTCCTTGCTTTATAGCTCTTTGATCGTCAAAATAAAATCCAGTTCTTCCTGCTGAACATATAATGTCTACAATTTTCATATCAGTTTTCCCCCAAGTTTATAAAATTATTTGTTTTCAGGTCTTCCTACAAGTGTTCCTTTACCTACGGCATAGATATCATCAACTACCATTTGGAAGCTAACATCTCTACCTTCAGTTTTTGCTCTTGCTTCTAATAGTTGTCTATTGAAATCCTTAATATCCTTTGACATAGGAATGTTGCCAAACTCCAAGTATCTAACAGCTCCGTTATTATCTCTAGCTGGAAGAATCTTTCCTGCATTGTACTTACTTGGTGCAAAAGGAATATCCATAACCCCTGTTTCAAAAGCCTTTACAGTACCTACTGCAAGATCGCCTTTTCCTAATTCAAATACTTTATCTAAAATACATTTTGTTTCAGCTTTGATTAACTGCATTTCTGCTTGAAGCTCTTTTGACATCGTTAATCTTTGTCCTTTTAGAAGGTTTAATACTTGCTTTGTTGCTTTTATACCTTGAGCATTAGCCTCCATTGTTGGAATACCCATAGCCTCATGAGGTGTTTTAACAATTACCTTTGTTGCACCAGCTAAAGCTGCTGTAGCTGCTCCCCATGAAATTACACCAAATGCCTTTGAT
The DNA here is from genome assembly GCF_900100845.1 of Natronincola ferrireducens. Lineage (NCBI taxonomy): Bacteria > Bacillati > Bacillota > Clostridia > Peptostreptococcales > Natronincolaceae > Natronincola > Natronincola ferrireducens. The sequence goes on along the minus strand of NZ_FNFP01000001.1, from coordinate 436,246 downwards.
TCATCGGCTGGGAAACCACCCATCCATTGATGGAATACAGTTGTAAGCTCTATATCATAACCATAGGTTTTAAAGTATTCTGATGCTTGCTCTACAAGGGTTCTAATAGCTGCTACGTCCTGTACTAGGTTTCCACATTGTCCGTATCCTAATGTAAGATTCTTTACACCCTGCTCTGCTGCTAAAAGACCTTCAATAATTGCAACTGCATTAGACATACTTGGTGGTACAAGAGTTCCTGTTAATGGTCCAAAAGGCTCTCTATTAATTTCTACGCCCATTTCTTCATACATTCCTGTAAGTCTATCGCAGTATTGCCAGTCTAGGATAGTTTTCTCTAAGCTAACACTTTTTGCATAAGGAATATTATAGGAGATTCCACCACCCTCATTAGAAGTCCATCCTCCAGCATGGATGATTTCTGTTAACAATCTTGCATCTGGAGTACCATGTCTTGCCTGTAGAGGAAGTTCTACTGCTTCAAGAACTTTTCTACAATTTTTTACCCCGTGGTTTACTACAGGGAATCCATTTAACATAGAACGATTTTCCTTGATACTTTCTTCGATACCTACTTGACACTCATTATATCTATTTTGTCTTGTATAGCTGTCAATTGTGTTTGGTAAAAGATCTGCTCCACCTTCATTTTGAAGATATTGTAAAAGCTTAATATGCTCATCTACTAAGGCAACCCCTGCTCTAGGCTGTGCCAATGTGATTCCCTCTTCACTTGCTTTTCTAAGCTTTGCTGCAAAGTTTTTATGTTCTGGAACTTTTTTTAGATAATCCACTGCTTCCTGTAAATCTACATCCTTACCAGTTGGCCAATGGGTTAGTATTTCCTGTCTTTGTTTTAAAAATTCTTCTTCTGTTAACCTTTTATTTTGAAGTGTCATAATTTTTCCTCCCACTATACGTTTATAAGGTATTTTTTTAATATTCTAATTGCATGATTTGGGTATTTCACTGCCATTAAACCCATTGCTGAAAGGATGTATTCTTTATCCACTAACAATTGTGGTTTTTTAGGCTTTAGATATTTTGGATTATCTTCGTTATATAATCCAGCCTTCAATATTTTAGCTGGATCTTCACTGTGAATCAGTACACCACCGGTACCTATTACATATCCTGTGTTGGATAAGTCCTTACCAGTTAGGGAATAAACCTTCCCCATAGGTGTATATACATCCTCTAGCACCCCTACATGTCTCTCCATTGCTACTTCTGTCGCCGCCATACTCATGGCCTCATCAAAAGCTTTTTCTTCAGAAGTCTTGGGAATTTCATTAACATGCTGTGCAAGATAACTGCATCTTTCCTTAACATTATAGGATAAGTTAGGAGCAAATTTTTTGATTTTCCTTGTAGCTATAGCTTGCCCAAGAGACTCTGCGCTTACTCGCATACCTAAATCACCTTCAACAGTTCTTTTTGCATAGGGCTCCTCAAGACCTGTCTTCATAACCCCCGGTTGGGTTGGTTCTCCTTCAGCTATGGAGTGAATGTCTGTTGTAGCTCCTCCGATATCTACAATGATTAGGTCTCCTATACCTTCCTCTTCGTCTGTTCCATTGGCTAATATTTTTGCTGCATTTAATACCGCCGCTGGTGTCGGCATAAGAATACCATTAATAAAGGATTCGGCACTCTTCATACCCTTTGCTTCTACAATTTTTTTCATAAAAATGCCTCTGATGGCTTCTCTTGCAGGTTCAACATTTAATTGATTTAATTTAGGCATAACGTTGTCTGTAATTTCATAGTCAATACCCTGCTGCATAAATATTTCTTCAATGTCATCATTGGCTTTACTGTTTCCTGCCACCACCACCGGTACATCTTTTATATTCATGGCTATCATCTTTGCATTGTGTATAATGCAATCCTTATTGCCACCATCTGTTCCACCGGCTAGTAGAATGATGTCAGGTTTTTTTTGAATAATATCCCTAACTTCTCTTAGGGTTAATTCATGGCTATATACTTCAAGGACCCTAGATCCTGCACCTAAAGCTGCTCTTTTGGCTGCCTCAGCTGTAAGATCTGGAACTAAGCCAATAGCTATCATTTTTAGCCCACCAGCTGCACTACTGCATGCTAGCATTTCATTAAATTGAATATTAAGGCCCTTACACTTTTCCTTCATCAAACCATAGGCATTTTGAAAACCAATCATAATGTCGCTTTGCACAGTGGTTAATGCCTTAGTATTGGCGATGATTTCTTCATTGTCTATATCAACAGCAGTTAGCTTTGTATAGGTACTGCCAAAGTCGATCAATAATACTGGATTCATGTTATCACCCTTAGATTAAATGATTTGCAAATCTTCTTTTAAGTGTTTTATTCCTACCTGTGGTGAGGTTCCTGGAGCATAAACACGATTAAAGCCCATATCTTCGAATCTCTTTTGTACTGGTGCCCACTCCTGTTTTCCAACAACAAGATTTCCACCGGCGTATAATAAGATATCCTTTAAACCTGCTTCCTCACATTTTTCTCTTAATCCTCTACAGTCAATTTCTCCATGACCATAAAGGGATGATACTAAAATAGCAGAGGCATTTGTTTCAATGGCTGCATTGATAAAATCCTCCTGGGAGCTTAATACCCCTATATTGATTACTTCAAAACCAGCTTCTGTAAAGGCATAATCAAGAACCTTGTTTCCAACTGCGTGACAATCTGCTCCTATAACCCCAAGTACAATGTTTTTCTTCATGATGATTTCCTCTCCTTAAAAATGTCTTTTTATTTCTAATATTTTAGATAAAATTGCTTTCACTGAACCTTGATCCAGTACATAATTGAATTTTATAATTTCTTTTTTTCCTTTAGCCAATCTTTCTACCTCTTCTCCCCTACCAGGAGAAGCAATAATAACATGGGATTCTTCAATGATACGAAGAAGTTCCTCTTCATCTTTACTGATAGTAGCCTTTAAGCTGAGATTTTCCAGCCCAGCTGACTTCAGTGCGTATTGGACCTTAAGATAAAATTCCTTTGAAAGACACACCTGTCCAAACTTTGTTCCTTTAGGATACTTTGCAATTTTTACGATGGTCTCTAGGCTAGGGTTACTAGCAACACCAAAGACTTCAATTTTCAAATCATCAATTATCTGTCTTATCTCATTTACATGATTAAAGGCAGTAATAATCATTCGAGCTTCTTGGAGAGCTTTTTCTGCTACCTCATCTCTATTTTGTAGCTGAGCCACCGTCATAGGTACTACATGAAGATTGGTGATTCTGTTTAATTCATCAGTGAACAGTTTTGCCTGCTCTATGTTACACTCTACAAATATGGCATTGACATTTTTTATTAAACTCTCTTTTTCTTTAACGATTTCCTGGACTAGGGCTACAAATTCCTTTGTGTCTAAGCCCACCTCGATAGCCTCTTCCAAGGCTATATCGATAAGCTTAACCATCTTATCCTTTATGGTATGCTCCTTCCAAGTCCTATCCTCCTCTGCAACATAGGTTCCTCTACCCTGGTAGGATATGAGGACCCCCTCCTGCTCCAATAGGTTATAGGCAGTTGAGATCGTATTCCTACTTACTTTTAGTTTTTGAGATAGTTCTCTTTCAGTTGGTAGTTTGTCCCCTATTTTTAATTTGCCGGTTTTTATATCCTCCATGATCTGTTTTTTTACCTGGATATAAATTGGCACCCCACTTTTTCTTTCAATTCTCATTTCCTGATACCACCTCTTTTTGTGGCCCAATCAAAGATTGGATTAGTCCAATTGATTTCATATTCTATCACGTTTCAGAGAATTTGTTTATCCTCATATAGACTTGTTTATAATTGTTTTAACCCATAAAATCTCATATAATAGACTTTATATCCCTCTCCTTTTGTTTTGCGTGGTTTTTCCATGAATTATCTCCCGTTCCCAACAATTGAATCTTCCTTGTTTCAAGCCTTCATATCGTGAATTTGAGCACATATTGCAAGTGTCATTTGTAGTCCATCCATAAATGATAGGTCCAATTTTAAAAATTGGACTTTTCTTCTCTTTTGATTTTTTCTTATTAGAAATTAGTTTTTTGTAAATTGTTTATATTTGCTGGTTTCCTTAGGTATTTTATTTTAAACTATTAAATACAATGGTATTATGTAAAATAATGTAAATATTTTTTGTTTGATTAAATGCAACTTATGTCAAACTGATTCTCATTTTTTATACATTTCTAAATCATTTTCAGTGGTTTTAGTGGTGAAGTTTTTTGAAAAAAATTTTTTATTTTTTTATTTTACAAAAAATAGAAATGCTGTTCTCGTAATTATTATAGAACAGCATTTTAGATAGTTCCTTTATGGGGAGAAAAAACCCCTTATTTCCACAAAAATCTTAATTTATTGCAACTAAATGTCAAAGATTTTGGGTATTAATTAAGTATAGTGCTAATAAATTAATAAAAAAGAGGTGATATAATTATGAATTACACACGAAAACTAGCCCTCCTTAATGTATTGGCTTTTCTAGGTACAATAATCATGAACCTTCTAGCCAATCTTCTACCTATTAATAATATTACAACAGGAGAGGTAGCGGCCCTTTACCCCAATCTTTTTACACCTGCTGCCATAACCTTTTCTATCTGGGGTCTTATTTATACCCTTTTGGGTATATTTACTGTTTATCAGCTGATAGTGGCTTTTAAGCCTCAGGAAACCGCAAAAACCTTTGTAGATCGTATTGGCCTTTGGAATTTTGTATTAGGGATAGGAAACATGCTATGGATTTTAGCATGGCACTATCAATATATTGGCATCTCTGTCATCATTATGCTTATTATGCTAACTTCTTTAATCATTATCTATAGAAGACTTGGAATTGGCAAAACATCCAAGAAAAAAGCAGAGGTATTGCTAGTGGATATAAACTTTAGTGTTTACCTAGGCTGGATAAGCATCGCAACTATTGCAAATATTACAACCTTCCTGGTGGCTATAAATTGGGATGGGTTTGGGATTTCCCCAGTAGTATGGACGATTATCGTTATGACTGTAGGGGTAGTATTGGGATTGTTATTTATATTATTATACAGGGACATCTTCTACGCTTTAGTAGTTGATTGGGCTTTGCTTGGCATATACTTGAAAAGAACTGCTGAAGAAACGGTGGCTGTAAGACCTATTATCTCATGGTCTATCATTGGCATGATAATTATTAGCCTCGCTATCTTAGTAGCAATCATGAAGAGAAGGGTGTATATAAGGAATGTAGATTATATAAAGTAATCATAGGCCTTAACTTAAACGAATTATTACCAAAAAATTTCTCTTTTGTCATCTGAGGATAGTGAAGGATCTTAGAGTCTTAGATCCTTCGGTTCCCTCAGGATAACAGAATTCAATAATTCATAGCATGTGAAAATCAACAATAACGTTTAAAAAAGCCTCCATTTAAAATATTTTTGGAAATTTATCATATTTTAAATTTCCACAACTCAAATTATTTACTGATTTCATACAATCCTGTAATAATATCTGTACTGATTTTCTCAATAGGTTTATTATCGGTTTCAATGATTATATCGGCAGCATCATGGTAAGCATTATCCCTCTGCTGTAATACTTGTTCAATGCCCTCTAGACTCATTCTTCCTTTCAGTACAGGCCTGGAATCCTCTTGGCTAATACGATCATAAATGGTGGCAGCCTTGGCTTTAAGCAGTATCGTTTTACCATACCTTCTTAGACTCCTAATGTTTTCAGGGTTCAGCACCACACCGCCGCCACAGATAATGATTTTGTTTTTAGACCCACTGACTTCTTCTATAATATTTTTTTCTAAATCCCTAAAGAAGGCTTGGCCATATTTCTCAAATATTTCTTTGATAGGCATCCCCACCCTCTCTTCAATCAATTGATCTGTATCGACGTATTTCATTTCCAGTTGTCGTGATAAATCCCTACCAATAGTAGACTTCCCTACCCCCATAAACCCAATCAACACAATATTATGGGGAAAGAGCTTTTCAGACTGAATTCTTCTGCTTATTTTAAATATTTTCATCAGGAGGTCTTCCACTTCATGGGCAAAGGTATCCTCCTTCAAGTTTTTTAATACTTTTTCAATAATCTCCTCTTCCCTTTGGGGATGAAGGACTGGTAAGTTGTTTTTTCTCTTATTCTCTAGAATTTCCAAAACTAGCTTCATTCTTCGTTGAAAAATCTCAACCAAAGCCATGTCACATCCATCAATTTCTTTCCTTAATTCTTCTATGTCCACAGGACTCACCACCTTTTTCCTAGTACAATATACTTTATTTATTTAAGGAGAAAAAAATGTTTTCTATTTTTTCTCTTGTTAGCAAAACCTCTTCCACTTTTCCTTTTCCTATTGGTAGAATAAAGGAAATTTTTCCCCCATGATTCTTTTTATCCTTCATCATGCCACCGATTAAATCCGATAAAGTTATTCCTTGAAGCTCTAAAGAAATTCCTGTCTTCTGGATAATTTCAGCTATTTCATCACAATAAACTTCGTCAATATAGCCTAATTTTTTTGCCATAAGGGTTTCATAGTACATGCCCATCAGAACTGCTTCTCCATGGGTATATTTTTTATATTGGGTTAATGCCTCTAGGCTATGACCTATGGTGTGGCCAAAGTTTAAAATTTTTCTTAGACCTACTTCCCTTTCGTCCTTTGCAACAATTTCTGCCTTAATTTCACAACAGCCTTTAATCACCTTGGGCATAATGTCTTCATCTAATTTTAGTAGCTGGGGAAGGTGAGCATCAATATAGTCTAGAAAGTCTCCATCATAAATAATTCCATATTTGATGACTTCTCCAATACCACTGATTAACTCTCTAGGGGGCAAAGTCCTCAATACGTCTGTATCAATAACAACTGCCTTTGGCTGATAAAAGCTGCCTACAATATTTTTAGCCTGGGGCATGTTCACCCCTGTTTTTCCTCCTACGCTGCTGTCTACTTGAGCCAATAGCGTTGTAGGTACTTGGATAAAGTCTATCCCTCTCATATAGATAGAGGCACAGAAGCCGGCAATATCTCCTATGACACCGCCACCCACAGCAATTATTTGGGATCTTCTGGTGAATCCCCTATCAATCATAGTGTTTAAAATCCCTTCAATAACTGAGAGGTTCTTGGTGGTTTCTCCTGGGGGGAGAACAACTTTTTCTACCTCTTTTCCTTTAAAAGCCTTTAAAATCTTCTCTCCATAGTAGCTATCTACGTTTTCATCGGTTATCAAGAGGAATTTATCCCCCACCGTCAAATACTCCTTCAGATTTTCTATTAACCCCCTAGCAATATGAATCCAATAGCTATTTTCACCTAAATCGATATATAATCTTTCCATACCTTTTTAATCTCCTCTAAAGAATCTCCGCCAAATTTCTTTAAAAACTCCTGTGCAATAACGGTGATGGCCACCATTTCCCCTACAATAGACGCTGCTGGCACGGCACAGGTATCACTTCTCTCCACTGTAGCCAAAACCGTCTCCTTTGTGGCTATATCTACAGTTTTAAGGGGCTTATAGAGGGTTGGTATTGGCTTCATGGCACATCTTATGATAATGGTTTCTCCGTTGGACATCCCACCTTCAATTCCTCCAGCATGGTTAGTTCCACGATAATATCCCTTGTTTTCCTCATAAAATATTTCATCATGGACCAAAGATCCCCTCTGCTGAGCATTATCAAAACCGTAACCTATCTCTACACCCTTGATGGCCTGGATTCCCATAAGATTATAGGTCAGCTTTCCATCCAGTTTATGATCCCATTGAACATAGCTGCCTAGACCTCTAGGCACTCCTGTAATGTGTATTTCAAAAATTCCTCCTAAGGAATCTCCCTCTTCCTTAGCATTCTTGATTTCTTCTATCATAGCCTTTTCCACCACTGGATCAACACAACGAACCTCGGAGCCCTCAGCCCCCTTAATTTTTTCTATATCCTCCACCCTTGCTTCTAGGGCAGCTCCACCAATGGCAGTGACATGGCTATAAACCTCTATATTAAAGACCTTCATTAGCTGTCTTGCAAAGCTACCTATGGCCACTCTTACCGCTGTTTCTCTAGCACTGCTCCTCTCCAGCACATTTCTGATATCGGAAAATCCATATTTTAAGGCTCCTGTTAAATCTGCGTGTCCAGGACGAGGTTGGGTAACCTTTGTTGTTTCACCTTCTACTGAAATAGGATTCATATGGGGTTCCCAGTTTGCATAATCTTTATTTTCTATGAGAAGGGCTATTGGACTTCCTAAGGTCATCCCACCCCTTACCCCTGATAAAATTTCTGCCTTATCCTTTTCAATTTTCATCCTACCGCCACGTCCATAGCCCTTTTGTCTTCTGGCCAGGTCTTTGTTCACTTCATCAATATCTATATGGACATTTGCAGGAAACCCTTCAATGACACCTACTAAACCTTTTCCATGGGATTCTCCTGCCGTAAGTAATCGAAACATCTAATCATCTCCTTAATAGATCCTTCCTATAGGATAGGAGCCAAAAACCTTTAATTTATTAATATTTTTTTCTATCCGATTCAATACTCCTTGACACCTTGTATCCTTCTGATGTCCTTGAAAATCTATGTAAAAAATATATTTTCCCAGCTCTATTTTAGCTGGTCGAGATTCAATCCGAGTTAAATTGATTTTTTCCTCGGCAAATTCCTTCAAAATACTATACAAACTCCCAGGATAATCATCGTGAAAGGAAAAGGCGATGGAGGTTTTATCCTTCCCGGTAGGGAGTATAGATTCTTTACCAATGATAATAAATCGTGTTTGATTGTTGACATTATCCTGTATATCCTTGCATAAGGTTTTCAATCCATTATTTTCCCCTGCCCAGCTATTGGCAATGGCAGCGTATTGCCGTCCCTTTTCCTTTGCAATTTGACAGGCAGTAGAGGAGCTTTCACAGGGGATCAATGTCATATGGGGATAGTTGACTGCAAAAAACTCTCGACATTGCTCAAGGGCTTGGGGGTGGGATAGCACATAGTTGATTTCTTCAATAGCTTCCCCAATGCTCAACAGATTATGTCGTACCCGAAGAATCAGCTCCCCTTGAATTTTAGAGGTTTCTGTCTTCATCAAAGCATCCATTACCTGAGTAACGGCTCCTTCTGTAGAATTTTCTATGGGTAAAATCCCCTCTTCTAGTTTACCCTCTTCTACTGCTGTAATAATCTCCTTAAAGGTCTTCATCCCTACCAGCATATGATTAGGGGCATAATACTTTGCAGCTGTATAGCTGTAGGAACCTTCGGGCCCCAAATACCCTAATTTCATTCTATCCCTTCCTTTTCCTGTTATTTTGTAACTGTCTTTAATGTTTTTTGGAAATCTGGGAAGGATATATCGATACATCCACTGTTTGCTACTTCTATAGGTCCATTGGCAAACAGACCACATACAGCCATGGCCATGGCAATCCTATGATCACCATAGCTTTCTACCCTGCCTCCAGTGATGCTATTAGATCCTTCAATCTCCATACCATCCGGTAGCTCCTTCACCTTAATTCCTACCTTTTGTAGCTCCGTTACCATGGAGGTAATGCGATTTGACTCCTTTACCTTCAATTCCTCTGCTCCAGTAATTATCGTTTTACCCTCTGCAGTAGCAGCAATTACAGCTATAACGGGGATTTCATCAATGAGCCTTGGGATAATTTCTTTTCCAATGCTAATACCCTGTAGCTTCTTCCCCTTAATGATGATATCTCCAGTTTCTTCTCCAGCCTTCTCCTGCAGATTATCTATTTCAATATCTGCTCCCATCTCCTTTAAGACATCAATGATTCCAGTACGGGTAGGATTCAAGCCCACTCCTTCAATGACTAAATGGGATTTAGGCATGGCGGCGGCAGCGGCCATAAAAAAAGCGGCGGAGGAAATATCGCCTGGTACATGGATTTCTTCACCATGAAGCTCTGATTTTCCTACTGTTACAATACCATTTTCGGTTTTGATATTGGCTCCTAAAGCCTTTAACATTCTTTCTGTATGGTCACGGGAGACAATTTCTTCCCTCACAATGGTATCCCCTTCTCCATAAAGACCTGCCAACAGAATGGCTGACTTTACTTGAGCACTAGATACAGGAGATGTATAATCAATTGCCTTTAAGTTTCCTCCTCTGATGACCAAGGGTGCCAAATTCCCTTTATCCCGTCCTTCAATCATAGCACCCATTTTTCTTAAGGGTACTGCTATCCTAGCCATTGGTCTTTTCCGAAGGGAGGCATCTCCCATAACAATCGTTAAAAACTCCTGTCCCGCCAATATTCCTGATAAAAGGCGGATGGTGGTACCAGAATTCCCTGCATCCAGTACACCTTCAGGCTCCCTTAAGCCATAAAGTCCCTTGCCATGAAGGATAATTTCTTCTCCCTTGTCCTCTACATCAATACCTAATCCCCTAAAGCAGCTAATGGTACTAATACAGTCTTCCCCCCGTAAAAATCCTTTAATGCTACTGGTTCCTTTACTAATGCTGGCCAGCATAACAGCCCTATGGGAGATGGATTTATCTCCAGGAACCGTAATCTTCCCTTCTATTCCTTGTATTTTATTTGTTACCAACATCTTCTATCTCTCCTTTGCGATAAGTTAAGGGAAAACCACCCTCTCTTAAAATATAAAATGCTTTTTCCTGTTCTTCCTTAGAAGCTAGACCTATTCTTACAGCCCCCTTCTCCCCTTGGCGTTCATGGAGAATTTCGATTTCTTTAATATTAATTTTATGGTTTCCTATAATTTGTGTAAGCTCTCCTAAAATTCCCGGTCGATCCTCAACATCAATGATTAAATCATATAGGGGAGGTATGTAATCCCTATAGGTATGAGGAATACTATCTCGAATTAATTTTGCTTTTTCTAAAGTCTCCAACACCCCTTTATATCCTTGGGTTTTCAGCAAATGTTTGAATTCCTCAAGCATATCCTCTAGGGCTTCAATTCCCTCCAATACCTCTGTTTGATTTAAGAAAAAAATGTCCTTCCACATATGGGGATTGCCGGCTGCAATTCTTGTGGTGTCTCTAAATCCCCCCCCTACAAAGGGTATATAGGAAATACTGTTTTGTCTATCCAGCATATTTGCCAACAAAACAGCTGCCAGGTGGGGAATATGACTTATGAGGGCAACAATTTTGTCGTGTTGTTGAGGCTCCACGATTACAGGATATGCACCTAATATTTCAACAAAAGTCTTTAGCTTATTAATTGTATCCTCTTTAGTATTGCTGTTGGGGGTAAGAAAATAATAGGCATTTTCATAGAGAAAGGGTGTGGCTGCCTTGATACCTCCTTTTTCCGATCCAGCCATGGGATGTCCTCCTATAAACTGAATATCTTGGGGTAAATCCTTAGAGGCAGCTTTCTCCACATATCCCTTAACACTACCTACATCAGTAACAATAACATTTTTAGGGAGAAAAGGGGCTATTTCCTTAAAAATTCCACTATAATAGCCGACAGGAGTAGCTACAATCACTAGATCTGCTCCTTGAACAGCATCCTTTAGACTGCTGTAGCCCATATCGATGACCCCTAGTGCTTTAGCCTCCTCTAGGGCTTCCTGAGATAAATCACAGCCTATGATTTTTCCTCTATATCCTGCTTTTTTTAGGGACAATGCTATAGAACCACCGATTAAGCCAACACCAATGATGACAATATTGTTAAATGGATGCATGCTACTTCTCTCCCTTATATATATTTGGTGTAAAAAAATAATAAATTTTATTTTATTTTAATTTAATACTTTACTGAATATTTCATCATCTGTCAAGCAATGTTTTTTTGTTTCATCTAATTTTTTAACAAAGAGCTATTGATTGTTATTTTTTTTGTTTAACTTTAAAAGTGTATCAATATCCTTATCTCCTCTTCCAGAAAGGTTGACTACGATAATATCTTCTTTATTGGTTTTAGGTGCTAACTCCATTAAATAGGCAATGGCATGGGAGCTTTCTAAGGCTGGTATAATTCCTTCTGATCTTGTTAAGTAATAAAAAGCCTCTACTGCTTCAGCATCGGTAACCCCTTGAAACTGCACTCTACCCATTTGATGAAGATAAGCAATCTCAGGTCCTATACCTGGATAATCCAATCCCGATGATATGGAATAAACCGGCATAATTTCTCCCTCCTGATCTTGGAGGACATAGGTGGCCATTCCGTGGATGACACCAATGCTTCCCTTGGTTAATGTGGCTGCATGATGCTGGGTATCCACCCCTAAACCGGCTGCTTCAACCCCATGGATTTTTACTTCCTTATCTTCGATAAAGGGATAAAACAGTCCCATGGCATTACTTCCACCTCCAGCACAAGCAATTAAATAATCGGGAAGTCTTCCTTCCTTTTGGATAATTTGTTCCTTCACTTCATCTCCTATAATCCTTTGAAAATCCCTCACCATAGTAGGGTAGGGATGGGGGCCTACTACAGAACCGATGACGTAAAAGGTGTCTTCTATGTTTTCAGCCCAGTCCTTTATAGCCTCATCAACAGCCTCCTTCAGGGTTCCAGTTCCTACGGCTACAGAATGAACCTTTGCTCCCAGCATCTCCATCTTAAAAACATTTAAAGCCTGTCTTTCTACATCTTCCTTCCCCATATAAATTTCACAGGATAATCCAAACATTGCACAAATCGTAGCTGTTGCCACCCCATGCTGACCTGCTCCTGTTTCAGCAATAATACGGTTTTTCCCCATTCTTTTTGCTAGTAGGACTTGACCAATAACATTATTAATTTTATGGGCTCCTGTATGATTTAAATCTTCTCGTTTTAGATAGATTTTTCCCCCCCCTAGTTTTTGTGTTAGATTTTCAGCAAAATATAGGGGTGTAGGTCTTCCTGAATATTCCTTTACATAATATCTATACTCCTCTTGAAATTTTTCATCCTCTTTTGCCTTGATAAATTCATTTTCTACTTCCTCCAATACCGCCACTATAGCTGGGGGAACAAATTGTCCTCCAAATTCACCAAATGTTTTTTCTAATTGTTTTTTCATGTTATCATCTCCTAATTTAATTTTAATTTTAAATTTTTTTAAAACCTTTCACCAGCCACCTTCATAACATTAAAACCACCTCCCCAAAAAAACAAAAAGCACGCCATCCCCTGCAGGGACGAAATGCTTTGATTCCGTGTTGCCACCCTTGTTAGACGTAAAACTATCTTTTGTAGGTGAACTTCTTTAAGTATTTAGGGAAACAAAAAAACACTTCGATCCCTATATAGGACGAAATGTTCTACTCCGTGTTGCCACCTATTTTAGATAGTCTATACTATCTCACTCTCCCAGGTACGGAAATAGTGTCTGTCTATTTCGATACCCTGTCTCTATAACGTAAGACCTACGGCATGTGATACTCTCCTAGGATTTCCCACTGCTTCTCCTGGAACCATTCAATAAGTCCATCGGCATCAGGCTTTCACCACCCCTGACTCGCTTTTGCTTAAGAACGCACCTACTTTTTCCAATCACAGAATTTCATGACAATTTATTTTTTTATAATTCTAATATTCTTTTTCAATTTTGTCAATATAAATTTTTAAGAATTTTTTAATAAATATTAATTTTTTTATTGACAATTTAAATATTTTTCATTATAATTAATTTTAAAATTTTCTATAAATTGCTGGATATTTTATTAAAAGTGCATATACTATATTAAAAATATATGAAACTATGAAGGGTGATTCCTATGTTGGATACAATTAAAAGAAATACCAAATTAAATAGCTATTATTTTAACTTTTACTGGGGCTTTTACTTTTTTAGCGCCAGCTATTTTGCATGGAAAAATAATAGGTATAAGTATTTCTTTCTAAGGAACAGTATTAATAGAGGATGGGTACCAGTATAGTTTTTATAAAACTATATTCACTCTTTGTTATACAGGTGGACTCCTAGAAGGAGTCCACCTTTTTATTTTATAAATCAATAGGATAGGAGCAGCAGCTTTTTAAAGGATTTTAAAAAAATATTAAAGAAAATGAAGGAGGAAGTGAAAATGGTAATTGTAATGAAACCAACAGCACCACAGGAGATGATTGAAAAAATTGTAAAGAAAATGACGAGTTTGGGATGTCAGGTCCACCAATCCCAAGGAGCAAATTACTGTTTATTAGGATTAGTAGGGGATACAAGCAAAATTAACCCTAGTCAAATCGAAGCCAATAAGTACGTTGATAAACTTTTGAGGGTACAACAGCCTTATAAGCTTGCCAACAGACTTTTTCATCCTGAGGATACAATTATTGACATAGACGGTCTTAAAATAGGCGGGGGACATGTAGCTATTATGGCGGGACCCTGCTCTGTAGAAAGTGAAGAACAATTGATGACCATTGCCCATGCTGTTAAAGAGTCTGGGGCACAATTTTTACGGGGTGGAGCCTTCAAGCCAAGAACCTCTCCCTACAGCTTCCAGGGCATGGGGGAAGAAGGACTAAAACTACTGAAAAAAGCTAAGGAAGCCACTGGAATGCCTATTGTAACAGAGGTTATGTGTCAGGATACCTTTGATGTTGTGGAGGAATACGCTGATATTTTACAAATTGGTGCCAGAAATATGCAAAACTTCCCTCTATTGAAACGGGCAGGAAAATCTCAAAAACCAATTTTGCTAAAGAGGGGACTATCCGCCACCATTGAAGAGCTTTTAATGTCAGCAGAATACATTATGGCGGAAGGAAACCTCAATGTGATTTTATGTGAAAGGGGTATTCGAACCTTTGAAACCTACACAAGAAATACACTAGACATCAGTGCTGTTCCTGTTATCAAGGAGTTAAGTCATTTACCGATTATCATTGATCCTAGCCACGCCACTGGAAAGTGGGCTATGGTGGAGCCTTTATCTAAAGCTTCTATTGCGGTTGGTGCCGATGGTCTTATTATTGAAGTTCATCATCAACCAGAATGTGCCCTTTCCGATGGTGCCCAATCCCTAAAGCCTAAAAAGTTTGCACAATTGATGGAGGCTATTAAAAAAATCAGCGAAATTTAATAAGAAGATTTTAATCATTTATTAAGCTATGCAATGTTTCCTATTTGCTGGTGTCCCTTAAAAAGAAGACTAACATTTGTTTTAGAAAATTTTTAAGTTATCAACCAAGGGCTTCTAACTTGGATTTTGAAACATATGCATAGCTTTATTATAATGATTTTCTCCGGTGCTATTGTTTACTAACCTAGTAGATTACATATTGTTATCTATATTCTTTCTTTAGGGGTAAAGCTGGTATGTAACAGTTTATGGGCCAATTCCCCATAGGGCTCTCCTAAGTATTCCTCATACAATTTTATCACTTCAGAATTTAGATGGGACTTACGGATGGTTTTTCTTTCGTCCTCTTTATAAATAGCCTGCTGTCGTTTTTTTACAATTTCATCATTGCCATAATGGTAGGGTTGTCCTCCACCCCCGATACACCCACCAGGACAGGCCATAATTTCAATAGCATGGTACTGAGATTTTCCACTACGGATATCCTCCAGCAGCTGTCTAGCATTGCCTAAGCCATGGGCAATACCTATTTTTATTTGCTGACCATCGAGGGGAACTGTAGCTTCCCTTAGTCCCTCCATGCCCCTTAATTGGTGGAACTCTACTTTTTCTAACTCTTTCCCTGTAATCCACTCATAGGCCGTACGCATGGCTGCTTCAATGACGCCGCCAGTAGTACCAAAAATAGTGGCGGCTCCAGTGGATTCCCCCAAAGGACGATCAAATTCTTCATCTGCTAGCTTATCAAAGTCAATACCTGCTTCCTTCAGCATATCTCCTAATTCCCTTGTAGTAATAACAACATCCACATTGTCCTGATCATCAATACTAAGCTCTGTTCTAGCAGCCTCGGCTTTTTTAGCAACACAGGGCATTACGGAAACTACTACGATGTTTTTGGGATCAATACCTAATTTCTCAGCTAAGTAGGTTTTAGCCAACGTTCCAAACATAATATGGGGGGATTTACAGGTGGAGGGTACATCCACCAGCTCTGGAAACTGATGCTCAATAAAGCTAACCCAAGCTGGACAGCAACTGGTTAGCATAGGAAGTCTTCCTCCATTTTCCAAGCGATGGATCAGCTCCTTAGCCTCCTCCATAATAGTAACATCTGCTCCAAATTCTGTATCACAAACCTGATCAAATCCCAATTTTCTCAGAGCAGCCGCTAGTTTCCCTGTTACAATGGTACCTGCCTCCATCCCAAACAGTTCTCCTAATGCCACCCGTATTGCCGGTGCAGCCTGGACAATAACATATTTATCAGGATGATGAAGGGCTTCCCATACCTTTCGAGTATGATTCACCTCTGTCAAGGCTGCTGTAGGGCAAACAGCTACACATTGACCACAATAGGTACAGGAGGTTTCCACCATAGGTAGATTAAAGGCAGGGCCTACCACCGTTTCAAACCCCCTATTTAAAGCCGATAAAATACCACAGGTTTGTATTTCATTGCAAGCGGTTTCACAGCGACGACATAATATGCACTTGTCCTGGTTTTTAATAACTGCTTGACTGGAGGTATCTAGATGATACTTGTTTCTCTTTCCTGAATAATGGATTTCTCTAATATTTAATTCTTGGGCTAAGGCTTGTAGCTCACACCGCAAATTTCTCTGGCAAATAAGGCAATCGGTAGGATGATTGGATAGCAATAGCTCTACCGCCACTCTTCTAGCCTTGATAGATCTTATGGTGTCGGTACGAATCACCATGCCATCATTAATAGGTGTGGCACAGGCCGGTGCCAGATTAGGACGATTTTCCACCTCCACCATACATACCCTGCAGGAGGCGGTACGGTTCACCATTTTCAGATCATGGAGGTCCAAATGACATAGGGTTGGAATCTTAATGCCTGCTTCTACTGCTGCATTCAATATTGTGTATTCCCTTGGAACCTTTACTTCTTTATCATTGATTGTCACTTTAACATATTCCTTCAAAATTTCACCGCCTTTATCCTTATTATTTCGGTACTACTGGCTGCTTTTTCTTTTTACCCATAGAGCATACTCCTGCTGGACAGATTTTGTTAAATATGTGTTCATGATATTCTTCTGGAAAATATTCCATTGTACTTAAAATAGGATTTGGAGAGCTTTGTCCTAGGCCACAAAGGGAGCTATCCTTAATAATTTTTCCTAAGGTTTTAAGATTTTTTAAATCATCTTCTGTTCCCTTTCCATTAGAAATCCTTACTAAAATCTCATGTAATCTTTTATTCCCTATTCTACAGGGGGTACACTTCCCACAGGATTCATCTTCTGTAAATTCTAAATAAAATTTTGCAATATTTATCATACAATCATTTTCATCCATGACAATCATTCCCCCTGAACCCATCATGGACCCGATATCCTTTAAGGTTTCATAATCTATTGGGGTATCTAAATAATCCTCAGGAATACACCCCCCTGAAGGTCCCCCCGTCTGGACTGCTTTAAATTTATGGTTTTCACGGATGCCTCCTCCTATATCGTAGATAATCTCCCTTAGGGTAATCCCCATAGGCACCTCCACTAGACCAACGTTGTTTACCTTTCCAGCCAAGGCAAAAACCTTTGTTCCTTTACTTTTTTCTGTCCCTATACCGTTAAACCATTTAGGTCCCTTTAAAATAATTTGTGGAATATTTGCAAAGGTTTCTACATTGTTAACACAGGTAGGTTTGTCCCATAATCCGCTTTCCGCTGGAAATGGTGGCTTTGCATTAGGTTCCCCCCGACCACCCTCTACGGAGTTGATAAGGGCTGTTTCTTCTCCACATACAAAAGCTCCGGCACCATATTTTAATTCAATATCAAAATTAAAGCTGCTATCAAATATCTTTTCTCCTAGAAAACCATACTCTGTAGCTTGGTTTATGGCAATATTTAATCGGTGAATAGCTAAGGGATACTCAGCTCGAATATAGATGTAGCCCTTTTCTGCTCCGATGGCATAGCCTGCTATGGCCATGGCCTCTAGAACACTATGGGGATCTCCCTCTAGAATACTCCTGTCCATAAAGGCCCCTGGATCTCCCTCATCAGCATTGCAGATAATAAATTTTAAATCGTTTTTATTACGATAGGTTAGCTCCCACTTATATCCAGTAGGAAAACCACCACCACCTCTACCTCTAAGACCACTGTCTTTTACTATGCCTATCACTTCCTCTGGAGTCATTTGGGTTAGCACCTTTCCTAAGGCTAAATAACCACCTTCAGCTATGTACTCCTGAATATCTTCAGGGTTAATGAATCCGCAGTTTCTTAAGGCAATTCTCAACTGTTTATGATAAAAAGATATGTTCTCTTGTTCTTGAATCTTTTTCTCATTGCTAGGTTCTTTATACAATAACCTGTCTACTATTCTGCCTTTTACCACATGCTCCTCAACAATTTCTTTAATATCCTGGGGTTTTACCTCCACATAAAATACATGGTCAGGATGAATTTTTACGATAGGACCCTTCTCACAAAAGCCAAAGCATCCAGTCTTTACTACCTGGACTTCTTTATCATAACCAACGCCTTCTAGTTCTTCATGGAACTTCTGAATTATATCCCTACTCTCTTGAGATTCACAGGCAGTTCCACCACAGACTAGTACATGTAATCGATAGTTCCTCATTCACTTCCCTCCAGTCTCTATGCCTTATGAAAGGATTTAGAAATAATGGAGTCCTGTAGTAGCTCTCCATTTTCTATATGCTTTTCAATAATGTCTATAGCCTTTTTCTTATCTACCTTCCCATATAGAATAGCTGCTTCTCCTGGGACATTTACCTGTACAATAGGTTCATCATGACAATAACCCATACATCCTACTTGGACTAAATATACATTTTTAAGATTTCTCTTATCAATCTCTTCAAAAAGAGTATTAAAGGTTTCACGAGCCCCAGCCGCAATGCCGCAGGTGGCCATTCCCACCATTACTTTTATATGTTCCTCCTCTCCTGCCCTTCTTATAGTAAGTCTGTCATTGGCAGCTTCTCTGATCTTTTTTAATTCCTCTAGGGATTTAATCGCCTTCATGCTTTAACCTCCTATTGATATTCAGATAAGATTGCATCAATTTCTTCTGGTTTCACCCTCCCATATACCTTATCATTAATAACAATTAGGGGGGCTAAGCCACAAGCTCCAACACATCGAACATCCTTCAATGTGAATTTCTTGTCCTCTGTGGTGTCTCCTACGGAAACCTTTAGCCTACTTTGGAATTCCTCCAAAAGCTTATTGGCTCCTTTGACAAAACAGGCGGTTCCTGTGCAGACGTTGATGACATACTCTCCTCTAGCTTCTTCAGTAAAATAAGTATAAAAAGAAACCACACCATTTACCTTAGCCCCTGATAATCCTAGTTTTCTTGCAATGAACAACTGAACATCTCTTGGCAAGTAACCAAAAATATCTTGGGCCTTATGGAGAATCTGTATCAATCTTCCCTCTAAAGAAGGTAAGCTATTGATATATTCCTCCAGCTCATCATAATGCTCCTTAGGTAGGGTTTCTTCAAGATTATTTTTTTCTTTTACTCTAAGCTCCTCAGGCATTTTGTTCCTCCTCTCTTACAAGTATTTAGATTTACCCTATTATTGTGAATAAATTCTTCATTGGTTATTCTTTGCTTTACACAAAAATAAATCCCCTCAGGGATTTATTTAATGTTTGTTTAAAGTTTATTTTAATAGCTTTGAAATAAAGATGGCTAAAAACCCACCAATCAAGGCGGTATATAGTTGGGGCCAAGTAAAGGCGGCTATGAGGTTTAGTGGTACCTGGGGAATAAATAAGGTGACTAGGTATCTTATGGAAAGGGCTAAAAATATAAATTTCCCAAAGGCTGCTGGAATGATGGCCCTATAGTCATTAGCCAATCGTTCTTTCCTATAAAAATAATTAAATATGTAGGCAAAAATACTATTACCTATCATAATAAAGGGTATCAAGGGTAGTAGTGGAGTAATGCCAATTAAAAATGCTATGAGGGGTGTAAGACATCCTATCATAACAGCTGAAACCACCCCTACCTTGATGACACTGATAATTAAAATAAGATTTATCAATGGTCCTACTATAGGTTGGGCAAAGGTTCTAAAGGCAATTTGAAAAATTAAAGCTAAAGACAACAATAAACTAGTTCTTGTAATAAAATAAGTGGTTTTTTTCATATCATTTTCTCCACTCCCTGCATAGATTAATTTTCTATCTATACCTATGCAGATTGATTTTTAAAATTACTTTTGTTTTTTACTCAGGGCTGCTTTTAGTCTTTCTACAGAAGTGTTCATCACTAATTCCTCTGGCACCTGAAGGTCCTCTAGCATCTCCTGTGCCACAGAAAAGTTTCCTATATGAAAGGCAATATGGGCATCACTACCTACTACTACAGAAACCCCCTTGTCACGACATGCCTTTAAGATATTGTAGCAGTTTTCCTTACTACCCACCCTAAAGGTTTCTGGTTTGAGGGAACTATTGTTAATTTCTATTAGGGTGTTGTACTCTTTAGCAGCATCTATTACCTTTTCAATATCTATTGGATAGGCTGGGTTTCCAGGATGTCCGATAATATGTATATAGGGATTTTTTATAACGTTGATGAGGGCATGGGTATTTTCCTCCACAGTTCCTGATTTGATACAGGGGTGATGTAGGCTGGCGATAACCAAATCTAAATCCTTTAGAACATTGTCTGAAAGGTCCAGCTTTCCATCATAATCCAATATATTTACCTCTACCCCCCTCAAAACTTCCACCCCATTTATTTCTTTTGGTACAACCCTTAAATTTCTAAAATGCAATTTATGGGCACTTCCAGGCATCTTAGGCCCATGGTCAGTAATAGCAATCAATTGAAAGTCTATGGTTTTAGCATAGGCAGCCATTTCTTGTATAGTGCTATAGGCATGACCACTGGATAAAGTGTGGCAATGGGTATCTAATATAAGCTTCATAAACATCTATCTCCTTCCATTATTTTTTATATGTTTTATTATTTTCCAATAAAGTTATGTTTATTATAGCAAATACTATTGTTGACAAAAAGCTGTATTTTATTACAAAAACAAAAAGGGCAGAAACTCTACCCTTTTTGTTTGGCAAGGCATTTAACTTAGTAAGCCCAGAAATATCTTCCACCAAATAACAATACTAGTAACAAGAAGAAGAATAATAAGCTATCTCCTGTACCTCTAAATATACCGCAGTTACAGAAGATTATTACTAGCAATAGGAAGAAGAATAATATGCTGCTTTGGCCACCAAATAAACCGCCTAATACATTGCTCTTAGCTACTTCACTCATTTATTAGCACCCTCCTTATAATTCTTATTAGGACTATCTCTAGTCTTAATATATACTATGTTAAAACTGATAAAATGGTTACCTCCATAGGTTAGCTAAGTAAAATATTTTACCTAGCTAACCCTAGAAGTCTTGTTATTTAACCCTCATGCTAACATATTCCCCGTCCAGTAAATAGCACTACCAATATTAATAAGAAGAATAATAGGCTATCACCTGAATCTCTAAATAGACGACAGTTACAGAAGATTATTACCAGCAATAAAAAGAAAAACAATATACTGGTGTCCCCTTTGAAAAAACCTCCTAAAACCCCTGTTCCTTTTACAGCATCACTCATTTATTGACACCTCACTCTCTCATAGTTTTGTATCGTGTCTCATTCTATATTATGAAATGGAGGTCTATTTTGTGCATTTTGGAATTTATAAAATCCACATTTATTGTGGGGATATTAAATAGCCAAAACATCCATACTTTTTTAAAAATTTGATTTCTGTTCCTGTAGAACATTTATCCTATTGAAGCATATTTTAAATATAAGGATGAATAATTTCAATAAATATGGGGTGGTTTGTGTGGATATTATTGTGCAAAAATTTGGAGGAACCTCCGTGTCTACAAGAGAAAGAAGAAAAATGGTTATTGATAAAATAACTGAGGGAAAAAAAGCTGGCTACAGCCTGGTCATTGTGGTTTCTGCTATGGGCCGTAAAGGGGAGCCCTATGCCACAGATACCCTGAGGAATCTAGTATTGGAAAATGCCCCCAGCTGTAGCTTAAAGCACCTAGATCTTTTAATGTCCTGTGGTGAAATCATCTCTTCTGTCGTATTGGCCTCCTCTTTAGAAGAAGCTGGTTTTGATGTAGTGGCCCTCACAGGTTATCAGGCGGGACTTTTAACAGATGATAGCTTTAGTAATGCAGACATATTATCAATAGATGCTAGTAAAATATTAAAGCATTTGGAAGAGGACAAAATCGTTGTCATTTCTGGCTTCCAAGGGGCTACAAAGGATAATGAAATTACTACCCTAGGTCGTGGAGGCAGCGATACAACAGCTGTGGCCCTAGGAGTAGCCTTAAATGCAAAGTGTGTAGAGATTTATACCGACGTAGACGGTATCATGACAGCAGATCCAAATGTAGTGCCAAAAGCAAAAATAATCCATGAGATGAATTATGATGAAGTTTTTCAAATGGCCGATAAGGGAGCAAAGGTTATCCATCCAAGAGCAGTGGAAATTGCTCAAAATGGTAATATCCCTTTGAAAATTAAAAATACCATGTCTACCCATCCTGGCACCACTGTTTATTACTGCAGGAAAAATGGTACCCTCCCTTATTCTTCTAAATCCTCTAAAGGTTTATTAACTGCCATTACCCATAAGGATGATATAAGTCAGATATCCATTTATACAGAGGCCAATCCTGAAAAAGACAGCCAATTACTATCGGCTCTAGCCTGTGGAAATATCAGTATCGATATGATTAACTTCTTTGTCGATAAAAAAATCTTCACCATTGATGGAAGTCAAAACTTAAATCTTAAAAACATACTAAGGGATTTTGATGTAAAGTATACTATTTTAAATAACTGTAGTAAGGTAACTATTGTAGGCTGTCGAATTACTGGAATACCAGGAGTTATGGCTACAGTTGTCAGTGCCTTAGCCAAGGAAGGAATTAAAATCCTTCAAAGTTCTGACTCCCATTCTACTATCTCCTGCCTTGTACCACAGGAGGCAGGAAAAAAAGCCGTCAATATCTTACATGAGGCTTTCCATTTAGATCAATAGCACTATAAAATTATGTTAAATATCACTGTTGATTTTCGTCTAAATAATGATAATAAGACCTGCTGGAGCTTTTGTCATGCTATGGTATCTGAAGGTAGTGAAGGATCTCAATTGATAGCAACCATTATTATATCCTCCACTATTGCTTGGAATGATACCAATTACAAGACCGAGAGGTTTTTATAAAACATCAACAATTATCTTTCAACAGAACCCAACTTAAAAACAGGGAAATCCTAATGTTAGGATTTCCCTGTTTTTATTCTTGTTGTAAATCTTCTTCACTTTGTTTTTGTTGTTCGTCTAACCTTTTTAGGACTAGCTTATATCCGTCGGCCCCATAATGAAGGCAACGATTAACTCTACTAATGGTGGCGGTACTGGCCCCCGTAGTTTTTTCTATTTCAATGTAGGTTCGCCCTTCCTTCAGTAGCTTGGCAACCTCTAGCCTTTGGGATATGGATTGAATTTCTTTAATGGTGCAAACATCTTCAAAAAATCTATAGCACTCCTCTACTGTCTCTAGCTCTAAAATCGCTTCAAATAACGCATCGGTAAATCCATCTTTAATTCTTGACTGATAAGACATCATCTCACCCCAAACATACATTTTAATATAAACTTCTACCTTTTTCTCCTTTTTCCTTTTAATTAAATAAAAATTTTTCTGACAAAATAATATATCTCCGTTGTTACCTACAGAAAAAATAACAACAAAAATTTATTTTATTTTTATTATTGACTTTTTTTCCAAAAACTAATATAATGTATTTTATGATTGAAGTAAAAAATTAAATCGAATTATTATACTCTTATCAAGAGAGGTGGAGGGACTGGCCCGATGAAACCCGGCAACCGCGATTACGATCGAAGGTGCCAATTCCTGCAACACATTATGTGTTGAAAGATGAGGGAGGAATCTATACTTTTGATGCCTCTTTCGTTGTGAAAGTGGTTTTTTTATTATAAAAATTTAATACTTAATGAAACACTCTTATCAAGAGAGGTGGAGGGACTGGCCCGATGAAACCCGGCAACCGCGATTACGATCGAAGGTGCCAATTCCAGCAGCACATCATGTGCTGAGAGATGAGGGAGGGAACTATTG
Source organism: Natronincola ferrireducens (assembly GCF_900100845.1). Classification (NCBI taxonomy): domain Bacteria; kingdom Bacillati; phylum Bacillota; class Clostridia; order Peptostreptococcales; family Natronincolaceae; genus Natronincola; species Natronincola ferrireducens. Next base: position 411,983 of record NZ_FNFP01000001.1, on the reverse strand, counting down.
TTTTGGTGCCTCTTTCGTCGAGAAAGTGGTTTTTTTATTTTATAGAAAGAGGTGTAAAACCATGATTGAGTTAAAAAACATCAGTAAGCTTTATGAATCAAAGGAGGGGAATGTTTTAGCCTTAAAGAACATCAGTTTAACCGTAGATAAGGGAGATATCTACGGTATCATGGGTCTTAGCGGTGCTGGAAAATCTACTTTGATCCGTTGTATTAATCTACTAGAGAAGCCTACCTCAGGAGAGGTTCGGATAGATGGTATCGACCTAACAAAGCTTTCTCCTAATAACCTTAGAAAATGCCGTCGAGATATGGGTATGATTTTTCAAAATTATCATTTGCTAACCAGTAGAACTGTAGAGAAAAATGTAGCCTATCCCCTAGAGTTGGATGGTATGAAAAAAGACGAAATAAAGATTAGAGTTCATCAATTGCTAGAATTAGTAGGCCTTCAAGACAAAAAGAATCATTACCCTTCTCAATTAAGTGGGGGACAAAGACAAAGGGTTGCTATTGCCAGGGCTTTAGCCACAAATCCCAAAATATTGTTAAGTGATGAAGCTACTTCTGCCTTAGATCCCATCACCAGTAGAAGCATCTTGAACCTATTAAGAGAAATTAATGAAAAGTTAGATATTACAGTTGTACTGATTACCCATCAAATGGAGGTTATTCAACAAATCTGTAAGAAGGTGGCTGTGTTAAAGGACGGAGAGATTGTAGAGAGGGGTTGTGTAAACCAAATATTTAAGACACCTCAGCATCCCTATACCAATCTCCTATTGGGTAACAAGGCCTTCGAAAAACATCAGCCTATACCACTGGATTTGTTCAGAAATGTAAAGGTAGGAGGTTTATAAAATGGATAAATTATTGAGCTTGATTATTCCTTCTCTACAGGAAACACTTTATATGGTTTCAATATCTACCCTAATAGCTGTTTTGATTGGAACACCTATAGGAATTATTTTGGTGATTACTAGAAAAAATCATATTATGGAAAATAAAGGGCTCCACAACATTTTTTCCTATATTGTCAATATAGGGAGATCCTTTCCCTTTATCATCCTGATGATTTCTATCATTCCTTTTACTAGAGGAATTGTGGGGACTTCTATCGGAACAACTGCCGCTATTGTTCCTTTGACGGTAGCTACCATTCCCTTCTTTTCTAGAATTATAGAAAATGCTCTATTGGAGGTTAATAAAGGCGTTATAGAAGCCTCTCAAGCTATGGGAGCTACAAACCTACAAATTATTTATAAGGTTTTGATTCCAGAAAGCATGCCAGCTATTATCCTAGGCATTACCATTACTCTAGTAAATGTCATTGGCTATTCAGCCATGGCGGGGGCTGTAGGAGGAGGTGGTCTAGGGGATTTAGCAATACGCTATGGTTATCATCGTTTTGATAAAAACCTTATGATATGGACAGTACTTGTATTGATTGTCATGGTACAGTTCATACAGATTTCAGGAACTATTTTAGCTAAAAAAATTGACAGGAGGTAACAATATGAAAAAGAAAAGTATTTTATTTATTATTGGATTATTGGTAATTAGTTTATTAGCAGGCTGCACCCAAGCTGAAGATACAAGTGGTGATACTGCTATAACAGAGGAAGAAACAGCTATAATAAAGGTTGGTGCCACCCCAGTTCCCCATTCAGAAATATTAGAATTTATTAAACCTATTCTAGCAGATAAAGGTATCACGTTAGATATTGTAGAATTTACTGATTACGTTACACCAAACCTAGCTTTAGGTGATGGAGAAATTGATGCCAACTTTTTTCAGCACGTTCCCTATATGGAAACTTTTGCAGCTAACAATGGTTTAGAATTAACTGCTGCCACAAAGGTTCATGTAGAGCCTTTAGGCTTATATTCTAAAAAACTTACTAGCATTGAAGAATTAGAGGATGGTGCAACTATTGCTATCCCCAATGACCCAACCAATGGCGGTAGAGCTCTTTTATTACTTCAATATTATGGATTCATTGAATTGAAAGAGGATGCTTCCTTAACAGCCACCGAAATGGATATTGCATCTAACCCTAAAAATTTAAAATTTATTTCTTTAGAATCTCCACAACTACCTAGAGCTTTGGATGATGTTGAGGCTGCTATTATCAACACCAATTATGCTCTAGAGGCTGGATTTAACCCTATAAATGATTCATTAATCATGGAGGATGCCAACTCTCCCTATGCCAACGTATTAACCATTCGTTCTGAAGATAAAAACAATGAAAAAATTCTAACTTTAATTGAAATATTAAATTCTTCAGAGGTTAAGGAATTCATTGAAACTAAATATCAAGGAGCAGTAGTACCTGCTTTTTAATTAGTGTCATAAAGCCATCATTTTTTCTAATGATGGCTTTTCTTCATGGTCTTTTATTGGTGCTCTATCCTTTCCTGAAGCTATGTTTTAAAAGGTCCAGCATATAGATATGTATCATTTGCCATTTTTAATTATAAAGCTATTGCAGATACTACTAAAATAGGAGGGATAGTTGATGAAGAAAAAACAACATGCTCCACGAAATCCTCAGGATATTATTGATTCTACCTACAATCAAAGGGATTTTGAAATACCCGAAAAGGATATGAACTCCTATGTCATGCCTTTGGATATGATGCGGGATGTAGATGCCTTTGATTCCAGAAAGTTTTATGAAAAGGAATGGAATGATAGCTTCAAAAACTATAAAAAATAAAAATGGCTGACACCAAATTAAAGATTTGGTGTCAGCCACTTTCAAAGACTTCAAAATACTAAAATCCTCAATCCATAAAAACCTAGTTTCCTTTAAATTTTCCTGACTGTTATGTTGATTTTCCATCTGTTATTCGTCTATTTCAGTAGTAATATTTCTAAGACTCCATCTCAATAGAGATAGCTTTTTCTATTTTAAACTCACTTCCCACTATCATGGTTACGATGGGGAAAAGGTAACAAAGTACAGCATAGGGTATATAACTTGTTATAGAAACACCTGAAATCATTCCAATAATTAATGCATTTACATTCCAGGGTATCAATGGTGCGATGACGGTTCCTGTATCTGAAATTGTTCTTGCTAGAATTCTATTGTTTAATCCCAGCTCCTGGTATTTATCCTTTAGGAAGCGGCTGGGGATAATAATTCCCACCGCCTGGTCACAGGTTGTAGCCGTTAATATGCTGCTAATGACTCCTGTTTTAAAAATAAGCTTGCTCCTTGATTTTGTTTTAGCTATAGCCTCATGGATCATCAATCTGATTAAACCAGATTTTTCTAAAATGCCACTCAATGCTATGGCTCCCCCCACAATCAATACTACCTCAAACATTGATTTGATTCCCCCACTAAATAGAATGCTATTTAACTCAGAAGAAGCAGTATTCCCCTTAAAACCAAAAAACATGGCATGAAACACATCAAAAACAGGCATTCCTTGTAGACTGGTACTGACAATAATTCCTCCCAGTAGGGCTAAGGATATGGTTGGAATAATTTTCACGCCTACTATCGTCAAACATAGAACTCCTAATGGCAATAATAATAGTAACGGAGATATATAAAATCCATCCAGTATTGCCCATTGATATTCCTGTAGGCTATCTAATTCCCCATTAACATTGTAGGTCTTTCCTATATAATAATATATTAAGACCGTTAGGATATATACTGGCACTAATGTTTGGGTCATAGCCTTTAAAGTTTCCTTATAGGTGGTTTGGGTGGTGGACAAAGTAAGGTTTAACAAACCTGAAATAGGAGAAATTTTATCTGCGATATATGCCCCCGAAACAATGGCCCCTAATAAAACCCCTTCTGGCACCCCAAAACCCCTTCCAATTCCTAACAAAGCTATTCCCATGGTACTTATTGTTCCTACAGCTGTTCCCATAAAAATCCCCATAATAGAAGTAATTACAAAGGCCGAAAATAAAAAATTCATCCCTTGCATATACTGGAACCCATAATAAATCATGGCAGGAACAACCCCTGAAGATAGCCATATGGAAATGGTGGCGCCAATTAATAAAATTAACAAATAAAGGAGTCCACACTCCTTTAAGCTCTCCAGGATGATTTGTACTAAATCATCTACAGAAAAACCCTTTTTCAGTAGTAAAAGGAAGGAAAATATAATGCCTCCAAGAAAACCAAAAAATAAAGAAAAATTAAAGAAAATACAAACAGCTATAAGAATTAAACTGAATAAACTAATGCAATAAGCATCCTGTTTTTTTACGATGTTGTCCTTCATTTCTGCACCCCATATTCTCTGTCCAGCATGGACATAATGATTATAGCCCTCCAGCCCCTTTTGTTTAAGCTTTTATCCTCGCCCTGCCGATATTAAAATATACTTAAAAATAAATTCTTCACCTGTATCTATATGTAGAGCATCTTTAGTAAATACCATAGCTATTTTAGCTAAATCCTTGGGACTTACTGGAATAAAGCATACTGATCTATCTTCCATTTACTATTATAAAGGATATACCGCAAACAGAAAAGACAAACATGATTTTCAAAAAAATGTCTAATCTTTTCTAGGGAAAATAAAATATACAAAAAAATGGCTATATCCTCAAAATTAGCAATATAGCCATTCTGCTTCTATTTTTTAGACTATGTTAAATTTCATTATCCCTCAGGATGACTGTTCCCTAGCATTTCTATATTTTTTAAAATATCAACATTTGTCATTAACAGAGCCTAAAAACACAAAAGCAGTGAAATTCATTTCACTGCAATATCCTTGCGATAGTTTTTCCCGTGAAAATAAATTTTATCTACACTGTCATAAGCTTGATTTCTAGCGGTTTCTATATCTTCTCCCCAGGAGGTAACACCTAGAACCCTACCTCCATTGGTCACTAATTTTCCATCCTTGATGGCAGTTCCTGCATGAAAGACCATCGTATTGTTGTCTACGGTTTCTATACCTGTAATTTCTTTTCCCTTTTCATAGGCATCTGGATATCCACCGGAAGCCAGTACCACACAAACTACAGCTTGATTATTCCATTTAATAGCAATATTAGATAGCTGTTGCTGGAGGATTGCATCAAATATTTCTACTAAATCCGTCTCTAATCTTGGTAATACCACTTGGGTTTCTGGATCTCCAAATCTCACATTATATTCCAGAACTTTAGGTCCTTCCTTTGTAATCATTAACCCAATAAATAAAATTCCTCTGTAGTCCATATTTTCCTGTTGAATACCCTTTAAAGTAGGTTTTAAAATAGTGGTCTCCACTACGCTGGCAATTTCATCGGTATAGACATAGTTGGGGGAATATGTACCCATACCTCCTGTATTGGGTCCCTTATCACCATCAAATATTCTCTTATGATCCTGACTACTGACCATTGGCACGATGGCTTTCCCATCTACAAAACAAAGGATTGAGGTTTCTATCCCTTCTAAAAACTCTTCTATAACTACTTTGCTACCTGAAGTGCCAAATATATTGTGAATCAAAATGTCCTGCAGGGCTTTTTCAGCCTCCACTTGATCTTCACAAATCAAAACACCCTTTCCTGCTGCTAGACCATCTGCCTTGATAACCACAGGAAAGCTATAATGCTTCAAAACCTCTATTGCTTCTTCATAGCTCCCTATCTCATGATAGGCAGCAGTAGGAATATTGTATTTTTCCATAAATCTTTTTGAAAAGGCCTTGCTTCCCTCTAATTGGGCTGCTGCCATGGATGGACCAATGATATTTAACCCTGCATCTTTAAATCTATCAACAATTCCCTCCACCAAAGGAATCTCAGGTCCCACTACTGTTAAATCCACTGACATTTCCCGGGAAAATTCTACAAGTTCTTCTATATTATCTGACGATATATCTACACACTTTGCTAAAGCATCTATTCCAGGATTGCCAGGAGCACAGTAGATCTCCGTAACCTTGGGGCTTTGTCTTAGTTTCCATACAATGGTGTGTTCACGACCACCACCACCAATTACCAATACCTTCATCACTTCACCATCCTTGCCGCCTTCGGCGGAGTTAAAATTTAAAATTTAAAATGTGAAATTATATTGAAAAACCCTCAAATCATTTTTTAATAGCTCTTGATCCTAACTTTAACTTCCAATTTCATTCTTCATTTCTTATTTTGCATTTTCCATTTTACATTTTCCATTTTACATTTTGCATTTTCATTATCATTGTCTTTGACTTTGTCTTTCATTTTTCATTTTTCATTTTTCATTTTTCATTGATTTTCCCTAGTGTTTAAAATGTCTCATCCCTGTAAACACCATAGAAATTCCCTTTTCATTACAGGCTTGTATGGATTCCTTATCCTTTAAAGAGCCTCCCGGCTGAATGATGGTTGTAATTCCTTCCTTTGCCGCTTCTTCTACACAGTCACTGAAGGGGAAGAAGGCATCCGATGCCAATACGCTTCCACGTAAAATATGTTGACTGTTTTTGATGGCATTTTTTAATGCCCATATTCTACTGGTTTGTCCTGGACCTACAGCTAAGGTTTGTTTATCCTTTACCAATACAATAGCATTGGATTTTACATGCTTTACAATCTTAAAGGCAAAGATTAAGTCCTCCAGTTGGGATTTTGTAGGCTTGGCCTCGGTAACGACTTTTAATTCCTCTATTAAGGCTTTATTAGTATCCTGCACTAAAATTCCCCCGCCAACCTTCTTGATGTCCAGTGCCTTCTCCCCTCTAGCTTTTATATGGGGTAGCTTAATTAATCGAAGGTTTTGCTTTTCACTAAATATTTCTAAAGCTTCCTTTGTAAAATCCGGAGCAATAATTACCTCTAAAAATACATCCTTCATCCTTTCAGCTGTTTTTTCTCCTATCACATCATTGGATGCAACAATACCTCCAAAGATGGATAGTGGATCGGCTTCAAAGGCCTTGCTATAGGCTTCATCTATATTTATCCCGGATGCTACGCCACATGGGTTGGTATGCTTTATTGCTACTACTGTTGGTTCATCAAATTCTTTTAATAGCTCCAATGCTCCATTGGCATCATTAATATTATTAAAGGAAAGTTCCTTTCCTTGAAGCTGAATGCCCTCCACTAATGTCCCCCGTTGAGGTCCTACCTCCCTATAAAAGGCTGCTTGTTGATGGGGGTTCTCACCATACCTTAAATCCTGTACCTTTTCATAGGTTAATGTAAGGGTTTCTCGTAAAATATCTTTATCCTTGCCTAAATAAGAAGCTATCAATGCATCATAATGACTGGTATGTTGAAATACCTTCAATGCTAAATCATATCTAGTTTTCAGAGTTGTATCGGCTTGAACCTTTATCTCCTCTACTACCTTTTTATAATCCTCAGGGTCCGTTACCACTGTTACAAATTTATGATTCTTTGCCGCTGATCTTAGCATCGTAGGGCCGCCAATATCAATATTTTCTATGGCCTCCTCCAGGGTAACTCCTTCTTTTAATATAGTCTCCTTAAAGGGATAAAGATTGATAACAACTAGATCTATGGTGGTAATCTTTAATTCTTCTAAGGTTTTTTGATGTTCTTCCCTATCTCTTATTGCTAAGATACCCCCATGTATAACGGGATGTAGGGTTTTTACCCTGCCATCTAAGCATTCTGGAAACCCTGTTACATCAGCAACATCTATAGCCTTAATACCAGCATCCCTTAATAACTTAGCCGTTCCTCCCGTAGATAATATCTCTATTCCCAACTCCGCCAGGTCCCTAGCAAAATCTACGATGCCAGTTTTATCTGAAACACTAATTAAAGCCCTTTTTATCATCTTATCACCCCATCTATCGGTATTTGTATTCTATATATTGCATTAACCTCAGCCTCTACTTTAGTGGATTTTCACCCTATTCTCTACAACCTCCAGCCTATCTTCAGCAAAAAGCTTTACTGCTAGGGGTAGGATTTTATGCTCTATTTCTAGCACCTTTTCTTGCAGCGTTTTTACATCGTCATCTATAGCCACCGCTACTGTTTCCTGTAGAATGATGGGGCCTCCATCGGTTATTTCATTGACAAAATGTACAGTGGCGCCGGTTACCTTAACACCCCTTTGAAGAACTGCTTGATGGACCTTTTCTCCATAATAACCATCACCACAAAAACTTGGTATTAAGGAGGGATGGATATTGATAATCCTATTTTTATATTTTTCAATGACATTTGAAGAAAGGATGGCTAAATATCCTGCCAGTACAATCAAATCTATTTTTTTCTCCAGAAGGGTTTCCACCAGTACCTTGTCTCTTTTTTCCTTACATCCATAGGTGTTTTTATCCAACACCATTGTTTCTATACCATGTTTTTCTCCTCTTTTTAAACCAAAGGCTTCTTTTTTATTGGAGATGATTACACTTATTTGTCCTGGTATCTTCCCTAATTCTATAGCATCTATTAGGGATTGTAGATTTGTTCCTCCACCAGATAAAAGGACAGCAATTTTTATCCCTGACATAGTACCACCTGTTTTTTACCTTTATGGATTTTGCCAATTTTATAGACCTTTTCCCCAGTGGCTTCCAATGTCTTTAAAGCTTCTTCTCCATCTTTTTCATCAACTACCAGCATCATACCGATGCCCATATTAAAGGTTTTATACATTTCTATAGCTTCAATATTGCCCCGTTCCTGTATCAAATCAAATATAGGCGGAATCCTCCAGCTGCCTAAGTCTATATGGGCATCCACATCTTCAGGAAGAATTCTTGGTACATTTTCATAAAAGCCTCCTCCAGTGATATGGGCAATTCCCTTGATAGCAACTGTCTTCATTACTTTCTCAACAGCATCAACGTAGATTCTTGTAGGCTTAATTAACTCTTCCCCCAAGGTTTCTTCTAGAGGGTCTACAGAGCCATGTAAGGGAAGCTTTTCCTTCTCCAGCAGTACACTTCTAGCCAAAGAATATCCGTTGCTGTGTAATCCACTGGAGGCAAGACCAAGGATAATATCCCCTTCTTTAATATTGTTTCCTGTAATCACCTTAGATTTATCTACTAGACCCACAACAAAGCCTGCAATATCATACTCTTCATCTTGATAAAAGCCTGGCATTTCTGCTGTTTCTCCACCAATCAAGGCACATCCAGCGATTTTACATCCGTCAGCTATACCCTTTACGATAGCTTCTACCTTTTCTGCCTTCAATCTACCTGTAGCAATATAGTCTAAGAAAAACAAAGGCTTTGCCCCTTGACACAATATGTCATTGACACACATAGCAACACAGTCCTGACCTATCGTATCATGTTTATCCAATAGAAAGGCTAGCTTCAGCTTGGTTCCTACACCATCGGTTCCCGACACAAGCACAGGCTCTTTGATCCCCTGTAGATCTAGGGCAAACAGTCCTCCAAAGCCTCCTATATCCTCTAGAACATTCGATGTAAAAGTGGATTTTACATGGTTTTTCATTAAGCTTACTGCTCTTTGCCCTTCCTCTACATCTACACCAGCGTTTTTATAGGTCATTTTTTCCATAGCTATTCACCTCCTATCAATCTTCCAAAACTTCATTTTCTTTTCCTTCATCAACAGCCATAGGGTACTCCCCATTAAAGCAGGCTAAACAAAAGTTCTCCTTTGGTAATCCTGTAGAGTTAACCAAACCGTCGGTACTGATGTAACCTAAGCTGTCGGCTCCTATGGTTTTTCTAATTTCCTCTATCGTTTTCATCGCTCCAATTAATTGATTTTTATCAGGAGTATCGATGCCAAAATAACAGCTGCAAACTACAGGAGGTGAGCTAACCCTCACGTGGACCTCCTTTGCCCCCGCACTTTTTAGTCTTTCCACTAAACGTCTGCTGGTGGTACCCCTAACAATAGAGTCATCAATCATAACAACCCTTTTGCCTTCTAGGTTTTCACTAAGGGGACTTAGCTTTAACCTTACAGCTAACTCCCGCATAGATTGTTTTGGCTGTATAAAAGTTCTACCAATATATTTATTTTTAATTAATCCTTCTCCATAGGGTATCCCTGAAGCCTCGGCATAGCCTATGGCAACGGGCACAGAGGAATCCGGTACAGCTATGACCAAATCCGCCTCTACGGGATATTGTTTTGCTAAAATTCTGCCAGCATTTTTACGGGCTTCGTAGACACTGACATTATCTATAATGCTATCGGGACGGGAAAAATAAATGTACTCAAATATACAGGAGGCTCTTTTGTCACCTTTTGTATAGAAGGTGGAGGTTATACCATCCTTATCTATAGTAACAATTTCCCCTGGCTCAATATCCCTTACCAAAGTAGCTCCCATCACATCAAAGGCACAGCTTTCTGATGCCAATACATAATTGTTCCCCATCTTTCCTAAGCAAAGGGGTCTTAACCCTAGGGGGTCCCTAACCCCCAAGAGCTTTTCCTCCGTCATAATCGTTAGAGCATAGGCTCCTTCAATTAACGCCATTGTTTTCTCTATAGCCTTGTTCATTCCTTCATTGCTGTATCTTGCAATTAGATTTGCAATAACCTCACTGTCTATAGAGGTTTGAAAGATGGCACCTTCAACCTCTAGGCTGTCTCTAATTTTTTTACCATTGATAAGACTACCATTATGGGCTACAGAAATGGTTCCGCCTCTATATCTAGCCACAAAGGGTTGGGCATTTTCAACATAGCTTTCTTCTGATGTAGCATACCTAACATGGGCTATACCCATATGTCCCTTCAGCTTTTCTAACACCTCGTCATCAAACACCTCTGGAACCAAGCCCATGGCCTTATGATAATAACTTTTTATACCATCATTTACGGCAATACCAGCACTTTCCTGTCCCCTATGTTGAAGGGCATACAAGCCATAGTATAAAAGTCTGGCGGTATTATCATTGCCATCTGTATAGAGACCTAAAACACCGCATTCTTCCCTTAACTTGTCGTCAAGGTTTATTCCATGATACATGCTAATGCTCCTCTCCAAGCTTCCTCCATTTCCTTAACATTTAAATTAATGATAGGCTCATCATTAATGTTGAATTGTAGCTTTTCTCCTAAGACTTCTCCAAGAATTTCATAGGGAGCACCTATTCTTTGTAACATTTCCTTTAGTGTATTTAGGTTTTCCTTCTTAGTCGTAATGAGGAATCTAGATTGACTTTCAGAAAATAGGGCAACGTCTTTTCGTAAATCTGTAGCTATATTGATGATGGCACCCAAGCCACCACCTATGGCTGCCTCCGCTACCGCTACCCCTAAACCTCCATCACTTAAGTCATGGGCTGATTGAATTAAATTGTTTTCGATTCCCTCTATAATAAAGGCTTGCAGCTTCTTTTCTAAGCCGAAGTTAATGGCTGGCACTTCTCCCTTTTCAATACCATGGATTCTAGCTAGGTATTCGCTACCACCTATCTCGTCCTTGGTTTTACCCAATAGAAGGATAACATCCCCCTCCTCTTTGAATTCCATAGTACATGCCTTTTCTACATCCTCTAAAACCCCTACCATACCAATAATAGGTGTAGGATGAATAGCATGGGTATCGGTTTCATTGTAAAAGCTTACGTTTCCACTAATAACCGGGGTGTCTAGCTCACGGCAGGCTTCACTAATACCTAAAACGCTTTCTCTAAATTGCCAATAGCGGTCTGGCTTCTCAGGACTACCAAAATTCAAACCGTCGGTTATAGCCAGAGGTTTTCCACCACTGCAGACAATGTTTCTTGCTGCTTCCGTTACAGCAATCTTACTACCCTCTCTTGGATCTAAATAACAAAGTCTACTATTGCAATCAGTGGTTAATGCAATACCCTTTTTACTTCCCCGTATTCTTAGAACTGCTGCATCAGAACCTGGTTTAACAACCGTATTGGTTCGTACCATATGATCATATTGTCTATAAATCCATTCTTTGCTGGCAATGTTGGGAGCCTTTAATAGATCTACTAGAATTTTATTGTAATCCTGAGGTTCTTCAATGTCATCACTGCTAAAGTTCTGTAATTCCTTTATATATTGAGGTTTTTCATAATCCTTATAATATTTAGGGGCTCCTGAGGAATCTAAGCTGTTGGCCGGCATTTCTCCTACTACCTTGTCCCCCTCCATCACCCTTAACAAATCATCATTGGTTACTTTACCAATAACTACAGAGTACAGTCCCCATTTTTCTACAATTTTGTTAACTTCCTCTTCTCTACCCTTTTCTACAATTAAAAGCATTCTCTCTTGGGATTCGGAAATCATGACTTCCACCGGAAGCATTCCCTTTTCCCGTCTTGGAACCTTCAGTACATCTATCTCCATACCACCTTCACCACGGGTGGCGGTTTCACAGCAGGCGGATGTAAGGCCAGCTGCCCCTAAATCCTGAATTCCTACTACACAGCCGGTTTCCAATAATTCTAAGCAGGCCTCTAAAAGAAGTTTTTCCATAAAGGGGTCTCCCACCTGTACAGCTGAACGTTTTTCCTGAGATTCCTCTGTTAATTCTACAGAAGCAAAGCTTGCTCCCCCCATACCATCTCTCCCAGTGGCAGCACCTACATACATAATAGAGTTCCCCACACCAGAGGCATTACCACGATGGATTTTATCATGCTCTATCAATCCTACACACATGGCATTAACTAAAGGATTACCTTTATAGGAATGGTTAAAATAAACCTCTCCACCTACTGTAGGAATGCCGATACAGTTTCCATATCCAGCAATTCCTTCTACAACACCATTTAACAAATATTTTACCCTATCATTCTCCTCAATTTCACCAAATCGCAGGGAATTTAATAGGGCAATAGGTCTTGCCCCCATGGCAAAGATATCCCTAATAATTCCCCCCACACCAGTGGCTGCCCCTTGATAGGGTTCGATGGCAGAGGGATGATTATGGCTTTCTATTTTCATGGCAATTGCCAAGTTATCTCCTATATCTACGATGCCGGCATTTTCTCCCGGTCCCTGTAGTACTTTTTCATTTGAAGTGGGGAAATGCCTAAACAACCCTCTAGAATGCTTATAGCTACAGTGCTCTGACCACATAACCCCATACATATTTAATTCAAGTTCATTAGGCTCTCTACCTAATACCTCCAGGATTTTCTCATATTCGGATTTTGTTAATCCTACAGCTTCATATCTATTTTGCATCCTTAGACCCTCCCTCTAAATAAGCAATGATGGATTGAAAAATCCCTATACCATCAGAATTACCTAGCAACCCTTCGCCGGCCCTTTCAGGATGGGGCATCATTCCCAATACATTTTTCCCTTCATTACAAATTCCTGCGATGGCAGAGATAGAACCATTGGGATTCTCTTGATAAGTAAACAATATCTGTTGATTTTTCTTCATTTCTTCTAGGGTAGTTTCATCCACTACGTAATTTCCTTCTCCATGGGCGATGGGAATATTAATGATTTCTCCAGCTCCATAGCAGTTGGTAAAGGGTGTATCTATATTTTCAACCTTTAAAGCCACCGTATCACAAATGAATTTCAATTTTTGATTTCTCACCAATGCTCCTGGCAATAACCCTGCCTCCGTCAATATCTGAAAACCATTACATATACCCAAGACCAGCTTACCCTTTGCTGCATGGATCTTCACCTGTTCCATAGCCTTAGAAAACTGAGCCACTGCTCCACATCTCAAATAATCTCCATAGGAAAATCCTCCTGGAAGAACAATACAATCAAAGTCATCTATATCATCTCGATCATGCCAAACATATTCTACGTCCTTCTTCATAACATCCTTTAACACATGATAACAATCTATATCACAGTTGGAGCCCGGAAACACAATAATACCAAACTTCATTTTCAGTCCCCCTCTACAAAATACTGTATTGATATTCTTCAATTACTGTGTTGGCTAATAGCTTTTCACACATTACCTTTAATTGTGTTTCTGCCTCTTCCTTGGTGACATCCCCTAAATCCAATTCTATGATTTTTCCTATCCTTACATCCTCTACTTTATCGTAACCCATTTTATTCAATGCCCCTTTTATAGCAAAACCCTGGGGATCTGCAATACTCTTTTTTAGTGTTACATAAACCTTCGCCTTCATTATAATAACCTCCTTAGTTTTTTTATCTCTTCAGACATGCCAAACTCTAATTTAAAATCTATAGGTTTAAAACCCTCCATCTTAAAATACATCCTTAATCTTTATTATTTGGTTTCCTCTTTTGTTGCTATTGCTAAATGTACTTATTTTGATGATTGGTTTTATAGACGTTTTTAGGATTTTCCTTGATATAACATTTTCAGCTTTTCTACTTTATACATGATAATCTCTCCAACCTAGTTCCTCTAGGTTTGTAGCTTTTTTTTCTACTATTTCTTTAAGGTTTTGTTGATATTCTTTAAGTTTTTTCTTTACCTCTTTATTTTGCAAGGCTATAATTTGAGCTCCTAAAATCCCTGCATTTTTAGCTCCATTAATGGCTACTGTAGCCACTGGAATTCCAGGGGGCATTTGAACAATGGAATAGAGGGAGTCTAATCCATTTAGGGTCTTACTCTTTACTGGAACCCCAATTACAGGAAGATTGGTTAAGGAAGCCACCATACCTGGCAGATGGGCAGCTCCTCCTGCCCCTGCAATAATCACTTGAAGTCCCCGTTCTTCAGCTTCTTTGGCATATTCAAACATTTTATGGGGAGTACGATGGGCTGACACAATGGTACATTCATAGGCTACCCCTAATTCCTCAAGGATTTCTGCTGATTCCTTCATCACTGGTAAGTCAGAATCACTTCCCATGATGATAGCCACAACTGGACTTTTCATTGCATGTCCCTCCAAACTTTTCATTATCATCTACCCTTAATCTTCACTTATTATTTTTAATATATCTCTAACATAATCTGCTTTTTTCAATGCTGATGCTACATTTGTATCAACTATTGTAGCGTGCCCCATTTTTCTGTTGGGCTTGGTATCTGTTTTTCCATAAATATGAACATAAACTCCAGATAGGGCTAAAGCTTTCTCTACACCCGTCACCTTTGTCTTTCCTACATATCCCTCTTCCCCTAAAAGATTTATCATAACTGCTTCCTTCACTAGACTAGTATCTCCTAGAGGTAGTCCCAAAATTCCTCGAAGGTGCTGATAAAATTGAGAGGTGCTGCAGCCCTCTATGGTATAATGCCCTGAATTATGGGTACGGGGAGCAATTTCATTGATAAATAGATTATCTTCTTGGTCTACAAACATCTCAATACAGAAAATACCTATACCCTTTAAAATTTCCATTGTCTTGAGGGCCAGTTTATGGGCTTTTTCTTCTGTTTCTCTCCTTACTCTTGCAGGTGCAATAGTGGTTTTCAAAATATTGTTCTCATGAATGTTTTCAGCCAAAGGATATATCTTCATTTCTCCAGTTATTCCTCTTGCTATGAGGACAGATATCTCCATTTTGAAGGGTATATAGGCCTCTATCATTAAATCTCTATGGCTCCCACCTAAATTCCCATAGGCCTTTTTTATATCACCTTTGGTCTTAATAACATAATTCCCCTTCCCATCATAACCACCTTTACAGCTTTTTAGTATCAAAGGAAAACCATATTCCTCAGTAGCTCTATCGATATCCTCTATAGAGACTACCTTCTGAAACTTCGGTACAGACAAACCATATTTCTGTAAAAAGTTTTTTTGTTCATATTTATTTTGAATGATTTTTAAGGTGCTGGGAGAAGGATAAATCCTATGGCCTTGCTTTTCTAATTCAACTAGCATATCAGCATCAATATGTTCAAATTCATAGGTAATTACATCACTTATTTCTGCCAAACTCTGGATTTTTTCCTGATCATAAAAGTTTCCTATAATATGTTGATCCGCAATGGAGGAGGCTGGACAGTCATGGCTTGGGTCCAAAATGTTAAAGTGAAGCCCTAGTTTTTTCCCCTCTAATACCATCATCTTCCCCAACTGTCCCCCACCAATTATTCCAATGTTTTTGAAATTCAATCTAATACACTCCCTATTCAGAAAATGAAACTTAATTCATAAGTAGACAATCGAAGGTTCTGTTTTTAACTTTTGTGCTGGTCTATTAGTTTGTTCATCTACAGGAAGGGTTACTCCCTTCGAAAAAAATTTTCCCATTTTTTGTTAGCAAAAGCAGCTAAGACTTCCTTAGCTGCTTTTCAATTAGTGGGGTAAGATCGTAAATCTTAGAATAAATAATATTGCTAGTATATAAATTGCTGGATGAACTTCTTTTCCTTCTCCTTTGACAAGCTTAACAATTGGATAAAATACTAGGCCTGCCGCAATACCATTAGCAATACTGAAGGAGAAAGGCATTACTGCAATTGTTAAGAAGGCAGGTAACGCTTCACTAAAGTCATCAAAATTGATTTCCTTCACAGTTCCCATCATCAGCACCCCTACAATAATTAGAGCTGGGGCTGTTGCTTGAGGTGGTACCATGAGGGCAAATGGTGCTAAAAGTATAGAAAATATAAATAATACACCTGTTGTTACTGCAGTTAATCCAGTTTTGCCACCTTCAGCTACACCAGCTGCAGATTCTACGTAGGTTGTTACAGTAGATGTTCCCAATAATGCTCCGGCAGAGGTTGCTACAGCATCGGCCATTAAGGCTTTATTCATATTAGGTAGTCTTCCCTTTTCATCTAGCATTTTTGCTTTAGCCCCGGTACCAATTAATGTACCGATTGTATCAAACATGTCTACTAAGCTAAAGGAAATAACAACTGTTAACACACTGGTTATTGCACCTACTACACCAGCTTCGCCAATCCTCAATAGTCCTGGTAAATCCATTTTAAATAGTGTAGGTCGAATGTCAAAGGAGAAGTCCATCGCCACAGAAGTATCCGTCACCCCCATAGGTATACCAATTACCATTGTTGTAAGTATTCCTATTAAAATGGCTCCCTTAACATTTTTTATCATCAATATCCCTGTGATAACTAAACCAATTACAGATAATAACACTTTAGGATCTGCAAAGCTTCCTAGGCTTACTAAAGTAGCTTCATAGGGTATTACAATTCCTGAGTTTTTGAATCCAAGTAAAGCAATAAATAATCCAATACCCCCACCGATAGCATGTTTTAGTGAGTTAGGTATAGCTTCTACAATTGCAGTTCTGAGGCCTGTCACAGTTAATAAAATAAATACAATTCCTGAAATAAAAATTGCTGCTAAAGCCTGTTCCCAAGTATAGCCTAATCCTAAAACAACCCCGAAGGTAAAGAAAGCATTTAATCCCATGCCAGGGGCTTGAGCAAAAGGTAAATTAGCGTAAAAACCCATTATTAAGGTACCAATAGCTGCTGATAAACATGTTGCCATAAATACAGCATTAAAGTCCATGCCGGCAATAGATAGTATATCTGGGTTTACAAATAAAATGTAGGCCATTGTGATGAAAGTGGTAATACCTGCGATAATTTCCGTTTTTACATCTGTTTTGTTTTCTGTCAGCTTAAACATTTTGTCTAATGCTGACGTATTGTTTGTACTCATTGACATAAATCCTCCTTTGTTTTAATGTTATAATTCCATTTTTTTTAAAAAAATAATCCCGGACGGATAGATCTCATCATAGTGAAACCTATCCGCCCGGGCTTTTTTCCCATCGGTGTAACATTGCAGGAATGCCTGTACCGCTTGGACCAGCTTCTTTGTATGTATATAAAGAACGGAACCCTAGGTACACTTTCACCCATAGTAGAATGATTTACGGTCATCCTGTAGAAACTGTCGAACCCTATTATCGACACTATATGAGTTTTCTATTGTCAAGTAGCAAGTCTGCATTTCCATATTTTTATAATAACAGATGCCCTTCTAAAGGTCAATGGAATTTCGAATATTTTTTTATTATTTTTTCATTAAGTTTGTATATATACGAATATTACTTGTCATTTCACCCTTTAAGTTATGTTATTCCCACTCCACTGTAGCTGGCGGCTTGGAGGTTATATCATAAACAATTCTATTTACATCATCTACTTCGTTGACAATTCTTCTCGACATTTTATCTAAAACTTCATGGGGAATTTTGGCCCAATCAGCCGTCATGGCATCGGAGCTGGTGATGGCACGAATGCCAATGGTATGGGAATAGGTTCTTTCGTCCCCCATCACCCCTACACTTTTGATTCCAGGTAATACTGCAAAGTACTGCCATATATCCCTGTCCAAACCAGCTTTTTTGATTTCTTCCCGTACAATAGCATCGGCTTCCCGTACAATGTTCAGCTTTTCTTCAGTAATCTCTCCTAATACCCGCACAGCCAATCCTGGTCCTGGGAAGGGTTGTCTCCAAACAACTTCCTCTGGTAGACCCAGCTCTGTACCAACAGCCCTTACCTCGTCCTTAAACAAATATTTAAAGGGCTCTATCAGTTGAAACTCCATATCCTCTGGTAAGCCTCCTACATTGTGATGACTTTTGATAACAGAAGCGGTTTCTGTACCACTTTCGATAATGTCAGGATAAAGAGTTCCCTGTACTAAGTAGTCCACCTTTCCAAGCTTTTTAGCTTCTTCCTCAAAAAGACGGATAAATTCTTCACCAATAATTTTTCTTTTTTTCTCAGGTTCTTCTATACCAGCTAATTTTCCTAAGAAACGTTCCTTGGCATTAACCCGAATAAAGTTCATTTTAAATTTATTTTTAAATAGTTCCTCTACCTGATCTCCTTCATCCTTACGGAGGAGTCCATGATCTACAAAAACACAGGTTAAATTGTCCCCTACGGCTTTATGTACCAACACCGCAGCTACAGAGGAATCCACTCCCCCCGAGAGGGCGCATAGAACCTTTTTGTCTCCTGCTATGGCTTTAATGTTTTGAATTTCTTCTTCTATATAATTTTCTGTTGTCCACTTTCCTTCACAGCCACATACTTCATATAAGAAATTTTTCAATATTTCCTTCCCTGCTTCTGTGTGCTCTACCTCCGGATGAAATTGAACAGCATAAAGTTTTTTATCTCTATTTTCCATGGCAGCCACTGGACAATCCTCTGTTGCAGCTGTAATAATAAAATCCTCTGGTGCCTTTTCAATAAAGTCTGTATGACTCATCCAACAAATACTATTTTGAGGTATATCATTAAGTAATAAGGAGTTTCCTTCTAAAGCTAAAGGAGTTTTTCCATATTCTCTTTTTGTTGCAGCATTTACTTTACCCCCCAAGGCTTCTGCCATCAATTGCCCACCATAGCAAATACCTAAAATCGGAATATCTAGTTGCAAAATACCTTCGTCACATTTAGGAGAGTTATCACCATAAACACTGGCTGGTCCTCCAGTAAAAATAATTCCCTTTGGATTTTTAGCCTTCACTTCTTCTATAGAAACCTTATAGGGTACAACCTCACAATATACATTGCATTCCCTTACCCTTCTTGCAATCAATTGATTATATTGTCCACCAAAGTCTAAAATTAAAATTCCTTCATTGGTCATGGTATTCATCCTCTCTTGGTTATTCCCCTACACTATAGTTAGGAGCTTCCTTTGTAATGGTGATGTCATGGGGATGACTTTCCTTTAATCCAGCCCCCGTAATTCTAATGAATCTTCCATTTTCCTGCAGGTCTGTTATGGTAGGTGTTCCACAATAGCCCATACCAGATCTCAATCCCCCCATTAACTGCAGAACTGTATCCTTTAGAGGACCTTTATAGGGAACCTTTCCTTCTACACCCTCTGGCACTAGCTTTTTATTATCTTCCTGGAAATATCTGTCTTTGCTTCCCTTTTCCATAGCAGCAATGGAACCCATACCACGATAGGTTTTAAAGCTTCTTCCTTTAAAAATTACTGTTTCTCCAGGACTTTCCTCTGTTCCTGCAAATAAAGAGCCTATCATAGCAACATTGGCTCCAGCTGCCACTGCCTTTGTAATATCTCCTGAATATTTAATCCCTCCATCTGCAATTACTGGAATACCATAGGCCTTTGCAGCCTTAGCACAATCGTATACGGCGGTAATTTGAGGAACACCTATACCAGCGATTACTCTTGTAGTACAAATAGAACCTGGACCGATTCCTACTTTTATAGCATCGGCTCCTGCTTCGATTAATTCCACCGTTGCTGCTGCCGTAGCTACGTTTCCTGCAATTACCTGAAGCTCTGGATAATTATTCTTAACCTTCCTTACAGCCTCAACAACACCTCTAGAATGTCCATGGGCTGTATCCACCACTATTACATCTACCTTAGCTTTATAAAGAGCATCTACCCTCTCTAACATATCATTGGTTATTCCTACAGCAGCGCCGGCTAAAAGCCTGCCGCCTTTGTCCTTGGCAGAGTTGGGATATTTTATAGCCTTTTCAATATCCTTTATAGTAATTAACCCTTTTAACATCCCCTCGTCATCCACAATAGGAAGCTTTTCTATTTTATTTTTCATCAATATTTGTTGAGCTTCATCCATAGTGATGCCTTCTTTTGCCGTTACGAGATTTTCTTTGGTCATCACTTCAGAAATAAGTCTTGCATAGTTGGTCTCAAAACGAATGTCACGATTGGTGATAATCCCCACCAGCTTCCCCTTTACAGTTATAGGTACACCTGAGATATGATACCGTTCCATCAGCTCTAAAGCATCGGATACAGCATGCTCTGGGGATAAAAAGAAGGGGTCTACGATAACACCATGCTCGCTTCGTTTTACTTTATCGACTTCCAGGGCCTGTTCTTCTATAGACATATTTTTGTGGATAATACCAATTCCACCTTCTCTTGCCATAGAAATAGCCATTTTCCCCTCCGTCACGGTATCCATTCCGGCACTCATTAAGGGAATATTTAATTTAATCGTCTTTGTTAAGTAAGTAGATAAATCTACTTGGTTAGGCAGTACTTCTGACTTAGCTGGTATTAATAGGACATCATCAAAGGTTAGTCCTTCCTTTACAATTTTATCTTCCATAGTTCAGCCTCCTTCTAAAATAAAAACCCATATAATAATTACTCTCTCATAAGAGTGAAATTATTATACAGGTTTTATGAAATATATATAAAACTTAGCAAAACCCCATAGAATCCTCCTCTATAAAGCCCCGCTGAAATATAATAACTTCACCCATAGTCTAGGGATTTACGGTTCCAAAGGTAGAAACTATCGATCCATATTATCGATATTATATGAGCGTTGTTTTTATCGGGTTATATTTTATTAATACTATATAAATTAACAGATGCTTTTACAATTGTCAACAACAATTTTTTTTCTTATTTATACCTTTGTTGGTCTTTTCATATTTGCTAATGTACCTATTTTCTAATACCCAATATTATTCTTTAAAGGAAACACTACAGCAAAGACGATACTAGGATTAATTTATCTAACTTCTTTGGCTAAATGTAAAATAATATCATCTAATTGTTCTTGAAATTTTTCTTCATCTATTAAAGCAATATCCATACTATTATTGATTTCATCTTTAAGTTTTATATAGCTGTCATTATGTTTTCCGACAACATCCGTCAATCTACTGGCGGCTTCCAGCAAACGTAATGGTCCATAACTAGCTGGTTCATCTATACAGCCTCGAGCGCTGGTAATCAAAAAAAACATTATCTCTTCTAATTCTTCCTTTACCGATTGTAAATTATTCAATTTGCTCCTCCTCCTTACCATATCTTTGCCAATAAATAATTTCTCCCATCTTTTTTCTAACTGGTGGTGATGGTACTATTTCAGGGTAGCCAAGGGACATTAATAGAAATGGCTTTACTTCATTAGGTAATCCCAAAATTTCTTGCACCCCCTTCTTATTAAAGGAGGCAACGATACATGTCCCCAGCTTATGCTCCAATGCTAACAATCCAATGTTTTGGCATACTATTCCAGCATCATATAAAACCAGTTCATTGCTTCCCAATCTCCCTCCCTTTTTTTCTGCTTCCTTCAAATCCATACATATGGCTAAGGTAACAGGCGGATTTCCCGATAGGCCAGGAGCAAAAAGCTTTAATTTCTTTTGTTGTGCCTCTTCATCTATAATAATAAACCTCCATGCCTGCGTATTACTTCCTGATGGGGCCCATATTGCCTTATCAATAATATCTATAATTTTTTCTCTAGAAACCTTTGTATCTTGAAATTTTCTTATACTTCTTCTTTCCCTGATAGCTTTAATTAAATCCATAGAGTCACCCCTTTTTTTCTTACTTAAAAAGGTGACTATGGTCACCTTTTCTATTTCTACCCATTAAGTTTTTCATTAGTTCTTTGTATAAATGCATCTACTGGTATAATATACCTAGTATGGGTTCCTTCCCCTATCTTTTCCTGCTCATCATAGGCTGTCACATTGAAAAGTAGCTTTTTCCCCTCTATCTTTACCAACTCAGCTTCAGCATAGGCCTTCATTCCGATAGGTGTGGCGGCTAAATGCTTTACATCTAAATGGGTTCCCACCGTTCCATACCCCTCAGGCAAATTTGTATCTACAGCCTTTAGGGCTGCATTTTCCATTAGAGTAATCATCATTGGGGTGGCTAGAACCTTCACACCACCACTTCCAAAGGATACTGCGGTGTCCTTTAACTCCACCTTTATCTCCACTTTCTGGCTCATGCCTACCCTCAAATTAAAATCCATTTTCCAACACCCCTCATATAAATTAAATTATTCTTTTATCGAAATTTTGACCCTTCCCTACTTTTAGTGATTTATCAAGGTTAAGGCTAAGGCTAAGGCTAAGGTTAAATATAGTATAACTATGTCCTATTCTTGATTATTTACCTAAAAACCAAAGGACATAACCGCATTGATGACAGACATAATTAGTGGCTGCCTTATTTGCCCAATCGAAGCCTAAAAAGCTTGCTCCTGCTGTATTCATTAAAGTTTCTCTTGTCCAGTATTTATCATGGCCACATATAGGACATAAAATTTCCTTGCCTTCAACTACAAGCTTTTCTTCATCCTTATTCATAAGCCCCCTCCTTATTATCGATATAGCTCTGCCATCTCTTTTAACCTTTTTATAATAGGTAGTTTTTGGGTGCATAACTCCTCACACTTTCCACATTCTATACAATCTGCTGGTGTAGTGTGGTTTGCCTTAATTCTTCCCTCCTGCTTTAACCAAGCAATATGCTTTTGCATCTCTTCAGCATCCTTTAAAAGCAATAGATTATAGGCTTGTAAATAATTAGGTATATTTATTTTTTTAGGACATTTTGTACAGTATTGACAGGTTGTACAAAGGGAGTCCATGTCATGAATAATTTTTTCTTGAATTTCCTGGGTTTTTTCCTGTGAGAAGGTTAATGGGTATTTTAATGTATTAATATTTTCCTCTACTTCTTCTATAGTACCCATACCAGCCAATGCTACTGTAATTCCTTCTTGGGCAGCATTAAATCTTAAAGCCCCTTGAATAACTGTTTCGTCTTCGTGTTGTCTTATAAAATCAAAGTATTCTTTATGCTGAGGGATTAAACCTCCTCCTAGAGGGTTCATGGTAACCACCCCTATATTATGCTCTAAGGCTGCCCTTACACCCTCTTGTCGGAAGGGATGATTCATAACGTTGTATCCCAATAATACCCCTTCAAAAACCTTGTCTTCAATGATGGTACGAATATCCTCACCTTTACAGTGGGTAGAAAATACTAAATGTTCAATTAAACCTTCCTCCTTAGCCTTTAAAGCTCCTTCATAGGGTCCTCCAGGAGCCATTACCTTTTTATATTGTTCTAAGTCCATAATGCACCACATATGAAAAAAATTAATTTTATCTACCCCTATTCGCTGTAGAGAGTTTTCAATTCTTTTTCTTACTGCATCGGCATCTGGATCTTTACTTACCATACTTTTGGTAGAGATATAAAA
Organism: Natronincola ferrireducens; assembly: GCF_900100845.1. Lineage (NCBI taxonomy): Bacteria > Bacillati > Bacillota > Clostridia > Peptostreptococcales > Natronincolaceae > Natronincola > Natronincola ferrireducens. Next base: position 388,163 of record NZ_FNFP01000001.1, on the reverse strand, counting down.
CTCCTTTGGCATTTTTTTAAAGGCTTTACCAAAAATTGATTCACTTCGATCATTACAGTAAACAGGAGCTGTATCAAAATAATTAATTCCTAATTCATTTGCCCTTCTCACTACTTCAGCAGCATAATCTTCGTCTTCACCAAATCTCATTCCACCAAAACCAATAACCGAAACCTTTTTTCCCGTAGCTCCATAATCACGATAAATCATCTAAATGCCTCCTTATTTTCTAGTATTGTCTATGTAATTTTGTCTTAATTTTTATTATACATCAAATTCTTTTGTTTTTCTAATATTTTCCTAATTTCTTCCTGTTTTCTTGGCAATCCATTGATTAAAAATTTTCTGCAGCTCTGTCTTTTTTTACAATTTATATCTTTTCTATTTTGTTACATACTAAGAAAGGAACAGATTTCTATTAAACTTCTAGGAGGTTATAATGATAATGAACAATACTATGAACAATCAAGGTATACCTAATTTAGATGCTAATAATCTGAAGGTATTAGAAGATCAATTAAACTATGAATCTATGATGAACAAAAAGTTTGCAACTTATGCCGGGTACTGTACCGATACTGAGTTGAAAAATTTATGTCAGCAGGCTGCACAAAAACATAAGCAGCATTATAACGAATTGTTAAACTATCTAAATTCCCATCAATAGTCTATCTATAGTCAGTGTTTTGAAACTATAAGGAGGTTGCCCTATGAATAACAATCATCAAGCTAGCTTCACAGAAAAAGAATTAATGAATGATCTTTTAGCATCTGAAAAACAAGTAACATCAGCTTATAATGTTGGTATCACCGAGACTTCCTGTCCAAACCTAAGACAGCACTTAACCAGTTGTTTAAATGATTCTCAGCATATCCAATATAATATTTTCAATGCTATGCAACAAAGAGGCTGGTATCAAACAAAGCAAGCTCCAGCTCAAGACGTACAAAATGCTAAAACTAAGTACAACCAGATGAAAAACGACCTGCAATAATATAGCTTCAAAAAAACAAATCAGGTTTTCAATAAATTGAAAACCTGATTTATATACATATAGAATCCTTCTCGGCAAATCCGTAAAACTCTTCTATACTCAATTCTCTTATACAATTCCCTTCTTTAAATCCCAATAATTTTTTGTTGCAATTTTACTTTGTTAATTTACTGATACTTACTTATTCCACTTACTTTACTTACTTTACTTACTTTACTTGCTTTACTTGCTTTACTTACTCTTCCTAAAATCCTTTTTCCAATTACCTCCGTCAATATTTTCAAATCAAACTTCAAATTCTTAATTCTTAATTCTTAATTCTTAATTCTTAATTCTTAATTCTTTTAACTTACTGAACTTCTTGATTTGACTTGACTTGCTTAGAGAAGGATTCTTACCTATATTATAGCAAATATTATGATAATTATCAATATTTTTTTAATTTTTTTATTTGTAATTTTTTCCAATTAATAGATGGCCCAAAGTTTGATTTGTAACTTTCATGTTGGTCACTTATACAGGGGCAAAAAAACAGGAGTAGAGGTCAGCCTCCACTCCCATTAACTTTTTTAAAGATTACATCATTGGCATACCGCCGCCCATGCCCCCCATACCACCAGGCATTCCAGGCTCATCTTCCTTGATATCTACAACAGCCGCTTCAGTTGTTAATAACATAGCTGAAATAGATGCAGCGTTTTGTAATGCAGATCTTGTTACCTTTGTTGGGTCTACTATACCAGCTTCAATCATGTTTACATATTTTTCATTTAATGCATCAAAGCCAATACCCTTTTCAGCATTCATCACTTTTTCTACAATAACAGAACCTTCAAGTCCTGCATTTTCAGCAATTTGTCTTACAGGCTCCTCTAAAGCTCTTCTAATAATTTGAACACCTGTTTTTTCATCTCCTGCAACTGTATCAATGATTCCTTCTACAGCTGAGATAACATTTGTCAATGCTGTACCACCGCCAGGTACGATACCTTCTTCAACAGCAGCTCTTGTAGCATTTAGTGCATCTTCAATTCTAAGCTTTCTTTCCTTCAACTCTGTTTCAGTAGCAGCACCTACTTGAATTACAGCTACACCACCAGATAATTTAGCCAATCTTTCTTGAAGCTTTTCTTTATCAAATTCAGAGGTTGTTTCCTCGATTTGTACTTTAATCTGATGAACTCTGTCTTTAATTGATTTTTGATCGCCACTGCCTTCTACAATAGTTGTATTTTCTTTGTCTACCTTTACAGTTCTAGCAGTTCCTAACATATCAAGGGTGACAGATTTTAGTTCATAACCTAACTCTTCAGAGATAACAGTCCCACCTGTTAAGATAGCGATGTCTTCCAGCATAGCTTTTCTTCTATCACCAAAACCAGGAGCTTTTACAGCTACACACTCAAAGGTACCCCTTAATTTATTGACAACCAATGTAGCTAGAGCTTCACCTTCAACATCTTCAGCAATAATTAATAATTTTTTCCCTTGTTGTACAATTTGCTCTAATACTGGTAGGATTTCTTGTATGTTAGAGATCTTCTTATCTGTAATTAAAACATATGGCTCATTTAATACAGCTTCCATTTTTTCTGTATCTGTTACCATATAGGGAGATAAATAGCCTCTATCAAATTGCATACCCTCCACTACATCTAAAGTAGTACCCATGGACTTAGATTCCTCTACAGTAATAACCCCATCTTTTCCTACTCTCTCCATAGCATCAGCGATTAAGCTTCCAATTTCTTCATCACCAGCGGAAATAGCTCCTACCTGTGCAACAGCTTCTTTACTTTCTACTGATTTAGAAATATTCTTCAATTCTTCTACTGCTACATTCACAGCCTTTTCAATACCTTTTTTAAGAATCATTGGATTTGCTCCAGCTGCTACGTTTTTAATACCTTCTCTAATAATAGCTTGAGCCAATAGAGTAGCTGTTGTTGTACCGTCTCCAGCCACATCGTTGGTCTTAGTAGCAACTTCCTTTACTAATTGAGCACCCATATTTTCATAGGCATCCTCTAATTCAATTTCTCTAGCTATAGTAACGCCATCATTTGTAATTAATGGAGAACCAAACTTTTTATCAATAACAACATTTCTTCCCTTAGGTCCTAATGTCACCTTTACAGTGTCTGCAAGCTTATTTACACCTGCTTCTAAAGCACGTCTAGCATTTTCACTGAATTTAATTTCCTTTGCCATTTTAATACCCTCCTTGACCGATTTAATTTCTCAATTATTTATGTATTATCTTGGGTTTATTCAACAATTGCCAAAATATCGTTTTGTCTTAAAATTGTGTACTCTTCACCATCAAACTTCACTTCTGTTCCTGCATATTTTGAGAAGATTACCTTATCTCCTACTTTTACTTCCATTGTAATCTCCTTACCATCTACTACTCCCCCTGGCCCTACAGCAACAACTTCAGCCATTTGAGGTTGCTCTTTTGCACTACCTGGTAGTAAGATACCACTTTTTGTTGTTTCTTCAGCTTCCACCTTCTTAATAACAACTCTGTCACCTAATGGTTTAATGTTCATAATTTAACCTCCTTAACAATATTGTTTTATTTTTATTTTTTCAAAATTTCTTGCCTGTCATTTTGTTAGCACTCATCATTAGAGAGTGCTAACTACATTTATAATATTATATAAAAGAATTTTACCAAGCAAACTCCACCATTTGCTATTATAACCAATTACACTTAATTATTACCATTTATCTAGCTATTTTATTATTTTTCATTATTTTCCTTAAAATTTCAAAAGCTATGGAATAATCCATAGCTCCTTGTAGTAAAAATCCATTAAAATAGATTTTGAATAACAGCAGTAACAGTTAAAAAAACCGGCTCTAGTAGTTGATAGAATATGGGTAAGAATACTGCTGGCAACATATTGGCAACGGAAACCCGTTTGATTTCTAATATATTAAAGGATATACCTACAATAAGAAGCCCTCCTACCGCCGACATCTCCTGTACTACACTTTCCACCAAAAGATATTTTACAGCTCCTGCTGTAAGTGTAATAAGTCCTTGATAAACAAAAACAGCTGCAGCTGAAAATATAACACCAATGCCTAAACTTGAAGCAAAAATAACGGAAGAAATCCCATCTAATAGTGATTTAGCGTAGAGGGTTTCATGATTTCCAGTTAACCCACTTTCTAGAGCACCTACAATTGCCATCGCCCCTACACAATAAATTAAGCTTGCAGTTACAAATCCTTTGGCAACAGAGCCCTCTCCCTTACCAGTTCTGTTTTCAATCCAAATTCCTAAGTTGTCCAATTTATCCGATACCTTCAACTTTTCCCCTATAATGCTTCCTAATACAATGCTAGTAATTACAACTAAAATATTTTCACTTTTAAAGGCTCCCATTAATCCAATTGCTAAAATACTTAGACCTAGCCCTTGCATAATGGTAACCTTATATCTATCTGGAATACCTTTTCTTAAGAGTAAACCTACAGTTCCCCCAACTATAATAGCTATTGCATTGACAATTGTTCCTAACATCTGAATCTATTCCCCCATTTTAAGTTTACTTTTTCCCAATTCCTAATTCTCTAGCATAGTAAAACAAATATTGCTGTCCGTAGCCTGCATACTCTCCATATCTTTCTCTAGCAAATTCCTGTATTACCCCCGCTGGTGTTTCTTTATTGAAATAAAGATGCTCCATAATTCGTTTGACCCACACATCTACAGGAAAAGCCTCCATTTTACCCATGGAAAAAAATAAAATACAATGGGCTACCTTCGGTCCAACACCTTGATAATTCATTAATTTCTTTTGACACTCCTGTAAATCCAATTTTTTTAAAGACATAAATTCATCTAGAGCCTTGATAACCTGACAAGAAGTGTGCTGAATATAAGGGGCTCGATATCCAGTTCCACAGGCTGTTATTTCTTCTAGCCTTAATGCTGCCAGTACTTGTGGTTCAGGAAAACTATACCTTTTTTCCCCCCAGAATTCCCCTAGATATTCCCCATACCTTTGGCATAGCAATTCAATAGCCCCTTTAATCCGAGGGATATTGTTGTTGGAGGATATTATGAAGGATATTAAGGTTTCCCATGGTTCCTGTTGCAAAATCCGGATGCCATTTCCAAAGGCTACAGCTCTCTTCATAATATGATCCCCATGGGTTAGCCTTTCCTTGATAGCTCCATAGTCTGTAGTAAGGTCGAAGTAGTCCATCCATATATCGATAAAGTCCTCTTTGGTGGTATTGAGAATAATTAAATCATTGTCTACTTTTTTTACGTTAATCACCTGCTTAAAGGCCACCCCCGTATAGCTGCCATCTTCCTCTCTAGTCCATCGAAAACATTGACCACACTCAAAGACATGTTGAGGTTCAAAGTCTTTTACATCCTTTATGATTACTTCCTTATTTTTATAAACAATATCTAACCGCATTCTTCGCTCCTTTATAGACTAGATCTCCCATCTAACCCCCTGTATTTCAGGTTGCTACAAGGATTTCACTTCACCTGCCATTAGTTAAAGATTGGATAATGTACATAATACAATTGATAAACAGGCATTCCTGTAGTAACATCAATAAATATCATGGTTTCCTGTTGATTGTGCATAGTTTTGAATCTATAGGTTAACCTCGGTTGATAACGGGTATAAAAGGATCGTACCACTGCTAAATCTTGATACTCCAGCATCCCAAACTCCTCTTTATGTCTTTCCTGCAGTTCCTCTGGAGAAAAGACCTCCTCCTGTGGCATTATCCTTGTATCCGTAAAGTCATTGGTATATTTTAAAACCTCTCCCGAGCTAGTAGATACATTAATGATAGAAGCATCGCTTACAATCCCAACATCTTCTTTAATAGGAGTAAATCTAAAGGAATATATTGCATCTCCTCCGTCTTTATCCTCCATATAAAACATTTCTTCCTTCATGTCACCTCGATAAAATTTATTCGTGAAATTTCTAGCAATGGCAATGGCCTCATTTTGTGATAGCATTTTGCCATTATAAATATTTTTTCTTAATTCAAAATTACGAATGTTTCCATCGGTAGCGTCTGCCCATACATAATAAGCTTCTTCTTTATCCTCAAAATAATTCACCTCATAATAATGGATACCATCTCTTATTATAACCTGGGGTTTTTCTTCCTTTATAGAAAAATCCTTTAAAAATGGAATTTTCTTTTCCACCTCTACTATAGCTTCCTCATAGGTTATATACTTAGGGTGTTTATTGGGAAGCTTACTATGCCTATAAAGTCTAGTAATTTCTTCAAGATTGTCAGAGATTTGAATTAATCCACCGTCACTGGCAATAGGATTTTTCAATTCCAATAGCCTGTCCTCTATGTTGTGATAAACCAATAGCAACCGCTTTAATTGCTCATTTACATTTTCTAGCATTTGGATATCTGCTTCTAGTAGTTGATTTTCATTAATTGTATATTGATTACTTAAATGATGATTAATAATATTTCTTAAGCCTTCTATACTAGACAAGCTCCTTTGCATCCTTTCATTGGGGTTTCTCCTGGTTTGATTTAGATCTACCCAATGATTAAAGGCCAATGTAAGGGTACCAACGGTTCTTTCAAGATTTTGAAGGGCTTGAGGAGAACCTGTATCTATCAGTTCCTGTATATACATAATGCTTTGTCTCATGTTGCTCTCTACATTAGAAGCAATGATGGTATTGACATGATTTATTTTTTCCTCTGCATCCTTTATATTTCTATAATAGACCATATTAATTATGATACTGCCTAATAATAATATCATCAGCATGGTTTTTGTATATTTTTTCATAGAGATAGCTCCTCCTAGCTTCTTTTCTACTATTTATCATACCACAAACATAGGAATTTGAGTATTAAAAATAAAAAAGTCTTCCTTGGGAGGATTCATTGGTTAACTTTTTTCAACAACTATTTCAAATAGTTTATCTAAAAGGTAATGTAGAAACTTTGATGGTGAACACTATGATGATTTATTTCCGTATCTCTTTGATACTTTTTTGTATCAAAGAGTTGTCTTCCTCCCTTATCGGTGGAATCCTGTTTGGTTATTGGTTTTTAAAAAGAAAGGAATACAGTTGATACATTTTTGAATCAATATTCTAAATTTTAAAAATATTAATTATTTTATCTGTTGTAAAAGCATCATTGTTGAGATTTATTTTTTGGCATAATAATTGCACTTAATTTGATAGTAGCTAGGCAAAACCAATTATATAAATCTTTATACTAAGGAGGTAATGTAAATGAGTACAGTTGCAACTGTAAATGCTGCAGACTATGTAGCAGATTTAATTGCAAGAGCAAGAAAAGCCCAAGAAATAGCCGATGGATTTACCCAAGAAAAGGTAGATCAACTGATAACAGCTATTGCTTGGAATATTACTAAAGATGGAGTTGCCCAAGAGATTGCCAAAATGGCGGTAGAAGAATCGGGGATGGGTAACTATGACGGAAAATATGGTAAATTGATGACAAAAATCAAAGGTCCCCTAAGGGACATGAAGGGACAAAAATCTGTAGGGATCATAGAAAGGGATACAGAGAAGGGATTAATGAAAGTAGCAAAACCAGTTGGGGTTATAGCAGCTCTAGTCCCCTGCACCAACCCAGAGGCCACACCGGTAGCCAAGGCTATGTTCGCCATTAAGGGAAGAAACGCCATTATTCTTTCACCCCACCCAAGAACCAAGAAAACCAATGCCCATATTACAAGTATCATAAGGGATACTTTAAAGAAATATGGAGCACCGGAGGATTTGGTTATTGCCATTGAAGAGCCCACCATGGAGGCTAGTAATGAACTTATGAAGCAAGCAGATCTAGTATTGGCAACTGGCGGTGGAGGACTGGTCCATGCAGCCTATAGCTCAGGAACACCCGCCTACGGAGTTGGTCAAGGAAATGCTGTTACAGTGGTGGATGAAACCGCCGACCTAAAGGATACAGCCAATAAAATTATGCGAAGCAAAACCTTTGATTATGCCACCAGCTGTTCAACAGAAAACTCCTGTGTCATTCAAGAAGGTGTTTATGATAAACTAGTGACATACCTGCAAGAAGAAGGTGGTTATTTAGTAGGTGCTGAAGAAAAAGAAAAGCTTCAAGCAGCTATGTGGGTGGATGGTCATTTAAGTCCAAAAATTATTGCTCAATCAGCCCAAACCATAGCAAAGGAAGCAGGAATAGATTTGCCAGAGGAAAAAACCTTCTTTATGGTAGAGGAAACAGGAGTAGGAGCCGCTTATCCCTTCTCAGGAGAAAAGCTTTCTGTGGTGACAACTCTATATAAATACAATGAATTCCAAGAAGCTATAGATAAAGTTAATGCCATAACCTCCTATCATGGACGAGGACATTCCTGCGGCATCCATACCTTTAATCAAGCACGTGTTGAAGAGTTTGCCCTAAAAACCAAAACAAGCCGTATTATGGTAAGACAGCCCCAATGTTTAGCCAACAGTGGAGCTTGGACCAATGGCATGCCAATGACATTGACCTTAGGCTGTGGAACATGGGGTGGTAACATTTCATCAGAAAATATCACATGGAAGCAATTAATTAATGTAACATGGGTATCTTCGCCAATAGAAAATACCATGCCTACCGATGAAGAGTTGTTTGGAGAGGTTATGAATGATTAATAATTTACTAAATACCCTATATTAAAATTGAGGAGGAATAAAAATGACACAAGCCATCATGAATTATGGTGAAAAGATAAAAAAAGATTCTTTAGCCTATAATCTTCATTCATGGAGTCCCCAAGGAGGACTAGCTCCAAAGGTTATTACAAAAGCTGAAGGTATTTACTTTTGGGATGCCGATGGAAAGCGGTATTTTGATATGTCTTCCCAGCTTGTTAATATGAATATTGGTCATGGAAACAAAAAGGTTGTAGAAGCTATTAAAGAGCAGACAGAAAAAATGGCTTTTATGGGCCCTGGTTATGCCTTCGATGTAAAATCAGAGGCTGCAAGGAAAATTGTAGAGGTTGCACCTGACAATATGGGCAAGGTTTTCTTTACTAATGCTGGCGCAGAGGCCAATGAAAATGCTATTAAAATTGCCAGAATGTATACTGGAAAATATAAAATTTTCTCAAGATATCGATCCTATCATGGGGCTACCTACGGTGCCGCTAATCTTACAGGAGAAAAAAGAAGATTCCCCAGCGAACCAGGGATTCCTGGATTCGTGAAGTTCTTTGATCCCTATCTATACCGGGCACCAATTGCCTTTAGTGATGAAAAGGAAGCCACCAAATATTATATAAGTCAGCTTAGGGAACAGATTTTATTTGAAGGTCCTGATAAAATTGCTGCCATCTTCTTAGAAACTGTAACCGGCAGTAATGGTATTATTATTCCACCAGAGGGTTACCTCAAGGGTGTAAGGGAGCTTTGTAATGAGTTCAATATTATGATGGTTTGTGACGAAGTTATGGCGGGCTGGGGAAGAACAGGAGAGTGGTTTGCGGTAAATCATTGGGATATAGAACCGGATCTCATCACTTTTGCTAAAGGGGTTACCTGTGGTTATGTTCCATTAGGTGGTGTACTTGTAAGTAAGGATATCGCTAAATTCTTTGATGATAACACCCTATGGTGCGGCTTAACCTATAGCGGTCATCCTTTGGGCTGTGCTGCTGCTATTGCTACCATCGATGTTTATAAAGAAGAAAAGCTTTTGGAAAACTCTAAGCGAATGGGTATAATTTTAGGAGAAATTCTAGAAAATCTTAAGACTAAGCACAAATGTGTCGGAGATGTCCGTTACATAGGTTTATTCTCTGGCATTGAATTAGTAAAGGATAGGACCTCAAAGGAACCTATCGTACCTTATGGTAATGACCCTGAAAAAATCATGAAAAAAATTCTTGGTATGTTAAGCAGTGAAGGCTTCGCCACCTATAACCATGACAATATTCTAATCGTAGCTCCTCCATTAACGATATCAGAGATGGAGTTAATGGAAGCAATGGATATCATGGATAAGGTTTTAGACTATGTTGACAATATGATTAGTTAAAAACGCTTCTAATAACTTCTGCAGATTTTTGAAATCTGCAGAAGTTATTTTTTAAAAAAGAAAAACCTGGAAAGCTATCCTAACTAGCTTTCTAGGTTTTTGATAAGCTCAATATATTTTATCTTTTACATATGTTCATCATGTAACCCTAGCAGTTTACATATTATGGTGAAGGCCTCAGCCCGAGTGATTGGACTTTTAGGGCTAAAGCTACCATCTGGATAGCCACTTAATATCTGATGCCCCACTCCTGCTTTTACATATTCTATTGCCCAGTCACCGATATCTTCCCTATCGCTAAAGCTCAATTCAGTATCAGCCAACAATTCTTTTTCAAAACCCTTTATCAACACCGTCACCATCTCTTCACGGGAGATATTTCTATTGGCCTTGAAGCGTTTCATAGGATAACCTGCAAAAATATCCCTTTCTGATACGGCGATGATGTAGCCCCTTGCCCATTTAGGTAGAGGATCTATATATCCAGAGAAAATTTTATTTTCTTCCTCTATTTTCAAGGCCTTTGCAATTAATACGGCTGATTCTGCTCGTGTAATAGGTTGATCAGGTCTTATGCTTCCATCGGGATAACCGCTAATGATCCCATGCCTTAGTAAAGTAACAATACAGTTGTGGGCCCAATGGGGAGTGCCTTGAGGTGTTAAATCATTAGGTATAAGAAGGAGTTCTTCGTCATCTTCTCCCGGTTCTTTAATTACTGGTTTTTTCTTATCTCTATCATTATCGTTGCCACTACCATCATTGATTAGATTTTGGTGGAGGTTAATGTGAAAAGATATATCTGCTGTTAAGTTTTGTAGTTCATTACCTGAATTTTTATCCATTAATAGTGTATATTTTAAGTCCACAAAATCATTCTTTCTAATTGTGAATTGATCTTCAACTGGTAGCATTAACCCATTTTTACTTTCATTACTGGAGATAGCTAATAATTCTCCTAAGCTTTTATCCTTAAGGATATTCTTATCAAAAGCAGTTAACTTACCCCTGGTTATGGTTAGTCTCATGTTCTCAATAAAGGAATCATACACCTCATCCCACCCATATGCTTTGTTAATATGTTTTAAATCGACATCGATGCCAAGGTTGCTGACTTTTATAGATTTATACTGATTATGAATCCGAATAATGCCATTCTTCTCTTTCCCTGGATACCATAGCTCATCACCAAACAAACTACCTTCTTGTAACCTAGTACCATTGTTATTAATAGTAATAGTTACATCAGGAGTGCTTTGTGTAACAACTGAATAGGTAAGTTCTATAATATCACTAGCAAAGAATCCTACAAGCAATATGAGGACAAGAAACTTTAGGGTCATTCCCAAGAGCTTTTTCTTATTTTTCATCTCCTTCACCTCCTGCTAAGATATTATCCACACTACTATCTATTTTACCTCTTTCCCCTTAGCTTCTCACCCTTCATAAGATTACTTTTTAATACTTACTTTGTGTTATTTTTATAGTGCAAAAGGAGTAGAAGAAAAAAGAAGTCTTCTTTATGAGGACTTCTTTTATGTTTCTATGTAACTATATAATCTACCGTGAATGGTTTACATGGTAGAAGTTGATCCTATGGCAACCTGAGAAGCCACAGAAGTCTGCTCCTATAAGAAGCTCTAGTTTATTTAATACAATTTCTATAGATTTTTATTCTTTAAAATAGTTTTGTAAAATAATGTAATGTTATATTTAATTGTTCTTTATTTCTTCTACTGTAGCTTCAGTTTCCTTGGACTCTTCTACCAAATACTTTAAGTCTAGGACATAAATAGAGGCTTCATCTACAATGTAAAATTGGGTTATATTTTGGGGATTGGATTTGTATTGATAAAGGATGGGCTTTTCTATTTCATCAGCAATTTTTACAAGATCTTCTATGGTTCTTACTCTATAATAATTATTATAGGCCTCTGCCTTTTCTTCATCCAGCGCTACCAACCGACTTCCATGGCTTTTAAATATCTTGCTCACTGTTTTCTCGAGCTTACTTTTAGGAGGCTTATTAGCCGTAAAGAAGATAAGATATATAAGTGCAATTAAGAAGATTCCTATAGGGGTTCCATACAAAAATATTTTTTTACTGTCAGTAGGTATCTCTACTTGTTTCGTCTCTTCAAGACTTTCCTCTTTTTCCCCCACCAGTTGTTTTTCTATAGCAAATTGATCTTGTCCAAGGGGAATGACTATTGCTGGAGATATTTTTTCTTCTACTGCTCCGTAATTGGTATCAGCTATTAAATTAATATGGATATAGAGAATTAATCTTGTGGATGTCCGTGCTTTTGTAGCCTCTGCTACCAAGTCTGCAAATTCATTGTATTCATCTAACTGAAAGGATATTCCCTCTTTGATAGCCATTTCTTTATCTGTCACTTCAAAGCTTTTCTTTGGGAGTATAGGAAAGTTTTTTTGCCAAATGACCTTTTCTCCTTCACCCTCTCTGGCGTAGCCCTCCATCACTGCAATAACTTTATAATCTCCTGTTATATCTGCTGAGGTTTCTCCGTAAAATCCATAGTGAAAGTCAGCTTTGATATAATCCACAAATTCTGTAAAATATATCTCACCTTCTTCTAAGCTCTCCTTATCAAACAAAATATTGGACTTTAAAAAAACCTCATAGTTAATATCTGAATTGGTTCTATAGCTATACAAAGAAACCTGTTCTTCTTTAAACTCCAGCTTCTTCATCTCATTGTATAGAGAAAAAGAAGTAATACCTATAATAATTGTCAAGATCAATATCAAGCTTATCCTTAGATTCTTATTCAAAACTATCTTCATGTGTCCACCTCCACATTTCTTTTATATGTGTAATAATTTCATAAACCATATTTTTTACCTGCTATAGATTATAATCATTTGGGGACATGGTTATTCCTTTATTTATATAATATCCTCAAACTACATTAAATCATAAAAACAACTACAGTAATCTAATGAAGGTGAATAGGAAAACCAAAGCTATAAATCACAAGAAAGGTTGTCACTAAAAATTTATAGTGCTTCCTACTTCTTTTTTTAACGTAAATAAATGGAATCATTAAGGCTAAGGACATTATCCCTCTAATAAATATACCTACTATAAAGGAATACTCAAAAATTGCTGCCATTAGAGGGTTTCCTTCAACGATTATTCCTTGAACTATGTCTATATAGGTTGAAATACAATCTAAGATTAGGGCTGAAAATACAAATATGACAGTTATTTACTCCTAATCTTTGGTTTGTCATAACTTTATAGCATCATTAAAAATAAACAGGGAGAAGTTTATATCCTCTCCCTGTTTATGAGGTTGATAGACTATTTGTTAAATTGCTTGAATACAGCTTCTGGACGGAAAGTATATGTTTTATTTTCCTGTACAGAATCGTTGGCTGTAAATGTAAAGCTTAAAGTAGCATAACCACCTACCGGAAGTTCAGTATTTACTAAATGAGCGGGTTCCCAGGGATTTGCATAGGTAGTAGTATTATCAAATTCCAATGGAGTTCCATCTTTATCAAAGAAACGAAGAGAAGCTCCAATTTGGTTAAAGTGAGTCCAATCACCATCTCTTGTATCCTGAATTCTATTCATTTTTACTGGAATAGTACTGTTGTTTGCTATTTTTAGTGTTACTTTCGCTACTGCACCAGGGTACATATTGCTAAAAGTAACATTTGCTATATCCCAATCATTATCTCCACTTCCATCTTGGGCATATCCTACATCACCTGTAACATAATCATCTAAGACTAGTATTGCTTCATCAACAAAATGAACGTCTAATTGTCCGGTATTTACTGTAGTGTTAATCTCAATTGAATCTGTCCACGCCGCATAACCAGCACCCATTAGTGCTACTGCTACGATAAGAGCTAATGCAATAAATCTTGTTTTTTTCATTCTAAAACCACTCCTCTTTTAAATTTTTAGGTTATATCAACCTTACACCTTTGATTATAGGGATTTTTTACAGGTTTTACCTCCTGCAAAAGAGTAGTTTTCTTGGCTAATTTTGTGCTATAGCAATAGTGCAAATTGTCTACTATACTACTACTTTTGTATAATTTATTCTTTTTGCAAAAGCTGTTGTTGTATTTTACTCTCTACTCCTACAGGCTGTACAACAAAAACAGGGTGTTTAACCCTGCCTACAATCTTTTCTTATTTAAAATTCTATATAATCCATTGGTGCATCTTTCTTTTGTTTTAAAAGGAGGGTTGGCCAACCCACTTTTGGTACTACTTTTTTAATTGTACCTCTAATATCCTCTGGACCTACCAATTCTGTATCTGGTGCCGAATTATTATCTCCCTGAGTCCGATAACGAAGGATTCCTTCATCGTCTTCTTTAATCTCTATGATTCGATGAGATATTAATATGCGTTCCCGTTGAAATTGAATAACATCTCCTACTTTCAGTTGATGAATATCCTTTATATCAGTTATTTTCTCCACTAGAATAACATCTCCAGGATAGATCATGGGCTCCATGCTTCCCGTAGCTACTACAGATGGATAAATGGGGAATACCCCTACTGCAAACCATATCATACCAATGGAGACTAAACTGGTAATCATCCAGCCCAATAAACCTTCTTCTTCATCTTCCCTTTTGATTTTTCTAGCCTCCTTACCATAGATACCTTGTATTGCTAATAAAGAAAATAGTGGACAAAGGATGCCTATAAGGGCTTTTGTAATCCATTGGAGATTTGGAAGGATAGGTGAAAGCCAATGAAACCCTTCAACTATAGCCCTATAAATAATTGCTGGCAAAGGTCCTCCTAAGAATACCAAATAGGTGGCTAGGAGGTTTTTACAAAACTCTGGGGCAAAGTATTGGGCTATGAATTTAACCACATCTTTAAGCTCTTTTAAATTAAAAAATCTATTCAAGGATATGGTAACAATCGTCATAAGTAATGCTATAAGAACAAAAACTAGATAATTCTCCTCCTTTGTTAGGTTGCTAATTAAATAGCTTCTTATGAATTCAATCCCTACTATGGCAGAACCTACTGTAATAATATTCATTAAAATCCCAATAGATGTATGACTATAGGGGCTTCTTCCAAAGCCATCAATGATTCCTGCCAGTATAGACACAACAATATAAATAATACCTAGATTGAGGGTCCATAGGTTTACAAATCCCCTAAGTCTTAGCTTGCCTTTAGGATGTGTCTTAGGAAACCACCACACCAAGAGGGTAAGCCCCATCCATAGGGCTGGCTTGATATAATAAATAAAAAGCTGGCTTCCCACACGAGAAGCCACCGATGAATTGTCTATGAGATATAATCCTATCATTAATCCAATTAATATAAGGCATTTTGAATTGGATTTTCTTGTTGGTAAATACTTTTTTTCTATCATCTTTTGTCCCCCTGTGTTTCTTTATTCTTCTCCATCATCTGAATTACTAGAACTACTAGTGCTATCTGAGCTGCTCGAGATTTCTGTACCCCTAGAATTACTTGTTGTCCTTGAACTTTTGGTACTACTTGCATTATCTGAAGTGCTGGTGGCATTGTCGGGGGTATTTGATCTATTTGCAAATTCTGTTGGCGTCGTGGCTTCAGTAGTATCTGTTGTATTTGTTGTGTCACCTGTAGTTGAGGCATCTGATGGATTTCCTGTGTCAACTGGTTTTACTGTACCTTCCTTTTGCTTAGGCTCTTCTTTATGTTCTTTTTCTTCCTTAGATTCTTCACTATTTAAACTATCTCTGTCACCATCAATATCTATACCTATAGCTATATCGCTATCAGCACTTATTTCTCCATCATCATGATCATCGTCTGTTAATTCTTCTTCTGTATATTCTACTTCGTCTTCTTCACATTCTCCCACTGAGCCTCCTCCACCACCTAATGCTATTTCTGGCACCTTAGGTTCAACAAGCGTTATGTTCCCTGTTATGGACAAACTTTTTTGCCAAAAACCATAACCACTGGACATAAAGAGGAGGGCCATCATGACACTGGCTATAATAATTACCATTCTTTTTTTCACTGTAACACCTCCCTATCAATGGAAGCTAAGCAACACCATTCCGTCTGCTTAGTCTATTTTTCAAACCTTTATATTAATCATCATTAAATTGTCTTACATTTAATTCTAAAGGGCTGTTAAAAGAACGTTGGATAGAATACTCAGAAGAATTTTGCAAAAGTTCTTGTAGGGAAATAGTTTGATTAAAATATCCACTGCTTTGTGGTTGGATGATTTGTCCCCCCAGCCTCACTGGAATGGTTCCTGTATTTTCTACAGAATAATTTAATGTTACCCATTGATTCACGTGCTCAGAGGGCACTTCACCTTCTATAGTTATCCTATCTCCATCCCAGGAAACTACTGGTGTTAAATGTACATCTGGTAATTCTATGCTAACGGAAGGATTCCTTGCAAATCGAACATCTAACCTCCCTGTAGTAATAGACGTAATTAGTTGTAAACCATCGTTCCAGTAGCCGTAGCTTACTCCTATAAGGTTCAGGAAAACGATGGCACCGATTAATAGGATATACTTCCCTATGGATTTTCTTTTTCTTTTCTTCTTTGCCAAAGGATACTCACCTCTCTTTACAAACTATTTTCCACTAAGCCTTAGTAGCCGAATCTTTCAGTATTATTTATATAAAGGGCTGCTTCTGTTCTGTGGTTTAATCTTAGCTTTGAGAGGATGTTGCTGACATGCTTCTTTACTGTATGTTCTGATATATACAGCCTTTGGGCAATTTCTATGTTACTCATGCCCTTTCCAAGTTCACCAAGAACATCCTGTTCCCTAGGTGACAGCTCATCCAAATAGCTTTTTTTATCTCCCCTCATATGAAACTGCATAACCTCAGGATCATAAAACTTTTTCCCCTTTGCCACTACCTTTAGACCATAGAGGATATCCTCTGGAAATGCTTCCTTTAGTATATATCCCTCTACACCTACTTCTTTTGCCCTAAAAAAATCTTCCTTCCTTAGGGAAGAGGTTAAAACTACAAATTTTGTTGATATATTTTTGTTTTTGGCTTGATTGACTAGTTCTAGGCCATCCTCCCTGCCAAGATTTAAATCAATCATAATAATCTCTAGATTATCTTTGGACATGATAGATAACGCCTCTGCTATACTACCTGCCTCTTTTACTTCTTCTATGCTTTCTTCAAAGGAGAGGGCAGAGGCTATCCCCCTTCTAACCAATGGATGATCGTCAACAATTAGTACCCTCATACTACTTCCTCCTCGTATAGCTTTTGAATTGTATTAGGAATTTCGATGGTTATCTTTGTCCCCGTTCCTACCTGACTATCTAGCTTTAGGTTCCCGTTCATGGCTTGACTTAGGATGCGAATATTTTTTAGACCCAATCCCATCCTTCCCTCCCTCTCTAAGGCTATAGGTTCAAAGCCGATACCATTATCTAGAATTTGTAAAAAGCTCATATTCATTCCTATCGAAAGATAAACATCTATAGTTGTTGCCCTTCCATGTCGGAGGGCATTGCCAATACCTTCACATATAATTCTATAGATAGCTTTTTTTTGTTCCATAGACAAGGCTTCATGATCACCTTCTAGGTGCAGGTTAATATTACTATTGTTTAATGATTTCATTTCTTCAATATAGTTTTTAATATTAACAATAAAATTATTAGTGCCTTCCTTGCTCCAGCTAAGGGAGTAAATCGTATTCCTTAAATCCTTCATTACCCCGTTGAGATAGCTCCTTGTTTTATTTAACTCAAGGGCTATATCCCTAATTTCTTTTTGTTCTAGGTGCTTAATGTTGGTATATATGCTACAGGATATGCTAAATATCCTTTGTAATATACCATCATGAATTTCATTAGCTATACGATTCTGTTCTTCATTGATTAATAGCCTTTCATTTATCTTTTCTAATTCAAACTTTTCAAAAGTTACTGCACTAAGACTAGCTAAAAATTTTAGCTGTTCTACAGTTTCCTTATAGCTATCCTCTGTGATTTGAGGAGTTATATCAACCCCTAATATTCCATAAACCCTATAACTGCATCCAATAGCAATTAAAAGATATGTTCTTCCTTTTAGTTGCACTTCTATTGGTCCATCATAGGAAATCATATCTTTCCATCCTTTATATATTTCTGAAATCACTTCTTCTCTAATAGAACCAGACCCTTCAATGATTGTTTGCTCGGCCTCCCTAAAGCATTCTACAAAAACCACCATATCGCTTCTTATCATCTTCCTGCTATAATCAATCATCAGCTCTATAAAATCCTTTTTGTTCTCCTGTTTTGTAAAAAGGTGGACTCCTTGATAAATTTCCATTATGTAATTCATAGCTTCTTTATTTTTTCTATTGGCTATCAACAACTGTCTATTGATTGCTGCCAGTCTATTGCTTTCCTTATGGATTCTCCTAGCATACTTTACTAGCATTTGAATAACTCCTGTGATCAGAACAAAGCTCAGGAGGAGATTGGATTCCTCTATCAATATCCTAGTAAAGCTTCTACTTTCTTCTACAATAAATTGAACTGCAATAGTAGAACTAAAAAAATAAATAAAGAGATTCAACCAACAATACTTAGCATTTAACTTAATGGAAGCCACTAGAATGGTATTTAGAGAATACCAAACATAGGGGCTACTTAGGCCTCCAGAAGGGATCAGTATAAAAGAGTTTCCTATGGTTTCTAACAATATTAACAAAGTGATTTTAAAGGTAGACTTTCCATTTTTTATGTAAAGATAATGAAGTAATAGGGAAGATATAGTCATACATACTACGACAAAACCTTTCCTTGGCATTGAGTGATTTAAATCTCCAGCAATATAAAGTGTAGATGTAATTAATAGAGAAATATACCTATAGTAAAATACTATTTTAAATATTTCTCTTTCTTTATATAAGCTTCTTATCCTGTGGTATATTCTTGGATAAATCAAGGGTTTTCCCCCTTTGTCTTAGTTTTTTCTATATAGATGCAAATTTTCAATTTATTTTTTAGAAATTCCCCAAAATACTACTTTCTTTTAGTATAGCCTTTTGAAAATCCTTTAACTTCCCTCCTGAGTTTACTTTATTATCCCTCCATCGCATAGAAAGTTCCTCCTAAATTTGTCTACCGATGATTTTCCTCTAAAGATTCCCCTTGTTTATACTAGAGTAGTAGTCAAAGGTATACTTTAGGAGCAGAAAAAAACCGCCTTTTGTAGACGGATAATTTTTTTGTATTTTATTGATACTTTACTAATCCCTTTGCATTGGCATACAATGCTGCCTGTGTTCTATCGGCAAGCTCCAGCTTAGCTAAAATCTGACTAACATGTTTTTTTACGGTATACTCTGTGATAAATAGTCTGTTGCCTATTTCCCGATTGCTCAAGCCCTTCCCTAAAGCCTTTAATACCTCCTGCTCCCGTTCTGTTAAAATTTCTTCGCTGTCATCCTCCTGCATTAACAGTTCCATTAATCCTGGATCATAGTACTTTCTTCCCCTGTTCACAAGATTGATGGCATATAAGAGTTCCTCAGGCAATGCTTCTTTCAGGACGTAACCATGGGCACCTAATATTTCTGCCCGTCTAAAATCCTCTTCATTTGCAGATGAGGTTAATAAAAGGAATTTACAGGTTATTTTCTCTTTAAAAATTTTTTCAATAATTTCTAGGCCATTTTCCCGACCAAGCTTTATATCAACTAAGGCTATATCAGGCTTTTCCTTTAATATAATCTCACAGGCCTCCGTGATGGTTCCAGCTTCTCCTTTTACTTCTATATTTTTTTCGTTTTCCAGTACAAGAGATAATCCCTTTCTTACAAGGGGATGGTCATCTACTATAACAATTTTCATATAGCTAAACCTCCTTCCTCTTCAATAGAACCCCTATTAGTTGGAATAGTAATGTGTATTTTTGTTCCGTTACCCAACTGGCTATATAATTGAAATTCTCCACCAAAAGCTTCTACAAGATTTTTCATATTTCCAATCCCTAGACCACTATGCTGAGTTTGCTGTAGTGCACTGAAGTTAAAGCCCTTGCCGTCATCACGTACCATCAGCACTATTTTTCCTTTCTCCACGTGAATTTCCACCTGTATCTCTTTACATCTTCCGTGCCGGACTGCATTCCCTGTGGCCTCACGGATAAGCCTAAAAAATGCTTTTTTTACTGGATTTGGAATCAGTTCCTCTTCTCCTTTTATTTCAAAATCTACGGTAATACCGTTAAGATTAGCTAAGCTATTAAGATAAGTGTTAATGGTTTTATGTAGGGACTTCTCCCCCCTCTTTCTTGAGCTTAGCCGATATATAGAAGCCCTTAGATCCTGCATAGCTTCGTTGGCAGATTGTCTAATATGCTCTAACTGTACTTTTAATCTATCATTTGAAATGCTTTGCCATTTTCCATTTAAAGCATGGATGGCATAAGTAATACTAAAAAGCCGTTGAGATACATTGTCATGTATTTCATTAGCAATTCGATTTTGCTCTTCTACTAGCATTAGTTGTTCTTCTATTTCTTCTAGCTCCAACCTTTCTAAAATGACAGTGCATAGGTTAGCAAGAAAGTATAACTGTCTTAACCTTAGCCCATTTAATTGGGTCTCATCCTCTAACTGAATTCCTATTAATCCATATCTATTGGTTGAGGATTTTACCTTTATCAGGCTGTATCTTTGGGCATTAATTATAAATTCCATGGGGTAAGCAGTATGTTTAAAGGAATCTCCATACTCTTGAATGGCCTTTTTAATCTGTAATTTCTCATTATTGATGCTTTTATCGTTACTGACTGTAATTATTTCCCTATATTTTGAATAGGGTAACCCACAAAAAAAAGCTAAATTTGTTTTTGTCAGTTTTTCTGTATAATCTGCAAAAACTTGAAATAGATTTTGACGATTGTTTTGGTTAGTGAATATCTCCACCGCCTGATAAAGATCCATAATGTGCTCCATGGATTCTTCAAGACTTCCATTCAGCTGTTGTAAAGCATCATTGGCTTTTAACAGCTCCCTTTTTTGTATCACTAAATGATGCGATTGCTCATGTAGCTTTTTGCATAGATTGGAAAGTAGTTGAACAGCTAATGTGATTAAAACAAATACTAAAACGAGGTGAGCATTTTCCTTTGTCATCTCTATAATTGATTGGTTGTAGTGATTAATAAAATTGATGCTTATAGCGGTTGCCGAAACAAGATAAAGGGTTAGGGTCAACCAGCAAAAGATGGTATTTAAATAATTAGCCGCCACTAAAACGGGATTCAATGCATACCAAATAAAAGGACTACTGATACCTCCTGATGGAAATAGTAATAGTATAATTCCTGAAGACTCTAATAAAACCAATACCTTCATGATAAATACGTTTTTGTGAAGCTTTATGTAGAAACCCATCATAATTTTTGCAGATAAATACAATAAAAAGATAACTCCTATCTTAAATATAATGGGTACAGAGGGTGTGCCAATTAGATAGAAGAGGGAAGTCAATAATAATGACATATATCGATAAATATAGATAACTTTTATCTCTCCAGGTTGATTTTCTAAGAAGTTGGTTTTCATAAACAAGGTAGTTACTTTCTGCCTATTGTCCACAGGCCACATCACTTCTTCCATGTTTTTATTCTATGATATTATTAGGTCTTTTACTGTCATTATTAATAAGCTTCTATATATTATTCTAAACCTCATTAGAATATTGCCATTTTAAAAAAATTATATGCAGTAGGTTTATTTATTGTAACAATTCCCCCTAATGGATTAGAACACAAAACCAGCTATTACTAGCTGGCAGGTTGCACTACTGACTCCTTGCATTCCAAGTGCCCAATTAAAGAATACAAATCATTGTCCCCATCTATATATTTTATTATATCTAGTTTGGGGGTTGTTTAAAATATAAACTCTTCGTTGTTATTCTTACAATATTAAGCTTTTAAATCATAGATTTGCTTTTTTACGTAAATTTCTACAGGAATATTAGTAAACTTTTGTAGTTTCTTTTCTTTTTTTGCATTTAAAATTCCTGTGTAATATCATCCTCTACAAATTCCCAGCAACTTTTCCAAAATCCAACGTAAACTGGGTTCCTACTCTATCATTACTATAAACTAGCGGTATATTCGCCTCTAGGCTTTTATCCTTTGGTATTTCCTTAATCGTTGCCAATCATGTTCTCTCTATACTGCTAATTTGTATAATAAGTAACTTGATTTGTTCTTAATCTATTAATAATTTGTTTGCTATTCTTTGTATTTAAATGATTAAATAGTAATAAAGGCAGATACTCCGAAGAATATCTGCCCCAACTATTACTATATAATTTTTATTTTAAAATCCTAGTACCAGCCTCTTAACTTCATAGCATCAGCAACACGCTTGATAGACATCATGTAAGCCGCTACCCTCATGTTTACCCCATGCTCTTCTTTTAATGCCCAAATTTCATTGAAGGCTTTTTCCATTAATTGAGATTGCTTTTCTTGAACTTCTTCAAAGGTCCAAGAATATCTCATTAGGTTTTGTACCCACTCAAAATAGGATACTGTAACACCACCAGCATTTGCTAAAATATCTGGTACTACAACGATGCCTCTTTCGTCTAGAATTTTATCTGCATCTAATGTTGTAGGTCCATTAGCACCTTCACTGATGATTTTAGCCTTAATATTAACAGCATTTTCTGCTGTAATTTGATTTTCTAAAGCACATGGCATTAAGATATCTACATTTAATGCAAAAACTTCATTTCTATCTATTACTTCTTCAGCTCCTGGGAAGTCTTTTACAATCTTGTGTTCTTTTACATATTCTGCTAATGCCGGTACATCAAGACCATTTTTGTTTATGATACATCCAGAGGCATCAGAAACCGCAACTACCTTAGCTCCCATTTCTGCAATATATAAAGCCGCATAACTACCTACATTACCAAAGCCTTGAAGAGCAACTGTTGCTTCTTCTAATGGTAAATTAATTTTCTTAGCAGCATCTCTCGCCATAATGGCCACACCATATCCAGTTGCTTCTGTTCTTGCTAATGAACCATAGAAGGATACAGGCTTTCCTGTAAGTACTCCAGGTTGGAAATCACCAGTAGCTTTGTGATATTCGTCTACCATCCAAGCCATAATTTGACCGTTTGTATTTACGTCTGGTGCCGGAATATCCACTTTTTCTCCGATGATTGGAGCAATAGCTCTAGTAAATCCTCTTGATAATCTTTCTAATTCTCCTTGGGATAATTCCGATGGATTTACAGTAATTCCACCTTTACCTCCACCATATGGAACACCAACTACACCACATTTAAATGTCATCCATGTAGAAAGAGCTTTTACCTCGTCCAGGTTTACATCTGGATGAAATCTAATACCACCTTTAAAAGGCCCTATAGCATCATTGTGCTGCGCCCTGTAGCCAATGAAACTTTTCACTGTGCCATCGTCCATTTTAACAGGAACCGCTACTTCCAATACTCTCATTGGATTTTTTAAAATCTCATATACCGCTGGATCTGTTCCTAGCTTGTCACATGCCTGCTTCACCTGCTTTTGAGCCGTTTCAAATACATTGATGTGTTTTTCCCCCATGTTCCTATACCCTCCTAAAAAATATTTTATATGCTTCTAAAAATATAGTGTAGCATTTATATCAAAAAAGCAAAGGCTTTTTTGAAAACATTTTGATTTTTCAGTAAATATAAGACCTACTATTTCATCCTAAAATAATTATGTATAGATACCGTTAAATTATTAACTAATTTTTACCCTTATGGACAAAAAAATTTGTCTAATTATTACTGTTATCCGAAACCGTTAGCCAAGCCTTCAATTTAAATTATAGCATATCCATTTTTAATTTGCAAATACCTTAATCGCATATTACCAAACTTTTTACATCTACATTGACACTAATAATATTAAAGGATGTCATCTCTTCAACCTCATACTTTACCTGCTCCTGCAACCGTTCCATTAGGGCTCTAATAGGATTGCCATAAACAATTTTTACCTCCAGCTCAATAGTCAAGCCCTCTTGGGTATTAGTGATATCTACATGGTCTATTTTATATATGCCTATAATTTTATTGGCAGCATAGAAAATTAATTCCCGAACCACCCTGTCGGATATGGTATACTTCCCTAAGTAACTAAAGGTAGGTCTTACGACAGATTTTTCTGCTTCTTGGGTTTCGTCTCTGCCCATCCTCTTGAATACCTTTAAGGGGTTTAGGAAATATCCAGAAAATTCCTTTTTAATTTCAAAGGTTGGTACCGGGATAATATGCTTTCCTTCCTTTTTACGACTTTTTTTAGCAGTTTTAATATCCTCTTCCGTAGCAATATCCTCTATATAAATCTTTTCTGTCACATCCCCAAGCTCCAAGGTTTGGGCAATGGAATAAACCATTTTTTCTGAAGTTCCTAAAATCAATATTCCTTCAGGATTTTCTTTATCAATGGCTTGTTTAACTTCTAGTCGATGATTGTTATCAATAAAAAGAGCTCTTTTTATTGCCGCCATCTTTGATTTTTCCCTTTTTGCAGAATACCCTGCCAAAACTTTGTTTTCTTTAATTAAAAGCCCATCATCAATAATATATTTAATATTTTTTGCTTTAGCCACATGCATAGCTTGATAGCTTTTACCTGTTCCACTGGTACCCACCAATACAATAACCCTCATACAAAAACCTCCCATACTACAGATTAATATCTATTTTATCATATTTTTTTCTTGTCTATACAAATAAAATGATAATCATTATATTTTAGTGTTTTTGTAGAAAAAAATAGAATATTTATTGATTATAATATTTTCCCCTTGTTATAATACATATTGTAGGTAAATAAATTATACATAGAGGAGGAACCAACAATGGCATATAAAATTACTGATGCTTGTATTAGCTGTGGAGCATGTGAACCAGAATGTCCAGTAGATGTTATTTCAGCAGGAGATGATATCTATGTAATCGATCAAGATGGATGCATTGATTGTGGTGCTTGTGCTAACGTATGTCCTGTAGATGCACCTATTCCAGAGTAATCTTATAAAATGATCATAAAAAAAGCGGCAGTTGAAAAAACTGCTGCTTTTTTATATATCATTTTCCTTCTCCTTATGCTTATCTTTTTTTAGCATGTCTAGCTTTACTAAAAATTTCAGTACTGCTTTTTCTTCATTAAAGGAAAAATCATTTAATAGAGAATAGAGAAGTTCCTTTTCCTTATCCTCAATTTCCTCTAATAATTCCTCACCCTTAGAAGATAAGCTTAACAAATGTACTCTTTTATCTTCTTCTGACTTGGTTTTTATAATATACTGCTGCTGTTGAAGTTTATTGATAAGGGTTACAAAAGAATTACGGTCAATACCCAAGGCATCAATCACCTCGAACATCTTCTTTTCCTTTTCCCCTCCCAGTTCTTTAATTATTAGCAATTCTAAAAGAGACAGATCTATTCCTTTTACTTGAAGTCCCTTTTTATCATATGAAAGAATATTTTTTATTAACTTTAATAAATATTCGTGAATTTGCTGATAATAATTTCTCATTCCATCACCTTTGTTGATTTTTTTATAAACATTACATTCAGTATATAGGATAAGTCCTTGGGATACAAGTTTATGCCCCAAACAAAAAAAGAAGAGAGGTAGTCCCCTCTCCTAAGCCCTCGCTGCTGCCACCTCTTGAAAAAGAATTTCCTCTATATCTTCTTTTTCTAATGTATCTATCAGTAGAGGTAGAATTTCATATACATCTCCTACTATACCATAATCGGCAATTTTAAATATAGGAGCATCTGGATTTTTGTTGATAGCCACAATACACTCAGCCCCCTGCATTCCCGCTAAATGTTGTATGGCTCCAGAAATACCACAGGCGATATATAGTCTTGGTCTTACTGTCTTTCCAGTTTGTCCTACCTGATAGTCATGATCAATCCAATCTAAATCCACCACTGCCCTAGAAGCACCTACCACACCGCCAAGTTTATTTGCCAGTTTTTCCAAAAGCTGAAAGCCTTCTTTTTTTCCTAAGCCTCTACCACCAGCAACAATAACCTCTGCTTCTTGAATATTTGCAATAGATTTCTGCTGTTTTATAATCTCTATCACCTTTGTTCGAATATCTTCCTGCTTTAAATCAGCAGCTACAGTGATTACTTCACCCCTTCTCGCTTCATCCTTTTTAGCCTTCGTCATTACCCCAGACCTTACTGTTGCCATTTGAGGTCTATGGTTGGGACATATAATGGTGGCCATAATATTTCCTCCAAAGGCTGGTCTTGTTTGTAATAGTTTTTTGTCCTCAGTGTCCACCTCTAGCTTCGTACAGTCAGCAGTTAACCCTGTGTTAATTCGTGCTGCTATTCTGGGAGCTAGATCTCTTCCGATATGGGTAGCTCCCACCAATACAATTTCGGGTTTATAGGTATTAATCATTTGGGATAGAACTTTTGTATAGCCATCGGTTGTATATTCCTTTAATTCTCTATCTTCACATAGATAAACCTTATCAGCACCATAGGCAATTAACTGTTTTTCTAGATATTTTACATTATCCCCCAGTAAAACAGCAGCCAGTTCCACACCAATTTCATCAGCTATTTTACGACCCTCACCTAATAATTCTATAGCAACTGGTTGTAATATACCTTGTCTTTGTTCTGCAAAAACCCATACACCCTTATAACTACTTATATCCTTTACTTCTTTTTCTTCTTTTTCTTGAAGAATTGCTTCAAAGTTACAGGTATCTATACAAACACCGCAATTGGTACACTGTTCATTAATTACAGCTATTCCTTCCTGCATTTCAATAGCACCAAAGGGACAAGCCCCCACACATAATGTACATCCTTTACACATTTCATCTACTATTTTTACGGCCATTTCTTTTCCCTCCCCGCTATATAATATGCTTTTTCTTTAAATTCATCAGTAACTGTATAACAACGTCTTTACCGTTTCCCTTTAACATTTCACCCTTTCCCTTTGCCTCAGGGGTAAAGGATTTTTTTACTTGGGTAGGGGACCCCTTTAAACCAATGTGATTAGGATCTACTTGTAAATCCTTAGCACGCCATACCTCCACTTGTTTCTCTCCATAGGCATCAAATATTCCTTCTATTGAAGGATATCTTGGTTCATTTAACTCTTTTACCGCTGTCAGAAGGGCTGGCAGTTTCATCTCTATTATTTCATAGCCATCCTCCAATGCCCTATGGACCTCTAACTTATCCCTATGGATAGTTAATTTTTCTACGTAGGTAACCTGGGGTAAATCTAATCTCTCAGCAATTTGTGGCCCCACTTGAGCTGTATCTCCATCTATTGCTTGTCTCCCACAGAAAATCAAATCGTAATCTCCAATTTTTTTAATGGCAGCTGCCAGAGTAGCAGAGGTAGCCCATGTATCAGCCCCTGCAAATTCTCTATCACTTAACAGTATAGCCCTATCTGCCCCCATAGCCAATGCTTCCCTTAAGGCATCCTCCGCTTGTGGCGGCCCCATGGATAATATTGTAACTGTTGCATCCGGTTGCTTTTCCTTTATCTTTAAAGCCTCTTCTAAGGCATTTTTGTCATCAGGATTCAATATGCTAGGCACACCATCCCGAATTAATGTACCCTTCACTGGATCAATTCTTACTTCTGTTGTATCTGGCACTTGCTTTGCACAAACGATGATTTTCATCTACCTTACCTCCCTCATCTATCTTTAGCATCCTCTTATTCTTCAGTATGCTGATTACTAAATTAAATCTCATTTTACTTCAATGCATTGGCTGCAATAACCATTCTCTGTACTTCAGAAGTTCCCTCATAGATTTCTGTAATCTTTGCATCCCTCATCATTCTTTCTACAGGATAATCCTTGGTATAGCCATAGCCTCCATGCATCTGTACAGCCTTTGTCGTTACCTCCATAGCAGTTTCAGATGCATAAAGCTTTGCCATAGCTGCTAAGTGACTATATTTCTTTCCCTCAGCTTTAGCTGATGCAGCTTGATAAACCAATAGCCTAGCCGCCTCTACCTTTGTAACCATGTCAGCGATATTGAATTGGAGGGCTTGGAACTGACCAATAGGTCTTCCAAACTGCTGTCTTTCCTTTAAGTATCTTGCTGTTTCATCTATGGCTCCTTGGGCAATGCCTAGGGCCTGAGCAGCTATACCAATTCTTCCGCCATCTAGGGTTTGCATAGCAATTTTAAAGCCCTCCCCTATTTTTCCTAGAAGATTTTCTTTGGGTATTCTAACATTTTCAAAAACCAATTCAGTAGTAGCCGAGCCCTTAATACCCATTTTTTTCTCTACTTTACCGATACTAAAGCCAGGGGTATTTCTTTCAATAATAAAGGTAGAAATTCCCTTTACTCCTTTAGACTTATCTGTCATAGCAAATATTACATAAATATCTGCTTGGTTACCATTGGTTATAAAAATTTTTGTTCCATTTATAATGTAGTCCTCTCCATCTAAAACCGCTGTCGTTTGTTGAGATCCTGCATCTGTGCCAGCATTTGCCTCTGTCAATCCAAAGGCCCCAAGCTTTTCTCCCTTTGCTAAGGGTACTAGATACTTTTGTTTTTGATCTTCAGTACCAAACTTATAAATAGGCCAGCACGCCAAGGATGTGTGGGCTGAACAAATAACCCCAGTAGTTCCACAGGCCTTTGATAATTCCTCTACTGTGATGGCATAACTCAAATCATCTCCTCCAGCTCCACCGTAGGCCTTAGGAATACTCACACCTAGCATTTTGTACCTCGCCATTTTTTCAACGTTTTCTTTGGGAAACCTTTCCGTCTCATCCACCTCAGCTGCTATGGGTCTAACCTCTTTTTCTACAAACTCCCTTACTACCTTCCTTACCATTTCCTGCTGTTTACTTAAATTAAAGTTCATAATGTCCCTCCTTACATACTAAAACCCTTATGTTAAATTGTTATCCATCTTTGATAATATTTTAACATAAGTTTACAATAATTAAAAGTTTAATTTAAAAAATATTTTCTTTTTTCCGATTATTATTCTTCTTTGAAAAAGTAAAAAGCCTCCATTGAAAGATGTAGGCTTTTTACTCCTTTTATTACTCTTGATTATTTAATAAATAGGATAGGATAAATAAACTATCACTTAAATGTACATTTTCAATAATAATATCCTCCGGAACTTTAAGATCTATAGGGGCAAAATTCCAAATAGCTGATACTCCTGACTTCACAAGCTTATCTGCTATATCCTGTGCAAACTCCTTAGGGGTACAGATAATTCCGATATCAACTTGTTTTTCGTCTATAAATCCCTGTAATTCGTCAATGTCAAAGACGGGAACATCACGAATCTTCATACCAATGAGCTTAGGATTCGTATCAAATAAAGCCATTAGCTTAAAACCATACTTCTGGAAATTGGTATAATTAGCAATAGCTTGCCCTAGATTCCCTGATCCTACAATAACAGTATTATAGGAGGCCATTAATCCTAGAATTTTTTGAATTTCACCATACAGTTCCTCCACATTATAACCATACCCCTGTTGACCAAATCCGCCAAAGTTATTTAAGTCTTGACGAATTTGAGAAGCTGTAAATCCCATCATAGCACTTAGTTCCTTTGAGGAAATTCTGTAGACCTCCTTATCCAGCAGATCCTTTAAATATCTGTGGTATTTTGGTAGTCTCCGAATAACCGCCATTGATATATCTTTATGATTCTTACCCATAACATCAGTCTCCTATTAATAATTTTTATTTCAGAACGATTCTTTTATAAAAAAATAATTGTTTTTAGAATATTCCGATTATATTAGAATAAATTTTTGGCTTCTTCTTTTACTGTGGGTGAAAAGCAGCTATACTAATATCTATCTCCACTTTATTATAAATATAACCTATAAGTATAATCAATAGAAGTTTTTAATTAATAACTCATGAACTTAGGTTTTTTTTCTATAATTTAGTATTATAACAAAGATTCATTTTTGTGTAAATCATTAATTTAACAATATTATTAGTTTATAGTCTTTTTCTTTATTATTACCACTTTTTTTGTTAAACTATTAGTAAATGTTGATTTTTTTATAATACATAGGAAATTATATACTTTCATAAATTGTGGAGAAGTCATAATTTCCGTAATGTATTTCAACAAAGTCTACCTATGAATCTTGCAAAGGAAGACTTTGTTACAAATACCTTAGTTAAAATAACTTTTTTTAAATAATAGATCCTTTATGTGGAGGGTACGATAACAAATAATTTCAGGAGGACATAATCATATGATCGTTTTATCTTGTAACAGCCTATCAAAGTATTTTGGTGTTGATTTAATTATAGAAAATATTACCTTTAGTATTAATAAAGGAGAAAAAGTGGGTTTAGTTGGTGTTAATGGTGCTGGTAAATCCACTCTTTTTAAGATTCTATGCCAACAATTATCCTATGATGGTGGTGAGCTTTATATAGCCAAATCCACAAGTATAGGTTATTTAGAACAAAATAATATTTTAAATCCCTCCAAAAACGTTTACGACGAAGTGGTGGAAGTATTTTCCCATTTAATTGACATGGAGAAAAAACTAAGGGAGCTGGAGTATGAAATTTCAGAACTTGGTAAGAATACCGATTCTTCTTTAGACTTAGAAAATATTATGGAACAATACGCATCTATGCTGGAGGAATTTAACCAAAAAAATGGTTATGGTTTCCGCAGCGAAGTGAGGGGAGTGTTAAGGGGGTTGGGCTTTTCTGAAGAAGAATTTCACCAGCCAATTTTTCAGCTGAGTGGTGGCCAGAAAACCCGTATTTCCCTTGCTAAGCTATTGTTAAAGAAACCTGATATTCTCATGCTGGATGAACCCACCAACCATTTGGATATAGAAGCTGTAGAGTGGTTGGAGGGATTTTTGAAGGATTATTCCGGCACAATTTTAATGATTTCCCATGACCGATACTTTCTTGACCAATTGGTAAATCGTATTATGGAGATTGAAAACCATCGACTTGAAAGCTACAAAGGAAACTATACCGCCTTTATGAAGCAAAAACAGGTGATTCGAGAGCAACAATTAAAGGATTATACTGAGCAGCAAAAAGAAATTACTAGACAAAAAGATGTTATCCGAAGACTTCGACAGCATGGTACAGAAAAGCTTATGAATCGTGCTAAAAGTAAGGAAAAACAATTGGCAAAGGTAGAAGAGCTCCATCGCCCTCAAATCCATCGAGACAGGGCAAAAATTCAATTTGAAGCAGCCCTAAAAAGTGGAAATGATATTTTAACTGTGGAGGCTTTAAGTAAATCCTTTGAAGATATTCCCCTGTTTCAAAATGTTACTTTTGAAATTTATCGTGGAGAAAGGATTGGATTAATCGGACCCAATGGCATTGGGAAGTCCACCCTCTTTAAGATTATTCTGGATAAAATTCAAGCCAGCAGTGGTACCCTCCGATTAGGCCATAATGTTCATTTAGGCTATTATGATCAAGAACAGGAAAATCTACATCCAGATAAAATGGCTATTGATGAAATTTGGGATGATCACACCTCCATGGATCAAACAGAGATCAGAACCCTTTTAGGGGCTTTTCTGTTTAAAGGTGAAGATGTTTTTAAACAGGTGTCTACTTTAAGTGGTGGGGAAAAAGCTAGACTTTCTCTCTTAAAATTGATTTTATCCAAAGCAAACCTTCTATTGCTGGATGAACCCACCAATCATTTGGATATTGACTCTAAGGAAGTTCTTGAGGATGCCCTGCTACAGTATGATGGTACAATTTTTGTTATCTCCCATGATCGTTATTTTTTAAATCGTGTAACAACAAAAATCATCGATTTAAGGGCTGAGGGTGTAGAAGTATTCCTAGGGAACTATGCTTATTATGTGGAAAAGAAAAATCAACAGCTTTTGGATGACGACGAAGAATCCCCCCTTAAGACAAAAACTCAATTAAAAGAGGAGCGTCGCAGGGAGAAGGAGGAACGGGAACGCCTTCGACAGCTCTCCAAAGCCCAGGAGAAAATAGAGTTAGAAATTATGGAGCTAGAGGAAAATTTATCAGAATTAGAAACCCTCATGTGTCAAGAGGAAATCTACTCTAACCCCAGTAAAAGCAAAGAAATTCATCAAGAAACCCTAGGGCTTAAGGATAAAATTAATAGGCTTTATGAAGAATGGGAAAGGAAGGAAGTATAGTATAATATAATTATAAATAAAATTATAATAAAAATTAGGAGGAATAGGGAATGGAGAAATTAAAAGAGATTATTGATGGATATCGTCAAGACATCATTGAAAAAACACAGGAAATCGTAAGAATTAAAAGCGTTGAAGAAGAAGGCAAAGAGGGGATGCCCTTTGGAGAAGGTGTGGATGCTGCCCTTCAGTATGCCTTGAGGTTATCACAAGAAATGGGCTTCACCACCAAAAACCTAGATGGGTATGTTGGTTATGCTGAAATGGGGGATGGGGAGGAAACCATTGGTATCCTTGGCCACCTAGATGTGGTACCGGAGGGTGATGGTTGGACTTATCCTCCCTATGGTGGAGAAATCCATGATGATAAAATCTATGGTAGAGGCACCGTAGATGATAAGGGTCCTGTCATTACAACCCTTTACGCCATGAAGGCATTAAAGGAATCTGGCTTACCCCTCCAGAGGAAGGTCAGGATGATTTTTGGTACCAATGAGGAGACAGGGATGCAGGATATGGAATATTATCTATCTAAAGAAAAGAATCCTGATATGGCCTTTACCCCCGATGGGGATTTCCCTGTAATTTATGGAGAAAAGGGAATACAAGTTTTTTCTTTAAGGACAGTCTTTGAAAAAAAATGTAAATGCACCAGTGACATAGCTGTAAAAAGCATCAAGGGGGGCACACGCCCCAACGTGGTTCCAGACTTTTGTAGGGCAGTGCTAAAGGTAAACAATACTGGTAAAGAAAAGCTAGAGAATCGATTGGAGACCTTCGTAGAAAAGACTGGCTATAAATTGTCTTTAGCCTTTGAAGGAGAAGATGTTATCATCAAGTCTGAAGGTGTTTCCGCCCATGGCAGTACGCCTGAAAAGGGTCACAATGCCATTTCTCAACTGTTGGCATTTTTAGGGGAATTAGAGGACTATCAATGTGGTATTCTTCGTTTTATTAAAATATATAATAACAAGATTGGTATGGAATACAATGGTGAATCTATTGGCTGTGGCTTTGAAGATGACATTTCCGGCAAACTCATCTTTAATGTAGGTATTATTGATGCCAATGAAGATTTTGTTGATGTGACAGTAAATATCAGATACCCCATCAAGGTTACTGGCAAAGAAGTTTTAGAGGGTATTCAGCAACAGCTGGTAGGAACAAATATAGATTTAATCCTAGATGAAGACTCTAAACCCCTATATGTTCCTAAGGAACAT
This sequence comes from Natronincola ferrireducens, assembly GCF_900100845.1. NCBI lineage: Bacteria > Bacillati > Bacillota > Clostridia > Peptostreptococcales > Natronincolaceae > Natronincola > Natronincola ferrireducens. The sequence goes on along the minus strand of NZ_FNFP01000001.1, from coordinate 354,661 downwards.
AAGCTAATACAAAGCTTGATGAAGGTCTACAGAGAAGAAACAGGAGATAATGAAAATCAACCCATTACCCTAGGTGGAGGAACCTATGCTAGAACCTTAGAAAATACAGTGGCTTTTGGTCCGATATTCCCTGGAGAAGAAGAACTGGCCCATCAAAAAGATGAATGCATCTCTATAGAAAACCTCATGAAAATTACCTATATTTACGGTAAGGCTATTTATGAATTAGCTAAATAAAGGGAAACTTACAAAAAAATTATGTTAACGAAATTTTTTAGTTATATTTTTTAATACTAAAGCATAGATTTAAAGGGGGAACTTATATCCACATTCATCCACAGGTTTTCCACAGAGTCCACAGGTTTATCCACAGGATGTGTTGTTGTAATCACCTTTATTGATAGTTCATTCACATTATTAACATCATTTCCCCTACCCATCTGTGTATAATTTAATCACAAAATAGAAAATAAAAAACCCTAATCTTGGCCAAGATAGGGTTTTTTATTAACATAAAGTATTATAAAATGAGACTTAATTTATTAAGTAGACAACCGAAAGTTTGGTTTCTAACTTTCCTGGTGATCACTTCGTTTGTTTATCAAGAGGGAGTTTTTACACCCTCTGAATTGCAGCCGAATTTACTTCGAGGATGTAGTGCTTGATCTCCCCCTTAAGAAGCGGGAGTCTTAGCACTACACCGAAGGATAAAATTATTGTTTTGTGATTATGTACTTATTATTGCTGCTGTTCCAATGCTTTCTTTAGTTCTAGGATTGTGTCTTTATATCTTTTGTTATCAACAAGTAGTGCGTGAATAACCCCATGCATTTCATCAATCAATTGTAATAGCGAACTTTTCTTCATTCTTGTATCCACTTTTTTCATCCATGACAACATTTCCATATAAACTTCCCCCTTTATAAAAAAGTCTGACAATTTTATTATATCATAGGGGATAGAAGGGATTATACAAGTAATGTTATGAATTGTTTACATATTTTGTAAATTTAGGTTTTCTGTGGATAAGTTTAGATTAACTTTAATGTCGCTCTCCTATTTTGAGATTAGGTATACCATTTAAATCCAGTGAGGATCGATATCCCTTAATATAGTCATAATAGGCTACACAACCGATCATGGCAGCATTATCGGTACATAGCTTTAGGGAAGGATATTTTAAGTGTAGACCATGGGCCTCAGCCTTCTTTCCTAATAGTTGGCGAAGACCGCTATTGGCTGCGACACCTCCAGCTATGGTAATTTGTTTTACACCCTTCTCTATAGCACAGGCCATGGTTTTTTCAACCAATATTTCAATAACCGCCTGTTGAAAACTAGCAGCTACGTCCTCTATCACTATAGGATTTCCCTTCATCCTTTGGGAGTTCAAATAATTGAGGACAGCGGATTTTAATCCACTAAAACTAAAATCATAGCTTCCTTCTTCTAAATAGGCCTTTGGAAAAGCTATGGCTTCCTTATCCCCTATTTTAGCTAATTTATCGATTTCAGGCCCCCCAGGATATCCTAATCCTAAAGCACGGGCCACTTTATCAAAGGCTTCCCCAGCTGCATCATCCCTTGTCTTTCCCAATATTTCATATTCTCCATAGTCCTTCATATAAACTAAATGGGTATGTCCACCTGAGACAATGAGACAAACAAATGGAGGCTCCAGCTCCTGATGTTCAATAAAATTTGCATAAATATGGCCTTCTATATGGTTAACCCCATTGAAGGGAATCTCTCTTGCAAAGGCAATGGCTTTAGCCGCTGATAAACCCACCAGCAATGCTCCCACTAAACCAGGCCCATAGGTTGAAGCCACATGGGTTATATCATCAAAGGTAACATTAGCCTCCTCCAACGCTTCCCCTATAACAAAATTAATATTTTCTATATGTTTTCTAGAGGCTACCTCTGGAACAACCCCCCCAAATTTTTTATGTTGTTCTATCTGGGTTGCAATGATATTTGATAAAACAGTACGACCATTTTTTAAAATACTTACAGAGGTTTCATCACAGCTGCTTTCGATGGCCAACGTAATGATATCATCCTTAGTAAAATCTTTAGACATTTTTTTCTCTCCTTCTATCTATGAAAGTCAATAGTATTTCCAAAAAAACTTCTATATAAAAACTCTCTTGAAAATTCTAAGTTAATACTTCTCGGTTTTTAAGCTTTTAGATCTTGACCTTCATTCTTCATTCTTCATTCTTCATTCTTCATTCTTCATTATTCATTTTTCATTTTTCATTTTTCATTTTTAATTAATATCTATAGCTTACCCACTCTATTATATATCCATTAAGTATGGAACACAAAAATTATTTACATTTTTTGTGTTAGTAATTTTTTTATTTTTGTCTATACTAATCTTAAGGTTAAAGGAGGGTCAAGATTTTTTATGCTAGACTTCAACCTTAATCTTTTTTTATCCTTTGGTGTATTGTTTTTAGTCTATTACTTCCCCAGGTAGGAGGAGACCCATTACATCAAATAACTTGGGCTATAATTCAGTGGGAATAAAAACTTCCCCTAAATTAATCTTAAGGAGCTGAAGGGAGCTGACTGTATGAGTAAAAGAAGATATAAGAATACTTCTCCAGAAAGAAGTTTATCCCAAAGATTAGGCAGTGAAAACATTATGTCTGATGGGATGCTTTTTCCAATAGACTCAACAGAACAAGCGATTTTTCAAATGACTCCTAAAGAAAATAAAGGAAAGAATCGATAGAAGCCTAGGCTTCTATCGATTCTTTGTCCACAATGATTTCTCCATCGCGAAAACTAACAATTCTTTTTGTCTGTTCTGCAATATCCTTTTCATGGGTTACAATTAAAATAGTAACCCCCTCTTCATTTAACTTTTTAAATAAGTCCATTACTTCTTGGGTGGATTTAGAATCTAGGTTCCCAGTAGGTTCATCGGCTAAAATGATGGAAGGATTGTTTACTAAGGCCCTAGCCACCGCTACCCTTTGTTTTTGTCCTCCTGAAAGCTCATTGGGTTTATGATCTACCCTGTCCCCCAAACCCACTCTTTCTAGTGCATCTAATGCCCTAGCCCTCCTCTCCTTCTTGCCTATTCCAGCATACATCATAGGTAGCTCCACATTTTTCAAAGCAGAGGTTCTAGGGAGGAGATTAAAGGACTGAAAGACAAAACCTATTTTTCTATTTCGTATTGCTGCCAATTCATTATCCGATAAATCTTCAATTGTTTCTCCACCTAATATATATAGTCCAGAGGTGGCTCTATCTAAGCACCCAATAATGTTCATAAACGTAGACTTTCCTGATCCAGAGGGCCCCGTAATAGCTACAAACTCACCTTCATCAATCTCCAAATTTACATTCCTTAGTGCTTGAACTGCTATACTTCCATTTTCATAAACTTTATTTAAATCCTTTACGGTAATCATCTCTACACCCCATTTATTCATATCTTAAGGCTTCAATAGGATCTAGCTTTGAAGCTTTATTTGCAGGATACACTCCAAAAATAATCCCTATAGTTGTTGAAAAGATAAAGGCCAAAGCAATAACCCCTTTGGATATTATAAAGGGCAGACCTAAAGCCTTTACAATACCTAAGCTAATCATACCTCCTATAAAAAGTCCTATCATCCCCCCAAATATCGAGAGAATTACAGCCTCTACTAAAAACTGTAGCAGGATTACCCTTGGCTTAGCTCCAATAGCCTTTCGAATACCGATCTCACGGGTTCTTTCTGTTACCGAGACCAGCATAATATTCATAATACCAATGCCTCCTACCAAAAGGGCTATAGCAGCTATACCAGAAACGGTGGCCGTTAAAAATCCTATCCCCTCTGTAGCTTGATTGAATTGTTCCTCTCTTGTAAATACCCAATACATATCCCTTTCCTTGTTCCTTCTTTCCAATAGGTTTAAAACCCTTTCTGACACAGCATCTAGATTTAATCCCTCTTGGGCTTGAAGCATAAATCTAGGATATCTGTCGGTAAAATACATTCTAGCCGCTAAAGTAATGGGCATATAACCATAGGAATAGTCTCCTTGGGCCATGTTGAGAATTGCTGAATCCATTAGCTTATCTACACCTATGATCATAAGCTCCACTGCATACCAGCCCGTCGTCACAGTTACAATCTCACCGATGACGTCAGTGGAGTCAAATAAAAACCTAGCAGTTTTTTCGTCGATGATCATTACATTTCTTCTACCCAAGGTATCTTCTTCTGTAAAAAATCGACCACCAAGAAGGTCTATGGTCTCTACCTGATTATAATTATGGTTAACCCCCATCATATCGATTCGTGTCTGCTTATTCCCATGCTGTATCGTCATCCAACGCCTCAGTTCAGGAGAAATAGCTATAATATCATCCTCCATCCTCCCTATAGCACTTATATCCTCATCACTAAAAAAATCCCGATATACTGCTGGGCGATCAGCATTACCTCGAAGGTTAACATTTAGCTTTCCCTTCCCATATTGTTCAAAGGCTGATGTCATATCGGCTTGGGCGGCATTACCTAAAGTAGTAATCACTACTACCGATAATATTCCTATCACCAAGCCCAATATCGTTAAACTAGACCGTAGTTTATTTGTCCAAATACTTTGTAGGGCCACTCTAAAGGTTTCTATCAACAGCATACAATTCTTCTCCTTTAATCTATTAAAGCCTACTTAAATAATAGAAAAACTTTTTTCCAATCTACTTATCTCTAGTTATAGAGGTGGTTTTTTCATTTTGGATTTTGGATTTTAAATTTCGTATTTGCATTTTGGATTTTAAATTTCGTATTTGCATTTTGGATTTTAAATTTCGTATTTGCATTTTGGATTTTAAATTTCGTATTTGCATTTTAAATTTTAAATTTTGCATTTTTAATTTTAAATTTTTCTATTCCCCTACTCGTACCCCAGAGCTTCAATAGGATTCATTTTAGCAGCTCGATTGGCAGGATATACACCAAATAGGATTCCAATGGTCATTGCCAACAGGGTGGCCCCCACCACTTCCCTTATACTAATCAACGGTGGCATCTTCAATAAAAAGGAAGCCCCTAACCCCAAGACAAAACCAAATATGATACCTATTATTCCTCCCAATAGGGATATAATGGAGGATTCAGTTATAAATTGTAGTAGAATGGTACTTCTTTTGGCTCCAATGGCCTTCTTGATACCTATTTCCCGTATCCTTTCACTTACTGAGACCAGCATAATGTTCATAATGCCAATCCCCCCTACCAAAAGAGCTATACCAGCAATAAAGGCCAAAACCGTTGTAACGGTAGCAATAACACCATTAATCGTTTGTAGCATTTGCTCTAAATTAAACATTGTGTACATATCCTTATTGTTATGCATTCTTTCCAATAATCTTATAACCTGTTGCCCAACGATGTCCATATCCTCCCTATTGGCAATCTTTAAATTAACGCCATAGTAAACCGTCTGATTATATACCCGCATAATAGTTGAAATAGGTACATAAACCTGGGCCCTACCATTATTCATCGTGCCACTAAAAAGATTTTCTTCATAATTTGTAATACCAACTATGTTGAAATCCACAGGTCCCCTATAGCTATTTAAGGTTACCTTCTCTCCGATGACATCTATAGTGCCAAATAGCTCCCTTGCTTCCTTCTCGGAAATAACAATCTGATTGCTGTTATTGGCTACATCGTTATCGTTAATAAATCTTCCCTTTATCATCTTAACATTTGTAATGATCTGACTATCGGCATTTGCTCCCACCAAAACAATATCTATATGATGGTTTCTAACAGTTAAAGAAGTCCATTCTTCATAGAGGGGTGTTATGGCCTCAATACCCTGAATCCTTTTAATCCCTTCAATATCTCTATCGTTGAGATAATCCCTCTGGGTCATCTCCCCCTGCTTTTCCCAGTTCATATAGACCATCAATCGATTGGTTCCAAACTGTTCCATACTCTTTTGTATTTGATATTTGCCACCATTTCCGATAGCAGATATCGCCACTACAGCAGCAATGCCAATAATAATCCCTAGCATTGTCAAAAATGACCGCATTTTATTGGCCCTAATAGTCGATGCCGCCAATAGAATATTTTCTAATAGATTCATAATCTATCCTTCCCCACTATTATTTTTCCTTCTGTTGTCTTTCATTGACAATGACCTTCATACCTTCTGTTAAAGTCATGGATGGATTTAGAACAATTTTGTCCCCCACCTCTAAACCCCTTATAATTTCTATATCAAAATCCGATTCTATCCCTGTTTGAACCTCTACTTTATGAAGAATATCCTCCCTCACCACAAAGACAATCTTTGCTCCATTTTGTTCTAAAATAATAGCATCAAAGGGAATCACTAAAACATCTTCCTTCTGCTGACTAATGATTTTCGTCTTTACAGAAAAACCGGGCTTTAATAGTTCATGGTTTTCCTTCACCTTTATGGTAACTGGGATGACTGTTTCTGTGGTTTGACCTGTGGCCAGTCTTTTAGCTACAGGTGCAACCCTCTCTACAAAGCCTTTGAAGGTTGTGCCAGACAGGGCGTCTGTTTCAATTTCCACCTCTTGACCTACCTCTACCTTTGCAATATCGTATTCACTAACATTGATTTCAATAGCTAAGTCTTCAATATTGGAAATAATAAAGCTTGGATTAGTAGGATTCGTAAATCCTCCCTCTTCTAAGTTAATAGCTGTAACCATTCCCTCTATAGGACTAATGATTTTATCCTCTTGCTTTTGAACTTCCCTCTCCATATCAGCAATTTCCAGCTTGGTAATTTCTATCTTCTTTTTCATTTTTTCTATATCAAAAGCCATAATATCAGAGGTTTTTGCAGCCTCCCCATAGGCTCTTTTAGCATCTTCATAGGCCCTCTCACTGGCTTCAAATTCCTCCTTAGAGATAGCACCGTGGTTGTATAGCTCTGTGTTTCTCATCAAAGTCTTTTTTGTATCCTCTATAGTCCTGAGACTACCTTCTACTCTACGATTGTTTTCATCAATTGTTTCTTCACGAGCAACTTCTAGCTTAGCTAAATCAATTTTATCCATTTCTAATAAATTTCTTTTTATCGCCAGCTGATTACCTAAATCCTTTGTATCCAACATTGCTAGCATTTGTCCTTTTTGTACATAATCCCCCTCTTTTACTTCAATGGAGAGGACCTTAGTAGTGGTTTCCGTAAAAATTGTATGCTTTTCTATCTCCTCCAGCACACCATTGGCCGGTACAGTAACGGTAATCCCTCCTTTAGTAAGGGTTAGTATATCTACAGAGACCCCCTCCTTCTTATTTCTAAAGGCTGTAGTAGCACCAACGGTAGCTATTGCAATTACAAGAAACACTACAGCTAAAATGATGATTTTCTTTTTTTTAGACTTTCCTTTCGCCATCACAATTCCTCCCTAGACTCTATCAAGCACAAATAGCTTTTCTTCTATAAGATAATAACATTTATTCAATAAAATTCCAATATTTTATATAAACTCTTATAAATTAAAAGCACCTATATACTTTTATATAGATGCTAGCTCCTTCCACATAATCATGGCATCTTCACCATTATCACTATAATAGCCGGGTCTTATGCCACAGGTTATGAACCCTAATTTCTTATAAAGATTTTGTGCTATATCATTGGACTTCCTTACCTCTAGTGTAATACGATAAATTCTTCTTGCCTTAGCTTCCTCTATAATAGCCTCAACAATAGCTTCTCCTACTTTCCTTCCTTGATAATCGGGATGGACAGCTATGTTGGTAATATGACCCTCATCTATAATCAGCCACATACCTCCATACCCTACTACCTTCCCCCTCCATAGACCAACAAAGTATAGAGCTAATTTGTTTTTCCTTAGCTCCGTTTCAAAAGCCCCCCTAGTCCACGGTATGGGAAAGCATCTTTTTTCTATTTCTACTACATCGTCAATATCCTTCAACAACATCCTTCTTACTTCCAATTCCTCCATATCTTCTACTTCCCCTTATTCATACGTTCTTCCCACTGGTTTTCTGCTTGGGATTTTCTCATGTAAATAGGTAATACCTCCGAGGCCTTCTGTAGATTTCCTGCCCTTCTCCTTCTGCTGGCCAACTCTGCAACCGAGGAAGCCCTGGGCATCCTTACTATAGCAGGGGGGATGATGGCATTTTCCTTCAATTCCTGTAAAATAACCCCTCGAAATTTTTCTAAAGCATCTCCTAAAAAGATTACTTTTTCTCCCCTTGTCTTAAGGTTTTCTAATAGAGCTTCTATGGTAACAACCTCCTCCTCCATCACCTTAATAAATTCCCCCTGTTGCCATTGATAAAGCCCTGTATAAACCAAATCCCGCTGGGCATCCAGTATGGGACATACCAGTTCTTTAGCATAGGGAAGATTGTAGGTTAAAGCCTCCAAGGTAGATACCCCTATGACGGGTTTCTCCAATGCTTGAGCCATTGCCTTGATGGTGGCCAAGCCTATTCTAAGACCAGTAAAGGAACCTGGACCCAAGGCTACAGCAAAAACATCAATATCCTTTGGTGTCAATTCACAGCTTTTCAAAATATCCTCAATCATAGGCATTAGTTTTTGAGAATGGGTTTTTTTATGGTTTAATATGTATTCCCCCACCAATTTATCCTCATCTAAAATAGCTACAGTGGCAACGATGGATGAGGTGTCCAGTGCTAGCATTTTCATTACTGTAACAACTCCTCTATTTGTTTTTCATAATAAGCATTTGTGGCTTGAAAGCATATCTCCCGTTCTTGTGGGCCTATATATTTTATCTCTATTTTTAAATAATCTTTAGGAAGAACCTCCTCAATTAGATGGGCCCATTCAATGACACATACCCCATCACCATAAAAATATTCCTCATAGGGAATATCCTCCATTTCCCTGACGTGACTAACACGATAGACATCAAAATGATAAAGGGGTATTCTCCCTTCATATTCTTGAACTATCGTAAAGGTTGGACTGGTAACATCCTCCATAATATCTAAACCTATTGCAAAGGCTTTTGTAAAGGTGGTTTTACCAGCACCTAAATCTCCTATCAAGCACAGCACATCTCCAGGTCCCATCAAACTTCCCAGCTTTATTCCTAAAGCTTCCGTTTCCTTCTCAGTCAAAGCTTTTACACATTTCATCCTTAGCACCTACTTATCTTTTCTATTTATTACTCTACTTTCTTCTGTAGGATTCAGTATAATAATCGTTACACAACCATTTTTTAAAAACAAGCTTAACCTCCTAAATTAGTCGATTAATTAGAATATTGAATAAAAGTTGGTATTTATCTATTATCGGTTATTTGGGATTTTGCCTTTCATTATTCATTATTTACTATTCATTATTCACTATTCATTAATGTTTAGTCACCGCAGTAATGTTTTAACTACTGTCCATCTATATCCTTTATGAAACTAAGTTAGGTATGGGTGAATTCCTACTTATCCATACTTTATTTTAACATAATTCAATTTTTTATCTACAGGACTTTACAAAAAACCTGTTCTTTATTGTGAATATTTTCCTTATTATTTTAGTTCTTTAGACTTATTTCGACATTCCGCCCCCTAAAAAAATTTTTTTTATCGTATAATATACAGAAAAACATTATAAGGGGGAACAAAAGATGAAAAAAACTTTAGCTTTTATTATCAGTGGTTGTTTATTAATGGGTTCTGCCATCTATGCCTTTGCTGGTGAAGGACTTGTTGATGGAGACATCATCGACATTACAGTGGATGTAGAGGACATGGAGGATGCTCCTGAAATTGATGTAGATATAATCAAAGAGTTGCTAGAGGATCTAGATTTAGACCTGGATGAGGATGAACTTGATGGGTTAATCGAAGAAATACTAGATGAGCTAGAAGAAGAATTAGAAGATGAGGATAAGGATGAGGACGAAGTAGAAGGCATATATGATGAAGAAGATGAGGATGAAGATACACCAGAGGAAGAGATATCTAAAGAAGCATTACAAAACCTTTATCTTAAACTAGTAAAGTTCCAGGCTATCTATGATCGTGTTCCAGATGTGGCAAAACCAGCGATTCGTAAAAACATCCGCAAAACTGAGCTTCGCATTTTAAGCTGTCAAATAAGCATGGGGGAAAAAACACTTGAACCTATTTCTCCTGAAGAATTAGAGGCGTTAGAGACTCAGCTTCAAAACCTTCAGGAAGCTCTATTAGGAGAGGATTTAACCGAAGAGGAAAGAGAAGCATTAGAAGCAGAGGTTAAGACCCTAGAAGACCAAATTAAGGTAGCAAAGGAAACCAATGAATTTATCGAGTTTATTGAAAATGCTGGGGATTGGGAAAAACAATTAAGACAACAAATCCAACAGGAATTTTTAGCAGAAAAGAGGGAAGTCCTTAATGAAAGGAAGTTTGAAAGGGGAGCTATTAAAGCTGAAATTAAACAACAGCAAGAAGCCCTAAAGCAACAAAGAAAGGAAAGGGTAATAGCACCTATAAAAGCAGTAGAAAAACAAGCAAAAAACAAAGAAGCTGAAGCTACTGTGACAACAACTTCTGTAGACAAGTGGTCCAACAATGATAGGGATAACAAATCAAACAACGGAAATGGTAATAGTAGAAATAACGGTAATACCGGAAATCAAGGTAGAGGAAACGCTGCCAATGCTAAGGCTAGAAAAGCCAATTAATAGTACACTTCCTTTTAATATATGGGTTGCTTTTTAAAAAGCTAAAAAACTGCTGTAAAATCAGCAGTTTTTTAGTTCTTGCACTCTGTATAAGTGACCAACACAAAAGTTAAAAATCAAACTTTTGGTTGTCTACTTATCGGGCATCTACTTAAGAAGTGGAGATATTTTTTTGTAGATAAGTAGTGTTATACAAGCTATGACAGCTCCTTTAAAAATATTAAAAGGTGTAATACCGTAAAGGACTAGGGTTGGAACATCTACAATTCTACTGTTAATAACCGTTCCCATTTTTACAATAGCATCTATAGGCATAAAGTTTGAGTAAAAAGGAAGGATTAAGTAGGTATTGGACAATGCTCCTGTAACAGCCATAAATATAGTACCTAGGATTACTCCAACAATTGCGTGGGTTCTGTCTTTCTTTAAATGATAGATGAAAGATGCTGTAATAACATAAGAGCTTCCTACAATAAAGTTAGATAACTCTCCTACACCACCAGTGGAAGTCTTTGTGATAAAATGTAAAATGTTTTTTATTAATTGGATTAGCATTCCTGCTACAGGTCCTAAAGCAAATCCTCCAATCAATGGTGGTACATCACTTAAGTCCAACTTTAAAAAACCAGGAAAAATAGGTAATGGAAAGCTAACCAACATTAATACATAAGAAAATATTGCTAAAATTGACATTTTTACTAAATTGCTGGTGCTAAATACCTTTGATTTGTAGCTAATTGTTTTTTGTAGATTTTGCATAAACAATGCCTCCCTAATGATTTAATTTAAATTTTAGGGGAGAATTTTCAGAGTCGTTTTATTAAATCAAAAACGCCTGAAGACAAAAACCCTTCAGACGTGTAAATAACATGTAAAAAAACTCCTACATTCACATCTTCTCCCATCCAGACTTTACTGTCGGTACTGGAATTACACCAGATCAATCGGCTGCGGAGCCGAGTCGCGGACTTTAACCGCCGGTCGGGAATTTCACCCTGCCCTGAAGAGTAAATACTCTATTTAATTTTCCTATTTCTTGCCTTCATTATAATGCTTTTTCTATTTCTTTGCAATAGGCTTTTTAGCCTTTTACCCTTTTATCTATCTTCTTTATTAAAGAAATTTCTTCCTCAAGGGTAAATTTGTACTTCCCTACTAAGAAGGTGATAAACAGGATTACAAATAAATAGGGTAAACACCATAAAACCCGTATCCACTCCCTAGACATCATTTCTGTTATTGTAATCCCTGTTATATAGGCGATCATAAAACCTATAGAACTCTCCAACAATATTGCAAGGGTGATACTAACAGTATTGGCTATTACTGAAGCTATAAAGGATACCTTCACAATAAGCCATGTTAGCAAAACAAAGGATGCGCATTGCATAAAGATGTGGGTGCCAAAATCCACATTTTTTCTTATATAGTAATAGGCAGCCCCCTGAAGTATACCCGCCACCACTACTCTTTTCTTATCTGGTTTAATACCAATTAGCGTCAATCCTAAGTACATTAGGACAATAGCCTCTGGTATAGCATTCAATACAACAACCTTCAACGGCACTGTTTCCATAAATAAACTCCTTATCCAAATATTTCCCTATCTATTATTAGACGGTTCCTATTTTAAAAAAGTTTCAAAGGAATAAATATTTTTTTATTCTTTTTCTCCACATGAATTTTTGCAATGGATTTCCTTCATTGAAAGGGCAACTCTCCCTTTATTGAGGTCTACTGAAAGAACCCTTACCTGGACAATATCTCCTACTGCCACAACATCCATAGGATTTTTAACAAAGCGGTCACTTAATTCTGATATATGGACTAAGCCATCATTTTTTAAGCCAATATCTATAAAAGCTCCAAAATCCAGAACATTTCTCACAGTCCCCGTCAACATCATATCCACCTTTAAATCCTCCAGCTTTAATACATCGGTTCTAAAAATAGGCTTTGGCATTTCTTCCCTTGGGTCCCTGCCAGGCTTTTTCAACTCCTTTACAATATCCCTTAGGGTAGGTACTCCTATATCCAGTTCTTTAGCCAATACTTCTTCCTTATGATTCTTCACTCTATCTTCTATATCCCGTAATTCTTTGTTGGTAATGGAAGTTAATCCATAGCCTAAAACAGTTAATAGTTTTTCTGCCGCACCATAGGATTCTGGATGGACCCCCGTATTGTCTAAAGGATTTTTTCCATCAGAAATCCTTAAAAATCCTGCCGCCTGCTGGAAGGCTGCTGGCCCTAGACGCTTTACCTTGTTTAATTGCTTACGATTGGTAAACTTTCCTTCCTCTTCCCTGTACTTTACTATATTTTCCGCCACAGCCTTGCTAATCCCAGCTATGTACTGTAATAGAGAAGGAGATGCAGTGTTTAAGTCTATACCTACACTATTTACACAATCCTCCACCACACCCTTTAGGGCTTCATCCAATCGCTTTTGATTTACATCATGCTGATATTGTCCTACACCTACGTGCTTAGGATCAATTTTCACCAGCTCCGCCAAGGGGTCCTGAAGCCTTCTAGCGATGGATATGGCCCCCCTTAGGGAGACATTGATATCAGGATATTCCTTTGAGGCTAGGTCTGAGGCCGAATAAACCGAAGCCCCCGCTTCACTGATAATCATATAATAAACCCTTCTGTCAATCTCCTTTAGCATATCTGCAACAAAAACCTCCGACTCCCTTGATGCTGTACCATTGCCTATTGCAATAACATCTACCCCATAGGCAGTAATCATTTCCTTTAGCTTTTCTTTACTACCATCTATATTGTTTTGGGGTGCAGTAGGATATACTGTGGTGGTTTCCAACAGCTTTCCAGTCCCATCTACCACAGCAATCTTGCAGCCCGTTCGATAGGCAGGATCAAAGCCCATTACCACCTTATCCTTAACAGGAGGCTGTAGTAAAAGTCTTTTCAAATTTTCCCCAAAGACCTTTATGGCTTTTTCCTCCGCCTTTTCTGTAAGCATAGCACGGATTTCCCTTTCAATAGAAGGACCGATTAATCGCTTATAGGCATCCTCAAGGGCTGTTGCCACATAGGGGGTAGTAATGCTATCCTTGGTTTTTAAAAGCTTTTTCTTTAAATAATAAAATATTTTTTCTGCATCTATGTCTATTTTAACCTTTAAAAACTCTTCCTTTTCTCCACGATTCATGGCCAATATTCTATGCTCCGCTGCCGTGTTGATCTTTTCCTTATAGTCATAGTACATTTCATAAACAGAGGATTTTTCAGCATCGGTGGCTTTAGAAGAGATGATGCCTTCTTTAAAAGTAATATCCCTTATAGCCTTCCGGTAATCAGCATTGTCGGATATGATTTCTGCAATGATGTCCATGGCACCATTTAAAGCATCCTCTATAGTATTTACTTCTTTTTCAGGATTAACATAGGCCTTTGCTATATCCTCTATGTTTCCCTGCTCCAGCTGTTGTTCATAAACAATTGCTGCCAATGGCTCCAGTCCCTTTTCCTTTGCAATCGTGGCCCTCGTTCTACGTTTGGGTCGAAAGGGTCGATAGATATCCTCTATCTCCTGTAGGGTTTTAGCATTCTCAATCTTTTCTTCAAGCTCCGGTGTCAGCTTTTCCTGCTCTTGAATAAGTCGACTAATTTCTTCCCTTTTAGCCTCCAGATTTCTTAAGTAGGTTAAACGCTCCCCTAACTCCCTCAGCACAGTATCGCTTAATTCCCCCGTCTTTTCCTTACGATAACGGGCAATAAAGGGTATGGTATTTCCTTCGTCTATTAGGGCTATTGTATTGGTTACTTGAAATTCCTTTAATTGAAATTCCTTCACCAGCTGTTTTGTAATCTTCATTCCCAGGCCTCCTTCGTTATTCATAAAGCTATTATATCATAATCATAATCTAATGGTCTTTTTTCTTATTGATATGATTTTTTCTTATCTTCTCTTCCAACCTTCATTATTATACATAGCAAAACACCGTCTAATTAGACGGTGTTGGCCCTATATCTATCCTTTTTCCCATTTGTTTTCATCATTCATCACATAATCCTTTAGCTGTCCTTTACCATAGGTAATACCTGCTACAATTTTGGGAGTTTCAAGGATTTCCTGTTGGTTCTGACCATCCTCTTGATCCCCTAGTTCCCTCCAGCCTTCATAGATAGGAGCCATAATTTTAATAGCCATCTCTAGCTTGTCAGTATCCCTATGGCTTTCCCCTTCTGTCATTAGCTGATTTACATAAAGGTAAATGCTTCTTAGATTGTTTGCAATCTCTGAATCCCCCTGTAGAGTACTCAACAGCTCCGCTAAAATTTCTCTAGCCTTTTGCAGGGAATCATTCAGCTTTTTAAAAGCCCCTATCTTTAAATAATCTATGCTATCCTCTAATGTATCTATAAATCCCTCATATAAAATAGCCACCAGTTCAGCACCATTGGCATTGGCTACACGATTTGCAAGATATTCTTTTTCTATCATTTCTTCACCCCACTACCACCTTCGGTGGAATTAATAATTCTTTTACTGCACTATTCACTAACTTCCAAGCAACTGTAAAATCGATTGCGGTCTTTGGTTGGCTTGAGCCAGCATAGCTACCCCTGATTGGGTTAGGATGTTTAACTTAGTAAACTCCGACATCTCTAGGGCCATATCAGCATCTTCAATTCTCGATAAAGCTGCCGTTAGGTTTTCTGTTGTATTATCTAGGTTAGCGGCAGTGTATTCCAAGCGGTTTTGTATGGCTCCTAAGGAACCCCTAAGCTCCGCCAGCTTGACAATGGCGTTATCATATACAGTTATAGCTGCTGTTGCTCTTTCTTCTGTAGATACGTCTAGGGCATGCTCTGCTGTAGCCTCTGAAAGTCCATCAGTTACCTCCATCAAACTGTGAAAAGCCGCCCCTTTAATACCTGTGTTTCCAGTGGGATCTTTTGCACTAATACCTAGTTGGGTAGCACGAATATCCCCCACCGACAGTCTAAAGCCCTGACCTTGGTTGGGACCAATCTGTAGATTGGTTACAAATTCCTTAGGTGTACCTTCTAGGAAGATTGCCTGTCCAGCAAAACCAGTGGATTCTGCTTCTATAATCAGTCTTTCTTTAACATTCTCATCCTGTTTTAAAGTAACCCCTTCAAAACTTAAATCTTCCAATTCTTTAACTATATCTTCAATACTATTTTTACCGTTTAAATTTATAGGTCGATTGGACCCAGTATAAGGACTAATACTGCTATCATAGAACTCAATTTTTTCATTACCTATAGTAATAGTTGAACCAATGGCAGGGAAATTGTTGAAATAAATACTGCCTGTAGCCTTTCCTGTGTCTTTCTCAGACTCTCCCTTTTCTATAATAGTAGTCTCCGTAGTTTCATTAAATAATTCTTCCATAACCACTGGAGAACCTGTTATTTTAACTTCGCTTCTTCCACCAATAGAGGTTGATCTAATCTCTAATTTATCTTCATCTGTCCAAATAGCTTGACCTAAGTCCCCCATGGCATTGTTTAACGCTTCTAATAAACTATCCTTTGTAGCGTTTTCTGTCCCATCTAGCTTATCTAGTCTAACCTCTCTTTCCTGTCCATCTATCCATATGGAAAGCTTTTGAGTTTGTAAATCACCTAAATTTTCTACATCATTATCATTTGCCAAAGCTTTGTCAGAAACAAACACAGCAGCGTTTCCCGTAGACATCCTATGTACCGTAGTATTAGAATTAGGTGCTTCATTACCCCTGAGAATATTCCTTGTATTAAATTCCGTTCCATTGGCGATTCTGTTGACCTCTGAGGTCAGCTGGTTGATCTCATCCTGAATAGCACTTCTATCTCCATCGGTTACAGTACCATTGGCTGCTTGTACTGCTAATTCCCTCATCCTTTGGAGCATGGAGTGGACTTCGTTCATGGCTCCCTCTGCCGTTTGGATAAGGGAGATGCCGTCTAGGGTGTTTTGGGATGCCTTTTTTAACCCCCTCACCTGAGCCTTCATCTTCTCTGATATCGCCATTCCAGCTGCATCATCGGCAGCCTTATTAATTTTCTTCCCTGAAGAAAGTCTTTCCAACACCTTTGAAGATGCATTGGTGTTTTGGGTTAAAAGTCTGTGGGCATTTAGTGCTGGAATGTTATGGTTAATTCTCATATTATCTTCCCCCTATTGTAAATTGTTTCCTATGAAACACTATGGTAATTTAAAAAAATGTCAAAATATGTAGGATTGTATATTACGTTTATCGACTAAAATCCTCCTAATCTTTAGTCTTTATCTCCAATATCCCTATAGTTATATGGACCTAGTTGTTTTGCTTCAAGCCCTTTTCCTTATCCACCATCTCTACAAATGCTAAAATTTGTGCCACTACTTCATAAAGCTCTGGTGGAATTTCCGTACCTACCGAAAATTCCAGTAGCTGTTTAACTAGCCTGTCATCTTGTTGGACAACCACCTGATTTTCCTCAGCCAGTTTCAAAATGTTTTCCGCCACTACTCCTTGTCCCATTGCAATGATTTTAGGAGCATGGTCCTTTTCTATATCATATTTCAGTGCCACTGCCTGTTTTCGCTTTTCTACTTCCTTCATTTTTTCACCTCTATACCGTCATGTCTAAAGACCTTCTAGTTGATGGATATCCAGTAGTTATACCCTCCATAAGATCAAATAGATTTTGTTTTTCCTCTATCTTAAAGGAAACCTCCTTTAACTCATAGCCCAAGCCTTCTAAAAGACCCTCTATTTGCTTTTTATGGACTTCAAACAAATGACCATCCCTTTGGCTTTTTACCCCTATTTTCATGGTAACCTGTTTTCGGTTAACTGCTGCATAGATATTCACATTACCCATATTATTGGTTTCAAAGTTTAGTAATACCGACATATTGTTAGGATCTATTTTTCTACTGCCTTTTTTCTTATTTAATATATATATTTGTAGATTTTTCATCTGGTTTTCCATCATTACAGGTACCTGTAGGAGGATATCGTCTTTGTTTAACTGACTTTGTAGCTGGAGGGATTCCCTTAAGCTATCCTTATTTTGCTGAAAATCCCTTCTGGTGTTTTCATCCATAAGATGAAGCTTATCCTCCACCCCCTCTATCAATCTCCCAAGCTCCTGATGAAATCTTCCTATATTGAATTTTCCTAGCTTGAGACTAGTACTTCCTTCCTCCACCACAACCCTAAGTTTTGTCCCCAAATCCTTTAACTCTTTATTATTGCTTTTTTCTAAAATCCTTAAAGCTTCGTGGATTTGAGAGGTAATTTGCTGGTGATTGTTAATAAGTAAATCAGTCCTGGTGAGACTTTTAAAGGTCATTGGTATACTGTTTTTAATTAGTAGAGATAAGACGGTCTCCCGTTGTTCAGGTATTTCCTTCATATTTTTCATCATAGCCATAATAGCTTTAAGATTTTGGGGTTGAAGCTTTTCTAGCTGCTGTAGGGCCTCGTCTCTATGGGTTTGTTGAGGGTTTTCTATGGTCTTTACTGAATTGTTTGCATTTTCTTCCTTTACCTTTTTAAGTAAGGCTGTAACCTCTTCTTTTTCCGGCTGTAGACCTGAAGCCATGAGGGTAGCCGCTTTTTCATAATTAAAAAACTGTGGCAGATCCTTCAGAGCAGCTTTTGTATTAATAACTCTTTGTATGTTTTCCTGGGATAATTCTAAGCCCTGTTTAATTAAATCCTTAGCTAATTTTAAAACCTCTTCTGTAGTCTTTATCTGTAGAGAGGTAAGAATCCTTTTTATATCCCCCTCCATTCCCTTTATTTCTCTATCGCTTATGCCTGTAGGTTGATAAAGGTTAGTCTCATAGGCCTTCGTTGCCAAGGGAGGGTTTTTCTCTCCTATCCCAATAACATTTTTTGCAATAGTATTTTTTAGCTTATATAGGTTGTCTATGGTGGTATCAATTTTGTTTTTGATAGCATCTACAATGGTATCATCCTTTATGGTTTGTAGGTTATCTAACTTTGAAAAAATCCTATGGATTCTATCGATATTTTTTATGCTAATCTCTACTCCTGCCTTATGGAGAGCTTGGATAATATCAGTTATATCCTTCCCCATTTTATTGCCATAGAGATTATAGGCTATTCTTTCCGCCTCTTCTATCGGTAGTTTTTTTCCCCCAACGAAAAACTTCAAAAGAGAAAAACCTTCCTTCCTTCCCTTTGTTTCCTCCACCATATCCATTACTTTTTCTAAGCCAGCTTCTTCAATATCAATATTTTTCTCCATTAGCTTAACAGCTGTTTCATAGTCCAACCCTTCTATGACCCTTTCCAGCTGGCCCTTAGAGGCTATAAAAGCTAGGATATTTTCTTTCGAAGGAGTTATACCATGTTTTTCCAACGCTTTTACTGCTCCTTGGGTTTCTTCATTAATGGGGAGCTGCAGCTTTTCAAGGAGTTGGATTTCCTCTTTATCATCATTAGGTGTCTCCACAGGAGCCTCCTTATGGGATAGCCTAGATTTGATAATTTCCTTTTTATCAATTACAACCGTCTCCCCTACTTTTCCTTCTAGGGGGGTCTTTAGCTGGGCTTCTATTATCTTGTCTCCACCTATATTTACCTTTACCATATCCTCCTTTTTCTCCATTAAAGTCCCTCGAATCTTAAAGAATGATGAGCCAGTGTAATATTGCTGTGAAGCCCCTAAATTTATTTTTTGAAAAAGGTTATTGTTCATCCTTCCACCGCCTTTTCAATTCTAACTTATGTATCGTCATTTTCCACAGATTTCTTTAATGGGAGACTTGTTACGGCGGTCTAAGGTTTTTCCTTAAACTTGCCGATAGAATATATGATGGACGAATAATAGCTTTTCCTGTAAACTAACTATAGACAGTTGGGTGCTTAAAATTGGAGGATTCAGGATGAATAAAATTAATAATCTTCATATACAAGAATTTATCAATAAAATAGAGCCTCAGCAAAAAAAAGCTGAGGCAAATCAAGGAAAATTTTTTACAAGGTTTGAAACCATTCAATCTCAGCATGTACGAGACCACCTAGAAGGTCTCTATAATAAAATAACAGATCAAGCCGACAAAATTGGAGAAAAGCTCCATTTAAGTGAAGTGGTTAAATATAAAAATTTGGTCCGTGAATTTTTAGATGTAGCCGTTAAAAATTCCCATAAGTTTTCAAAGCAGAACTTTTTGGATCGTAGAGGTCGCCACCGGGTCTACTGTATTGTGAAAAAGGTGGATCGAGAACTGGAGGCCCTAACAAAGGATTTTTTAAAGCAGGAGGTTGATGGTATCAATGTTTTAAAACGATTGGATGATATTCGAGGATTGCTTCTGGATTTATTTATGTAGATTAAAAGCCCACGGTTTTCGTGGGCTTTTGTTATTCTCTGTTATTTTTTATCAATGGTAAATCGTTGTAAAATATTGTTTAGCTTTTCCACCATATCACTTAAGGTATCGGCAGATAGGGTGATTTGTTGAACAGCTGCCTCCTGTTCCTCTACACTGGCCAACACTTCTTGAGAACTGGCGGCAGTGGATTGAGAAATACTGGCGACTTCTGTAATCTTCTCCTTAACCTCGTCTACCTGCTGGAACATCTGGGTAATATTTTCAGACAATCTCTCCATAAATTCAGATACCCTGTAGGTTTCTCCTATAATGTCCTTAAAGGATACCGAGGTGTGTCGAATAACCTCTCTACCCTTTTCTACCCCTTCAATGGTTTCCTCAGTGGCAGAAACTACCCTTTGAGTTTCTCCCTGTATTCTATGGATTAAATCAATAATTTCCCCCGAAGCACCTCTAGAGGCTTCAGCCAGCTTTCGTACTTCTTCAGCAACTACATTAAAACCTCTGCCATGCTCTCCAGCCCTAGCAGCTTCAATAGCAGCATTTAATGCCAGTAGATTAGTTTGCTCTGCTATGTCAGTAATCAACTGCCCCGCCTTGTTGATTTCTTTTATATTGTCATCCAATGATTTTACCATAGAAGCTGTTTCCATTGCTACATTGGTCATGGTTTCTATGGTGTTTTGTATCTCTTGTATATTTTGAGAACCACCTTCAGCCAACTTCGAGGCTTTAACTGCAGCCTCCACCACTATATTACTACTATTTTTCACCTCTTGGGCATTGTCCACCAATGTCATTACTGATGTAGTTGTATCTTCTACATAGTGCATCTGTTGGGATGCCTCTGCTGCAACATGCTCTATTGTCTTGGATATTTCCCCAGCAGCCCGGGCCGTCAAGTCAACATTTTCTCTTAATCCACCGGTAAATCCATTGATTTCGTCAATAGTTCCCTGAAGCTGTTGTAATATGCCTCCAATAGAATTTACCATATCCTGAAAGGCTCCCTGAAGCTCACCAATTTCATTTTTGCTGGTAACCTTAACATCCTCTGTTAAATCTCCATCCCTTATCTTTTTAGCACTGGTTGACAGTCGTAAAATTGGTTTTGTAAAAATATTGGCAAATATGTATATTACAATCATAGCCAATAAAATAATGATTAGAGCTACTCCTAAAGCTAAAGCCAATAAATGTCTATTTTGTGCTGTAACTTCTGCCATATTCTGCTCTATGATGACAGTCCAACCATTTCTGTTAACCCTTCCACTGGTAATAACAACATTGTTCCCCTCATGGTTGAGGCCATGGGATAATTCCTTTTCACCTTGAACAACCTTTTTAACTTCTTCGGCCCCATCCTCTAAAATGTTATAGCGTTCATTGACATACTCCACTGGATCGATACCATGCCCCACAACATATCCTTGGGTATCCACCACATAGGCATAGCCGGTTTCTCCAATTTGTATTTTTTGAACAATGTCATTAATGTTACTAAAATTGATGGTAGCCGCCAGAACACCGTTAATATTCCCTACTTTATTCATCCTAACGGGTATACTGATCATCATCACAGGCTGTGATGTTGCCCTATCTGTTATGGATTGACTCAAGTAAACTCTGCCCCCAATGGCTTCTTGAAACCATCTTTCTCCAGAAACATTTTCTCCCACCCCACCATCATTGGAGGACTGTACTGTCCCAGATAAGTCCACATATCGCAGGCCCCGCAATGTACGATATTGGTAGGTGTAATAGCTAAGGGCAGAATAAAGCTCTTCTTCACTTAACTCATGGAAATCATGGGACACCCCTATCATTCTGACCATATCAACAATAGAATCCAGATACAAATCAATTTGGGTGGCAACCGATTCTGCTATCAGTTGATTATTGCCCTCGGCTGTTTCTATAACTTTTTTTGAATCATTGTAATAATTTAAAAATGTAATAGTTGAAATGGCTACCAAAAGAATAGCAGAGACAATCGTGATTAACTGCCTTTTAATACTCATTTCTTTACTAGATTTAGCTGTTTTAATTTTCTTTTCACCAATTTTTTTGGGTTTTTTATCCTTTTTACCTTTTACTGCTATACTCATTTTCAAGCTTTTCCCGCCCCTTTACAATGTGGTTAAATATTATTTGGATAATTTTTCTACTTGTCATATAATTTGACATTTATCTACAAAATCCTTTATTTTTTACAAAAACTTTCAAATATGGTTTAATTATTTGCAAACAGAAAAGCCTAGATTATCCCTCTAGGCTTTTCTGTAAAAATCCATTGATAAATAGGTCTATATCCCCATCCATAACGGCTTGAATGTTTCCTACTTCTATATTGGTTCGATGATCCTTCACCAGATTATAGGGGTTGAATACATAGGATCGGATTTGACTCCCCCACGCAATTTGACTATATTCCCCTTGAATGTCTTCAATTTTTTCTTTTTGCTCCAATTCCTTTAGTTCTAATAGCTTTGCCTTCAGCATCTTCATGGCAGTATCTCGGTTGGTATGCTGAGATCTTTCATTTTGACACTGAACTACAATACCTGTAGGTAGATGGGTAATCCGTACAGCTGAATCTGTTTTATTAACATGCTGTCCTCCAGCACCACTGGCCCTATAGGTATCTATTTTTAAATCCGTTGCCTTGATGTCCACCTCCACTGTATCATCCATCTCTGGCATCACATCCACCGAAGCAAAGGAGGTATGTCGCTTGCCAGAGGAATCAAAGGGTGAAATACGAACCAGTCGGTGGACTCCCTTCTCTGCCTTTAAATAACCATAGGCATTTAAACCTTCTATAAGTAGGGTGACGCTTTTAATACCAGCTTCAGGGTCCTGTAGGAGATCCAATAGCTTTACCCTATAGTTTTTCTCCTCTGCCCATCGGGTATACATCCGCCACAGCATTTTTGCCCAATCTTGAGCATCTAATCCCCCTGTTCCAGCATGAATAGATACAATACAATTATTTTTATCGTACTCCCCCTTCAAAAGGGTTTCTATCTTCATGGCATCGATGGTTTCTTGTAATCTCTTCATACTCTCCAGCATTTCTTTTTCAAAGGAGCTGTCCCCCTCTTCAATAAAGAGAATCATGGTTTCCAGCTCTTCATGGGCTGCTATCAAGCCCTCAAAGATTTCTATTTTGTTTTTTAATTCCTTTGATTTTTTTAAGATTTCCTGAGCAGCTGAGGGATCATTCCAAAACCCCTCAACCCCCATCTTTGCCTCGTATTCCTCAAGAATCTTTTCTATAGCTTCTATGTCAAAGGGAAGCCCTCATTTCCTTAATTTCTTCATGCATTCCTAAAAGCTGCTGTTTATAAATATCTAAATTTAGCACTTCTCATCACCTCATTTATTGTCCACAGCATTTTTTGTATTTTTTACCACTGCCACATGGACAGGGTTCATTTCTTCCAGCCTCTTCTTTTTTTGCAACAGGCTTGGCTTTACTATCCTCTCCATCCCCGTGGGTGGCAGCTGTGGGATTGGCCACCTGTTTTCTTTGAAGCTTTACTTCCTTTTCCATATTAAATAAATATCTTACTGTATCCTCTTGAATCTTATTGATCATCTCCTGGAACATATCAAAGCCTTCTACTTGATAGGCCCTTACAGGGTCCACTTGACCAATAGCCCTTAAGCCAATACCCTGTCTTAGTTGATCCATGGCATCGATATGATCCATCCATTTCGTATCGATAACCTGTAATAATACAACCCTTTCGATTTCACGGATTCCTTCTGGCCCAACCTCTTCTTCCTTTTTACTATAGAGCCCCTCAGCCAGCTCCATAATTTCCTCCTTCAGGGTTTCTAGGTTTAAATCCTCAACATTTTCAAATATCAGCATATCCTTTGGTAGAAAAACATTGCTTAAATTTTCTTCCAAACCCTTTAAGTCCCATTCCTCAGGATACTGACCATCGGCAGTATAAATGGCAATAGCATTGTCTATAATATTCCCCAGCATGTTGAAAATATGATCCCGCATATTTTCTCCCGCCAATACCTTTTTCCGCTCACCATAGATAACTTCCCTCTGTTTATTCATAACATCATCATATTGTAGGACGTGTTTACGAATACCAAAGTTTCTACCCTCCACCTTCTTTTGGGCATTTTCTATGGACTTTGACAGCAGGTTGTGTTCAATGGCTTCATCCTCCTGGAGGCCCATTTTCTCTACAAAACCCTGCATTCTATCTCCACCAAAGAGACGCATTAAATCATCCTCTAGAGAAATATAAAATCTACTGGATCCTGGATCTCCCTGTCGGCCAGCACGCCCCCTTAACTGATTGTCTATTCTTCGAGATTCATGTCTTTCTGTACCGATAATATGGAGACCTCCTACCCCGGTAACCTCCTGATGCTCCTTATCGGTCTCTATCTTGTACTGCTTAAAAAGATCATCATAAAGTCTTCTAGCAGTAACAACTTCTTCATTATCAGTATCAGCAAAGCTGGTGACCTGAGCTATTACCTCATCATCATAGCCTTTTCGCTTCAGCTCCTGTTTTGCTAAAAATTCAGGGTTCCCTCCTAAAAGGATATCGGTTCCCCGACCCGCCATATTGGTGGCAATGGTTACAGCCCCTTTTCTTCCAGCTTGGGCCACAATATCTGCTTCCCTTTCATGGTGCTTTGCATTTAATACTTCATGGGGTATACCCCTGCGCTTTAATAGTTTTGACAGTTCCTCTGACTTTTCTATAGAGATGGTCCCCACCAGTACCGGCTGTCCTTTTTGATGCTTTTCTTCTATTTCTCTGGCTAAAGCTTGGAATTTACCGTTTTCTGTTTGATAGATGGCATCAGGATAATCCTCCCGAACTACAGGCTTATTGGTTGGGATTTCTACTACATCCATTTTATAAATAGATATAAATTCCTCTTCCTCTGTCTTGGCTGTTCCCGTCATCCCCGACAGCTTATTATACATTCTAAAATAATTTTGGAAGGTAATGGTTGCTAGGGTTTTGGACTCCCTTTGGATATCCATCCCTTCCTTTGCCTCTATGGCTTGGTGTAATCCATCGCTATATCTACGACCAAACATCAAACGTCCGGTGAAATCGTCAACAATAATTACTTCTCCATCCTTTACAACATAATCCTTATCTCGTTTCATGAGACTTCGAGCCTTAAGGGCTTGGTTAATATGGTGGGATAACTCCATATTATTTAAGTCAGAAAGATTTTCAATACCAAAGGCTCTTTCCGCCTTTTCTACCCCTGTCTCTGTTAGGGCTACAGAATTTGCCTTCTCATCTATCGTATAGTCATCTTCTTTTCTTAGGGTTTTTACAAAATGATCCACAACATGATACATCTTGGTGGATTTTTCACCCTGGCCTGAAATAATCAAAGGAGTCCTAGCTTCGTCGATTAATATACTATCTACCTCATCCACGATAGCATAGTTTAATTCCCTTTGGACCTTATCATCTTTGTAGATTACCATGTTGTCCCTTAAATAGTCGAAACCAAATTCATTGTTGGTACCATAGGTGATATCACTGTTATAGGCAGCTCTTCTCTCCTGTTGATTAATACCATGGTGGATAACCCCCACCGTTAATCCTAAAAAGCTATAGACCTTCCCCATCCATTCCTGGTCTCTTTTAGCTAAGTAATCATTGACGGTTACTACATGGCAGCCCTTTCCTCCAAGAGCATTTAGATAGACTGGAAGGGTTGCCATGAGGGTTTTACCTTCCCCTGTCTTCATCTCAGCAATCCGACCTTGGTGGAGTACAATACCACCATAGAGTTGTACCCTGTAGTGCTTCATGCCCAAGACCCTGAAGGCCGCCTCCCTAACAGTAGCAAATGCCTCCGGTAGGATATCATCCAACGTTTCACCCTTTTGAAGCCTTTCTTTAAACTCAAAGGTTTTTTGTCTTAATTCTTCATCCCTAAGCTTCGTATACTCTTGCTCCAATCCTTCTATTTGCTGAATAATTTTATCTAATTTTTTTAGTTCTCTTTCACTATAGGTGCCAAAAAATTTCTCAAATAACTTTTTCAAGCCTCTCACCTCATTTATATATTCTATTATAATGAGGTTTTCACCAATGAAAACCTCAATTTTTATGTTAAACCTTTTGTTTATCATATTATTGTATCATTTCTATCTTTTTAAAACAATAACTTGAAAATCTTGTTGATTAATTGTCACAAAAAAACTCCCGTTTAGGAGTTTTTGTTTGTTTCAATTATTTTAGGGCTTTACTTTTATGATCAAATCGAATAACCTTTGAGGTTCGATGGTAGATTGAAGGTGTCATCATATTTTGAATTAAAAAGAAAATACCGATTACAATCAAAATATCTCCTCCACTAAAAACCTGCTTTAAAGGATAGAAGGAGGGCATAGACAATCTTCTTCCTAAATACTCTGTATACAATTTGGCTTCTTCTAGAGGTATGTATTGGGGCAGGGTTCCTAACTGGATGGAATTCATCATATTTTGAAATCCAACGGTCTCCAGTACCCTCATATCCACAGGCATACTACCACTATTGAGGATGATAGCTGCAAAGTTGGCTATAGACCCTAGCATAATAAACCACATACACTTAAAGTGCATATTGAGGAATAGAGCTATAAATAAAAGACTGTAGGCAATAACGTATAAAATCATCCTGTATTCGATCACTAGGGGATATCCTAAAGATATCATAATGTCTATCCCCAACCGTAAAATAAAGGTCAACAAAATAAACCATGAAAATCTCAGCATTGTGGTGCCCAATCTTTTAAATTTTCCCCCTCTGATTTTACCTACAAGGATTCCTAACAATATACCCTCTAGCATCATTTCTTCACAACCCTTCAACAAATAACATATTTCTACTTCATCTTAATTTTCTATACAAAAAGACTTTCTCCTGCAAGGTTTTGTTGGTATTTTTAGAAATTTTTTATTAATCTTTACATTCCAAAAAGAACAGTAGAGATCATCTACTGTTCTTAAAGTTATATTTAATCTATTAATCGAACTCTGGCTCAATCAAACCATAGTTTCCATCCCTTCTTTTATAAACAACATTTACTTCATCGGTATCTGCATTGGCAAATACAAAGAAATTGTGACCTATTAAATCCATCTGTAAAACAGCTTCTTCTGAGTTCATAGGCTTCAAGGCAAAACGTTTTGTTTTTACAATCTTAGGTTCAAAGCTTTCTTCTTCGTTCTCAGAAAGCAAGATATTTTCAAAGCGTATAGTCTCATAATTACTAACGCGATTTCTCTCAAGTCGTGTTTTGTGCTTAGTTAACTGACGAATTAACTTATCCACAACCTTATCAATGGAGGTATACATGTCATGGGTAGACTCTTCTGCCCTTAAAATAGAGCCATTGATGGGAATTGTTACTTCTATAATTTGTCTTGACTTCTCCACTGTTAGGGTGGCTTGGGCTTCAGCTCCTTCATTAAAATATTTGTCTAGCTTAGAGATCTTGGATTCAACTATTCCTTTTAAGGCATCGGTTACTTCAATGTTTTTTCCACTTATGATAACCTTCATATCTCCAGCTCCTTTCCCTTCTATAATATTTAAGTCGATAGGATCAACTTAAAATGATAAACGACATATATTATTGTATCTATATTTATTTTCATTATTACCCCGTCCTATAGCTTGTCAAACAAAATTTATAGCTATTATATAAAGAATTTTTTCATCTATAGGATTTTTAGGTTTATTTTTAAGGTTATTATATGAATTTCCCTATGAAAATAGTCTCCATATTTTATTAGATAAAAAATATTCTTTTTTTATAGCAATAGCAAATTATAAACTTTGGCATCATAGGAAGCCATAATCTTTATAATTGTTTTCAACAAAATTTCCCTTTTAATTTTAAACGAGAGAATTTTGTCCCCAATACTATCTTTAAGTCATTGTTTGTGGATATGTTTAAAATTTTTATGTGGATAATGTGTATAACAGTGTTGATAAGTTTATTTTCAAGGAAACAACTATGTGAATATATATGTGTATAAATGGGGAAAACTTTTTTAAAGGATTTTTTCATTATATGGTTTATATTTATTGTCGCAATATTTTTAACTTTATAGTGCCTATATTTTGTCATTTTTTAAAATTTTTTTCTATTATTTTACATATCAGCAAAATTTAACAGCTTTCTTTAATAAATTAAAAAAAGCCTCGACAATATGTCAAAGCTTTTTGTAAGTAGATTGGTACAGTAGAAGCTGACCTGGTCTTTGCCCCCACACTCGCCTGCTGGAAGGTTCGCTCAGGGATCGCCTTCACTACTATTTCTCTCGATTTGTTACCGGCAGGTCTTACATCTAAGCCGCACCATGCTCGATAACAGGTTTTTTTGTTATCTTACGTGGGTCCCTTTGCCTGCGACTGGCATGGACTTTCAACCACAGACCTTCTTTATCTACACCATATCCAATTGTTACCTTACTATTATACACGATATTATACTTCTTCTCAATAACCTATTATGAAATATCCTGTTGCCATTTATTCCTACCTTTTTTATTATTTTTTCTTATCAATAAAGAAGGAATGACTTTCTATATATTGATTTTTATATCCTGCAGTAACTTTTTTTCCAGCCTTTACAGCTTTAAAATTATTTTTTGCCTCAGCAATGTTTCTTTTCATTTTTTCTGTATTTCCTTCATCTAGCTTTTGTACTTCTTCTATAATCTTGACAATCTCTCCTATCTTTTTCTGTAGTTCCTTCAATGCAGGAACTTCCTCCCCCTCCAGTTCCTGCAGGGAGGTTATACCCAATAGTTTTTTCAACATAGCATACTTTTCTACAAATTCCTTATCTACTATATCTATCTTTCCCATAATTTCTTGCTTTTCCTGAATAATGATCTCCATCTCTTGCATTTTTTCAGGCTCTAGCGTCTTACTTTGGGCTTCTGTATTTTTAAACAATTTGTTAACCAAGAGAAGCTTGGCTTCACTAAGGCGAAGTAAATAGTCCATAATTTCTTCCTTTTTCATTTCATCACCTATCTTCCCCTCTTGGCCACCACCATAGCTTCCTTCCAGGTATCCCTTAACTCTGTTACCATGCCGGCTACCTCATCCAATATAGCCTGATTTTTTTGGATATTGGCCTCTATGAGTCTTTCATTTATGTAGATATAGAGGGTCCTTAAATTTTGTGAAATATCGTATTTCATATCTAGGGTTATATTAAGTTCTTGAATAATATCTTGGGCCCTTAGAATAACTTCATGGGATTTTTGTACATTTTTTTGTTCGATAAATATTTTTCCTTGATTGATGAATTTCAAGGCACCATTATATAACAATAGGGTTAGATTTTCTGGAGATGCTGTCATAATGTTGTTTTCTTTATATTGATTATATGGATTTTGCATTGCCATTTATATTACACCACCTACTTAAAATTGTTGTCCCATCTGGGACATGAGCCATGAGCTTTGCTGATGCATAGATGCCAGAGCTTTTTCCATCGCTGTAAACTGCTGCCAGTAACGGTCCTCTCGTCTCCGTAACAGATCCTCTTCCCTCGCCATTCTAGTATTGATACTGTTTAAATCCTTATCTAATACACTACGGGAGCCCCCTGTTACAAAGTCAATTAAAATATTGGATCTCACATTTCTTAATAGAGCGCTATCCTCCCCAGGCCCGGATTGATGGACAATCTCTTTTATACCATCTATCATACCATCATAAATCCTTTGAACCAACCCTGTATTTTCCATCTTTTCCTTACCCGTCAAGGAGCTATCGGGGCTTTTAAACATTAAATCTATTACTCCTTCAGGATCATCATTGATGGCTGCCCTTAGCTTTTCCTCATTGATCACCAACTTTCCTCCTTCTTGATAGGTACCAGTGGTAATCCCCAGTTGGGTTATATGGTCATAGCTTCCCGATACCCCCTCTACCTTTTCATATAGACTGCTTCTTATGGTTTGAAGGGTTCTAGTCAAGATACTATCATTTCTTATTAATCCACTCTTAGCCTTTTCCTCCCAAAGCTCAATATCCTTTTCTGACATGGCTTCTTTTTGTTCATTGGTTAAGGGTGAAAAATCTCTATAGTGCTTTTGACCTAGCTGTCCATTGATTTCATCCAATAGCTTATTGTATTCATCTACAAAGGATTTGACCTTATCAAAAATACTATCCACATCGGCGTCAACACGGATGGTGATGGGTTGAGCCTCTGCTACCTGTTCACTTTGAAGCTGGAGGTTAATGCCGTAAACCGAAAAGTTGTTGGTGCTTTTTTCTATAACGCTTCCATTAAACGTAATTTCAGCATCTTGTCCTTTTATCTCCACTCCTTCGTCTACTGGTTCATTGGATTTCGTGGTGAAGGTAATCCATGGAGAAACGCCTTCTATTTTGGAAACATCTTTTATTGTTATAAACTGCTCTTTTCCAGTTTCCCTGGTATTAATCATTAATTGCCCCAAATCTCTATCATAAGCAGATCTTAAACCTAAACTTGCTCCTTCCTCAGATGTAGCACTATTGATGGCCCTTACCAAATCATCCATATTTTTTATAGCATCATCTTCGTTGCCAATTTTAAAGGTCTGGTGACCAGTGGCTGTTGCTATCGTAAATTCATGACTACCTGCTTTAAAGGTTCTTCCATCCGCTTCTAATAAACCTTTTAAATCCCCACTAGTAACACTGGCCACCTCAGCCAGCTGCTCCACCTTCACCGTATGGGTTCCAGCCATGGCATTGGCATTGGCTGTGGCTCTTACTACACCTTCATTACTGGATGTAGCCCTTTTCACCCAATCGAAGCTACTGGCACTGGTATTTATCATGGACCCTGTAGCGGTGGTTCTTGCTAAACCAAAGCTTTTACGGGAATCCACAATGAAATTTGCCATGCTTCGATTGATGCCGTTGTAGGCCTCCTGTCTCCACTTTAAACGCTGCTCCTGCTGAAAAAATCTATCCATCCTTACTCTTTCTGCCCTCATTAAATCCCGTACCATTTGCTCTGTATCCATACCAGAGGCGATGCCCCCAATTCTCATAATTCCACTCCTCTCCATAAGCTTTATATGCACATAGTATTTTGCATCCATTAGCAAATCTTCTATTTTAAAACTATATATTGTATATCGGTTTTATCTTTAAAAAAGTTTA
The DNA here is from genome assembly GCF_900100845.1 of Natronincola ferrireducens. Taxonomy (NCBI): domain Bacteria; kingdom Bacillati; phylum Bacillota; class Clostridia; order Peptostreptococcales; family Natronincolaceae; genus Natronincola; species Natronincola ferrireducens. The sequence goes on along the minus strand of NZ_FNFP01000001.1, from coordinate 323,450 downwards.
ATAATTTCTATTTTTCATAAAAGAAAAAGAGCCTCCATCTTTTGATAGAAAGCTCCTAAACACGTTCCAGCTTTTTAATATTTTCATAAATACTTTCTTTTTCCTTTGATACTACGAAATGTTCTAATAAATAGGCCATAATAATAATTCCTGGAATGTTCACCATTAACCTTGTTAATGTAAACTCAATCCCTAGAGCTGAAATTTCAAATAACAGTGTCGGAATTTTGGTAGTTGACCAAGCCCCTATAAAAACTAAAATATTGTTAAACTTAGCTCCTTTTCTCATAAGAACTAATGCTATAGGAAAAGCGGCATATAAAGGTCCAGCAGCTGCTGATCCCATAACAAATGCTAAGATCGTTCCTTTAATTCCTGAGTCTTCTCCCATGTACTTAATCATAGTTTCTCTAGGTATCCATACATCCAGTAACCCTAGCATAATAAATACTGGAGGTACTACTAATATCATTTCTCTTAAACTAAAAGTTGCCACGCCTAAGGCATTGGTACCAATGCTTCTATTAAATACTGTAACTATCAATAACAAAATTGACATGCCTATAAAAAATCTATATCTTTTTAATACCTTTTTCATCTATACCACCCTTCCTATTACATAAGCTACAATAAAAGAAAAAATGAAGGCACTTACATTTCTCCATAGGGTTAGTTTTTTACCAAAGTATTGAATTTCTATGGGAGCTGTTACAATCCCCACCATCATAAGTGATGATATAAATGCCCCCATCTGCATCAAGCCAGCTCCATTTTCCAATAACAGCGCAGCTGTAGGAAATGCTACAAAGGGAGGCATGATAGTAATAGCCCCCACTAGAGAAGAAATGATAACTCCTAACCATCCTGATTGTCCTCCTAAAATCCGTCCAATAACCTGGGGATTAAGGAGAGATAATAAGATACCTATGACGATAATAATACCTAAAAACTGCGGTAAAATATTTTCAAAGGCTTTCCAAGCTTTTTTTAGTGCCATTCTTGTCTTCGTTTTGTCTTTAGTATAGGATAAAACCAAGAAACCAAAGGCTACTGAATATAAAATTGTATTTACCATTTTAAACCCTCCCTCTGCTCTAAATTTTATCTTATTGATTAATTGATTGAAAATATATCATTTAATTCATTATACCCCCGAAGGTACAGGATTCAATAATAATTTTTTCTTTTCTAATTATTATTTGAGTGATACAATATCCTTAAAGACGGAGGTGGCTTTATGAAGGGAAGTCAGAAGGAAATCCATAAAAATTATTTTATTAAAAATGGTAGTGTGCTGTCGGTCAATAAATTTAGTGCCGATGACATCACTAAAACCACTTCAATATATGAAGTGATTCGAATTATCCAGGGAGTACCTCTTTTTTTGGAGGAGCATTTAGATCGCCTAAATCAATCCTTTAGATTATTGAATTATAATTTTTATATAGATCCAAAGGATTTAGAAAAAGAAATTTATAGATTAGTAGAAGTCAATCAATGCTATGCCTACAATATAAAGGTAATCGTGAATAACCTTGAAACCCCATCCCCAAATATATATTTATTCTTCATTGCCAGCAATTACCCCCATGAAGAACAATATAAAAAAGGGGTCTCTGCTATATTGTATACTGCTGAAAGAGAAAATCCTAATGCTAAGGTGGTTTTAAAGGATTTTAGAAGTAGAGTAGATGAAAAAATCAAAAGTGCCAATGCCTTTGAAGCTATTTTAGTGAATCAACATCAGCAGATTACTGAAGGTAGTCGTTCCAATATTTTTTTAGTAAAGGACTCCATCCTCTACACAGCCCCTGCCGAGAAGGTTTTAAAGGGGGTCACAAGGAATCGTATCATTGATCTATCTAAAAAAATAGGACTTGCTGTAGTGGAAGCTCCCATCACTGTAGACTTTTTAAAGGAATGTGATGGAATCTTTATGACGGGAACGTCCCCTAAGGTTCTACCCATTGCCCTAGTGGATCACCTACCCTATGGCTCTGCAACAAATTCTACTATTGTTAAAATTAGAAGTGGCTATGATGATTTAATAGATGACTACATTAAAAAAAGATCTTAATCTCCACCTTAACCTTAATAAAAACCTTTAGGCTCCTATAAAAAGCCTAAAGGTTTTTTCACTATTTATGTACCATTTTTAGAATTTTTCATTATCCATGTACACTTTCTCCTAGATATGCCTTCTTTACCTCTTCATTGGTTAGTAGTTCTTTTCCTGTACCCTGTAGCGTAATATTACCGGTCTCCATAACATAGGCCTTATCAGCTATCTTTAAAGAAACATTGGCATTTTGTTCGATCAGAAGTATGGTTACCCCTTGTTGGTGAATGGTTTTAATAATATTAAAGATTTCTTTTACGATTAAGGGGGCTAGACCTAGGGATGGCTCATCCATCATGAGAAGCTTTGGTCTTGACATTAAAGCCCTGCCCACCGCCAGCATTTGTTGCTCCCCTCCTGAAAGGGTTCCTGCCTGTTGCCAGGTTCTTTCCTTTAATCGTGGGAACAGGGAGTATACCCACTCTAAATCCTCTTTTATATTCTTTTGGTCGTGTCTATAAAAAGCCCCTATTTTTAAATTTTCCAGTACCGTTAGGTTTCCAAAGACCCTTCTCCCCTCTGGCACTAGGGTAATCCCTTTTTTCACGATATCCTTTGTTTCAACCTTGGATAAATCTTCACCTTGATAGGTAATAATACCACTTTCAGGTTTTACTAAGCCCACTATAGATCGGAGGGTAGTACTCTTTCCCGCTCCATTGGCACCGATAAGGGCCACAATTTTTCCCTCTTCTACTTCAAGATTTATCCCCTTTAAGGCTTGAATACCACCATAGGCCACCTTTAAGTTTTCTATTTTAAGCATCTTCAGTCACCCCCAGATAAGCTTGAATTACCCTATCATTGTTTTGGATTTCATAGGGGTTGCCTTCAGCTATATTGATACCATAATCTAAAACATAAATTCTATCGGATATGTCCATAACCACCTGCATATGATGCTCTATTAACAGTACGGTTAAATCAAATTCATCTCTTATTTCCCTTATGAAGGCTGTTAAATCATTGGTTTCCTTTGGATTCATCCCTGCCGCCGGTTCATCTAGCAGCAGTAGCTTTGGCTCTGTAGCCAATGCCCTAGCAATCTCTAGTTTTCTTTGAAGACCATAGGGAAGGCTATTTGCCTTTTCATGTTTAAGATCAAGTAATCCTACTTTTTCCAATAGCATATAGCATTTTTCTAGTATTTCTTTTTCTTCTTTTTTATAGTATCTTTCCCCAATCACCTTGTCTAAAAGGCTGGGCTGTAATTTTCCTAACACAGCTTGAAAAAAGTTGGACTTTAGATGAAGATGATTGGCTATAAACACATTGTCCAGTACGCTTAATTCCTTAAACAAACGAATGTTTTGAAAGGTTCTTGCCATCCCCCCCTTTGTAATTTCATGGGGTTTTAGGCCTGTAATATCACGATCCTCAAAATAAACACTTCCCTCTGTTGGTCGATACACTCCAGTAATCATATTGAAGGCCGTCGTCTTACCGGCACCATTTGGTCCTATAAGGGCTACGATTTCACCCTTGTCGATATGGAGATTAAGCTGATTTACAGCAGTTAATCCTCCAAATTTCATTGTCATATGATCTGTTTTTAATACTGTCATTATTGTCCTACCCCCTTCTTGCTAAAGGGTCTTCTCTTAAGGAGATTGAAGAGTTTATCCCAGCTAAATTCATTGGTACCCATTAGTCCGTTTCTAAAGAAAATAACTACAATCATCAATAGGGCTGAAAACACAACCATTCTCAGACCTGTAATACCTTGAATCTGGATAAATCCAAGGTTGATGGATTCATCTAAAATCCTTAAGTACTCTAATCCTGAGGTGACTACAAAGGCAGAAATCACTGTTCCAGTTATACTGCCCATTCCCCCTAAAACGATAATTAAAAGGATGTTAAAGGTCAGAACAAATCGAAACATGGCGGGGTTAATGGCCCCCAGTAGGTTCCCCAATAGTCCTCCACCTATACCTGCAAAGAATGCTCCTATGGCAAAGGACATGACCTTATGTTTAAATAAATTAATTCCCATACTTTCAGCGGCAATTTCATCTTCCCTTATTGCTTTAAAGGCTTTACCAAAGCTACTATTGATTAGGGCAGCCATCACCATGATGGTCACCACCATAGTTCCATAGGTCCACCAAAGATTGGTGGTATTGGGAATTGATTTCAATCCTAAAGCACCATTTGTGATGTTTTGGGTGTTGGTAAATATAATTCTAATAATCTCAGAAAAGCCTAGGGTTGCAATGGCTAGGTAGTCTCCCTTTAATCTTAAGGTAGGTGCCCCAATTAGAAGAGCTACAAAGGCCGCCAATAATCCTCCTATTAATAGGGCTACAAAAAACGGTAGGGTAATTTTATCTAAAGGAGAAATCATAGGCTCTAAAAAGAAGGTCCTCTGCTTAGCTGTTTCCGACATTGTAAGAAGGGCTGTTGTATAGGCCCCTACTGCCATAAAGCCAGCATGTCCTAAGGAAAACAAACCTGTAAATCCATTAATCAAGTTCATACTCAATCCCAGCACAACATAGATTGCGCATAGATTTAATATCCTTATCTGATAAGGGTTAAAATTACTGTTGGCATATATAAGAAATAAGCCAAGTGCTACTATAGATATGGTGGTTAAAATGATATCTCTCTTCTTCATAGTCTACACCTTCTCCGATATTTTTTCTCCCATAATGCCTGTAGGTTTAAATAGCAGAATCACTATTAGTAAAATAAACGCAAAGGCATCACGGTAGCCAGTTAAATTTGGCAAAAATGCTATAATCATAATCTCTCCTATACCCAGAATAAAGCCTCCAATTACGGCTCCAGTAATGTTGCCAATACCCCCTACAACAGCGGCGATAAAGCATTTTAATCCAGGCATAATCCCCATAACTGGTTGAATTTGAGGGAATCTAGAGCCCCACATAATACCACCAATAGCCGCTAGAATAGACCCTACACCAAAGGTTATCGTAATGGTTCGGTTAACGTCTATTCCCATCAGCCTAGCAGTTTCGTGATCCTTAGATACAGCCCTCATGGCCATCCCCGTCTTAGTCTTATTAACTAAAAACAACAAGGCATAAAGAAGAATGATGGTTACAACAGGAATGATCAAAGTCAGTCTTTGAAGGGAAACCGTCCCAATGGTTATAACATCTGTTAAGAGAGGAATATTTGGAAAAGCTTTAGGCCTTCCACCAAAGACAACGATGGCAAGGTTTTGTATAAAGAAGGAAGCCCCAATGGCGGAAACCATGATGGTGATTCTTGGGGAATCCCTTAGAGGCCTATAGGCGGCTCTTTCTATCAACATACCAAGGGCAGCTGTAAAGATTACTGCCATAACAAAGGATACATACCAGGGCATACTGAACATTGTAACACCATAAAAAGCAAAATACAGGGACATCATAAAGATTTCCCCATGGGCAAAGTTAATTAATCTTAATATTCCATAAACCATTGTATAACCAATAGCAATAAGTGCATACAAGCTTCCCAAGGATATACCGTTGGTCAGGTATTGCAAAAACAGTTCGAAGTTCATATGTCCACCACCTAATTAGAATTTACATTAAAATTACTTATTTTTCCATTATATTTGGTACAAAATTACGCTCCCCCCTTGATAGAGGGAAGCGTTATTTTTTAAATTGTGGACCTAGTAGGGCTCAATTGTATCTAAGTATACAAATTCACCATTTTCAACAATCTTAATAACAGCACTCTTAACGGCATCCCCATTTTCATCTAGGTTGATGACACCAGCAGCTCCTGGGAATCCAGATGTCTTAGCGATTTCATCTCTAATTTTAATCGGGTCTACTGCTCCTGCTCTTTCGATGGCATCTCTAATTAAGATATAGGCATCATATCCTAAAGCCGTAACAGCAGCAGGCTCCTTGCCATACTTGCTTCTGTAAGCATCTAAGAAAATTTCAGACTCAGGTGTGATTGGTACTTCTGATGTAAAGAATGTTGAAAATACAGCACCTTCTACAGCATCAGCACCGATCTCAATGAACTCAGGAGTTTCCCAAGTGTCTCCACCGATAAATGGAATTGTAACCCCTAGGTTTTTCGCCTGTTGAATTATTAATGCAGACTCTGTAAAGTTACCAGGTGCAAAGATAACATCAGGAGCTTTACCACTAACATTTAGTATTTGGGATGAGAAATCTTGATCTCCTGTTTGGTAGTCAGAAATTTCAACGATAGAATTTGGATCTCCAGTTAATTCGATGAAGGCTTGCTCAAAGAATCTCGCCAAACCAACTGCATAGTCACTGGAAACTTCTCGAATAATCCCGGCTGTTCTAGCGCCAAGATTATTGTAGGCATAGTTTGCCATAACGGTTCCTTGGAATGGGTCCAAGAAGCAAACTCTGAAATAGTAATCATTGTCTAATGTTACCATTGGGTTTGTGGCAGATGCAGCAACTGCAGGTACTTGGTTATCTCTAACTAAATCTCCAGCTGCCATAGAGTATGTACTGCCCCAGCTACCGATGATAGCTACAACATTTTCACTTTCTATCAATCTTGCTACTGCACTGGCGGCTTGTACAGCGTCAGATCCGTTATCAACAACAACTAACTCAATCTTCTTGCCTAATACTTCTGGATATAATTCATTTGCCAAACGTGAACCTTCAACTTCTAAGGCTCCACCGGCTGCATTCGCCCCGGTTAAAGGTTGAAAAACCCCAATTTTGATTACATCATCGTCTCCTGCTGCCTCATCTGGCTCATCACTTGGTGCTTCTGTAGGAGTTGGACTACTACAACCTACTAGCCCTACTGATAAAACCAAAAGCATTACTAAAAAAATAGATATCCATTTTTTCACATTAATTCCCCCTTTTGTTTTTTCATGCTTAAAGATTTAATAATTTTTTATTTGAACTTCCCAGATATACCGAGAAACTCAATCCATAATTTTACTGTATATATGTCTATATACAAATTTATGAAGCCTTGTACAAATTTATGTTAAAAACATCATAAACCTTTGGGCTTCAAAATATGTCAATGTATGTTGAATTTTGTTTTTATGTTATATACAAATGTATGTGATGTGAATAATAATCTTATTATAATACATAATTCTAAATATTTCAAAACTTTTTTTGTTAAAATATTCAGAAATAATTTTATGGCATTGTCAGTGGGAATTGTATGAGTAGAAAAGGTTAAAACCTATATTGAAGAGAAATGAATTACTGGTCTTGTAATAAATTAGGACAGATACCTTGATTGGATTTAATCAAAATATCTGTCCCTTTAATTATTGTCTAGAAAAATAATGGTATATACACAATTAGCAACAGTACAGCCAGCAGCCCCAGCATAAAGGGGATAATGGATTTGGTGATTTTTTCAATCGGCAACCCAGTTACTGTACTGGCCACATAGAGATTGATGGCCACCGGTGGTGTAATCATACCAATAGCTAAACCTACTACGATGATGAGACCAAAGTGGATTAGATCCACCCCCAGCTGAGTAACAAGGGGAAGAAATACTGGTGTCAGTATGATTAAGGCGGAAGCGGTTTCCATAAATACCCCTGCTAAAACAATGACTAGGGTAATCAATAGCATAATCACATATTTATTGCTGGATAAAGACAATACTGCATTGGCAATAGCAGTAGGTATACTGTAATAGGCTAAAACCCAGCTCAAAATACTAGAGGTGGCAATGATAAACATAACCACTGCCATGGTCATTGCGGATTTGCAGACAATTTCAAATATGTCTCTCCACTTCATATCCTTATAAACAAATAGGGCTACAAATAGAGAATAGTTCACTGCAATAACCGCTGCCTCTGAAGGTGTAAAGATGCCAGAGAAAATCCCCCCCAATATAATGACGGGGGTTAAAATTCCCCAAATGGCCTCCTTAAAGGTCCTTACTACGTTTCCTACGGAAAAGGCTGAGCCTCTGGGATAATTGTTTTTGTAGGCGTATCTTATGGCCAAAACAATTAAGATTAATCCCATGAGAGTACCAGGTAAAAATCCGTTTAAAAACAGCTTTGCCACCGATTGATCAGCAATAACTGCATATAAAATCATGGGAACAGAAGGGGGAATAACAACCCCTATGGTGCCACTGGCGGCAATCAAGGCGGCAGAGGTGGCTTCATCATAGCCCTTCTTTTTCAGCTCTGGTATAAGGGGTGTACCTACTGCGGCAGTGGTGGCGGCTCCTGACCCTGAGATAGCAGCAAAAAACATGGAGGCCAAAACACATACCACCGACAAGCCCCCCTTCAGAAAACCAAAAATAGAATCCGCAAATTCCACTAGTTTTCCTGATACCCTACCCTTTGCCAGCAAATCCCCCGCCAGAATAAAGAAGGGAACCGCAATTAAGGGAAAGGTATCTGTCCCTGCAAACATCCTTTGTACCAAAACCGTTAGAGGCATACCTTCCCTTACTAATACCACAAGGGAAGCCAATCCAATGGCCACCGCTACAGGGATACCCAACAACATAAAGATAAGAAAAGAGAAAAATATAATTGCACCCATTACGCCCCAACCTCCCCTTGTGGAAAGATATTATCCAATATTAATGATATACCATGGATAAACATCACAATAAAGCTAAGAGGAATTCCTAAGTAAATGTATTTCATGGGAAGCCGCAAAGCCGGTGATAATTGATACACCTGCATCGAGATTAATTTAAACCCATAGTAGGCGGAAACCCCAAAAAACAGCATAGATAAAACTATACTTAAAAGAACCACAGGCTTCTTTAAACTTGAAGGCAGTAAATCTACCCCGAAGGTAACTGCTATATGCATCTTTCTTTTGTAGGCAAGGGTCGCCCCTAAAAAACTGCTCCACACCAATAAATACCTTGCAGCCTCCTCTGTCCAAACCAATGCATTGAAAAACACTCTAAAGATAATCTGTAGACTAATGGATACAATCATGCCTATAATTCCTAAAAATACCATCCTTGTGATGAACCAATCTAGCCCATCACTGAATCTTCTAAAATAATAGGATAATTTCATTGCTTACCCCCCTTTGTTTTTAAATTAGCCTTGGCACCCAGTACCAAGGCTAATTTCGTACTATTTGTTAAGTTGTTCTTGAATTTTATCCATATATTCTCCGTATTGTCCTCTATACTTGTCATAAACAGATTGTACCGCCTCTTGGAATACTGCTGTATCTACCTCAGTAATCTCCATACCTCTTTCTTGTAGCTCCTTCAATAGTATTTCTTCACTCTCAATATTGATAGCTCTTGCATGCTCTGCTGCCTCTTGAGCAGACCTTTCAATAATCTCTTGAATGTCTGCTGGAAGCTTGTTGAAGGCATTCAAGCTCATCATGATAGTGGCGGGTGAATAGGTATGTCTAGACAAGGATAAATGCTTTTGTGTTTCATCCAGCTTGAAGGAGTGGATTACCACCACTGGATTCTCTTGTCCATCAATGGTTCCCTGCTGTAAAGCTGTAAGGGTTTCTGTCCATGCCATTGGTACAGTATTGGCCCCTAAAGCTTGGAAGGTGTCGATATATACTGGATTTTCCATAACTCTAATTCTTAAGCCCTTCATGTCATCAGGGGTTGCAACCGGTTTTTTAGAGTTGGTTAGGTTTCTAAATCCTCTTTCTGCAAAGGCAAGGCCCTTCAGGTTGACATCCTCCATTTTTTTTAGGATTTCCTTACCTATATCACCATCCAATACTCCATAAACCTCTTCATGACTGCTAAATAGGAAGGGTAGTTCAAACACTGCCACTTGAGGTACAAAGTTGGCGATGGGTCCATTGGTGATGATTCCCATGTCCACTGTACCCATTTGCATACCCTCTAGTAATGTTCTTTCGTCCCCTAAGGTAGCGTTGGGATGGACTTCTATCTCCACCTTACCACCGGTTCTTTCCTCCACCAATTCCTTAAACTTCACAGCACTGATATGGAAGCTGTCATTTTCATTGACAACGTGGGCCAGACGATATTTTACAGGCTCAAATTCTTCTAAGGTTACATCTTCACCTGCTGCAGGCGCTGGAGATTTTTGTCCACAGGCTGCTAAAAGTGTCACCACTAACAGCATACATAATAACATACTTAATTTCTTTTTCATTGTTCTTCCCCCTGGTATAAGATTATTTTCTTCAAAGTCCTTATTAGATTTAATACTTTAATACTGCACCTGTACTGGCGGAGGTGACTAGCTTACTGTAGCGATATAGATAAGTCCCTTCTTCAGCCTTAGTAGGTGGTTGTTTCCAAGCTTTTAAACGATTTTCTATTTCTTCTTCCGATAAATCTATTCTCAAACTCCTATTAGGAATATCAATTTCTATCATATCTCCTTCTTCAATAATGGCGATAGGTCCTCCCTCCGATGCTTCAGGGGAAACATGACCTAAACAGGGTCCCCTTGTGCCGCCAGAGAAACGTCCATCTGTAATCAAGGCAACGGATTTTTCCAATCCCATCCCTACAATTGCCGCCGTAGGACTTAGCATTTCCCGCATACCGGGTCCCCCCTTTGGCCCTTCATATCGGATTACCACTACATCCCCCGATTTAATCCTCTTAGCCATGATGGCAGCATAGGCTTGTTCTTCTGAATCAAATACCCTAGCTGGACCCTTATGGACCATCATTTCTGCCTCTACCCCTGACTGTTTCACCACGGCCCCCTCTGGTGCAAGGTTCCCCATAAGGATGGCAATTCCTCCCTCCTTACTGTAGGCTTCATCCATGGGTCGAATGACACTGTCGTTCCAAACCTCTGCCTTCATTACATTTTCTCCGATGGTTTTTCCAGTTACAGTGATTTCATCATTATAAATTAAACCTGCCTTCAACAGTTGATTCACCACTGCGGAAATTCCCCCCGCCCCATGTAAATCTGTTATACTATGGTGTCCAGCTGGACTGAGCTTTGCAATATTAGCAACCCTTCTACTAATTTTATCAAATTCCTCAAGATTCAACGGTATCTTTGCTTCGTTAGCAATCGCCATAAGATGTAGTACTGTGTTGGAGGAACCTCCTATGGCCATATCTACAGCTATGGCATTTCTAAAGGCTCCTAAGGTTAATATATCCCTAGGTCGAATATTTTCCTTTACTAGTTCCATAATTTGCATTCCAGCTCTTTTAGCCAATTGCTTTCTTTGTCCATAGGGGGCTGGAATCGTACCATTACCAGGTAGACCTATCCCTAGGGCTTCAGCAAGACAGTTCATAGTATTGGCAGTAAACATCCCAGCACAGCTACCACAGCTAGGACAGGATTCTGCTTCCAGTTCCTCTAATTCTTCTGCAGTAATTTTTCCTTCCGCATAGGCCCCTACCCCTTCAAAGGCCCCTCTAATTAAATCCACTGGCTTTCCCTTGTGATTTCCCGTCAGCATAGGTCCTCCACTTACATAGATGGCAGGAATATTCAATCTAGCTGCCGCCATCATCATTCCAGGAACAATTTTGTCACAGTTTCCTATTAATACTAAACCATCAAATTTATGACCTATGGTCATGGCTTCTATAGAATCTGCAATGAGCTCCCTAGTGGAAAGGGGATATTTCATACCATCATGATTCATGGCAATACCATCACATATCCCTATTACTGGAAACTCCATAGGCGTTCCCCCTGCCGCACTTACTCCTAGCTTTACTGCTTGGGCCAGCTCATTTAAGTGAAAATGTCCTGGAATCACCTCATTATGGGCATTGACCACACCAATTAAGGGTTTTTTTAAATCCTCTGGTAAATATCCCATAGCATAAAATAAGGATCTATGGGGGGCTCTATCTAAACCTTGAAAGCTATTATTTATTTTCATATTTATATGGCCTCCTTATCGTTTTCTATACTTTAACAAAAAAAAAGACCCAAAGCCATTTGTTTTTTAAACAAATATTTTGAATCTTTTGTCTTGAGTGTTTTTTGTTTTTTTGTTCTTTTTTTATTATTTTGTCATAATTTGTCGCCTATAGCTGGTGGGGGTGGTATCTTCATACCTTTGAAAAACAATACTAAAGTAGCTCAAATCCTCATAGCCCACCTCCAGAGCAATTTCATTGAGGGTTAGATTAGGATTTTTCATCAGTTCTTTAGCCTTACTTAATCGCAGCTTATTGAGGTAATGGGAGAAATTCATTTCCGTCTTTTTCTTAAAATATTTAGAAAAGTAAGCACTGCTTAGGTTTACCTCATCGGCTACATCCTGTAGGTGGATCTTATTTTTATAATGCTCTTGTATATAGGCCTTGGCCTTTAAAATTACATCATCCTCATAGCTGGGATCTACTATTTTTTCCTGGGATTTTTCTTCTTCCTTTCCTAAATCCATGAGATTTTTCAGCATCTCCTTCAAATCCTTAGGGGCTATTGGCTTTAAGAGATAATCATAGGCTCCTAGTCTAAGGGCTTTTTGTACATAGTCAAAATTGTCATAGGCAGAAAGAAAAATGATTTTTGCTTGAGGCAGTTCTTTTCTAATAATCTCTGCCCCCTTCAAACCATCGACTCGGGGCATTTTTATGTCCATGAAGATGCCTTGGGGCTTTATTTTAGTCGCCATCTCTATGGCTTCTTCTCCATTGGAGGCTTCAAAAACTTCAATATCTAGTTTCTCTTGACTTATGACAAATTTTATATACTCCTTCATTATTTTCTCATCGTCAACGATCAAAAGCTTCATTCTTTTCCTCCCTTTTCTTTCCCATGAACAGGTATTTTTATAAAGACCTGGGTTCCTTCTCCCCACTGGCTGCATATTTTCAGCTGAAAATCTTCATCATAGTAGTACCTAAACCTTTCCTTAAGATTGGCTAAACCAATACCAGTTCCTTCCTTAATGCCAACCGTTTTTTCAAATAGTGTCTCTATTACTTCCTTCTTCATACCACAACCATTATCCATAACCTCTAAAAAAATGTAATCATCTTTTCTCTTTCCTTTGATCTGGATAGTGATTGGTTTACCGTTGGCCTCCAAACCATGTACAATCGTGTTTTCTACCAAAAGCTGAAGGGTCATAAAGGGGATCTCCACCTCCATCACATTCTCCTCCACATCTATTTTGATTTCAACAAGTTGGTGGAAACGTTTTTTTTGAATGAAGAGATAATCCTTAATATAATCCAGTTCCTCCCATACCTTCGTCATTTCCTCTGATTTTTTCAGGGTGGTTCGCAAGAGATTGGATAGGGCGAAGGTCGTTTCCGCTGCATCCTTTGCCCCCTGCATATAAGCTAACTCTCCTATAACACTTAAAGTATTGAAAAGGAAATGGGGACTTAGCTGGGCCTGTAAAGCCTCCATCTTTGTTTCCTGTAGGGCCTTTTCCAGTTCTATCTTCTTTTGCTGGTCCTCTAGCATCTGAATTGTTCTTTGATGAAGCTCCCTTTGGGCCAAATTATTAATACCTGTTTCTACAATAAATCGGCTCATGGTCATCAAAGATTCCATAATAGCATATAATCGTGCCTTAGTTAATCGTCTTATATTTAAATAGTCCTTTAATGGTCTTCTATTTCCCTCTTTTTCCAATACTTCTAATGTTCTTTGGGATGGTTCGTTTAAAAAGACAGGTCCACAGCTAATACTGCCTATATAGGTATCCCCCATATAAATAGGGGTGTAGAGGGTAACCAAATCTAAACAACAGTTGAATACCTTGGTCTCATCCTCCATATGGGGAGCCTTTTTACTTTTCAAATAACACCTATTATTGTAGCTGCAATGGTGCTGACAAAAAGGGGATAAATTGCTGGGCTTCGTTATAATCTCCCCCTTTTCATCCCGGATAAGAATAGCTATTTGGGAGGCCTCTGAAAATTTATCCTGAACCTTTTGCAACATAGATAAATCTATAATCCCCTTTAAATTATCTATGGCATAACGGGTAGAAAACTCTGCCGGTGGCAGCATCTCCTTATAACTTAAGCTGTTGGCATTGTAGACGATAATCATCTCTAAGGGTTCGTCCCTTAGGTTTTTGACAGCATGCTCTCCATAGGGGGGAATATGATAAACCTTTCCATAGGATAGGGGATATTCTTTACCATCAATCCAATGCACTCCTTTTCCCGATAGGGTATAAAGAATCTGTTCATCGCCAGTATGGAGATGCTTTTTTTGTTCCGCCTTTGGCAAAAATGTAATATGTCCCACCAGCAATTTTCCTTTACTCACATCATCCGGCTCAGGAAGCCATTTAACTGTACCCCATTGAAAATATTGCTTTATAGGCATTTTACCATTATTCATCGTATCATCCTTCATCATCATTAAAATTACCTCAATTTTCTAGTGAATTTCTTTATTAGACCTATTATATCATTTTTCTGCAAATTCCTCACCTCCTACTCTTGTTGTGAACATTTATCTCAACTTGTGTTTTTCCTCCCTTTATCAATTACTTTGTAAAACATAATAAACACCTTGGAAATAGAGAAAATTATTTAAGAAAAAGACAAAAAAAGATTCTGTGGTCCTGCTGGCATCAGCCCTCCACTAGAATCCTTGTGTTAAAGTAATAAAATATTAGGTTCTTGATTCTATTCTGTTAAATCTCTACTTTTTCTTTTACCTTTCCAAAATAGAGCTTTCCTATATAGAACAAATCCCAGACCTGATCTTCAAACAATGAATTTTCTATAAAAATATTTCTCCTAAATTATAAAATGTTCAATGTGTAAAAAAATTTTATATATTCAAGAGTTTATCCTTGTGTATATACCTTTAATTGCTTATTTCCTCTTAAGCGATTAGTATGAATTAAGTATGCTAAAATAATTACAATTAATTCTGTTATAGTAAAGGATGCCCAAACTCCATACATCCCAAAGAAGAAACTCATAAATAGTACGGAAGGAATCAAAAGCACACTGCTTCTTAGTATAGAAATTGTCATTGCGTTGATAGTATGAGATGTTGCGCTTAAGAAAGATATCAAAACAATGTTTAGTCCAGCAAAAATAAACCCAACAAAATATATTTTTAATCCAACTTCAGCTATCATTGCAAGAGCAGCATTATCTTGACTATTAAAAGCTGAAACAATATTTTTTGAAAACATCAATATGGTAAAATAAATGATTGCTGATAACATCAATGATGTTGTTAAGCTATATTTTAATATGGTTCTCAATCCATTTATATCAGATTTAGCATAATAATTGCTTGTAAGTGGTTGTATTCCCTGAGCCAATCCTGTAAATAGTCCCGTTGCGATTATTGCAACATTGGCAATAACTCCATAAGCGGCAACTCCAACATTACCAGCTATTCTCAATATGATAATATTAAAAGTAAATAATGTAATTGATGATGCAAACTCTGTTACAAACGATGGAAACCCAAGAATTATTATTTTCCCCAACCTCTTTATATCTAGTTTGTGCTTATTCAGCTGAAACCTAAAGCTACTGTGCTTAAAATGAGTCATTAAAATACACAGGCTAATTATTGGAGATAGCCCAGTGGCAAATGCTGCTCCAAAAATCCCCATGGATAACGGAAACATAAAAATATAATCTAATATGATATTTGATAAACTGCTTATTATCATAGCTATCATTGCCAACCTAGGATTATTATCATTTCGAACAAATACTAATATAATATTGTTTAAAATGGAAAAGAAAGAAAGTCCTAATATTGTACTTATATAAGTTTTAATTGCAGGTAGTGTAAACTCATCTCCACCAAGAAATACCGACAACTTTTTTCCGAAAAACAATGCCATAATAAGGAATATTATCGAGATCAATACTCCTATTAATAGGGCATTCAAGAAAGATTCGTTACCGGAATTACTACCTTCAGATCGTCTAGTAGTAAAATCTATAGCGCCTCCTATTCCTATCATTAAACCTATACCTTGTATCAATGTGTAGATAACGATAGAAAAATTTAGTGCTGCAAGCCCTATTGCACCAAGGGCTTTTGATATAAAATAAGTGTCTGCTAGTATATAAATCGATAGACCTACCATAGCTAAAATATTTAATGATGTATATTTAAGAAAATCCAATCTTATTTTTTTCATGATTCCTCCTAAACAAGATATGAAACTACTTGTGTATATTTAAGAAATATTTGATGAATCTGATGGCGCCTATGAACACATCCGTGTTAGAAAGAAGATTTTTTAAAAAAGGGATAAGAGCTAGTAACAATGGTATAAAAGGACTTATAAGAGAAAATAATTTAGTAAGTGCTTTGAAAACAAAATTCAAAGCCACTACAAATTCAAATCATAACCATTCAGTAACCCCAAGCTATTGAACAAGGATTTCACAGCCAAATTTAAAACCCAAGAGTGGATTGGAGATATTACGGGCATTTCAACAAGTAAAGGGTGGCTTTACCTAGCAGCTATTGAATATCTGTACCATAAAAAGATACTAGGTTAGGCTTTAGATGTGAGCATGACTAAGCAGTTAATCCTTGGTGCTATCGAATAGACAATTACCCCTAAAAGACCTGTTAAAGGATTAATTTTCCATTGAGATAGGGGCTCACAGTATACAACCTATAATTAGATTATCAGGATAAACTTAGGATAGAATATAAACTATATCATAGGTAAGATAAGGATCTAACAGTTTAAAAGATATTTCAAAGATATAGTTATGTAAGGAATATGCCATTACCAGCACTTAATGAAAAATTTATCTATTAACAAGAAATAATTTGCATAATAAAATACACTATAATAACTAGGTTTCTAGGGTTAATAAAATATTCTAAGAAAACAAGAGCAAAATAGTGTTCTTTTATATGAAGTTCAAAATCAATTGAATGATTTTAATTTTTATTATAAATTAAAAAATAATTATAGTCTCGCCGTGCTATCATATTAAATAGAATAAGCCATTAGATAAAATTATTTTTCCATTAACAAAAGTTTCAGCGACCAGTTTATATGATTTTCTAAAAAAGTAATTAATTCCTTTAAGTTTCTATCTTTAATAAAGTTAATCATTTGTAAATGTTGTGCTATACTTTCTTCACTATTATTTAAGGATTCATAAGATATATATTGATATTGTTTAATCTTTAAGCTCATCTCTTCAAATATTCCCTTAGCATAGTTATTTTCACATTTAGCAAAAATTAATTGATGAAACTTCATATCAACATTTGCAAACTCCTCTTTTGTCAAAGTACCCATATCATATTTTCTTTTAAGAAGCATAAAATCATTTTCGAGTTCAGTAATTTCTAATTCTGTTATCTTATAAATTGCAGTTTTAATTGCAATCACTTCTAGTGCTTTCCTTACTTCAAAAATATCCTTAATATTTTTAATTGATAATAGTTTGACATAAGTCCCAACACCATCTTTTACTTCGATAATATCCTCGCTTGCTAACATTCTAAGAGCTTCTCTAACAGGCGTCCTGCTTATACTTAATTCCTCTGCAATACTGCTTTCATTAATTAACTCTCCAGGTTGTATCTTATTGTGGTAAATTCTATCCCTTATTTCTTCATAAGCGATTTGAGCTAAATTTTTCTTCTTAGTCTTACTTATTTTTGTTATCATTTTTTTCTCCTTTAACCTACTAATTATATCCTTAAATTTTAATTAACTTGATTTTGTACAAATAACAACATAGGCATTTTATAACTTTACCATGAATATATTTCCAAAAACAGCTGAGGGTGAGAATAGTGGCTCATAGAAATATTTTTTATCCAAAACAGTCCTGAGAAAGTCGGTATCTCACCTATGAAAAGTATATCATTCAAACTAGATGAGGATAAAGTGGTAAATACTTCTGATTAGCTTTGTTTTTTAATTTAATTTGCTAATAAACTCAATTCCTTTGATGCTTTTAAATCCTTTAACTTAAAGGTGGCCCACGCTATGGCTCTTTGGAAAACATCCAAGTGTACCTGCAGAAATCCCTAGATCTAAAGGTTTAACAATCATTGTTTATAAACTTGTTGGTAAAGATGGGCAAATTAAATATTCTCATTTACCCACCAACACCTGAGCTGAAAAAATCAATAGAAGTCAATTATTTTACTTTTAAGCTATGTTAAACATAGATGTTGATATTGTGTAAATAAAGCTATGACAAAATATTGAGTGATTGTCACTCTAAGCATAGCAAAGAGTCTTAGATCCTTCAGTTCCCTCAGGATAACAGAATTCAAAAATTTATAGAATGTAAAAATCAACAATAGCGTTTAACAGGGCTACTTTTAAAGAAGTATTGACTCTAAGATATCTTTTATAGAAAATTAGCACTTTCAATAGTTTAATGAAGAAGTGCAAAAATGATTCATTTATAGCTAATAATTACATATAAATGAATCATTTTATATAGTTTTAATTTTGCTATACTAACAAGTTTTTAACATCATTACAACATTTTATATTAGCTAAGTATTTCTATAGTTCCATTGTTTGCATCTACTCTAACACGATCTCCATCTTTTATTACTTTATAAAATTCTGGATCTACTTTATCAACCATGGGGATTTCCATAATAATTGCACTGGATACTAGTACGGTTTCAGGATGTTGTATAATCATGGCTTTTGGTGCATTACCTTTTTGATTAAGTTGATATAATCCGTCAGCTTGCACTACTGAGCTTCCTTTTCCACTAGGAAAAATCAATATTTTTTGTGCTATAGATTTTCCTTCTAAATCATGGGCCTGTTCCATAACTTTGCCTGTTTCAGGTTCTATTAAATAGAACATGATATCATCCTTTGATACAATCACTTCAGCTTCTGCAACACCTTCTGATATTTTGTGACAGCTAAATTTTTTATTTTTCATTTATTTCACCTCACCTATTAATGCAGCATTTATGCAAGTATCTAAATCTCTAATGACAAAATGTATTCCTCGTCTTTGTGGATAATATGCACATTTTGGAGACTCGGTTATTCCTATTTTGCCATTTAAGTGTTTCCAACAGGGTTGATCTGGACAGGTATCAGGTACAATAAATCCACCAGCTTCTAAAATTATTTTGTCTAGTCCCATCCTTTCAGCCATTTCTTTAACATGACTTGATGTAAGTATCCACATTTCCTTTTTAAGTTTTTTATCTTTTATTTTGTCAGCAATATATTTGACTTCTTCTAAGGTAAAATGAGGACAACCAAACATTGCAAAATCAATTTCTCTGTTTCCTTCTAATGAAATTTCTGATAAAATTCCTTGCATATCTTCGTTGGTAATAGTAACTTTTCTTTGAGGCTCTTTTCCGCCAAAGGCAGCTTCTAATGTTGGTGCTTCAGGGGTGCATCCGACTATATGATACATGCCATAGGCTCCAGATGTATTTAGTTGAGCACCTAAATTTCTTAATCCCTCCTTTGAAATATGTTTAGGTAATCCTGTAAACACAGGGATTCCATTCCCAATTTTCTTGCCTAACATTCCTAGTATATGATAATCAAAGTCTGTTTTTATATCAGCCTTTACTTCTACCAAAATATTACCTTTTCTATTTTCATCAAATAATAGTCCATATTCAGGCACAAATCCAGTGATAGCAGCACAAAGTGCACTGTTTGCTCCTTCTCTATTACTTTTTGCTCCCCAAACTGCGTTTACATAAGGAGTTGCACTTGATTCTGAAAAAGCAACTATTTCTCCATAATTTGGTACGTTTGTATCTATATATGGGGTGCAGTTGTAGCTCAAAATTGCTCCTAAACCTTTGTAGGCATCATGGGTTCTTTGCATTAAATCAGCATCTTCTTTGGAAACCATTTCTTTATTTTTAAAGAATGATAAACAAAACCCTGGATTAACCGTTGGAGGAACTTTACATTTAGCCCCCGCTTTTAATAACTTTTCAGCAAACCATAGATCTGCTTCTTGATTGCTTAAGGCAACATGTGCTCTAGTTATTGGTACTAATCTTTCGGCATCAAATGATTCTCCAATAGCTACTTGAATTTTCATTGCAATAGCGGCACCTTCACCATATTTGCCATCTAGCATGTCCTGTTGTTCATTTGTTAACTTCATTATATACCCTCCTTACATAATATGGTAGTGTTAAATTTGACACTCCTTTTAAAAATAAATATTATATTTCAAAGGTCTCAAAATTTTTTGTGTAAAAAACAATGATCCTCTGTTTTTTCTGTTATAATTGAAGTTCTCCAACGCAGTTTTTCAACAGAAAAGTTGATCATTGTGAACTCAATTATATGTTATTTACTTTTATATATCCAATACTTGCATAAAGAAATTTTAAAAATTATTCCTTTTATTGCTAAGTGCACTCCCTTTAATTAAGGGGCTTTTAATGATTCCAAAAGTCCTGAGCAACACAACTATTTGTGACGATATTGTAGCTGTATCTGTTTTTGAGTTCTTCCACCGTTGGTTGTAATTTCAGAGCATTGTTTAGCATGCTATAAATGCTGCTGACAACTAGCTGTCCATCTAGTTTGTTATCTAGTATTATAAGTACATAGTTATTTTTAATTTTTTTTATTTATTTTGATTTTTTATGAGCTACTTTACACTCCCAATAATATAAAACTACATTGCAATTACAGTAAGACAAAACCATTATTTTTATCAATGGAAGATGGATGGTTATATTCACTATTAATAATTGTCATAGAATGATAAATATAATTAATGTAATTCTAATCTAGTATCATTTTTCACATATTCTAATAATGAATCTGAAACCTGAATGTATTCTAATTCTAAGGTGTTTTTAATTTTTACAATCTTTAAATTGTCTTTATCGGCTCCTCGAAGGACTTTAATAGCTATTTTTATGGCTTCATCTTGATTTTTAGCAATTAAAGGTATTTTACAATCATCGATGCATTTAATAGCTACTCCATTTGCATAAATTGACTCAAAATCTAATTGCTCAAACACTTTTTTTGTTATGATATCAAATATCCCCATACCTATGCCATTCCCATGGGATTCCTCTGATAGGTCTAATAGAATCATTTTATTTATCTTAGGAACTTCTAATACAAACTCCTTTAAAATATAGCTTTTCCCTAATATATTTGGATCATATCCTGCACCAGAGATGTTTTTACCTATCTCTTCTACAATTAATATATCTATTTCGGGAATCATAAGCTTTGGCATATTTTCTTTAGCAATTCTAACTAGTTGAATCTCTCTAGAAATCAATTCTTTGGCAGGAATGAATTCAATTATTGATGTTCTATCATAGGCATTCTCCACTATTCCAACACCGAATCCAATGTTTGCCTTTTTCATTATAATAGAAGCTGCTTCTTTAATTATTTCTCCAAAACAATCAAATTCTTCTTCGTGAATTGCAGAACAACCTGTATGATTACCTAATCCTATAACAAGCATTTTACATAAACCACTTTGTATATCTGCAACAAAATCTGTGTGAAGCTTTATTCTATTTATAGGCACTACTACATCAGCTTCATATGCAATTTTATCAAAATAAACATCAATACCTTTTTTTGTTTTGCCAAGGTGAACAACATCTGTTTTTGTAATCACAGGTACTTGCATATATTCTTCGGTTATTCCATAACCATAAAGTATTTCTCTTTGACCCTTTTCTGTTCCTCCACCGTGGCTTCCCATTGCAGAAACTATATAGGGATGGGCTCCCATTTCTTTTATTTTATCTACAGTTAGTTTTACTATTTCTTTTAAATTCTTTATACCTCTGCTTCCTACCGCAACTGCAACTTTATTTCCTGGTTTGATTGTAGATTTAATAAATTCTTTTTTTATCTCACAACATATAGCTGCTTCAATATCTTCTAATTCTTCTTTTGGAAAAATCTGCCTAACTGTATGCATTTTAGGTAGGTCAATATTTAAATCTTCCTCAAGTAATATAGGCATTTTATTAACTCCATTCTATAATGAAATTCTTAACCTTTAAAAAGTTTTACTAAAAACATAGTTGTTGGTTCAAAATAAGTGGTTAGAGCCAGTACAATAAACAAAGCCAAAATTAGCCATTTTACATATTTAATCATTTGTTCCATTTTTACGCCAGCTACAGCTTGAGCTACAAATAAATTAATTCCATAGGGTGGTGTAACAAATCCAATAGCTAAGTTCATAGTCAACATAACACCAAACTGTGTAGCACTCATACCTAATTGTCTTACTACGGGTAACAATATAGGAGCAAGTATAATAGTAGCCGGTATATTATCGATAAAACAGCCTACTATTAGCAACAAAACATTTATTAATAATAATATAATTATTTTATTAGATGTAAGACTAAGTATTGCATTAGCTAACATTGCTGGAATTTGCTCCATAGTTAAATAAGTGGCAAATACAGTTGAAAGTCCTACCATAAATACTGTAGTACCATTGACTTCCATACTAGTAAATAAGGTTTTATATAGTTGTTTAAATGTCAATTCCTTGTACACTACAACACTCACAATTGTTGCATATACACACGCTACAACAGCAGCTTCTGTTGGTGTAAAAATGCCTCCATAAATCCCTCCTAATATAATTACCGGCGTCATGATTGCCCATATTGCATCTTTGAAAGCTAAGAAAAACTTCTTTAAAGATAAAGGTGCAGCATTTTTATCCCCTAGATTTCCATTTTTCTTAGATACAATATAATTGACTACCATTAGTGCTACTCCCATTAAAATTCCAGGTATCATACCAGCTATGAACAAGTCACTAATAGAATTTCCTGTAACAACTCCATACAATACAAAAGGTATACTAGGAGGAATAATGACTCCGATGGTACCTGCAGCTGCAGCTAAAGAAGCACTATAGGCTTTACTGTAACCTCTTTTTTCCATTTCGGGTATCATAAAACCTCCAATTGCCGCTGTAGTTGCCATAGCAGAACCAGAAATAGCTGCAAAGAACATACAAGCTACTATGGTTACCATTCCTAGAGCGCCCGTTCTTTTTCTTAACAACAAGTTGAAAAAGTCAATAAGACGCTTTGCAACCCCACCTGTACTCATTATGTTTCCAGCAAAAATAAAGAAGGGTATAGCCATTAATGGAAATGAATCAACTCCCGTTACAGCATTTTGACTAATCATTACTAATGGTATATTTGAAAAGTTCATCATAGTTAATAACGTAGCAATGCCAATTGCATATCCGATTGGTATTGCTAAGAACAGGAGAATGAAAAACGAAGAAAATAAAAACATAGTAGCTTGCATTATGCTTCACTCCCTTCAGATTTTATGAATACTAATCCTCTAGCGTCACTGTAAATTCCTCCAATTATTCTACACACTATTACCAATGAACTTACTGGAACACTTAAATATACAATATATAGAGGAATTCTCATTCCTGAGGAGACTGTACCTCTGGCAATCATAGTTTGTACTAATTGAAAGCCGTATTTAACTAAAAAAACATTAAATGCTAGTGTAATAATTTTGCTCATGAACATATATATTATCTTTCCTCTTCCTTTTAATTTGTCGTATATCATTTCAATAGCAATATGTTTTTTGGTCCTAAACCCTAAGCTGGCACCTAGCCAAACTTGCCAAATAAATATATATCTACATAATTCCTCACTCCACGAGAGAGATTGATTAAACACGTATCTCATAACAACTTGAATAAATACCAATATTACTGTAAATGCTAAACTTGCTACCAATATATACTCTTCTGCTGCATTATAAAAGTTTATTATTTTTTTTACAACATTTTTCATATGTTCACCTCTAAGTTTTACTTTACTGTTTAGAATATTTCTAGCTAGCTTAATGTCAAAATCTATAAATTAGCTAAAAGCATCTGTGCCTTTTGGGGTAATTGCTACTTCTAGAATTAACCCCAAAAGGGGAGACAATTACTTTAAAACAATGTAGTATCACATGAGCACTTATTTTCTTAAATACAAATTTTTGAGCTTAACCTTGAATTTAGTTAAATTTCTATCTATACTTTTCTAACAAGTCAAATATTTCATTACCCATTTCTTTTCTGTACTTTTCATACATTGGCTCTACAGCAGCTGCGAATTTTTTGTAATTCTCTTCAGAGACCTCATTAACTTCCATGCCATCATCTTGTAGTTTTTGGACATAGTTAGCATCATTACCGTCTTCTTCTGCGATTTGCCAATCAACTAACCACAATTCAGCCGCTTCATCTATAATTGATTTATGCTCGTTTGATAATTGATTATAAAAATCTAAATTTATTATATTTGCACAAAATCCATAAACATGTTTTGTGAGACTTATGTATTTTTGTACTTCTTGAAATTTAGAGTCATAAATTAATGATGCAGCATTTTCTTGCCCATCAACAGTTTTTTGTTGAAGCGCTGTGAAAAGTTCTCCAAAACTTATAGGAGTAGGGTTAGTACCTAATAGAGTAAACATATCTATAAATATGGGACTTTCCATAACCCTCATTTTTACACCTTTCAAATCTTCAGGTTGTGTTATAGGTCTTACATTATTTGTTATGTTTCTTATACCATTAAAGCTGTACCCAGTGTTTTTGATTCCAACTTTTTCAAGTTCTCCATTTAGTAATTGTCCAACTTCTCCTTCAAGAGCATTAAATGCTTTTTCAGTACTTGAAAACATAAATGGCATGTCTAATGCGCCAAACATGGGAGAATACATAACTAATGTAGAAGTAGAAGGAAGAGCCATTTGTATTGTTCCTAGAGCTACTGCCTCTGTTAATTGAACATCCCCACCTAATAGAGCATTGGGATATACTTCCACTTTAAGTTCTCCTTGAGATTTTTCTTCTACGTGTTGGGCAAATTTAAAGGCTGCTTGAGTTTGCGAATGAGACTCAGGTGCAATCAAGCCATATTTAATTATAATAGCATCTTTCTTTGTTTGTGTATCTGTATTGCTTTGTGTGTCATTAGTAGTATTGTTGCTACATCCTGTTATAGTAGCTAACAATACTACTAATATTAATACTATACTTATTGCCTTTTTCATTTTTTTACCTCCCTCATTTTTTTATAGATTGTACTTTCAAACCAAATATTTCTAATTATAAATAAAAATTTTACTTCTATAACAAAGTAGCAATTTCTATTTAATAATTGAAATCGTAAGTAAATAATAAATATAAATTACAAACATCAACTTGATTTAAAAACAAAACAACGAATTAGGGAAAAATATTTAATAGTGTAGATGTATACACTTATTATACATCTTGTATTATGGAGAGTCAATAAGAAAATAAATATTTTTTAGAAAAGTTGTTTAATTAGAATATTTCAATATTTTGTGCCACTTAAGTTGTGAACTAAATTACTGTAGTTTTGCACAAATAATATCTTTATTAAATTATCCATAAGCCTATCATGAAGCGATAGTAA
Organism: Natronincola ferrireducens; assembly: GCF_900100845.1. NCBI lineage: Bacteria > Bacillati > Bacillota > Clostridia > Peptostreptococcales > Natronincolaceae > Natronincola > Natronincola ferrireducens. The sequence goes on along the minus strand of NZ_FNFP01000001.1, from coordinate 298,014 downwards.
GTATGGCATCTTTCACTGATGTATTTTTCTCTATTTCTTGATCTAATGCAGTTTTGGAGAAAACAAGTTTTTCCAAGGAATATCTTTTTAAACAAATTCGCAATCTACTAAAACTAAGTTCAGATGTCCATGGGGTATCCCCTCAGTAATCTTGGATATCTAACCAGCTGCTACTTGAAAATTTTAACAATGTTATCTTTCCTACACTATAGGCTACAGCTACAAGGTGTACGAATCTAAGCGTAGGCAATAAAGAGTGATGTTGATAATCCCCTAAGCCTAGGTGCTGCTTCATATCTTTAATAGCTACTTCTATGGAAAATCGAGCACTATAGATTTCAATAATTGCTGATGGGGTCAGTGTTACATCTGTACTAATAATGGCAGTTACCTTGCTGCCAACTTTAGTGAGGACTACTCGAACTTTACGGTCAAGATCTAGCATCCATAAATCTTTTACTACAACGTCAACGTTTCTAGTTTCACCATATAAGAGTACAGGAATAGATGTCATAGGTTCTGTTTTAAAAAGATTAGTAATTTTAACCTTCTACCCCTTTTTTCTTGGGCGACCTTGCTTCTTTTTTGCTGGTTTTTCAGGATCTAAAAACCCAACAGCATTCGTCTTTAATTTTGTAACAACATGAATAGGATTTTTTCTATCTAGCAGGGGTTGTATAAAGGATTTATTGCTAAAATACGCATCTACTACTACCCGAATAGAATGCTTTAAGTTCCACTCTGTAAACTGAAATAATGTAGCATGGGCATTTTCCCAAAAATTCATTGATATTGCTATGCTATCAGTATCAGCTGAGTACTGACAGGGGTTAGACTTACCCGATATTAACCTGAAGATTAATGGGAAACAAAGGAATTTATTAGTAAAGAAAGAACCAACTAAACCTAATATACCCCAATGGTAACCTATAATATATTTCCCTTGGTTAGCATTACCACTGTGGTTATTCCACTTTTGAATACCAGGAATTTTTTTCAGAATTCTTTGCTACGAGACTAGTATCAAAGGCTACAAGCAGCTTGCCATGAACTAAGAACTGACCTTCAAATAGTTCTAAGAGCTTCAAGAATAACTGCTTCATTACAGCCATTAAGTCCCACTGATTCTTGGATAAAAAGCGCTCCCAACTGGCAAGGTTCTTCTTATAGAAAAAACAATATCTATAGATATTCCTAGTGGTCTTTCTGCCTTCGGTTACCAATAGACACCAAATGAAAGTAACAAAATATTTATAATTTGGTATTGATAACAATTCCTTTGGAAACAATGGTAACTGAAGTACTTCTAGAGGAATATAAATGTACACAATTATCACTCCTTACCAGGGTTATTGTGTCTATATATTCCTCTTTTATTTTCTAAATTATTACGTCAGTTTTTGGTAGCTATTTAAAAAGTGCAAAACTATAGTAAATTAGACTAAATAGACCTGTTAAGAACTTTCTGATGTTGTGTTAAGATAATTTTAAGATTATAGATTTTCAATCACTTTACATTTTGAAGAGTTATGACAAAAAAAAGATTCTGTGGTCCTGCCGGCATCAGCCCTCCACTAGAATCCTTGTGTTTAAAGTAATAAAACCAAAATTATATTTATCCATAGGATAGGATTGTATATAGTTTCCTATGGATTATAAAAATACCTTTGGATTTTTTATGATTTTTTAAGCTTCACTCCCTATAATTTCCTCCAGCACCTCGGCTACTGCCACGATGATGGATTTACACTTCACTTCTTCATCATGACGATACTTTTCCTTTAATAATTTGCAATTGACGGTATCCAACCTTTTCTCTACCCTGTCAAACAGTTGTAGTACCAGGTTCTTTATTTTTTCCCCCTCATGGGCCCGTTCTTCTACAAACATGATACCTAATACCGCTATAGCTCCAGTAACAGCTCCACAGGTTTCCTCTATAGCCATTCCCCCGCCAAATCCTGCCATTGTCTTTAAGGCATCTTTTGTAAGATTTAAGTCATAGGCCTTATTAGCGGCATATAAGATGGTTTCTGCACAGTTTAAATCGTATTTAGAGCTATAATATTTTTCTGCCTTTTCCTTTAACATAGTTGGTTTTCTCCTTTTCTTCCTAATCATCTATTTTCTTCTACGTCTACCGAAGCCTGTAGTGGAAACTTTGTTGCTGCCATACACAGGTTGCTCCTTAAGCTGTAGTTCTTTTTTTAAACATATACCACATATACTACCCTTTTCTATGACAACACCACATTCTTCACAATGTCTCATGAGGCTTTTTTTATCCATGAGGGATAATCTCCCTTCCTTTAAGTACTTTAAGATCAAAGTGCTGCTAACCCCTGTGGCCTCTGAAGTTTCCTGTATTGTCGCTCCTTGATGATTGTATACATATTCCCGAATCCTTCTGTAGGGATCTCCTTCTAGGGTGATACATTTACCACACAGCACTTCTCCTTCTCCAGTGTATTTTATCATCTTCCCACATTTAGCACAATTTCTAAGTTCCATAAATACCACCCCGTATTCTTTTGCATTTATTTTATTATATACTACTGCCGAACTATGGCATAGGGTCTAACTACCTATTTTTGCAAAATAAAAATGCTTGGGAAAGTTTTTTGTTGTATAAAAAAAGGAAGCATCTCCTATGCCTCCTGAATTTTCTCCTATATAAAATACCATTTAAAAGGCAATCTTCCTTTCCATCAACAATTGCCCTTTTAAAATTATTATGATTGTATTATCGTAATTTATGCTATAGTGTCAACTTCTTATACAGAAGAAGGTAAGATATCCGTTACTATTGTAGCTGGAATTCTCTAATATAATACACCAGCCTACATAGCTCTCCCCTAGTCATATAATCCTTTGGTCTTAAGGATTGCTGAGGCTCCACCGTCAATATACCTTTTCCAATAAAATAGGCTACACTATCCAGGGCAGAAGAACTTATTTGTTTAAAGTCTTTATAGGTTATAGGTGCTATAAGATCTTCTTTATGAATCTCAACTTGCAGACCTTCAAACAGCATCATAAGTGCCTCTTCCCTCGTTATAAACTCTTGGGGATAAATCCTATCCTCTTCATCTACTGGTAGCATGCCATGCTGATGGGCTATAGTTACATAGTCCTTTGCCCACGGAGATACTTCCCCATAATCTACATCATGGATTTCTTGACCGATAGGTTTTATATCCAATGCATCTACTACTATTTTAGCCATTTGTTCTTTGGTTACAAAGGCATCGGGAAGAAATAAATCCTTTCCAATACCACTTACAATCCCCATTTTATATAATTCCTCTATGTACTCCTGATTTATATGATGGATTATATCCCTAAAAACAACCCCATGGTCATCCTTCAAATCCCCAAAATGATAGTTCTTGGGGGTTGGTATTTTTAGCCCCCTCTTTGGCAATCCACTTTTGGGCAGATGGCTGGAATCAATAGAGGTGATGGGTTGATTATATTTATCCCTTATTAATTGGAATATCTCCTCTTGATAAGCTTTATCCTCTGAAACGTTTGGGTTATTTCTAGCTAACCATCCATTATATCCCCAAAGAGTAAAATACCAATGCTCTAAAATATTAGGGTCCATGTCTCCTATAGTGGGATAAAGACTACCGGATGCCTGCCATCTTCCCAATAAAATATCTGCTCCTGCTTCAATATTGTATCGTATATCATGTCTTAGTTTTTGCTGATCTAAATGGCGATGCACTTCATTTATCTGCATAATCCCTGTATTCCCTCTAGATACAAAGGGGTGTCCATTGTGAAATTGCCTATAGTTACTTTCCTTCCAAGCAATAGCCTTAAGAATCACTGAAGGAATTCCTTTTTCCTTCGCTACCTCTTCAATCAAGGTTTCTATTTCTCCATGACTCATTCCCTCTGTTGCAAAGCTATAAACCAGCTGCATACCTATGACCATCATAACAATCAAAATCAAAGCTACCCCTTTTTTGCTTTTTTTCAACTAAATCCCCCCTAAGTTTTTTATTTATTGAAGGAAGGTTTTTTATCCTCCAAAAAAAGATGGGCCCATTGTTGTCCCATCCTACCTTAATTCTTTTTTATATTACCATATTTTTCTTATAGAATCATCCCTATACCTAAAATTTTTCTACAAACAAAGAAATTAGCAGTCTCTAAAACTGCTAATCCATGGATTTCTACTGCCATTTAGATTTTTTTATCGATAATAATTCCTGCAACCTCCAGCATATGGGCCACCATGTCCAAAATTTTTTCCGATGGTACTTCTCGAATCACCTCATCATTGGTGGAATTGATTACCTTAACCATAATGGATTTCGTCTTCTCATGTATAGAGATTTCGAAACGTCGATCAAAGGGTTCAAAACTTTTGTTGGCTTTTTCCACCGCCTTGATAATTTGTTCCTCTGTGTATTGCTTTTCTGCAGATGGTCTCGGTACTTCTACTGCTGTGGCCTCTCTCCTAATGCTTGGACTTCCTTTTCCTAAAGCATTAGGAGCTTCAGTATAAATTTTACTGTTTGACAATCCATCGACCTTCATCCGGCTCCCTCCTGAATATTCCATATTTTCTCATAAAATATATCGGTTATTTTATAAAAAAACTTAATGAAATTTTCAAAGGATGTTTAAATCCCCTTTAAAAAGCCATAATTTCTTCTCCTAAATTATGGCCTCCCCCTCTTCTAGGGCTATAATTTTTAAAAAGGACGTCACCACATTGGGATCAAATTGTTTTCCTGAATCAATTTCTATTCTCTTAATTGCTTCCGATAAATCTAAAGCCTTTCTATAGGGCCTATCAGTGGTCATGGCATCAAAGGCATCAGCTACTGCTATAATCCTTGCTGCTAGAGGGATTTCCTCCTCCTTTACCGTACCAAGATAAGATGGAAACGGTGTGTTAACTCCGCCATCCCATCGTTCATGATGATAATATACTGCATTCCTAATAGTATCATAGGATTTGATGACATCCAATATCTTTGCTCCGATAACAGGGTGTTGTTTTATGATGTTGTATTCTTCTGGGGTTAGAGGTCCTGTTTTATTTAAAATATTGTCGGGAATCCCTACCTTCCCCACATCATGAAGCAAAGCCCCAACATAAGTATCAAATACATCCTTCTGTGACAATCCCATCTCTTCAGCAGTCTTAATACTCAAACGGGCTACTCGTTTACTGTGATTGCCTGTATAAGCATCCCTATAGTCAATAGCCGTAGCAAAGGCTGTAGCAATTCCCTCTAATAAATTTGCTATGTTTTCCCTTTCTTCTTGTAATAAGTGATTGGTCTTCTTTAAATCGTTAGTTTTCTTATTCAATTGATAATGTAGGGTTGTATTCCACAAATAAAATAAAAACATACAGGTTAAGAGGATATAAGAAAAGAAAGTGATATAAAAATACCTAGGTATTTCTTGAAAGGGTCTATGGCCAACAATGCCAAACCACTTATTATCCAAAATACCTATAGTACCTTTTTTATGTAGCGTATAAATGACTCTGTTGATAATATCAGCAAGCATAGAATTGTCCTTAGACAAAGCCATAGCATAGTGGCCGGTGGTTTCCTCTAAAATCTTTATATTATAAGAATGATTTTCATTATATAACCTTAAATAATATAGAGCTGTCATATTGTTCTCTATCCAAACATCACCTTCACCGTTGATTAATAATTCCATGGCCTCCAAAGGATCCTTCGCTATAATAATTTCTCCAGCATTGTTTTCCAATGCTATGTCATGGGTAATGGAATTTTTTTGTGCAATAATCCTCAAATATTGTAGATCTTCTACTGACACATCCCCTAGCTCCCTTGGGGCTACAATAGCTTGGGTAGTTACTAAATAGGGATCAGAGAAAAGATACTTTTCTTTTCGCTCCTCTGTAATTTGCATACCAGTAATGACAGAGATCTCTCCCCTTTCTAATGCTTCAATGGCTTCACTCCAATTCATTTGCTTATAGGTTAAATCAATATTTAACTCCTCTTTAAAAGCCCTTATTATATCGGCTTCATAACCCTTAGTCATAGAATTCATATTGAAGGAAAAGGGTGGATACTCTTCATCTCCTACAAATACAAACTTATCACTATAATACTGCAAATACTCTTTGTCGAAGGAGCTCAAATTATATTTAAGGTGTGGAATCATTACCATTATAAACCAAGTAAAAAATCCAATGGTAATTATAATATATAGCAATGAAACCAATTTCGTCCTTTTGCCCATGCCTACCCTACACCCCCTCCACAGCAAATTTCATTATAATTATACTATTTAATGCCATTTTTTTCTATAATTCTTCAAATTTCTACATTATTATCGATATTTCTTGGGATTCATCGAAGTTTTTTTAACCTTTATCGAAGAATTCTTCACTTTCATCTAAGTTTTTTAGTTGTATCGATTCAAAGGTATCTATAGCCCTACATAACAATCCCTTTAATCTATGTAGCTTTCTATTTACTTTGAAAAATTTATTTGATAGAAAAGTAAAATATTGTTAAACTGAATATGTACTTATTAAAAATACATAGGAAAAAAGGAGGTTTTACAATGATTAATACAGTAAAGATCGAAGAGTCTATTCATTTTCTTGGGGTAAATGATAGAGAAACCCATTTGTTTGAGAACCTATGGCCTTTAGATAAAGGGGTTTCCTATAATTCCTACCTCATCCATGATGAAAAAATCGCCGTAATAGATACAGTAAAAAGCACAAAAATGGACGCCTTTATCGAAAAAATCGGAGGCATTATAGGTGATAAACCCGTAGATTATCTAATCATCAATCATATGGAACCAGATCATTCGGGGGCCATAAAGGCTGTGCGGGAGAAATATCCTAATGTTAAAATAGTGGGTAATAAGAAAACCTTTGAGTTTTTGGAGGACTTTTATGGTATTATGGACCATCACTATATGATTGATGATGGCGATGTATTGGATTTAGGTAAACATCAGCTTAAATTTTACTTAACCCCTATGGTCCATTGGCCAGAAACTATGATGACCTATGAGACCACTAGCAAAACCTTGTTTTCCGGTGATGCCTTTGGTGGCTTTGGTGCGTTGGATGGCGGGGTTTTTGATGATGAAGTAAATCTAGAGTTTTATACCGATGAAATAAGACGATATTATTCTAACATTGTTGGTAAATATGGTGCTATGGTTCAAAAAGCCTTGAAGAAGCTTAAGGATGCCGGTATTGATATCCAAGTTGTGGCCCCTACCCATGGTCCCGTATGGAGAAGTAATCCCTCTTGTATCATCAATTATTATGATAAATGGTCTAAAGCTGAAACAGAAGAAGGTGTAGTCATTGTATATGGCTCTATGTATGGAAACACCCAAAAGATGGCGGATTTTATTGCCCGAAAGCTTTCAGAAAAGGGGATAAAAAATATTCGGATTTATGATGCCTCTAAAACCCATGTTTCCTATATTATTAGTGATATTTGGAGATTTAAGGGGGTTGTTTTAGGTAGCTGTGCCTACAATACCGGATTGTTTCCTGCCATGGAGGCTGTTATCCATAAAATAGAAAACTCTCAACTGAAGAATCGCTATCTCGGTATTTTTGGTACTGCTTCCTGGAGTGGTGGTGGTGTCTCCACCTTAAATCAATTTGCTGAAAAAATCAAATGGCAAAAAATTGGGGAATCTGTTGAGGCTAAATCCTCACCAAAAGAAAAGGAATTCGAGATGTGCCAACAAATTGCAGATGAAATGGCCCAGCTATTGATTCATGAGAGGGTATAATTGTTTTCCTCTTGATATATCCTCTATTTCCCTTAGGATAGTACTTGTAGGGGAAATGGGATACAATAAATAAGGAAAAAAACCTAGAGCCATAAGCCCTAGGTTTCTTATATTTTTCAAAGTTAAATCATGGGTTTTATATACTGATTCATTGCTTCTTTAAAATTAAAATAAATTAATAAATGCAAGGATAATACCACTATTGACAAAATCAATAAATAAGCTTCCTACAAGAGGGATAATAAAGAAGGCTGCTGGAGCTGGGCCATATTTACTTGAGATAGCCTCCATATTTGCTATAGCATTAGGTGTAGCCCCCATACCAAATCCACAATGTCCTCCTGCTAAAACCGCTGCATCATAGTTTTTTCCCATAACATTAAATGTTACAAAGTAAGCAAATATCCCCATTAATACAGCCTGTGCTACTAGCATAACCAGCATTGGAATAGCTAAGTCCGCCAACTCCCATAATCTTAATCCCATTAGAGCCATGGATAAGAAGATGGATAGAGAGATATTTCCTAAAATATCTACTTCAGTACTTGGCACCTTATATGCATGGGTTAAATCCGATATGTTTCTTATAATAGCTGCTGAAAACATAGCACCTATATAGGATGGAAAGGTAAGACCAGTCTTCTGAATAAGCATTGAAATGATGGTGCCAATCCCCATAGCTAAAATAATTTGAAATGCTGCCAATGAAAAGTTTTTAGGTACTAATGCTTCTGTCGTAGTTTCTTCCGTGGGATGGGAAAATACATCTACGGATTCACTAGCCAATAGATTGTTTTTTTCAATTAATCGCTTTGCAACAGGTCCCCCCAACATACTTCCACAAATCAAACCAAATGTAGCAGAAGCCATAGCAACCGTTGATGCACCAATGGCCCCTCTTTCTTCAAGTAATGGCGCGAAGGCTCCAGAGGTTCCATGTCCCCCTGTCATCGGAACAGATCCTGTTGAAAGACCTATTAGAGCATTTAAATTGAAAAGTCTTGCTAAGGTCACCCCTATCACATTTTGTAGAGCTACTAAAACAATTGCTAAGATTAAAAATAATATAACTTTAAAACCACCCTTTTTAAGGAGCTGAAAACTAGCCGTAAACCCTACAGTAGTAAAAAAAGCTGTCATTAAGATGCCTTGTAGGGTGGTATCCATTTCAAAGTATAGAATATTGGATTGTCTTAAAAATAAAACTAAAATTGCAAAGATTAGTCCACCTATAACAGGTGCAGGAATACAGAATTTTTCCAATACCTTTACCTTACCTCGGATTGTTTGTCCCAGCAGTAAAACCACTACTGCCAAAGCAACAGATTGAATAATGTCTAGTTGCAGTACCATACACATACCTCCTATAATTTTTTTGTAAGAATATAGTGTGCTTATTTCATTATAAGGAGTATGCTACATAGTCCAACTCATTGTGACAAAATGCGACAAAAATGATAGAAAAGCTTTAAAACTAAATATTATTTAAAGAAAACATAACCCATCATTCATTTTTCTAAAAATTCAGTTTTGAAATAATTCCTTCTACAAACTTTTTTACATTAATTTTTCCTCTATCCTCTCTAGGATTGTTGATATGCTTGATTTCTTGTTTTACCTGCTTAAAATCAAATAAAACATTACTGTATTCAATGAATTTACAATTATAATAATCATCATTTCCTAATTCTGCAATATTTTCTAATGCCTTTAAAATAGTTCTTCTAATTCTTTGTTCTATGGTTCTAGCATGGATAGAACCATTGTTCTGAAGACTTTCCTCCTCAGCAATTTGCCTATAAATATCCTGTAATTGATAAATGGAAGCAGGACTCTTCTTCTTTATCGTAATAATTTTTTCAATAAGCTTCGTCAAATCCTTACATCCCGACTCTACAATAATGCCTATGGCTGTGAAAATATGTTCTATCTCTTGTCTCCAGTTGACCTCAACATTTGTTTGCTTTGCCTGTTCTATATGGAACACCGCATCCTTAATCATAGCTACAGATCTTTCAAGCCGAAGATTTTCACATACTCCCTTTATGACATTGATGGCTTCAATTATATTGATAGGCTTGTGTATGAAAAAAACAATGCCATTTTCATAGGCCTTTGCAATCATCGTATCATTATCTACTTGGGAAATCATAATAAACTTTCCCTTATAACCAAGGGTTCTACAAGACCTAATGATTTCAATGCCGTCCTTTTGGGGTAGAAGAAAGTCAATGAGAACAATATCTGGTTGATAAAACATGATTTCCTCTGGTGCTTGCTCTCCACTATTCAACTCCTCCACCACTTTACCTAAGTTGTTTTTCATAATGATATATGTCAGCATTTTTCTTACATTCACATCATCATCTATAATTAAAAAAGTATTTGTCATTTCTATCACCCAATCAGTATATTTTTTGGCAGCCTAATTTCAAAGGTTGTTCCTTCCCCTACTTTAGATGTTACCTTTACTTGACCCTCTAATTCATCTACAATCCCCTTTACATGAGACAACCCTATACCGGTGGAAGGATTTCCTGATTTCTCATCATATTTAGTTGTAAAGCCTGGATTAAAGATATAGGGAAGAAACTCTTCTCCAATTCCTTCTCCATTGTCCCGTACCTCAAATAGTACACTATCTCCATCTTTTTTTTGAAGGATTTTGATTGTACCCTCTCCTCTACAGGCATCTATAGCATTGATCAATAGGTTATTTATAATCGTAAACAAATGGTAATATTTCTGGACCTGAAAGTTTTCTTCATAGGTTAAATCAATGGAGACAGTAAGATTATTTTCTTTTAAATATCGGGCTGTGTTTTCATGAATGATGGCAAACATATCGGATAACATCATTTTCCCATTATCTTCAAAATCATTTAAGAAGCTTTCAAAACCATTCAATACCCTATAATAATCTTTTTTTACTTCGTGGATTTCTAATGCAATATCTAAGGTTTTTTCCCTTAAAATATGGTCGTCCTTATACCCTTCATAGAGGGCATAGCTTTTTCTCATAATATTTTCAATATCCCGGGTTGATTTTTTTAAATAAAACATTTCTGCTTGAATATTGGAGACTAGTAGATTGAGCTGAGCATATTTTTTTCTATCCTCACGGGTTACTAGGAAAAGTTCTCGCTTTTTATAAAAAAGAAAAATGAGGTAGGCGCTTACACTTCTAGCAATCCCTACTAAGACGATCATCCGAAGCAAAGGTGTAAGAAGTTTATCCTGTCTAATGAAGATTTCTATAGTGTTACTTAGTATATCACTAAAAGCTAAAATTATAATAGCTCCCATCAGTTGGTGCTTTTGCTTTTGTATATTTAAAAACAAAAGAAGAATGCCATAGATGATATAATAAACGATGGAAGGGCCATGTAAAAATAAAACATCCTGCAATGATAAGGAATAAAACAATATCCCCAATAAGCTCCTTTGGAGAAATACTGCCATCCCTGAAAAAACACAGGTGAAAAAAGGCGATATCTCTTCATCTATCAAAAGGATTAGGTTGAGTGCAATAATGGCTGCTGAAAACCTTAAATTACTATTAAAAGGATAAAAATAAATCTCACCAAAAACAGCTACAGCTACAGCAAAAGTTAAATATTTCCTAAAATGCTTCATGGTTTCCTCCAATTCTTTGTTGTATTATACAAGAGCTCAGAAGCCCTTGACAACTGTGAAATTTTGGATATTTTTTCTTTTTGTTTTAAATTTATACATGCCTTTATATTAGCATATTTCTTTTTTTTGTACAAATGAAAAACCTGTAATCCCTTTGAATTAAAGGTCTATAGCTATACCCTTTGGCTTATCTATTCTAGGCTTTACAACCACAGGGACGGTTCTTGTGGTTTATAATAATGATTCATAGCTCTTCCTCTCCTAGGCATGGTTTATACAAATATGGTATATTTTAACATTTAGATCTGCAAAGTTCAACCACAAGAACCGTCCCCTTGGTTGTTGATTTTACCAACAACTAAACTTTTTTTATAATTTGTCGATAATTCTATAGAAGGTTCCTCTTAAAAGCACCTTACCCACTAGAACCATATACACTAGAAAGGAAGCTTTTTATGCAGAAAATTTTACGTTTATTATTACCTGTTATTACTTCATTTGGATTTTTAGCTGTTACTTACATAGCCCACATAAATATAAATATATTACCTATCCCTTGGATGAATGTACTACCCTCCATAGCTGCAATTTCATTTGTTTTAGCTATTCTCTTGGGTGTTTGGTTCAACAAAAGCAAAATTTTTTTTATAGCATTAATTTTACTAGCCTTTTATTGGACTCAAATAAAAATACCTAATTTTATATTTAATATACCCCCTCAAAATCAGCAGCAACAAGCTATTCTTTTAATTTTAGTAGTGCTAAATCTATTACTGTTTTCATTTTTTAAAGAAAGAGGCATTTTAAGTCTTTGGGGGAAATTAAAATTTACTCTGCTTATTCTTCAAGGATGGCTTAGTACTTATGCCCTAGAAATTGGAAGTGGAGAGATTGATAAATATCTACATGATAAAATAAATTTACCCTTTGTAAAGGAAGTAGGAATAAACACCCTTAGTATAGCACTCCTTCTTCTTGCAATTCTTATTCTTATAATAAAAGCTATAAAAACTACTTCCTTTACCGACAGATCAATTGTAACTATATTACTATTAATTACTGCTACAACCTATCTTGAAGATATCTCAGTTTCTTTGCCTATCTTTTATTCTACTATGGGTATGCTGCTTATAATATCAGTAATTAGTTCCTCTTATAATATGGCTTACATCGATGAATTAACGCAAATTCCTTCTCGAAGAGCTTTAGAAGAAACCCTTTTAAAGCTTGGGGGGCAATATACTATCGCTATGCTGGATATTGACTTTTTTAAGAAGTTCAATGATAAATATGGCCACGATGTAGGGGATGATGTTCTTGCTATGGTGGCGTCGATTTTAAAAGGTGTTGATGCAGGTGGCAAGGCTTTTCGCTATGGAGGAGAAGAATTTACAATTGTTTTTTCGGGAAAAAGTATGGCCTCCGTCCTGCCAAGCCTAGAGAAGCTAAGAAAAGATATTAGCCAGAAATCTTATATCTATAAGAGAAAGTCAACTAAAAGAAAACAAGGCAAATCTAATCCAGCAAAAGCACTTAAAGTCACTATCAGTATTGGGGTTGCTGAAAAAAATCAAAAATATACAACACCAGAAGAAGTAAGAAATGCGGCGGATAAAGCCCTCTATCGGGCTAAAAAGAAGGGTCGAAATTGTGTGAGTAAATAAATATAACGTAAATACCTTCAACAAACTAAAATATAGCTGTTTAAGGTATTTATATAAAATTAAAAACAACATAAAATTTGTTAACATATTCTACTGGATTTAGTATAGCAAACATAGAATTTTTTCCTAAATATCCATTGAAAAAGTCTTTTTTATTATATAATTTACAAAATTTGTAGAAAATCCCCTAAAAATGGATTATAATGGAGGAAATACTCATCTTATTTGAAATGAATTTTATTCTGTAGCTTCAAAATATAATTATATCCTCTTAATAAAGAAAGGATGTCATTTATGCTAAAAGAATCTAATCCACAGGAAAACCTTAAATTTACAATACCCGTAAACAATATACAATCCGGCATGATTATTACAGAAGAAATCCTAAACCAACAGAACAATCTCCTTATTTCTAAAAATTATAAAATTAGGAATGATGCTGTAGCAGATAGAATTAAAAGACTTTTAGAACAGAACAACATAGAGGTCATCAATGTAGAGGTGGAAGTAGAATCACTTGCCACTGAATTGGAAGGTTTGATGGATCTACAGACTACTACTTTGGGAGAGGAGGACTCCAGTAAGGAGGGTGAAGATTTAGAAAAAATACTAGCTGCTCTAAATATAAAGGAGAAAGACTTTTTAAAAAATACTTTCCCAAAATGCCAAGAAAAGTTTAACCAGGTTCTTGAATCTATTGTAGAAGGTGATTCAAAGGAAATAGATAGTTTAGAGCCTCAAATAGTAGAGAGTATGGAGATGATGGAAAAATGTGTGGGTGTTTTTCAAATTATAGATAAGCTTAAAAAGCTAGAATCCTCTTTCTATCTCCATTGTTATAATATAGCAATAACCAGTTATATGATTGGCAAATGGTTAAAATTAGATGGGGAGAAAACCAAAGTTCTATTTACCTGTGGAATGGTGGCAGATATAGGGCTTTTAAAGGTATCTCCTGCCATTAGACACAAGCCCTTTGATCTTTCCGATGAAGAAGAGACTGAATATCGGAAGCATGTAGAACATAGTTACTCAATACTTGAAAATTCAACATTCCTTAGTGATGCTTGTAAACATGCTATCCTTTGTCACCATGAAACTGTAAATAGAAAGGGCTATCCATTTCAGTATGATGGTAATAAAATACCTTTGTTTTCTAAAATTATATATCTTGCCCAGTTATATTGTTACTACACCCAAACTCTACAGGAAAATCCTATAAAGGCAATTAACCTTATTCGTAAAAACCATTTAGAAGAGCTGGATTTAAATATTTTTTATGTTTTTGAAAAAAGAATATATAGCTATTTTATTGGTCAAAAAGTAAAAATAAGTACAGGAAAGGATTTCATAGGGGATGTTGTAATGGTAGATTATTTAAATGCTAGTGTATTAATAAAAAAAGAAGATAACAACTTTACTAGTGTTCCCCTTAATACTTTCTATAATAATTCAGCTGAATTTGTATAGGTTGTAAAGCTACGGAAGGGGGGAGGCCAATATTCAACCGCCCCCATGGTTTCCTAGAGTTTTCCAAACCGTTTTAATATACCCTCTAGCATTCTAGCATGTCTGGCCTCATCCTTAGCAGATATGTTAAAGTAGTCCCTAGCGGAAGTAATCCCTAATTCTTCAGCCTTATCTGCTGCAGCTTTTTTGCCGTTATTTGCAAAGGTTTCTCCTTCTAGCATCTGTTTTAAATTGTCAAATATATCTTCTTGAATCATTCCATTAAATTCAGCAAAAACAGCTGCATGCTCTGCTTCTTCCCAAGCAATAGTTTTTAATACTTCGGCTATTTCTGGATAGCCCTGTCTTTGAGCTAGTCTTGCCATAGCTAAATACATACCAACTTCGCTTGTTTCTCCATTGAAATTTTGCTTAACTACTCTTTCTAATTCAGTTCCCTTCGTTTCTCCAATAATATTTTCTACAATTAAATTAGAATTGTTCATTTTAATCTTATACCTCCTATTTATTAACCTGCTTAAATGCAGCATATATTCTTTGTGACATTTCTTTATTTTTATTGCCTAAATCAGAAAAATACATTAATGTACTTCCTTTATATTCAGTATGGTCACCTAAAAGAGCAACCTCCATAGAGCTTCTAATAATATTAATAATACAGTCTTCATCATGATAAAGCTGACAGTTTTTACATTGGTTTAAAATAAATCCAATTGTATTAACAAGTGTTTCCTCATCGTATAGTTTTGTATCTGCATAGGGTATGTAGTCCATCCCCCTATCTATAAATTCATCCTTTTGCTTAAATGATGTTAATAATGATTGCTTGCAATACCCAACTAAACAATTATCTTTTTGGCATGTACCACAAGAATTTTCAGAAAGACAACACTTGCCTACGGTTTCTATTAGCCCATTAAAATCAATATTTTTATCCACATCTATTTCCTCCTCTCTCTAAGCCAAGGGGGTAGGCCAAGGGGACGGTTCTTGTGGTTTATATTCCCCTGGGTTTCCCTTAATTTTTCTTAAGTTACATCCCTACTATTCATACCCTGTAGTATCTCATTGAAACACTATTGTACTAGGTATTTATATATACTTATAGACAAACAAACTACAATTGACATTGATTAAAATCTGAGAATGAAGTACAGGAAAAGCCCAAGAAAAAAGACCCTTTATTAGAGCCTTTAGAACTTTATGTCTAGATTGGTTCCCACATGGGGATTGACGGATTGCTCCATCATTTTAGTATTAGCTTCTAGCATCTGAGTTAGGTCTATAGTTTGTCCTTTAGCAGTATCCATCGCCATCTTCATGACGGAGATACTGGCTTGCTGGGCTACCTTCATTTGACTTAAACTCATAGATAGGGCTGCTATGTCCATGGGATTAGCTCCTTTCTTTTAGGAAATAATTTAGGAATCATCTAAGTAATCTCCATTGTTTTTTAAGGGCCTTTGGTGATTAAGCCTTAACCACAATATGTCTGCTTACTCCCGTTAGTCTAGCTATCTGCCTCGTTGATAATCCATTTTCCTTTAGTAACTTTAAGCACCTATTCTTTTCTTCCTTTTCCATTTCTTGAATATCTATGCAATGGGATACTTTACATCCTATTTTTATGATTTTTATAGCTTCCTCATCTGTTATCTTTTTATTTTCCTCTATATCCATACAGGTTTCATTACTACTGATTTCATGAAATGCTTTAAAGCTTTGGATTGCTTTATTATTATCTTTAGCAAATAGCTTTAGTATAAAATCAGTGTCTATTATTTCACTTCTCTTTATGTATTCAGAGTAACTGCTCCATTTATAATCTTTTAAGTCTTTTACTAAGCCTGCCTTTAGAGGATTTTGGTGAATATACCTTAATACCGTTAGTAAATATCGATCATCTTCAACGGTTTCACTCTTATATCTATCTTGAAATAAATGTCCACATCGACCATATTTTCCATTGTACCAATAGACATAACTGGCACCAATACGTCTCATAATGATTCCTAGCTCTTCCTCTTCTTCCTTCAAAAGTAGATGGATATGGTTACTCATTAAGCAATAGGCATATAATTTATAGCCGCTTTTATCTTTGGACTCTTTTAAAGTTTGTAGAAACTTTATAGCATCTTCTTCTTCCTCAAATATTGTTTGCCTGTTCATTCCTCGTAATATAATGTGATATATCCCACTTTGACTTTTTTCTCTTCCTCTTCTAGGCATGGTTTATACACCCCTAGTAAATTTTACCATTTAAATTAGTCAAGGTCAACCTCAAGAACCGTCCCCTTGGTGTATGCCCTTGGTGTATGTGTCATCTGGTGTTAATCTCCTTAGCAGCCACATTACTTCTATATTTGTTTGGGTTTGTTTTTCTAATTTTCTTGATGAAGTAATTTTGTTCATATATCCATAAATGTATAGCTTAAGTAGGTCTTTGGGGTTATATCCAGGTCTGCCCCTCTCTTTTGAGGTTGCATTCTTAAATCCTAATTCAGTTAGATCTATTGTTTCTACGAAAGTATCTATGATCCTTACAGGATTATCTTCTGTAACATAGTCATCTACATATTCTGGCAAGGCAATCTTGCTTTTTCTATGAATACCTTCTATATATCTCACGCTATCACCCTCCTTACTACTATTATGGGCGATTTTATGCATGCTATATCAAGATTGCCTTATCCATTTATTGGATTTTTGACGCGACTTGACGTTCCCTTATGCATTACCCTTATGCATTAATATTTTGTAATCATCTACTTTTATGCTATAATGAAAATTATTGTTTAATTTTGGTATAATTGTTATATAGTAGTACTTAAATTCTTTTAGAGAGGGGGAACGTACACATGGAAGACGTAAAGAAGGAATTTGAAACTGTAAAAAACCAAGGATTCATCAAAACTTTTTTAAATTTTGATAAAATGATGACACCGGCTATTATTAAAATTATCTTTTATATTGGACTTGTCTTGTCTGTTTTAGTTTCATTGGGAATGATCATTTCTGGTATGAATGCGTATTATGGCGGTGGAGCTCAAGTATTTTTAGGAATCATAATGCTATTTTTATCTCCAATTACCATTAGAGTATATTGTGAATTGCTTATTGTTATTTTTAAAATTCACGAATCTTTAGTTGAAATTAAAAATAAATAAATCTAAAAACACCTTTTCTGATTTTCATTTTCAAACTCAGAAGAGGTGTTTTTTATCATTTCTATGATTTAGATTATAGTTTGATATCCAGATTAGTACCTAAATTAGGATTCACAACCTACTCCATCATCTTTGCATAACCACAGGTAACCATAACCACAGGGACGGTTCTTATGGTTTATTTTAACATTTAAATCTGTAAAATTCAACCTCAAGAACCGTCCCCTTGGTTGAGTCAAGGTCAACCTCAAGAACCGTCCCCTTGGTTACCCTTGGTTACCATCAACAGCTACACCACCTACAGCTAAGCCTGTTGATGACATAGCTGTACCTATAGTAAGATTAATTTGTTGTCCTGCATTAGCACCGATTTGGAAATCAGTATTTAAATTACCATCTAGTAATTTTTTACCATTAAACTGAGTTCTTTCTGCAATACCATCCAACTCTGCATTAAGTTGAGTAATTTCAGCGTTGATAGCAGCACATAACCACAGGGACGGTTCTTATGGTTTATTTTAACATTTAAATCTGTAAAATTTAACCACAAGAACCGTCCCCTTGGTTGTGCCTGGCCCTCTGTTGTTATTTCTTTGTTTTAAGACCCTTCTTCACTTCGTTTATCAGGGTAAGCGATTCCCACAATTTTAGAAAAACACTAAAATTGATTCTCTGCTTATCTTAATAATTGAAGTACTCCTTGAGGTGCTTGGTTTGCTTGAGCTAACATAGCTGTAGCTGCTTGTTGAAGGATGTTGTTCTTAGTGAACTCCATCATTTCTGATGCCATATCTACGTCTCTGATTCTTGATTCAGCTGCTTGTAAATTTTCTTGAGTTGTATCCTGATTTTTAATAACATGCTCAAGCTTATTTTGTTGAGCACCATAAGTTGCTCTTTGTGTATTCATTTCTGTAATTGCATCTTCAACAGCTGTAACTGTAACAGCTTCAGCCCCTGCAGCATCGGTTGCGGCATCAGTCAAACCTTTTAATGCTGTAAAATCTGTTATTGTTGCAGCATCAATAGTTACGGTAAGAGAAGCATCTTCTCCATAGGCTATTGTAGCACCAGTACCAAATACATCAATGCCATTAAATTTAGTTGAAGTAAGAATTTCATTAGCCGCTTCACCTAAAGCTACCATTTCTTCGCCAATGTTTATCTTATCGTCATCACTGTAAGTACCGTTAGCTACTTGAACACTAAGTTCTTTAAGTCTAACCAACATATCACTAACTTCATTTAATGCACCTTCAGCCGTTTGAATAAAAGAAATACCATCTTGTGCATTTCTTGTTGCTTGATTAAGTCCCCTAATCTGACTTCTCATTTTTTCAGAGATAGATAAACCAGCAGCATCATCTGCAGCTCTGTTAATTCTAAAACCTGAAGATAATTTTTCCATTGATTTTGATCCTGCCAAGTTGTTAACTCCCAACTGTCTGTGGGTGTTCATTGCCATCAAGTTGTTATTAATTCTCATTTGTAATTCCTCCTTGAAATTTGTTTTTTTAGTTTTGGCATCCTTGCCGCCGCCCTTTGGGCGGAATGTAAAGTTTAAAATGTAAAATGAAAAATTGTAAAGATTTAAATGCTTTTAAAAATCTTCCTCTCCTTGGCCAAGGTTTATGGGTAAGATTTGTTTCTATCTTACAATATATATCGGAATATTTTCCTAAGACTTTATAGGTAAATAGATAATTTTTTTCATTATATTACAAATTTTTCTTCATAGTTACTTATTTCTCATCTTTTTTACTAAAAATACCCTTTAACTCAGCAAAATCTCTACTCTTTAGACTGGCGGCTTTGTTTTCCTCTTGAACCTCTACATAGATTTCTTTTCTTAGAATATCTACATCCTTTGGTGCAGAGATACCCAGTTTCACTTTGTCGTCTTCTATGGCGAGGATTTTGATTTCTATGTCTTTTCCTAGCATGATGCTTTCTTCCAGCTTTCTTGACAGTACCAGCATGGCTATTTCGCCCCCTCTACTGCTTTTTGTTCCTCTACTTTTAGTTGTTTTGTGGCAGTGAGATTCTTCATTTCCTGTAGGATATAGTGCTTTGTGTGGTAGGCTTCATCATCTAGCATGATTTGCTTGGCTTTGTTATTAGCTGTGTTGATGATGATGGGGGCCCTTAGGTTGGCTGTCATCTTGCTAATATCCTCTGGGATGATGACAATGGCAAAAACACTGACATCCTCTGGGGACTTTATTTCTAGTTTTTCTATGATGTTTTTAGGGATTTCAAAGTCATAGTTGGCTTTGAAGATAAAGGGATTTACAATAACAAAGGCTAAATCTCCATCCTCTATGGCCTGTAGCCAGTGGAAGGGGGTTTCCTCGTCAGGGTTGTGTAGAATAATATATTGGGTTAAGTCTTCGAATCCCGGAATGCCATCGGAGAAAAACAATATTTTGCTTTCATCTATTTCGATTTCTCCAAAGTGTCTGGTGTTTAGTTTCATGATCTTTCCTCCTATATTTTTGCGGAAGGGTCACAGACCCTTCCCTACGAAATTCATTAAAACAATTATAAGGTTTTACCTCAGAAAATCAAGTAGGGTTGGTTGAATGATTCTGGCTCCTACTGAAAGGGCGGCACGGTAGACGTTTTCTTCGTTCATGAGCTCCATGATGACCTCCCCCATGTCGGCATCCTCCAGTTGGGATTGTAGGTTTCTAAAATTGATTTTGTCATCGGCAATTCTGTTTTGAACTAATTCCATACGGTTTACCTTTGCCCCTATTTCTGAACGGGTGGTCAGAAGGGAGTCCATGTATTTATCGATGTTCCCCAGCTGGTTGTTAAGCTCCTCATGCTTTCCTTCCTTCATAAATCCTTCTATTCTCTCTATCAGATGGATTAAACCAGCCTTTTTAGGCTGGGCCTTAATGGTCCAGTTATCATCACTTTCTTCACTACCTGCTACAACTCTGCCTTCCTTTAGGTTTTGAGCTGTAAAGTTAAAGTTTTTTAATGGGTGCAATGGATTTTCTATAGCATCTATAGCACCTTTTAATTCACCAATGACTCTATTCATAAAAGCTTCTTTATTTTCAGGAATTGGATTCCCATCTTCATCTAGAATTTGATCTCCATTTTCATCTACTAGATAGATTGGATTGCTATCTTCATCTAGTCCCATCGTTATGGTTATAGGAGAATTTTCTTCACCTTCTATCTCCAAGATAGCTTTATATGTAGGAGGTACAGGAGGTTCAGCTTCCGGATCACCTTCATCTGTCATTTCTATACCTATCTCCAACCCCTCCAGCTTCAGCTTGGTGGCATGTTCTTCTCCTAGCCTTGTAGGAAAGCTTAAGGTTAAATCTGAAGCATTGCTATAGCTTTCAAACAAGTCAATCCCTAGGGTGTTGATTTCTATTAACTCTCCTACCCCTACCTCGTATTGAATACGATGATCAATGAGGTTGGGATTTCTGGCATCAAATTGATCGATATTATAATTTCCAAAGTGATCAAATAGAGGCTTATCGGTATTTTTTCCTGAGAAAATATATTTACCGGCATAGGTAGTATTCCCAAGGTTGATAATTTGTTGTTTAATTTCCTTAACCTCTTCTTGAATTTTACGGGTTTCTTCTTCCGTTAGGACACCATTGGCGGCTTGAACGGTAATCTCCCTTAGCCGTTGCATGGCTTTTCCTGTATTAATGGCTGCCAATTCTGTACTCTCTAACCAAGAGACGGAGTCATCTGCATTTTTTCTATATTGTTCTAATTCGCTGATATCTGCACGGATTTTTAAGCTTCTAGAAATAGCTATAGGATCATCGGAGGGCTTGTGGATTCTTTTCCCTGTGGAGACCTGCATTTGTCTTTTGTCCAGCTGCAGCATATTGCGATTTAGATTTCGCATCATGTTGGTAATCATCATATTATTAGTAATTCGCATATATACCCCCCTACCTTCCCACTAAGCCTATTCGGTTAATCACTACATCCAGCATTTCATCCATGGTGGTGATCATTCTAGCAGAGGCATTGTAGGCGTGCTGAAACATAACCATTCTAGATAGCTCTTCATCCATCGATACCCCTGAAATCCGCTGTCTCTCGCCATCCACCTGTTCCGTCAATACCTGTTGATTGAAGGCGTTTCGGATGGCCGCCTGGGTATCTACCCCTAGGTTAGATATCACGGATTTGATGAAATCCTCTGGTTTACCTTCAGTAAACATATGGCTATCATGGCGGAGCTCCAGCATTTTTAAAGCAATGGAGGCATCCCCTGGTAGCAGGTCTGAACTACTGGAGGCAGCAATTTTATTTAAATCCTCAATGTCCAGTGAAATTTTTATATTTCTAGCAGTAATCTTAAGGTTATCATCATCCTTCATATCCTGAGTGGATACACCATTGGCAGTAAAAAAGAAGTTACCAGTATCACCACTTAGTCCATATCCTTGGGCATGGAGATCATTAACCTTTTGAGCAAACTTTTCAACGAACCGATTCAATTCACCAATATAAAAGGGGATACCCTTGGTGCTTCCTGTTTCCCCATCCCTTAAATCCAATAGGGCCTTTAACTCCCCCTTCAGACCTGAGGTATTTAGGGTGCTGCCATTTTGCCACTTTATAGTGTTCATGAAAACTGTAGTGTCTAGCTCTTCTTCAAAGAACTCCGATGCATCCTTGTGGGTGGCATCTAATCTGTAGACTTTATCATGGGATACTAAAGGTTGTCCATTGATTTGAAGGACCATTTTTTTCCCTACATGGTCTTTAGTAGAGGCAACGTCATCATTGACATCTAAAACCTCCACCACCTCTACATTTACCAGCTTAGAAAGCTCATCAATTAGAAGATTTCTTTGGTCCCTAAGGTCATTGGCATTTCCTCCATCAATTTCATTACGGAAAATCTGTTCATTTAGACGTCCAATTTGTTCAGCATAGCCGTTGATGGAATTGACGGTTGCCTGAATGTCAAAGTTTAAATCCTTTGCCATTTTTTCCAGTTGATTGTACATATGGTTTACTGTATTGGTAAAGGCTATGGCCCTTTGGCGAACTAAAGATCTAGTTGTGAGGTTTTCGGGGTTTTTACTAAGCTCCTGAAAGGATGAAAACAATTCATCCATAACCGTACTGATTCCAGTCTCCGAGGGTTCATTAAAGATGCTTTCGATAAAGTGAAGACCGTCCCTTTTGGCCTCCCAATAGCCCAAAGCATTGTTTTCTCCCCTAAACTTATAATCCAAAAACTCATTTCGTAGTTGTTTGATGGCTAGGGTGTCCACACCTGTCCCCAGCATGCCTTGTCCCCCTGGCAGAGCCATAGGGTTGCTTTGTGCCTGTTCTAACCGTTGCCTTGTATATCCCTTTGTATTGACATTGGCAATGTTATGGCCGGTTATATCTAAAGCCCTTTGGGCTGCAAACAACCCAGAACGGGCTGTATTAAATCCTAAAAATGTCGATCGCATTGTTCTACCACCTTTATATGATATTGTCTCCTTCTCTAAACCTTTATGTCCAATAGACTTGCAACGGTTTTACGGTTCCCTGCTTCTTTTTCTCCATAATGGCTGCTGGTCTCATGGGAAGTAGTCATCAATTCTATGTTGAAGTTAACATACTCTAAACTTTGATAAATTAGCTTCTCATTTAGTTTGTTTATCTCTTCTAATCTATGGATAACCTCCAGTAGTTGATTCCTTATATCATCTATATGGGAGGCCTCTTCTTCCTCCAGATGAAGGAGAAGCTCCGATACACTGCTGGGCTCTTGAATTTCTAGTTCTTGGGATATATTGGTGAAAATAGAGCGACGGATTTTTTCAAAGGTTCCCATTGTACGAATATATTGCTGTTCCTTAGAAGTATTTTCCTCTAGTTCCTTTAAACGTCCTTGTTTTATAATTTGCGTCTTTTCCTTCGCCATCTCCAACACCTGCTGATACATGTTTAACTCCTGCTGTAGGGCTTCCTTTAACTGTTCAATAGATTTCATCCAAACACCTCCATCTGTCCTGTAGCCTTCAAGTATCTATAACTTTTTATCTATCATGATTCCTTCTAAAATTTTGTTGGCTATTTCTTTTCCAGATATATTGTAGCTATTTGTTTCGATTTTTTCTTTGATTTCCTTCAGCTTTTCCTCCCGTACCTCTGGAAGATTTTTAAAGGCCTGCATAGCTATTTGAAATTCCTTTGCGCTTTGGGATATCTCTAGTTTGTCCTTCGTCTGTTGAACTTGGTTGGTCTTCTCGACAGACTTGCTGGTTTTGTTATAGACTTCCATGATTTTATTGATGTTGGGATTGTTATAAATCTTCATAAAAAAACACCTCTAACTTTCCGATTCTTTATTGTTAATAGTATTATCGGTAAGTTAGAGGTGTTTCTTTACCTTATTTAAATTTTTTTCTAATTTCAGCGGTATACATCTTATTACTTTTGGTGGTTATTTTAGGTTTGTCTGGTTCCGTCTTGTTGGTTTGAAGGATAGAGGAAAATTCCTTTTTTAATTGGGCTGCACATTTGTCGCAGAATTTTCCAGAACGGATAGGTGCAGCACACCTTTCACAGCCTAACAATAAATTGTCGGCTTCTCGAATTTCTATTCTGTTTTCCCTTAAAAACTTTAATATCTTTTTTTCGCTGACCTCAGTTGCCTCAGAAACCTCCAAAATATTGGCCCCTGGGTGATCGTATAAATAGTCCTTTACCTTTTTAAAATCCTCTTCATCGGTATTATCGCAACGGGAACACAGGTCTGAACCAGTATAAGCAAAGGCCCTGCCACACTTGGTACAATTTTTTAATTCCATCAAATCCCCTCCTCTGCCGCCTGTGGCGGAATGAATAATTGAAAATGAATAATGAATAATTAACTTTATATCCCTCTTGCAAAGGTTACAACCACTACAGACCTTGCTCCTGCCTCTATCACCACTTTGCTGCAGGCCTCAGCAGTGGCACCACTGGTGAATATATCATCAACTAGTAGGATGGTCTTGTCCACTAGAAAATTTCCATCTCTTATGTGAAAGGCTTTGCTGACATTTTGACGTCGCTGCCTTCTGGAGAGATTATGCATTACTTCTGTGTTCTTTATCCTTACTAATTGATGCTTTTTATAATCTATACCCATATTTTTGCTAATATATTTAGCTAGAAGATGGGCTTGGTTATAGCCCCGCTGTTTTTCTTTTTGAGGATATAGAGGAACTGCTAAAATGACATCTGCTGCTATTTCTTCTTTCTTCAGAACATCCGTCATCATAAGAGCCATATGTCTAGCTAAATAGGTGGCATCCTGATACTTCAACCGAAACACTAGTTTTTGTATAATTCCCTCATATTCTACCACAGCAATAACCCTATCAAAGGCATATTGGGTATCCCTACAATCCCCACAGATATCCAAATCCTCCATGGTGCTCAGGGGCTTTGAGCATTTCCTACAACTATTATCGGTAATAAATGTAATTTTCTTTAGACAGGGGGAACAAAGACCATATTTTCCTTCACCCCCTAAATAACCGTTGCAAGTAATGCAGTTGATATGGGTTGGATAAATAAAATCCAGTAACGCTTCTGTATAATCCATTAACTGGGCTAAAAGCTTCATTTTTCCCCTCATTTTTATCAAATTTTATAAAAAGGCAGTTTAATTTTTTCAATATTATTCATTATTCGATAAAAGTCTCGATAATCCTTTTATCTCCATTAGCTTGATTTTATGTTTCTTATGCTTTGATTTATTACTAACATTTCCGCTTCTATAGGGGAGGGATCAAGGAATATAAAAGGAGAACCCTCTATTTTCAAGAATTCTCCTAAGGCTTTTCTTTCTATATAAAATTACTATGAAATATTTATTAGACCAAACCCTATAGGTCCTCTATTATCTATATGGAACATATTTTATATGATGCCTTGGCTTTTTAAGATGATTTGTGCAATGACAGCAGAACCCAGGAATGTCCCGAATAGCACAAATAGAGAAACCACGATGCTTTTCCATCCTAATTTGGTAAAATCATTCCAGCTTTTTCCTATGGCAATTCCAGCGTAGGCTAAAACTGGAGTGGCAAGGGCTAAAAATTGTACTTTTTGTGTATATGCAACGACTGTTTCCGAAAAAGGAACACCTGGAATTGTAAGTACCATCCCTATAATACCGATATATGCAATACTGGGGATATTGATAGGGATAATTTTAGCTAAAATCATTCCTGCTAGACTAATGAGTATAAGTATTATCATTCCAGGAATAGATGCTGCAATTGCTTCTCCATATCCAATATAGTTGCCTAGCAAAGCCATTATACCTATAATTAACAACAGAATAATCCATTCTTGTAGTTCTTTCAATTTCATTAATTTTTCCTCCCTTCCCCTTTAGGCTTCTTCCTTCACTTTATTCCCACGCCCTATTTTAGGCTCTAACCAATTGTATAGCTTATTGGTCAAAGGTAGAGCAACAAATACAGACATATATAATCCAAATCCTGTTGATAATAGGTTGCTGGCCCCAGCAAAGGCAATAATGTCATCCGACATTTCTGGAAATAAATTGGCCAGTGTTCCTGAAGCCGCCGCCATTAAACTTCCACTTC
This sequence comes from Natronincola ferrireducens, assembly GCF_900100845.1. NCBI lineage: Bacteria > Bacillati > Bacillota > Clostridia > Peptostreptococcales > Natronincolaceae > Natronincola > Natronincola ferrireducens. The sequence goes on along the minus strand of NZ_FNFP01000001.1, from coordinate 271,689 downwards.
CTACCCCAGTTGCCATAGCAAATGCCAGAGGGTGCAATGGAGTGGCAGAAGCAAGAAAACCTGCTATCAAGCCCATAAATATGGTGCCAAACATCGTTCCTACAATATAAACAATCATTACACCTCTACCTTCTGGTGAGTTAAATCCATATTTATCTACAATTAATCCAACATTTGGTTCCCTGCCTATGGAATGGGTCATGCCAACAGCTTCCCTCTTAAATCCTAATAATAAAGCAATAGGCAGAGCAAAAACAATAGTTCCTAGGTTTCCAAACTCCTGTAGGAGCAAAGCAGGTCCTGCAGCAATGATTCTGTCGATGGAGGGTCCAATTAACACCCCTATTTTTGCAATCAATAAAGTAATAGATAAAACAATGATTGGTTCTGCTGTAGTAGCTTGTTCTTCTTTTACTAGTTTTGTTAAAAAGAGAATTAGTCCTAAAATCATAGCATACAGCATTGGTAAAAACAAAATAACTCCTGGGCCTATGGGAACTCTATGGGTTCCTATTTTTTCCGTAATCAATGTGATTACTAATACTACTCCATGTAGCTTTGGGTCTTTCCATAGCGGCTTACCTTGATCCATCATATACACCCCTTTATCTTTTATTTTTAGCTATAAAATAATCTATAGCCTTCATAACAGATTCAGCTAATATACCACTTCCTATTGGTAAAGCATCTTCATCAATATTGAATTTAGGGTTATGCCACTGATAAACACATTCCTTTTCTTGGTTACCCACTCCTAACCAATAAAAGCAGCCTGGAGCTTTTTCCATATAGATAGAAAAGTCCTCTCCTCCCATTGAAGGGATAGGATCTACGATACCCTCAGGAGTACATATTTCCGATACAGCAGCAACCCCCAGTTTATACATTTCTTCTTCATTGATTACTGCTGGCAAATCAAATATATATTCTAATGTAGCCTCGGCACCATAGGCCTTTGCACTATTTTCTATATTTCTCTCCAATAGACTAGGAAGCTCCTTTCGCAGTTCTTTACTAAAGCTTCTTACAGTCCCCGTCATTCTTACTTCTTCAGGTATAACATTGTTAGCAATCCCTGCGTTGATTGTACCTATAGATACTACCGCTGCTTCTAGAGGGTTTACATTCCTGCTGACAACACTTTGCAATCCCATAATAATGGCACTGGATGCTACTATAGGATCAATTGTTCTATTGGGAATAGCACCATGACCCCCAACACCCTTCACTTGAACTCTAATGGTATCTACAGCAGCCATTAATCCCCCCAGCTTTACACCTACTTTACCTGCTGGAATATCTGGATGATTATGGAGGCCGAATACCGCATCTACTTTAGGATTCTCCATAACCCCCTTTTCTACTAATAGCTTAGCACCCTTATTCACTTCTTCTGCTGGTTGAAAAATAAATTTCACATTTCCCTTTATTTCATCCCTTAATTCTGACAAAATCATAGCTGCACCTAAAAGTGAAGTGGCATGAACATCATGACCACAGGCATGCATAACACCCTCCACCCTTGATTTATAGGGAACATTATTCTCTTCAAAAATCGGTAAGGCATCAATATCTCCTCTTAGGGCGATGGTGGGTCCTTCTTCTTTTCCCCTCAACAGACCTATAACACCTGTTTCTATACCTATATCTACAATTTCTATATTGTATTTTACAAGGAGTTCTTTTATTTTTTCCGTTGTTCGATATTCTTTAAAGCTTAATTCCGGATTCATGTGGAAATCCTGCCTGATTTCTATCAGCTCTTCTTTATATTTTTCCATAAGGGATCTTATAGACTCCATAAAGCTCGCCTCCATTCCATTGGTTTTAATAAATTCTTCTAGGTGAGAATAGCCTATCAAACAAATTTTTGCATCCTCCCCTACTCAAAGTACCCTGGATAAAGGGGAAATCTTGAGCTTAACACCAGTACTTCAGATTGAATCTCCTCCAAAGCTTTATGATCTTCAATACCCTCAGCTACCCTATTCATGATATGACCTATCTCTACCATTTCTTTTTCCTTCATACCCCTTGTGGTCATGGCTGTTGTGCCTATTCTTACACCACTTGTTATCAATGGTTTTTCAGGATCAAAGGGAATCATATTCTTATTGACGGTTATGCCAACAGCTTCTAAAGCCCTTTCAAATTCAGCCCCTGTTAAATTTTTAGGTCGTAAATCCACCAATAATATATGATTGTCGGTACCCCCAGTTACAATTCTAAAACCATTTTCTTTTAAAATCTCCGCTAGCTTTTGAGCATTTTTTACTACTTGTTTCATACAATCTCTAAACTCTTGACTCATAGCATGTTTAAAGGTATAGGCTTTGGCTGCCATTACATGAAGGTGCATTGACCCCTGAGCCCCTGGAAATGTCGCTTTGTCCAGTGCTTTTGCATATTTTTCTTTGCAAAGGATAAATCCTCCCCTTGCTCCCGCCAGGGTTTTGGTGGTTGTAGAGGTTACAAAATCTGCATAGGCTACTGGACTTGGGTTAACCCCTGCCGCCACTAGGCCTGCCACATGAGCCATATCCACCATGAAGTATGCATCTATTTTTTTAGCAATATTACTGATTTTTTCATAGTCTATCACCCTAGGATATGCACTGGCTCCTGCAACGATAAGCTTAGGTCTATGTTGCTGGGCTAATGTTTCAATTTCTTCATAGTCGATTTCCTCTGTTTCTCTATTTAACCCATAGGAAACAAAGTTATATACTTTACCAGAAAAGTTGGCGCTGCTGCCATGGGTCAGATGGCCTCCTTGATCTAATCGCATTCCCAATACTGTATCTCCAGGATTTAAAATTGCTGTATAGACACAGTGGTTAGCATTTGATCCAGAATGGGGCTGTATATTGGCGTGTTCAGCCTTGAATAACTCTTTTGCCCTCTCAATACCTAATATCTCTGCCTTGTCAATAACTTTACTTCCCGCATGATATCTTTTGCCTGGAAAGCCCTCCATTGTCTTATTGGTCAATATACTACCTTGTAATTCCAAAACTTGGGTTGGTACATAGCTTTCAGATGCTATCATTTCAATACCAGTCCTTTGACGTTGAAGCTCCTCCTCCACGATATTGTATAAATCCATATCCTTTTCTTTAACAGTATGTAACATATTTATCCCTCCAAGATATATTTTGAATTTTTTAAATATTTTAAATTAATTATCTCAAACAATTTCTTTCTTTAAAATTAACTATATTGACTATTTATTGAACAGATTTAACTTTATTTATTTCAAATCCTTCATAAAATAAGAAAAAGACCCTAGGATTTAACGTGCTAAACTCCTACGGTCCACATGATGTTTCTTTAGTATAACAGAAGTTAACCTTCATTTTTCTTAAATCCTTTAGGTGTAATCCCTGTAATCATCTTAAAGTTTTTATAGAAATAATTGAGATTGTTGTAGCCAACTGTGTTAGCAATTTCTTTTATAGATAACTGTGTGTCGGTTAAAAGCTCTTTTGCCTTTTCTATTTTTATTCTATTTAAGTAAACGATAAAGCTAACACCAAAGTATTTTTTAAACATTCTAGTGATATAATTGGGGCTGGTATGAAACCTTTTTGCAGTTTCCTTTAACTGAATGGTTTTATAATAATTGTTATTGATATAGGCCAATATTTCGTTAAAAAATTGGTTGTCTGTATAATTATAATGTAAAACCCGTTCTATCGTTTCCTTAAATTGCTTTGGCTCAATGGGTTTTAATAGAATGTCCTTAGCCCCTAATCTCAAAGCAGCCTGAGCATATTCAAAGTAATTATAGGCTGTGATGACGATAAACTTGATGGCTCCTATATAATCTCTATTGATCCTTTCCATTACTTGTATACCATTGTAGCCTGGCATTTCAATGTCTAAAAAAACAATATCTGGTTTCAAATCAAAAATCAGTCCTACAGCCTCATCACCTGCAGCAGCCTGTCCTATTACCTTAATAGGGAATCTATACTTATTGATCAAATACCTTAATAGTTCACGGGATAGTTCTTCATCGTCCACAATAAGTGCAGTTTTGATAATAATCCCCCCTACGAAAATCCTATCATTTTGGAACTTTTTAAGCCCACTTGGTTGGCAGAATAATCTTCACAGTAGTTCCTTTATTGCATGGGCTTTGGATTTCAAATGTAAAATTATCTTGATATAACAGTTGAAATTTGGAATAGATCATCCCTAATCCACTAAGGGTTTTTTCTTTGTTTTCCCTACTTAGCCTTCTATTCAGCTCCTCTATATTTTTATCCTCTATTCCACAACCATTATCTCGGATTTCTATCCCTATCCTATCTTCACCGCCTTTTACTAGGATACGAATATGCATTTTATCCTTTTTACAACGAAATCCATGGATAAAAGTATTTTCAACAATTGGTTGTAGGCAGTTAAATGGAACATAAACCTTATCTACTTCCTTTGAAATCTCAAAATCTATCCTTAATTTATCACCATGCCTCAATTTTTGTAGCTGTAGAAAGATGTGTAGCTGTTCTATTTCCTCCTTCAGTTTTACAAAATCATTCTCCGTCTTAAGTGTGTATCGAAACATTTGAGCAAGATGTATAATAGATTCGTAGGTTTTAAAGGCATCCTCCTTTACCGCCATTCCTGCGATGGCATTGAGGGTATTGAAAAGAAAATGATTGTTAATTTGCATATTTAAAATCTTTCCTTCAGTAGATTTTAAAGATTGTTCCAGCATAAGTTCGTTTTTAATAATATCTTGAATGATTTCTTCTTTTTTATTTAATTCCATCTCAGCCTTTTTAAATATATAATAATAAGCAATGTTTTTGCTTAGCTTTTTCATCTGCTGTAATATAGCAATCATTGTTCCCTTGGGCACCACTTGAATGACTTGATAAGAAGGGTCCTGGATTGTATCCTTTTTGCTATTTTTATAAATGCTGCTTAATTCCTCCTTAGAGGTCCTTATATGCCCACCTAGGATTATACCGATAGCTTCGTCATTGCAAAGTATAGGGAGATAAAAAACAGTTATCCCATAGGAACAAACATTAGCTGACAGCTCTTTATATTGCCTTGGTCCCCACTCTTCCTTCATTTCATATAAACAACAATTTTTAATATTGGTATTTACACCACACATTTTTACACAAAAATCCGGGAACTCTTTGCCTACAATAACAGCATCGCCTTTTTTATTAAAAATACTGATGGGAATATCGAGGATACCAACGGCTTCATCATATAACTTTTTTATCTCATCATTAATTTTAATTGTTGACTCCTGTTTACCTCTAATATTAACCAACTTTTTAATCCTAGTTTCTACAAAAGTATTGTTCTCTGGCGACGCTGGGATTGATATAATCAGCTGTTTCATAGGTTCATTGCCAATATTGATGGTTTCATGGACAGATCCTGCTTCTATATGAAAAAATGCTCCCGGCTTTATGTTAGTGACCTTGTTGTCTAACAGCTGCTCACCCTCTCCAGATAGGACATATAAAAACTGTTCATTTCCATAATGAATGTGTTTAGCTTGTCTCTCCCCTGGGAGAATAGTTGCCACGCCAATATACATCATATTTGAGGAATTCATGGACTCTGGTTCGTATATCCATTGAATTTCCCCCCAATCAAATATTTGGATATTTTTTTCATCCAAAGGTATCACTCCTGATTGTATTTATCTAATTATTTTAAACCCTCATCATTCCCTAGACTGAAGATGAAACTCATAAAATTTATTTAGTCGATAGCCTAAACCCGAGTATCTTTCAATAATTTTGTTGTTGTTCACCATCATTTTTAAATAGTTTTCTGACCCCACCAGCACCACCAGATTTTTGGCACGGGTTATGGCGGTGTAGAGAAGATTTCTTGTCAAGAGCATAGGGGGTCCCCAGGTAATAGGCATTACCACCACTGGAAACTCCGAGCCTTGACTTTTATGGATAGTGACACAGTAGGCCAGCTCCAGCTCCTCCAGCTGGGCAAAGCTATAGGTCACTAGGCGATAGTCATCAAAGAGAACAGTAAGTTCTTGATCCTCTTGATCCACAGCTTGGATATAACCAATGTCTCCATTGAATACCCCTTCTCCCTTTTCCTCCTCTGCATCGGGATCGAGGCTCTCCCATTTTAAGGTATAATTGTTTTTTATCTGCATCACCTTATCCCCTGAACGGAGGAGTTTTTCCTTCATTTCCTTTTCCTTCTTCCAAGGGGCTGAAGGATTTAGGGCCTGTTGTAGCTCTTTATTTAAGTTGATTGTGCCGGTTTCCCCTTTTTTCATAGGGGTCAACACCTGTATGTCCTTTATAGGATCATACTGATAATGATTTGGTAATCGTTCCTTCACCAGCTGTATAACGGTTTTTGCAATGTTTTCTTTTTGATGCTTTGTAATAAAATAGAAGTCCTTGTCCTTTGCATTGAGGATAGGATATTTACCTTGATTGATTTTATGGGCATTGACGATAATCATACTTTCCTCCGCCTGGCGAAAGATTTCATTTAGCCTTACTACCTTTACAATCCTACTGTCGATAATATCCTTTAATACATTCCCTGCCCCCACCGAAGGTAGCTGATCCACATCCCCTACTAAAATCAATCGCGTTCCTAAGGCAACTGCCTTCATCAGACTGTTCATGAGAAGGATGTCCACCATGGAAACCTCATCAATAATGATGACATTGCTGTCCAGAGGGTTGTCTTCATTCCTTTGAAACATCATGACATCTTCATCCTCAGCAAATCCCAACTCCAGCAGTCGGTGGATGGTTTTTGCCTCTTTGCCGGTGGCCTCCGTCATCCTTTTAGAGGCCCTTCCTGTGGGGGCCCCTAGGGTAATTTTCATTTCCAGCTTTTCTAAAATTTTAATGAGGGTATTGATGGTGGTGGTTTTTCCTGTTCCTGGTCCTCCAGTAATGACCAGTATGCCATTTTCCAGAGCCTGTTTGATGGCTTCTTTTTGGTTGTTGGCCAGCCAAATCCCCTCCTCCTCCTGTATCTGCTGCAACGCTTCTTCGATATGAATATCTAAAGGATCTAGCTTTACTCTAGTTAGTTCAATTAGCTTGTTGCATACATTGGTTTCTGCATAATAATAGGGGAGGGAGTAGATAATCATTTCCCCTCCACGATTCTCCAGCTGTATTTTTTGGTCTAAGGCTAGGTTTTGCACTGCCTCCTCCACCATACCTATATCTACCTTCAGTAGTTCGGCAGTTCTTTCCAATAATATATCCTTTGGTGCATAGGTGTGTCCCTCTATATGAAAGGTATTTAGTATATATCTTGTACCTGCATAGATCCGATATCTAGAATTAGGAGCAATCCCCATAGATTTTGCAATACGGTCAGCGGTAATAAAACCTATCCCCACGATATCCTCTGCCAATCGATAAGGGTTTTCTTGGATGGTGGCAATGGTGGTTTCCCCATAGCTTTTATAGATTTTCACTGCATAGCTGGGGGATATACCATATTGGGAAAGAAAGAGAATTATTTCCCTTAGCTCCCTTTGATCCTGAAAGGCCTCAGCAATGACACTGGCTTTAGCTTCGCCAATCCCTGGAACCTCCGTCAATCTATGGGGTTGAAATTCTATAATTTCCAATGCTTCCTTCCCGAAAAATTCTACAATTTTTTTCGCCATCTTTTTACGAATTCCCGTAATAATTCCAGAGGAAAGGTAATTGATCATGCCCTCCTCTGTAGAGGGCATGATTGGACGATATTCCCCCACCTCCAACTGCTGTCCATAAACGGGATGTACCCTCCAGTCACCCTTCACCAGCAGATGATCTCCCTCCTTCAGGGCCGGAAGATATCCTACTAGGGTCACTTCCTCCTCTGGTGTTTCTAAAACAGCAACCGTATAGCCATTGGCTTGGTTCTGAAAAATTATTTCTATAAGCCTACCCTGAATTTCCAGCACTTCTTTATCCTCCTACTCCATTAAGGTTAGGTTTTTTATGTCATAGTTCCTCTATCTGCTTCATATATGTTAAATAGTTTTACACAAAAATCCATTACTTTTATTATAGCATAAGGAAAAAACCCTGCCATTAATAAATATACAATTCTGACAAAAATGTTGGGAAATGGGGGTTTGGATATTTATACTCCTTATAATTCCTCCTTTTTCTTTATATCATGACAAAACCTCCTGGATTTTCAGGAGGTTTTGTCATGATGTTTTATTTTATTTTGCCGATAGAACTTGAATGGATTTTGCCAGTTCATGGATGCTAAGGGTAAGGCCCTCTAATTTTCCTTCAATCCGTATTAATAGATAGATGGATACTACAATGGGGAAGCCTAGGTTAGCAACCTGATTCAACACTTCATTCACCTTCTTCACCACCTTATTATGAATTAAGGGGAGACTTCTCTCCCCTTAGTTTATGCTAAATCGAATTCTTCCTCTTGGGTTGTAATCACCTTTGCACTGTGGATGTCTGATAACCCTGCCCCTCCTATGCTAAAAACACTTTCATTGATGATGTTCAGCATAGCTGCCTTCACCTCAGCTGGTGTTAAATCTCCTCGGGCGTTGACAATCATCACCTTAGTCAGTTTGTCATCTTCCTTCTTAAAGGTCATTTCCAATACCTTTTTCACGAAGCTTCACCTCCTTTATAAAAATTTTTTCTTCCTTTACTCCTCGATTAGCTCCTTCTCATCAATTCTCATTATGGCCTTGACTGGCTTTTCCTGTAGAAGAGCTAATTCCGTTGATACGTTGTACACCTGGGTGTCAACAGCATCTGGATTTACATTGCTGTAGCTTCTGGAGGTAAGCTTTTCTTTACCCTCTTGATCTACACTATCAATGAACTGTAATCTTATTCTTGAGGTTGCTCCCATTGCTTTTACTGGCATTTCGTCACCCCCCTTCTTTTATCATTAAGTTTTGTAGCTGCAGCCTACATCCATTAAATGTTTTGGGAAGGAAAAGGTTAGTACCATTCTTTCAATAATTTTTTCAATTTTTTTAGACCAGTGGCCTTTGTCTTAGCTACTGAAATAGGGTGAATACCCTTTATAGCAGCAATTTCCTTGAGGGTTTTTCTGTGGAAATAATATTGTAAAATAATATCCCTTTGACAAGAGGTTAGTCGATGGATAGCCTCCTTTAACCTTTGGCTTTCCTCCATCTCCATATAAGTCTCCTCCACCTTAGCAGTTGTATCCTCTAGTAAATCTATTAATGAAATTCCTTCACTATCTCCTATATCTGCCTCTAGGGAAAAGTGGCTTTTGACTTTTCTCCTCTTATTTAAATAGTAGTATCGTACCCTTATGGTAATATAGGCTAAAAAGGGTACATTTTTAGCAGAATCAAAATCCTGCAGTCCTTCTAAAATTTCCAGAAGACCCTCTTGGTAGGCATCTTCATCCATACCCTCCCTTCCTCCATATCTTTTGCTATAGGCAATGATTAAGGGCCTTAGCTGTAGCAATAGCTGTTCTATCGCCTCCTTCTCCCCCTTTAGGGCCTTTTTCACCAATTCTTCAAATAAACGATTCATTTTTTAACATCCTTTAAAAGATGCATCTTCCTTTATTACCGGTGACTTTATTGTATAGACTTCTATAGTAAAGGGGAATTTAAGAATCATGGGATTGTAGGGGGAGGAAAAGGGTAAATTCCCTTGAAATGAAGGTGGATTTTTAACCCATATCCTTTAGCCTATATGGTTAGGGGAGGGAATAAAGCTAGTTCCTAAAATTATAAAATTTCTAAGTTTCTATTGGCTATAAAAAAAGAACTGACCTATTTGGGGGGTCAGTTCTTTTTTCTACTATCCTCTTATAATTTCATCATTTTTTAATGCTTCAGCCTTATCGGTTCGTTCCCAAGGAACATCTACGTCTGTTCTTCCAAAATGACCATAGGCCGCTATTTGTCTATAGATAGGACGTCTTAGATCTAAATCTCTAATGATGGCTGCTGGTCTTAAGTCAAAATGCTTTCTTATCAGCTGTACCAGCTTGTCCTCCTCTACCTTACTTGTACCAAAGGTTTCCACCATAATGGATACTGGTTGAGCCACACCAATGGCATAGGCCAACTCCAGCTCACATTTATCAGCCAAACCTGCAGCTACAATATTCTTGGCTACATATCTAGCAGCGTAGGCAGCAGAACGGTCTACCTTCGTTGGATCTTTTCCAGAGAAGGCTCCACCACCATGGCGAGCATAACCCCCATAGGTATCTACAATGATTTTTCTTCCTGTTAATCCAGCATCCCCTTGGGGTCCACCAATAACAAATCTACCGGTTGGGTTAATGTAGTACTTAGTATTTTCATCCAATAGCTCTGTTGGTACAATCTTTTGAATGACATACTCAATTAAATCATTTTCAATTGTATCTCTATCTACCTTTGGGCTATGTTGTGTAGAAATAACAATAGCGTCTATTCTCACAGGCTTGTCTCCATCGTACTCAACGGTCACCTGGGTTTTTCCATCGGGGCGAAGATAGGATAATGTACCATTTTTTCTTACCTCTGCTAATCTTCTGGCCAGCTTATGGGATAGGGCAATCGGTAGAGGCATTAGCTCAGGGGTTTCATTGCAGGCAAAACCAAACATAATACCTTGGTCTCCAGCCCCAATAGCTTCTAATTCATCCTGCATTTCACCTTTTTTGCTTTCAAGGGCTTCATTTACCCCCATAGCAATGTCGGAAGATTGCTCATCAATGGCTGTTAATACAGCACAGGTATCGCAGTCAAATCCATATTTTGCTCTTGTGTAACCAATTTCCTCCACTGTTTTTCTAACAACCTTTGGAATATCTACATAGCAATTGGTTGTAATTTCCCCTGCTACCAAGACAAGACCAGTTGTTACAGAGGTTTCACAAGCTACCCTTGCATTTGGATCTTTTTCAAAAATGGCATCTAAAATAGCATCAGATATTTGATCACAAATTTTATCTGGATGTCCTTCTGTTACAGATTCTGAAGTAAATAATCTTCTTGCCATAATACTGTTTCCTCCTTATTTCCTTATTTTTATAATCAATAGGAAATTATAAGCTATATACAATGTAAATAAGTTATAATTTCCGTTATTGGGTTCAACAAACTCAACCTTGAAGCTTCTGTAGGAAGATTTTGTTGTAAGTAAAATTTATATATATATAGGAAATGATAAGGGTAGAATGAATAGGAGAAGGTCATCATTTCCTTATAAACATTTTAAAGGATTTCTATTAGTTTTATTTTTTTAGCGAAAATTATCCATAATAAAAAACCTCTTCTCAAAAAGAAGAGGCATAATACACCAATTTCGTTTCCTCATCTTCCAGAATTATATTCTGTGGGATTTAGCACCATACTACTTATGGTTGCCGGATTTCATCGGGCCCTTCCCTCCACCACTCTTGATAAGGTATCAAGATTTTTATTAAGTTTTTATCATGCAATATCATATCACCCTGTCTCTTCTCTGTCAATGAATATTTTAAAGTAGGAAAATTTTTCTTCATGAATAAATTAGGGTTCCTTTTAAACTAAATTGTAACAATTACATAGCTTAAAACAAACATAATACTTCCAGCAATTACAGCACCTAGAGCAATTGCTGGAAAAGCTTGTTTAAAGGGGATATTAAATAGGATAGCTGCTAGACACCCACTCCATATTCCTGTTGTAGGCAAAGGAACAGCCACAAATAAAACTAATCCTACCACACTGTATTTTTCAATATTTTTACTTTTTTTCAATATCTTTTTTACAGCTCTATCAATGACTTTGCTAAAAATCCTCATATTTCTGAAATAGAAAATAAAAGGCTTTATAAATAGAAGCAAAAGAGGAACAGGGATTAAGCTTCCTACAATCCCTAAAACTGTTGCATGGGCAGGATGCATGCCAAGGGAAACCCCTATAGGTATAGCACCCCTTACTTCAATTAGGGGCATTGCAGCAATTAACAGCACCATCAATTCATGGGTAATTAGTTCCAGCATTCTTTCCATTCCCTTCACCTCTATTTATTATATAGTGAAAACAATGGCGATAGAACTAAGTCCCTATATCCCAGTAAGCCTTTGGTATTATGTTTATCCATTACCCCTTTGTAACGTAAATTTAATGTTTGGCCATTGGAAGTTGTGGTATAATTTGTACAAGTATATTTTGCAATATAGGTTTTTTAACCTTTTGCATTATAATATTTTATATGATTTATGTAAAAATAAAAATAGCATCTTCTAGTTATCTAGTTGTTTAGAAAGGGGATTGAATTATGGGGAAATTAGAAGAGTTAAGTATAGAGATCGCTAACCAAAAAAATAAATTAAGACGTTATTTAGAAGAAAACGAAGATTACGATAAAATTTTTGCGTTAAATATAGAAATAGATGAATTGATCGTACAGTACCATCGACTGATGCTGGAGGATGAATCAAGTTAAGGGGAGAAAAATTTCTCCCCTTATTTATTTTAATTATCGTTTCTTGTTAAAGGTTCTTCGATGGTTATATGACCCATCAACGTCTCTCTTTTACTGCCATCCACTAAAATTTGTACTGCCTCCACCCCTTCTATCTCCGTCAAGGAGTATAGGATTTGATTCAGTAATAAAGCTTCTTGAAGACTACCACCACTTAATTTGTCTCCTGCCAGATTTACATAGGCTATTTCCTCCGCTATATCAACACTTAAAACCTTGATATTTTCTAAGGTTGTAGTCAAATTTTCATCCTCTGGTTGTTTTTGTAGCTCCGCTAAAATAATAGCTTCTAGGGACTTTTCCCCTACAGTTACTTCTTTTATAACTGGTACAATGGATTCTAAACTTTCATCCCCTGTCATAACATATTCTTGATTGACATAGTATAGGGTCACTTCTACATTTTCCTCCTGGGGTGTAGGGTCCACCACATCGTTATCGTTATCGACATTTTCCGTCTCCACCGGAGGGGTTTCATTCTCAACTTGTCTCCTATCACAGCCTATAAATGTCACCATCATAGCAATAATTAATAGTATTAAACCTAATTTTTTCATCTTCATCTGTCCCTTCAGTTTTGTTTTTGTTGTTTGCTTATTCCTATTATACCCCTAGATTGTGAAGACCTCATTAACAAATGTAAAGAAATCATGAAGAAATCTTTAAAAAATTTTTAGGAATCAAGATAGTAACGGTTGTCCCTTCTTTTATTCTACTGGCGACAGAAATTTTCCATCCATGGAGCTGTATCACCCGACTAACGATGGAGAGACCAATACCAGCTCCACCAGTATCTCTAGAACGGGAGGTATCTGTTCGATAAAATTTTTCAAAGATAGATTCTAGTTCTTCCTCCTTAATACCAATACCATTATCCACAAGCATAACTTTGTAGTCGTCTTTTTGTCTTTTTCCAATAATGCTGACCCTATATTTTTCTTTCTCCATATCCCTATACTTTAGGGCATTGTCAATTAAGTTAATAAATACCTCCTTCATCCGTTCCCCATCACAAACAACCTCTGGAGATCCTTCTAATGCAATGCTTACCTCTACCCCTCCTTTTTCTGCCAAGGGTTGGAGGATTTTTACCGCATTTTCTATGATTTCCTTTAAGGAATATATCCTCATTTTAATCCCCTGTTCCTCCATTCTTGTCAAGGTCAGAAGGGATTTTACTAAGTCCGATAGTCGATCAATTTCTCCATCCATGTCCCTTAAGTACTCCTTGTATACCTCAAGATCATCTTCTCCATAGAGTAGGGAATCAATCAATGCCTTCATGGAGGCTAAAGGCGTCTTTAACTCATGGGAAACATCACCAATAAATTGAGTTCTACCATGGTCAATCCTATAGAGCTCTTTGCTCATATAATTAAAATCTTCAGCAAGTCTTCCTATCTCATCTCTGGACTTTATGTTTACCATTTCCCCTAGATGTCCTTCACCTATCCGCTTAGCTGTATTAGATAGTATGACAATGGGTTTTGCCATCCTTCTGCTGGCTAATATAGCTACTATCACCCCTATGGCTGCAGCTCCAATGGACACCATCGTTAAACGTTGCCTAAAATCTTGGATGGCTTCAAAGGCGTCATCAACACTGACGGATACCAGTACTGCCCCTAAAAGATTTCTATCTCCTTGAACCATCTGTAGGATAGGGACCGTCACCTGCAATATATATTTATCCCTTTGATAATACCCAACCCCCTCCTCCATAGCAAGGGCGCTACGAACCTCTGGATTGTTTATAGTTCGCCCTTCTAAAAGATGGGAGGTGTCCACCATTACCCTCCCTGCTTTGTCAAGGATCAAAACTCTTCCCTCCACAGTTTCCCCATACTGCTGGGTGACCTTCTTTAAAGCCAAAGGATCTTGAATATTGTTGCGACTTATATTGGAAAGAATATTGGCTGTCTTTAAGGTGTTGACCTCAATTTCCCCCAAGACGGATTCCTTCATGTGGTGTAAAGATAGATAGTTGATGGCCAACAGAGGTAAAATAATGAGAATGATATAAATTAAAGTCAATTTTTGTTTGATAGAAGAAAACATTTCTATCAATCCCTTCTAAAATAATAGCCTACACCCCATTTTGTCTGAATCATGGGTGATTCTTTCCCATGATCCCTTAGCTTTTCCCGGAGATTTTTTATATGTACATCAATTGTCCTAGTATCTAAGCAGGGCTCCTGCCAAACCAGTGTGAAGATTTCCTCCCTTGAAAAAACCCTTCCTTTGTTTCGAATTAATAGCTCCAATATGTCAAACTCCTTAGGGGTTAATTCCACTTCTCTGTCGGTTTTTTTAACAACTCGATAATTAGGATTCACCTCTAAATCCCCCGAGGTATAAACCGTTTCTTTTTCTTTATTTTCCTGCTTTTCTACTCTTCTGAGAATAGCCCGCATTCTGGCGATCAGTTCTCTTGTATTAAAGGGCTTGGTCATGTAATCGTCCGCCCCCAGTTCCAGACCCAATATCTTATCAACATCGCTGTCCTTGGCGGTCAGCATAATTACTGGTGTATCCCCCATTTGTCGTATTCTACGACAAACACTGATGCCATCTATTTTAGGTAGCATTAAATCTAAAATCACCAGATCGAAACCGTTGGTTTCAAAGATCTTTAATCCCTCTTCCCCATCATAGGCAGCAGAAACCTGAAACCCCTCCTGCTCTAGGCTTTTTTTTAATCCCTTCACTAGCAATTTCTCATCATCAATGATTAGTACCTTCATAGAACCCACTCCCCATAAAATATAAGCTCTCTTTATATATTATACAACTTTTACGGGTTTGAAACAAAAGGATGGAGGAAAATCCTCCATCCTTTTGTTTATTTTATTTTAAATTGATCTACCGTAGTTTGTAATTCTCTGCTCATTTCAGCCAATGAATTTAATGCCTGGTTAATTTCCTCTGTTACAGCCATTTGTTCTTGAGAAGAGGCTGCTATGTTTTGGGATTCAAGACTAAATTTTGAGACTATTGCTCCTGTTCTTTCTACTTTTTCCACCACTTCGTTGCTACTGGTGGTAACCGCTTTCACATACTCAAATATGCCGTTAGCACTGTTTTCTATGGCGGCATTGGACTTCATAATCCTATCAAAATATCTTCTAACTGAATCAGTTATATCTACACCTGTTTTTACCTTCTCCACTACTTTATGGATAGAATCTACTGTTTCATTCATATTGCCATCAATGGTGGCCAATGACCCCGATATTTCATTGGCAGCACTGGAGGACTCAACCGCCAGCTTCCTTACTTCTTCAGCCACTACAGCAAATCCCTTTCCTTGATTTCCTGCTCGAGCAGCTTCAATAGCTGCATTTAATGCCAGCATGTTTGTCTGGGCTGAAATATTGGAAATCCTATCAACAAAACTAAGGATATTTATTATATTTTCCTGAAGGACTTTTATTTTCTCCTGGGATAGTTCCATGCTTTGGCTAATTTGATACATGACTTCTGTAGATTTTTCTATAGCTTCATTGCCTTCCTCAGCATTTTTATAAGCATCCTTTGCATCTATTACCGTCTTCTCGGATTGTTGGAAGGTATTTTCTATGGCTTTGTTGATATCATGGATCCTCACCTTTACATCCTCTACATCCTCCATCTGCAGCTGTAATCCTTCAGCTATACTGGAAATTGCAGTTGCCACCTGCTGGGCCGATTGACTGGAATTTTCTGTCCCTTCCCTTAACACTTCTGTAGTTTCTAAAATTTTTTCAGTATTTTTATGGATATGGGATACAATTGTCTTTAACCCCCTTATCATCTCATTAAATCCATGGGCTAATAAACCAATCTCATCTTGGGATTTTATGGGAATATCCACCGTTAAGTTCCCCTCCATAGCCTCCATAGTACTTTCCTTAATGATTGAAAGGGGTTGTAATAATTTGTGGGCGACAAAAACCATGATCAATCCTCCAACAATAGATGTCACTATAAGGATAATCACAACAAATAAGATCATCCCCCTTAGTAGCTGTCTTACAATATTAGCATCCTGATCCCCCCCCAGTATCCCTACAATTTTGCCATTGCTATTATAGATAGGAATTTTAGCAGTAATTAATTCTCCCCACATTTCTGTTTCATAGATCTCCTGAATGATTTCTTCCCCTTTATAAACCTGAAGACTCTCTTCTATTTCCTGTTCTTCTACTGGGTCACCTAAAAAACTAACCTCATCTGTATCAAATCCTACCCCATCTACTATATAGATTAAATCCCCATTAGGTAAAAAAGCTTCTGTATAAAGATATTTAAATCCTGTATTTACCCTTACATCATTTAAGTAGTTTCTTAACTCTCCATAGTAAAGATGGGTTTCATCCTGGGATTTTACGATTTCTTCAAACCTGTCTCCATCTATATTAGCAACTGTAGCCCTTAGAACTGTCATCAACTCATTGGAAATCCTATTAATGAGGTTTTGTCTATATCTGTATATAAATCCAGAGCTCATTATAACATTACTGATAATAAAGATGATTAAAAAGAAAAATAATATTTTTACCTTAATGGACCTCGACTTACTATAGGCTTTTTCCTTTGTCATAAAATCCCCTCCCAAATTAACCCTTTAAAGGTTTAATTAAGTTATTTTCTTGCAAATATCATACCATTACCTTCAAGAGACTTGTTTTTAACAATAATCAGTTTTTTTGTTGTTCAGCAATATTATTTTTGATACAATTATTGGGCAGATATGTTCTATGTTCTTGTATAATAGTGGCGCTCCCATACCTGAACTCAGTTTCCAGTTATTCTAATTATTGAGATTTTTGTCGAAAAAACAACTAAAGGTATTCTTTTCCTAATATTTGATGGGTCTTACAATGATTAGATGGATTCTTCTCCCCCCTTCAGTAAACTTACAGAGGGGAGCTTGTCCCCCCTCCCTATAGTTGTTGTAGCATATAGTCAATGAAGTCCTTTATCTTCTTCTTGCTTTTATGTAAAGAATCCTCCATCACACCAACATAAATTTTTAATTTCGGCTCTGTTCCCGAAGGTCTTAAAGCAATCCATGCATTCTTCTCTAGAAGGAACTTTAAGACATTTTCTTTCGGCAGCTTGGTTTGATTCAAATAATCCTCCACCTCCAACACCTTGTGTCCAGCTATATGCTGGGGAGGATTATCCCTAAAGGTTTGGAGGGTGGTTTGAATCTTTGCTATCCCTTCCTTCCCTTCTAGGGTGATGGATTTTAGGTCCTCTAAATAATAGCCGTATTTCTCATAGAGATTTGTTAATCCCTCATAAAGGGTTAATCCTTTAGTATAATAATAGGCCGCCATTTCACAAATTAACATACTTGCCACTACTGCATCCTTATCTCTAGCATGGGTTCCTGCCAAGTAGCCATAGCTTTCCTCATAGCCAAAGACAAAGGTGTTTTCGCCAGTTTCCTTAAATTCCTTTATTTTTTCTCCTATATATTTAAATCCAGTTAGGGTATTGAATACATTTACACCATAATTTTTTGCAATGATAGCCCCCATTTCACTGGTAACAATGGTTTTTATAATTGCAGGATTTTCAGGCATAGACCCTCTTTCCTTTAGGGTGGATAATATGTATTCCACCAACAGTGCTCCTACTTGGTTGCCTGTCAGCAGCACGTATTCTCCTTCTCTATTCTTCACTACAGCACCTACCCTGTCACAATCGGGATCCGTTCCTATAATGAGATGGGCATCTTCCCTTTTCGCCATCTCTATAGCCAGTTGGAAGGCTGCCTCCTCCTCTGGATTAGGATAGGCTACAGTAGGGAAGTTACTATCGGGCATTTCCTGTTGGGGAACCACCCTTACATTTTCAAAGCCGACTTCCTCCAATATTTTTCTTACCGGAATATTGCCTGTCCCATGGAGGGGAGTAAAAATAATTTTAAAATCCTTAGTCACCTGTTGAACAATCTCTCCCCCTAGAGACTGTTTCTTTACCGCTTCTATATAGGCTTTATCAATATCCTCTCCTATATATTGTAATAGCCCAGCCCTTTGGGCCTCCTCTTTATCCATAGGTACAATTGTGTAATAGTCATGGATAGATCCGATGGCCTCCGTAATTCCACCTGCCAGCTTGGTTGCAATCTGGGCTCCATCCTCCCAATACACCTTATATCCATTGTATTCAGGAGGGTTATGACTGGCGGTAATGACAATCCCCGCCGTAGCCTTTAGATGTCTTACAGCAAAGGAAAGCTGTGGTGTAGCCCTTAAATCTTCAAAAACATAGGCCCTTATACCATTAGCAGCTAAAACCAATGCTGTCTCCTCTGCAAATTCCTTCGACATATGTCTGGAATCATAGGCAATGGCAACCCCTCTATCTATTGCCTCGAAGCCTTGTTCTTTTATATAATTAGCCAAGCCTTGGGTGGCCTTTCTGATGGTATATTTATTTATTCTATTGGTACCAGCTCCGATGATACCCCTTAGCCCCCCTGTGCCAAACTCTAAGTCCTTATAAAACCGTTCTTCAATTTCCTTTTCCTGTCCCATAATTTCTTTTAATTCTTTCCTTACTTCCTCATCAAAGTATGGGTCAAATAGCCAGGTCTCATAATTTTTTATTATATGTAAATCCACAGTACTGCCCCCTAACTTCATTTTTGTGTTTAGGCTATGTTAAATTTCATTGTTGATTTTAGACTGATCCATACCTTTCAAATATTAACATTTATCATCAACAGAGCCTATATTTAAATTTTAGGATGTTTCTTCTTCTGTTGTAGCAGGGCTTTTGCATTTCAAATCCACAACTACCTACCTCTCCATTATACTATTTTTTACTAAATTTACAATTTTTTAAATATTTATAACCTCTAAAAACTCTCTTCATATACTACAGTAATTGTTATGTGCCAATGTCTTTCTCCAAAGCTTTCTGATTGAGCTATACTAACAACTTGCTTATCTTGGATAAAGAGATTTATTTCCTCTTCTAATTCTTTTCTATTCCTGCCGGAAAAAATTTGTATTTTCATTTCTTTTCCCCCTAAAAACTATTTTATTCTAGTATATGGGGTTATTCTTTTTCTAGGACAGGGATTTTAAATCTATTGTATACATTTATGCCGTCGCTGGACCCTTCAGTGATGGTTCCAAAGGTTTAGTGTTTCCAGTTAGATCAAGTCCATTAATTCTAATTTCTACTTTATTAGTATGAAGGGGTTTGTCCCTTAGAGTCTCTATAGACTATCTATATTATACATGATATTCCTTGTATTTTCATTATTATCACTGACAAGTTGTCATCCTTTATCTTTCTATATTTCTATTTCTATAGCTTTAAAGCCTTTAGAACAATAGTTGCCGCCTCTGCTCTTGTGGTATTGTTCTTTGGTTTAAAACTACCATCGGTATAGCCGGAAATAATATGATGTGCTACTGCGGTTTCTACCATAGCTGCAGCCCATTCAGAAATTTCCTCTGCATCACTGAATGTCCTACCTCCCGACACCATCTCTAAATCCCTTGCTTTTACAAGGATAGTCGTCATTTGTTCCCGGTTAATCTTGTCATTGGTTCCAAAGATTCTATCGTTATAGCCATTTATAATCCCATGACCTTGAGCTGTAGCAATATACTCCTTAGCCCAATGGTTTTGTGTATCATCAAAGAGCTTATCTTCTTTCTTTTCTAGACCAAAAGCCTTTACTATAATCGTGACAAATTCAGCTCTAGTAATATCATCATTTGGCTTAAAGCTACCATTTGTATAGCCCCTAATGACTCCAAGGGATACCAGTTCCTCAATGTATTCTGCCGCCCAATGGTCTTTTATATCCGTTAGATGAAGGGGTAGTATCTCTTTCCCTTCCTCATCTTCTATTTCTTTCTCTTCCTCATCTTCTATTTCTTTCCCTTCCTCGTCTTCTATATCTTTCCCTTCCTCGTCTTCTATTTCTTTCCCTTCCTCGTCTTCTATATCTTTCCCTTCCTCATCTTCTATCTCTTTCCCTTCCTCATCTTCTATCTCTTTCCCTTCCTCATCTTCTATCTCTTTCCCTTCCTCTTCTTCTATTTCTTTCCCTTCCTCGTCTTCTATCTCTTCTTCTTCCTCGTCTTCTATATCTTCTTCTTGCTCCGTTACCCATTCATAAGCCGATATACCCTTTAGTCCTGGTACGGTATAATAGGCTTCTAACTGGCCTGTAAGCCTTACTTTTCTACCTAAGTTATTGGGATTATCCTTTAAATTAAGCAGTGGTCTTAATGATGGGAAGCCAGCAGGTAATTCAACAGGTAAGATTTTCAGGGGATTCCTTTCATCTGGTGAATCTCCTAATGCTAAATTGATAGCTAGGGAAAATGGTTCTTGAAACTGATAAATAGGACCATTGAATACAATTCCTATAATATACCCTTCTACTGTAGCCTCCCCACTATTATTGGCAATAGCCTCTGCTACAGATATTGGTTTAGGTGGCTCTGGCGGAGATATAACCCTTAGAGTATGGATACCTTCTTCGGGATGTCTTACTGTTCCTGTATCATCAGTTGCCACGATATAATAGACAAAATCTTCTGTTATTTCATATCCTGGTATAGCTATTTTATAGGTATTGGCATCCCCTATTGCAGGTATTTTTTTAAAAACATCATCCCTTTGCTTTTTATAGTATACAGCTGTTGTAACAGCTCCTTTACCTCCACTGGTTAGAAAGGGTATTTCCATCTGCTGACCTATTTCTGCAGCTGTAGAGGTAGGTGTATGATAAATCCTCAATTCCTTTTGTTCTATCGGCGCTTCCTGATTTGAAGTTACCACCACATTATCTATTTGAATATGATCCTTTTCTTCATTGGTTTTACGGATGGAAATAATAATTTCTACATCTTCTACCGATTCATCATGGGTGAATTCCCACGTGATCTTCTGCCATTCATCTGTATCAATGGTGATATAGGGGTTGAAGCTTGAGTAGGTTCCTCCTCTGTAAAAATTATTTCTTATTTCTCCTTTTCCTCTAACCCAATATGCAACTGTATATTTTACCTTTTCTTGTATGGAGTAGCTTTGGTTTGTAAATCTCTGCCAGCTAGTACCAGGATTCACTAGCTTTACTGAATAATCTCCACTTTTTACAGAGTTTGTATACTTTTGAATATTTCTTACTGGTATATTGCTTTTTTCACCATACCATCCTGTAGGTTTATCATTATCCCAAACCTCAAAGCTACCATTTAATAGCTGTGTAACAGGTAATGTGACCCCTTGGGCATTTATTCCTTCTAGTACCCCTGTTATACTACTTATCAACAATAATAAAATTATCACTAAACTTAAGTTCTTCTTACCAAACCTTTTTCCCAACCCTATTCCCCCCATTTTGATTTTTATTTGTTTTTATTCGCCGTCGATGTCATTTTATCCTCTTAATTGTAAAATTTTGTATGTTCATGCAAAAAAAATAATCCAGTACTAAACTGGATTACTATTTTTGCTCCACCATGGCAAAGGTTAGGTTAGCAGAACAAGCTAATTCTTCTCCTACATAGGCTTTTCCTTCTGCCTTGCCTATACCTCTCCTAAAGGCGGTAATGGTTACTTCTAGTCTTAAAATGTCTCCAGGGCCCACCTGTTTTCTAAACTTACAGTTGTCAATCCCTGTAAAAACCCCTATTTTCCCTTCACTTTCTTCTCCCACCACACAGGTCAATCCTGCTACTTGGGCCAACGCTTCTACAATGAGGACTCCTGGCATGATGGGCATTTGGGGGAAATGACCTTGGAAAAAAGGTTCATTAATAGTGACATTTTTTATGCCTACAGCAGATTTTCCTGCCTCCATCTCAAGGATTTTATCCACCAATAAAAAGGGATAACGATGGGGTATTTTCTTTTGTATTTCCATAACATTTAGTTCCATAATAAGTCACACCTTTCTTGCTGCCTATGGCAGAATGATTAATGAATAGTGAATAATGAATAATGAAAAAAACAAAACTAAAAGCAAAAAATTATTAATCTTTGCTTTCAATGAACTTGACTCTCATTATTCATTATTCATTTTACATTATTCATTTTACATTATTCATTGTTCTATTGGTTATTCATTATACATTATTCATTGCCCTTATTCATCGTCTTTATTCCTTTTCATTATTCATTATTTCTTAGACAGCTGCTTATATAGTTCTTGGGCAAGACCGATACCTTTCCCCCTGGCCATTTCCTTAGCCATCTCTTCGTCCTGTAGGGATTCATACATATCACGGGCAAAGCTCTTTTCCGTCAGTCCTCCATCAGGAACAGTTCGTCGCATTTGTTTAAGCATGGTATTTAAGAAAATTGACTCAAACTCCCTGCAAACCTCTAATAACTTTTGATCATCTTCAGGGGTTTTCATATTTTCTAGTTTAGATATGTTATCTATATTTATATAAGGATGATTTATTTTCATAGGGAACCAACCTTTCGACGCCCCTTGCGGGGCAAAATTTAAAATTTAAAATGTAAAATGCAAAATTAATAAGTACATCCCTAGAGAAAATGAATTATTCTAGAGAAGTTGGTTTTAACCTTTATTTTTCATTTTGCATTTTTTATTATTCATTTTAAATTTTTGATTTTACATTTTTTACGCTATCTTTTTAGGTTATTTGCCATTCCCAGCATATCATCGGCGGTTTGAATGGTCTTTGAATTAATTTCATAAGCCCTTTGGGCTGTGATCATGCGAACCATCTCATCAATTACTTGGACATTGGAGGTTTCTAGGTAGCCTTGACGGACAGTGCTGGTTCTGTTTTCATCCTCCATAGAAATTGCCTCTCCAGAGGCTATTGTCTCCTTATATAGATTTCTGCCTATATTTTCCAAACCTTCAGGATTGATGAATTTAACCAGCTTAATGGTGGCAATCTCCTCAATCTCCCCATCCTCATTTTCTGCTGTAATGGTGCCCATTTCAGAAATGTTTATGTTTTTCATTCCCTCCATAAAGACGATTTCAGCATCAAATTCTGATAATACCATATATCCCTCTGCCGTTACCAGCCACATCTCATCCATATCAACACTGAGTTTAAAGTTTCCATCCCTCGTGTATACAATCTCCCCTGCAGGGGTTTCCACGGCAAAAAAACCTTCCCCTTCTATAGCTAAATCTAGGGGGTTTTCTGTCTGCTCTAGGTTCCCATTGGTAAAAATTCTAGAGGTTGCCATAGGCATCACTCCATGACCCACCTGTAGGTTTACAGGACTCCCTATTCCTTCATTTAAATCAGATCTTTTCATGGTGGTATATAATAAGTCCTTAAACTCCACCTTCTGCCTTTTATATCCTGTTGTATTGACGTTTGCCAGGTTGTTGGCAATAGTATCAAGATTTAACTGCTGTGATTTCATTCCCGAAGCCGCTGTCCATAAAGCACGCACATTAATCTCCCCCTTTTAAAATCTTAATGAATAGTTAATAGTGAATAATGAATAATGGAAAATCTTTTAAAACCTTCAGTCCTTTTCCTAGTATGCAATCTTTGATTTTTAATCATTGATTGATATCAGCCAAAACTAAAAATTCTTATAGAATCAAGTGTGAGGTTTTAATCTTTTGCCTTTGACTTTCATTATTCATTTTTCATTCTTCATTCTTCATTGCTTTTTAAACTCTCCCGATATCATTTACAGCCTTCTGTAATATTTCATCATAGGCTTGTACCACTTTTTGGTTAGATTCATAAAGTCGTAGTACAGAAATCATGTTGACCATTTCTTCGATAGGGTTAACATTGGAGCCCTCTAGAAAACCCTGTAGTATTTTCCCATCAAAGGGTTCAAGTTGTGGTTGCAACCCTTCCCCTATTTGATAATAGCCTTCTCCGTATTTTCTTAATACATTGGTATTGGTAATATTAACAATATCTATTTGATTTAAAAACATATTGTCTAAAATAATAGCACCATCTTCGTTAATTCTGAAGCCACCTCTATCAAAATCCTCACCTAAAGTAATAGGTCCAAACTCTCCCATTAATAAATATCCTTCTTTTGTGACGATTTGTCCGTTGGTATTTAGTGTAAAGTTACCATTTCGGGTATACATTTCCCCTTGGGGAGTATTAATTCTAAAAAAACCATTGCCTTGTATGGTAATGTCCAAGGGATTCCCTGTTTCTTCTATGGTCCCTTGGTTAAAGTAGGTTTCTATTTTTTCAAGGCGAAGTCCGCTATTTATAGTACCTATCGTATTAAAGCCTGGCCGTGAAAGCAAATTTGCCACTATTTCACCATTGGCCATTACTTGTCCCTGCTGATTCACATCAATATTGTTGTTCCCCACCAATATCCTGTTTCCATTGTTATCCAGTATATAGTTGCCTTGGGAGGTATCCAATTGACCATGAATATTTCTATCATAGGTTCGCAAATAACCTTCCTCATCTACTGCAAAGCTAGTAGTGGAGCTATGACTCTTTCCTAAAGATCCCTCGGCAGTAAAATAGCCGCTTCCTGTAGAAACCCGAAAGCCTTCGCCATCCCTTTCTACATCTACCGCAATATTTCGATTATAGGCTTCTACTGGAAGATGTCCATGAAGCTTTTTCATATAAACCTCTGGAAAGGATTCTGTTATAACAACATCCTTTTTAAAACCAGTGGTATTGACATTAGCGATATTATTGGATGCAACATCTAACTTGTTTTGGCTGGTTCCCATAGCTGATACAGCTGTATATAATCCCCTTAGCATGGCTTTTCACCTCGTTTATTAGAGTACATTGGTACAATAGTTATATCGGTTCCTTCACTACAAATCTTTAGTCCTATATTTTAAAAAAAGACGGAGATTATTCCTCCGCCTTTACCTGCTTATCTTCTACTTCTTCCGTTCTTCATTTCATTTTCTAATATATGTAAAGAATCCAACGCCTTTCCAGTACCATTAGCTACACAAGAAACCGCATCCTCCGCAACCTTTACAGGAACCCCTGTTCTTTCATAGATTAGCTTGTCCAAACCCCATAACAAGGCTCCCCCACCAGTCATAATTACACCTTGGTCGGCGATATCAGAGGCCAGCTCTGGAGGTGTTTTTTCCAGCACAGCATGGACAGCATCTGCTATGGCAGCTACGCTTTCTTCTAATGCCTCCACCATTTCATCACTGCTGACTTCTATATTCACAGGCAACCCAGATACAAGGTTTCTTCCACGGACATTCATAACCACTGCTTCATCTCTTTTGAAGGCTCCCCCAATTTGTATCTTCATTTCTTCTGCTGTTCTTTCACCAATCATAATATTATGCTTCTTACGCATATACCGTATAATGGCCTCATCAAATTTGTCACCAGCAATTTTAATAGAGTTGCTTACAACAATTCCTCCTAAGGAGATGACGGCAATATCACTGGTACCTCCACCAATATCTACAATCATATGGCCATTTGGTTGAGCAATATCTAACCCAGCTCCAATGGCGGCAGCAATTGGCTCTTCTATTAAATAGGTGGTTTTAGCACCAGCCTCATTGGTGGCATCAATAACAGCTCTTTTTTCCACCTCTGTTACACCACTGGGTACACAAACGATGATTTTGGGTTTAAAAATCCATTTTCTTCCTACGGTTTTGCTTATAAAATATTTTAACATTTTTTCTGTAACTTCATAGTCAGAAATAACACCGTCCTTTAGGGGTCTAATGGCTACTATATTTCCTGGTGTTCTTCCCAACATTCTACGGGCCTCTTGTCCCACTGCCAATACACTATTGGTATTTTTATCGATAGCTACCACTGAAGGCTCCTGCATTACAACCCCTTTGCCCTTTACAAAGACCAACACACTGGCAGTTCCTAAATCGATACCGATATCTGAACCGAATCCGAACATTTCTCCCCCACCTTCGCTTCTCATTTTTAGTTAGCGTTAGAGCTTTATAGCATACAACATTTTTATATTCTATATCTGTTGTCAAAATCCTCTTTTCTTTTTACCATTTTTCACAATTATTCTTTTAATGACAAAACCTCCTGTTTTCACAGGAGATTTTTACCCTTTTGCTTCTACTAGTGTATCACTTTTATATTTCATCTTTGTTGCTCTGCCACCTCTTATATGTCTCTCGGCTTTATTTACTTCAAGTATATCTTTTACTTGATTTGCCACTAGAGGGTTTATCTTAGGAAGTCTTTCAGTAACATCCTTATGAACTGTGCTTTTACTAACTCCAAATACCCGAGCGGTTTGTCTGACGGTAGATTCTTCTTCAATAATATACCGGGCTATATCCATAACCCGTTTTTCTATATAGTCCTTCAACTGTGTGACCCCCCTCTATTTTATGTCTTATCTTATAAATATGAGGGGAGGTCGAGATTTAGAATTGTTATTTTTACGGATTTTAAAGGTAAAGGGCAACAGTAGTTATACTTCTCTGTTGCCCTTTCCTATTTAATGAGGGAATGTTATCTATATTTAATTGATTTTTGGCAAATAATTTTGAGGATCTACTGTCTCCCCATTGAGAATGACTTGAAAGTGTAACAGTGGTCCTTCTTCTGTCTTTATGGCAGCTGTTCTGCCTACACCGCTAATAACCTGACCCTTTGTTACCCTTTGTCCCATTTTTACCATAGCATCAGTGGATAAATTACTGTATCTAGTCAATAGTTCATCATCATGCTGCAGGGTAATGGTAATGCCCATAATTGTGTCATTTATTACTTCCACCACTTCCCCATCTAGAACAGCTCTGACGGGGGCCCCCACCTCTGCATGGATATCCATGCCTCTATGGGTGCTCCAATGGTCTAATGTCTTATGATACACCAGTCTGTCTGTTGCATAGGGCAGACCTACCTTCCCTACCACCGGCTGAGTCATAATATAATCTTTGGCTGTTGTAGTGGTAGCAGGTTCTTCCTCCTGCTTTTTAGGACTTTCCTTTAATTCTAAAGGTTGTTTTGGTTTCTCCTGTAAAGCTGTTTCTTCAGCAGGGACTTCTACTTCTGCTGGAGCTTCCTTTGGTTCTTCTGTCTCCCCTATGTTAGCAGCCTCCTGAATATTTTCATCTTCATCAGCATCCTCTTCTACTAGTGTTACCTCCACCCTGTTAAATTCCTCTTCAAGGGGGTTAACATCTTCGTCTGATAAAAAGTATTCTTCTTCCTGCCTTGATACCCAAACAGCTGTTACTAGAACAATAGAAACACATAATAATAAGATAAGATAAAATCCTTGTTTGTCTAGGAATCTGTATAGGGATTTATTTTGTTTTTTGTTGTTGTTATTATTGTTGTTATTGTCGTTTTCAAAGGACATACAATTCCACCTCCATCTGTAATTATCACCTATTTGCGGTAATTTATACACGAAATTAAGCCTGAGTTTTAGATTTAAGCTTAGTTTTTTTATTCTAGATGAAGGAATCCTCTATAAAAGTAAAAAATTCAAGGCCAAAACCAAAATTTAGCCTTCACTAAACCTTAGTCTTAACCTTGATCTTATCGCCTGTAGCTAGTTAATTTACTTAAAGTAATCCCTTGATAATAGTGGCTTAATATCCCTTTAAAGTCACTACCCTGCTCTGCCATGCCATTGGCTCCCCATTGGCTCATACCTACTCCATGGCCATAGCCTCTAGTAGTGAATACAATTTGATTCCCCTTAACATCTACAGTAAAATCTGCGGATCTTAAATCAAATGTCCTCCGAATTTCCGACCCGGTAAAGGTCTTGTTACCAACTTCAATTCTTCTTATGCTGCCCCCTTGATTTTTTTCTAAAATCTTTATTTGCCCAGCAATGTTTCTAGTATTAATTTGAAAGTCTTGCTCCCTACTTTTTAAAGTTCTAATAAAGTCTTCTATGGAAACCTCCTTCGTGTCCACGAGTACAGGAGATCTTTCTTCATAGGGACTGGAAACACTTCTAAGATAAGGCATGGCTGTAGCAAAAACATCCTCAGAGTTTTCTGTTTTACCTCCACTGGTGGAGTGGTAGAGGGGTTCAATGGGCTGCATTTCATAGGTCATAATAATGCCAGCAGTAGAGGCCACCGCCTCCTGAATTTTGGGCCAGTACCTTGTCATCCATATCATCCCATGGCGATTCTTCAACTCTTCTATAGATAACCATTCCTGACAATGGGTATGACTGGTGCAAACACTGGCTCCAGGGTGGGAGGGATGTCCTTCTTTACCCTGGGTCATCTCCCTCCAGATAGCATAGGTCCGAGCTGCCACCGCCTGGGCCTTTAGGGCTTCTAGTTCAAAGCTGGCGGGCATTTCCGATGCTACTACTAGGCTTATATAATCCTCTAGGTATAGCTCCATAATTTCTTTAGTTTCATGATTAAAGACATTAATCTTTAAATCCGACTCCCTTACTTCCTCTCTACTTATACTTCTTCTCTGGGGAACCTGCATATCACAGCTGCTAATAATCAATAATGGTATTAATAGAACAGTGGTCAAAAGTGAAATTCCAGCAAAAAAAATACCCTTCATTTATCTTATCCCCCTGTACTTAATGAATAATAAAAATGGAAGATCTCCCACTTTACATTATTCTTTATTCACTAACTAAAGGTATGATAAGAATGAAGGATTTAGAACTGATTTTTACTCCACTGAGAGGCCTTCATCGGTTCTATAAATCTTGGCACCTAAGCCCCTAAGCTTCTTTTCAATATCTACATAGCCTCTTTCAATATGCTCAATATTGCTGATTTCTGTTATGCCATCCGATACCAAACCAGCTAAAATCAGTGCCGCCCCTGCCCTAAGGTCTGTGGCCTTCACCGGAGCGCCAGTTAATTCCCTTTTGCCTTCTATAATAGCACTTCTGCCTTCTATTTTAATATCAGCACCCATCCTCTTTAACTCACTTACATGCATAAAGCGATTTTCAAATACCGTTTCTATAATAACACTGGTACCCTTTGAAACACTTAATAATGCCATAAATTGAGCCTGCATATCCGTAGGAAATCCTGGATAAGGTAGGGTTTTTATATCTACTGCCTTTGGTATTTTAGGTCCTATAACCCTTATACCATTTCCTTCTTCATAAAGCTCTACATCAATTTCCCTTAACTTAGCAATAACCGGCTTCAAATGATCCGCCATAACATTATCTACTAATACGTTGCCCCCCGTCATGGCAGCAGCTACCATATAGGTTCCTGCCTCTATTCTATCGGGTATGACTGTATGGGTGGTACCGGTTAGCCTTTCCACCCCCATTATTTTTATGGTATCTGTTCCAGCCCCCTTGATTTGGGCACCCATTTTATTTAAATAGTTAGCTAAATCCGTAATTTCTGGTTCCTCTGCTGCATTTTCAATAATAGTCTGTCCTTCCGCTAAAACAGCAGCCATCATAATATTTTCTGTAGCACCTACACTAGGAAAGTCCAAATAAATTTTATTACCTATTAGCTTATCGGCCTTTGCTTCTACAAAGCCATGACCTAAGGTAATCTCTGCCCCCAGGGCTTTGAAGCCTTTTAAATGGAGATCTATGGGTCTTGTGCCAATAGCACAGCCTCCAGGCATAGAAATTCTAGCCTTCCCCATCCGGGCCAATAAAGGTCCCATCACTAAAAAAGAAGCCCGCATTTTTCTAACAAGCTCATAAGGAGCTTCATAATTATCTATTGCATTTGCTCTAATATCAATTTGTTCTCTATTTACCCGCTTTACATCTGCTCCTAAGCTGGTTAGAACCTCACAGATAACATCTACGTCCCGTAAAGGGGGCACATCTTCTAATACGCACTTTTCTGTAGCCAACAGAGTTGCTGCTAAAATAGGTAATACAGAGTTTTTTGCACCACTTACCCGAACAGTACCCTTTAATGGTTGACTTTTTTCAACAACTATTTTTGCCAATATCTACGCCTCACTTTCCATAGATGCCAAAATACAATTTGGTTAGTAGGTCAGGGTAATCAAAGGGTTGGCAATGTATAGATAAGTCTTTCCTTCATAGTGGTTATAGCGCATCGCCAAGTGAAGGTTCACTTTGTTATTTCCGTAGTGGATAGCTTCTGGAATAATTGGTGTATATGCAGTAGTACTTATATATAATTCCTGGCCAACTTCTTCTACTTTTCTTCCTTTTACGGAATCAATCAATTGATCTATTTTTTCTTTGCTTTCTTCCCACGACATTTTTTTATCGTAGGTCCCCACTAGATTAATGGTTGTTTCTATATTTTTTCCATATCTACCTAGTATTAACTGATTTTGATTACTCTTCTCCACTATCTCTTTATACCTTTTATTCTGTATGATGTCAATAATAATATACGAGGTTTTTTCTTCTTGAATTTCTGCTGAATATACTTTAAATGTAATGGTATCTCCATTTTTATCGGTGTTTGTTGCTATTATTTGCTTCATATAACAATCTGAAAATTCATGGATAAAAAGGATATTTTCATCCTTTTCTGTAGCCCCATTATTATAAAATAGCTGATCCTCATCCTCTAGTCTTACTTCCTTTATATTATCTAATCCCAATTGTTTTTTTATTTCTTCTTTAATTTTATATACTTCTTCCTCTGTCCATAATGTATTGGGGACTTCCAGTGTCGTATTGATATTACTTTCTAATATATCTGCTCCACTTTTTGCAAAAATAAATTCTATTGGGCTATCTATAGTGGTTTCATTACTGCTACTTGTGATGGCGGATGCTATATAAAAAAAGCTTAAAAACAATAAAATAGTAAGTCCTATGTTGCATATTTTTTTCATCTTTATAACTCCTTTCCACATCTTCCTTCAATAAATATGGATAAAAAAGAGAAGAGATTAAACCTGTAAGTATGATGTTAAAGGGGGACGAAAAACATCCTTACTACATTTTAATCTCTTCCCTTTGTAGTTGAAGTATTGACAGGAAGAAAAGGAGCTATACTTGAGAAACATAAAATATAAAATTTAAAATGTAAAATCTAAACCAATTTAAAATCTAAAAAGCTAAAAAATTTGTATTTAGCCTAATTTTTTAGCTTTTAACTTTAATTTTTAATTTTTAATTTTTAATTTCTCATGTAGAAAGACAAAGTCTTTCTACATGAGGGGTCCCCCATCCTCATCCCTTCTACAGGCACCGCAGTATAAACCCATCATTTTATCTAGAAAAGATAGCTTTTTAAATCCCTTTATGGCTTCAGGCTCTAATTGCTGTAGCTCTGTATAGCAATCACTGCAAAGTTCCTTATGCTTTATATGTTTAAACTTTTCTGGTAATTCTTTAATCTCAAAGATTACATCTTCTCGTTCTACTGCACTGCGACTAGCCACCACCACCCCCATGGCCTCTTTTTCATTGGTGGCTATAGACTTATATTCTTTGTCCATTTCCTTTGCCAGTTTCATATAATTTATCATAATGTCCATAGGAATATTGTTATTAACGATCAGCATTTCCCCCATAGGATCTTGGAGACCTTTTCTAACTGCAGAAAGAGCTTCTGGTTTTCTAGCATCCTCCATCGTTAAACCTAAAATAATCCGTTCCCTAAACTCCCCTAACCACTTCTTTTTTTCTTCAGGTTTAATTTGGGGCGTTCCCTTCAAGGCAAATTCTATCGTTCTTTCTAGTTCATTTTTTTTTGACATATGTATACCACCCTTTTTTAATGAATAGTGAATAATTAATAATGAATAATGAAAACCAAAACCTTTTACCTTTCATTATTTGTTTTTCCATTATTCATTATTCATTCTCTTTTGCTTTTCCACTATTCATTACTTTTTTTGGTTTTTATTAGATTTGTCAACTATCCACAAATAGTATATAATATAGTTTGGAAATTCAAAGTATCAACCCCTTGAATGGAGGTTATCTTTTATGAAAATTATAACTAAAGCAGATATAGGATTGATTATCGTTATACTTCTTTTAAGCATTACTTCTGTTTTTGCCGTACCGAAACTCCTAGCAACAGAAGGGAATGGTAAGGAAATTGTTGTGAATTTAGACGGTGAAGTTATCCATCGCTTTCCTATGATTGAAGGGGAGGAATCTCAGTTTATTGAATTTCCCTTTACAGTAAATAATGTTGAATACACAGGAAAGCTGGAAATCAAGGATGGCTATGTAAGACTCCATAGACTCCCCGATGAAATTTCTCCCCTATCTATCCATGCTGATATGGGATGGATTCGAGAGTCCTATCAGATGATTGTCAGTCTACCTATCAAAATGTATATTACATTGGAGGATACCGTAGAAGAAGAATCAGTTTTTGATATTATTGTTTATTAAAAAGCAAGGGAAGTATAATCACCCCCCTTGCTTTTTTTATGTCTTATTTCACTTATCTTTTTCTAATTTCAGAAACCTCTAGCCTATTGATAGCTTTTTTTAAGGCTATTTCTGCCCTTATTGTGTCGATTCCTGATCCATCAGCCACCAAACGCTTTTCAGCCCTTTGCTTTGCCTCCTCTGCCCTTTGGATATCGATCTCCTCCGGCCATTCAGCAGCATCAGCAATAATGGTGGTTGCACCTTGAACTACCTTTACAAATCCCCCAGCAATAGCAGCCTCCTTAAGGCTACCATCCTTTTTGATTTTAATTTTACCAATTTTTAAAGGTGCTACCATAGAAATATGTTCATCCAATATTCCTACGTCCCCTTCAGTGGTTCGTACTACCGCCATTTCTACTTCATCATCGTAAAACATCCTATCGGGGGTTACGATTTCTAGATGAAATTTGGAAGCCATTTTATCACCTACTTCCCTTATTCACTGGTTTTAGCTTTCTCTCTTGCTTCTTCTATAGTACCTACAAATAGGAAGGCTGATTCCGGTAAATCATCATGCTTTCCATCTAATATTTCCTTAAAGCCTCGGATCGTTTCCTTTAATGGTACATACTTTCCTGCCATCCCCGTAAACTGTTCAGCAACATGGAAGGGCTGAGATAAGAAACGTTGAATTTTTCTAGCTCTAGAAACAATTAATTTATCTTCATCAGAAAGTTCGTCCATACCAAGAATAGCAATGATATCCTGTAATTCCTTATATCTTTGTAATACCTCTTGAACACCCCGGGCTACTTCATAGTGCTCTTCCCCCACCACTACTGGATCAAGAATCCTTGAGTTGGAGTCCAATGGATCCACCGCTGGATAAATACCTAGCTCGGCAATTTGTCTTGAAAGTACAGTTGTAGCATCTAAGTGGGCAAAGGTTGTAGCTGGAGCAGGGTCTGTTAAGTCATCGGCAGGTACATATACCGCCTGTACAGAAGTAATAGAACCCTTCTTGGTAGAAGTAATTCTCTCCTGTAGGGCACCCATCTCTGTCGCCAGCGTTGGCTGATAACCAACGGCACTTGGCATACGGCCTAGAAGGGCTGAAACCTCACTTCCTGCTTGAGTAAATCGGAAGATGTTATCAATAAATAGAAGTACGTCCTGTCCCTCTTGATCCCTGAAATATTCCGCCATGGTAAGTCCTGTTAAACCAACCCTCATCCTAGCTCCAGGAGGCTCATTCATCTGGCCATATACTAGGGTTGTCTTATCAATAACACCGGATTCTATCATTTCATGATAAAGGTCATTACCTTCCCTTGTTCTCTCTCCAACCCCTGCAAATACTGAAAGTCCACCATGCTCTTTAGCGATATTGTTGATAAGCTCCATAATTAATACTGTCTTACCAACCCCAGCACCTCCGAAGAGACCGATTTTTCCACCCTTTGAATAGGGGGCAATCAAGTCAACAACCTTGATACCAGTTTCTAGAATTTCTGTTCCCGTCTCCTGATCTTCAAAGCTTGGAGCTTGACGATGGATAGGTGCATGGAATTCAGAGGTTACTTCCTCCTTCTCATCCACCACTTCACCTAGTACGTTAAATATTCTACCTAATGTAGCTTTTCCCACCGGAACGGTGATGGGGGCTCCTGTATCTTTAGCCTCCATACCCCTCATTAACCCATCTGTAGAGTTCATGGCAACACATCTTACCGTATCATCTCCGATATGCTGGGCCACCTCCACCGTCACCCTGTGTCTAGGGCCTTCTATGACGATGGCACTCAAAAGGGCTGGTAGGTTTTCACTGCTGAATCTTATATCTACAACTGGTCCAATGATTTGCACCAATTTACCTACATTTCCTTCAGGCATTACATTACCTCCTCTGCCGCCTATAGCGGAATTAAAAATTAAAAATTGAAAATGTAAAATTGAAACCCCAAAGCATCATACTGCCAACTATTTTATTAGCAGTAGCTTTCATTTTTGAATCGGTTTTCATTTTTCATTTTTCATTGTCTTTTACTTCAGCGCCTCTGCACCACCAACGATTTCTGCAATTTCTTGGGTGATGGCAGCCTGACGGGCACGATTGTATTTTAATTGTAATTTATCAATCATCTCAGTAGCATTATCAGTAGCACTTTCCATAGCAACCCTTCTAGCCCCCTGCTCACTGGTGGAGGATTCAATAAGGGCTCCATAAATCATGCTATCAATATACTTAGGTATCAAGAAGTTCAACACCGCCTCTGGGGAAGGCTCATAGGACATGAATTCCTCGTCCTCTGATACCGTCTTGGTTTCCCCTTCTTCAGCTGTTGCCTCTATAGGCAATAGCTTTACCAGCCTAGGCTTTTGGTTAATGGTGCTGACAAACTCCGTATACACTAAGTACACTTCATCCACCAATTGTTGTTTGTAAAGCTCAATGGATAGCTTTCCTACACTTTGGGCTTCTGTGAAGGAAGGATCTTCAGAAATATGGGTGAACTCCCCATCCAAGTCATACTGTCTCTTTCTAAAGAAATCCCTGCCTTTTTGACCTATGGCTATTACGGAAACCCTTTCCTTTTCTTCCATATGATTGACGGCAGCCTTTATGACATTGGTATTATAGCCACCACACAATCCTCTATCGGCAGTAATGACAATATAACCCGTCTTTTTAACATCACGGGGCTTTAAAAACTCATGCTGTATCCCTTTAGTGGAGGAGATGATTTCTTCAACTGTTCTACCAATTGTAGTAAAATAGGGTCTGGTTTTTTCTAGCCTTTCTCTAGCCTTTCTTAGCTTAGCCGAAGAAACCAGCTCCATTGCCTTTGTAATTTGTTTTGTACTGTTTACACTTTTAATACGTCTTTTTATATCCCGCATTCCTAATCCAGCCAATGTATCACCTCCCGATTACTGGGCTTTAAACTTCTTTTTGAACTCCTCTAGGGCTGTCTTTAGCTGTTCTTCCGTTTCCCCTTCAAGCTTACCAGTCTCTACAATCGTTCTACCTATCTCAGCATATTGTGTATTGACAAACTTTATGAATTCTTCTTCAAACTCCCCTACCTGTTCCACTTCAATATCAGCAAGATATTTATTGGTAACAGCATAGATAATCATAACTTGGTTTTCTACTGGTACAGGTTGATATTGGGGCTGTTTTAAAACCTCAACAATTCTTTCCCCTTGGGCCAATCTTGCTTGGGTTTCTTTATCCAGCTCAGAACCAAATTGAGCAAAGGCCGCCAATTCCCTATATTGAGCCAATTCAAGACGAAGCTTTCCTGCAACCTTTTTCATAGCCTTGATTTGGGCACTACCCCCAACCCTTGATACAGAAATCCCAGCATTTACCGCTGGACGAACCCCTGAGTGGAATAACTCTGACTCTAGGAAAATCTGTCCATCAGTAATGGAGATAACATTGGTTGGGATATAGGCAGAAACGTCTCCCGCTTGGGTTTCTATAAGAGGTAGCGCTGTTAGAGAACCTGCTCCCCTTTCATCGCTTAGCTTAGCCGCCCTCTCCAATAATCTACTATGAAGATAGAATACATCTCCAGGATAAGCCTCCCGTCCTGGTGGACGTCTTAATAGCAAGGACATGGCACGATAAGCAACAGCATGCTTTGATAAATCATCATAGATAATCAAAACGTGCTTTCCATTATCCATAAACTCTTCTCCCATAGCGCATCCAGCATAGGGGGCAATATATTGCAACGGTGCCAGTTCACTGGCGGTGGCTGACACAACGATGGTATAATCCATGGCACCATTTTTCTCAAGAGTATCTTGAATTTGTGCCACAGTAGATTTTTTCTGACCAATGGCTACATAAATACAAATAACATCTGTATTTTTTTGATTAATAATGGTATCTATGGCGATAGCAGTCTTTCCAGTCTGTCTATCTCCGATAATAAGCTCCCTTTGACCCCTTCCAATAGGAATCATGGAGTCAATAGCTTTTATTCCTGTTTGCAGGGGCTCATGTACGGATTTTCTAGCGATAATCCCTGGAGCAACCCTTTCAATTTCTCTATATTTATCGGTGTTAATGGGACCCTTGCCATCTATAGGCTGACCTAATGCATTTACAACACGTCCTAAAAGAGCATCTCCTACTGGAACCTCTACGATTCTTTCAGTACGTTTTACGATGTCTCCTTCTTTAATCGTATCATCTGAACCTAAAAGTACGCATCCTACGTTGTCCTCCTCTAGGTTCAAGGTCATACCGTAGACATCACCTGGAAATTGTAAAAGCTCACCAGCCATACATTTTTCCAGACCATGAATTCTTGCTATCCCATCACCAACCTGAATAACAGTTCCAACGTCCTTCATCTCAAGCTTGTTTTCATACCTTTTAATCTGCTCTTTAATCACTGAGCTAATCTCTTCAGGTCTGAGATTCATGTGATATCACCCCTATTCCTATAATATAACTTGCGACAACTGCTGCTTCATCTGCCCAAGTCGATTTTTCAGTGTGCCATCAATGACCTTGTCCCCCATTTTTATGAGGACACCACCAATGACTTCTTCTTCTACTTTATTGTTTAGTTTAACGTTTTTGCCAGAGGCCATTGAAAGCTGTACCTGTAGTTTTAACAGGGTTTCCTGCTCCAATGGGAAGGCAGTAATAGCCACAGCTTCCACCATATTTTTAGAAGCATCCGCCATTTTGCTAAATTCCTTGATAATTTCTTGAAGATCTCTTGTTCGTCTTTTGTCCACCAAAATATAAAGGAAGTTTAAAACTTCAACACTAACCTTATCTTTAAAAATGTTTGTCAAAACTTCCTTTTTTTCGCTGGATTTAATCAACGGTGTATTTAATAGTTTCTCAAAGTCTTTATTTTCCTTAAGACATTCTCCTATAAAATCCATCTCTTCTCTTACAGGCTGAAGATTATTATCCTCTTGGGCAACTTCAAATAGGGCGCCGGCATATCGTTTTGCTACTAATTCTGCCATTGTGTTTCCCCTACCTCTTTTATAAATTCTTCAACCATCTTTTGATGGGTTGTTTGATTTAGTTCTTCTTCAATCACTTTAGAAGCCGCCATAATTGCCAATGTAGAGATTTGATCCTTTAATTCATTTACTGCTTTTTGTCTTTCTCTTTCAATGTCCTGACGACCCCTATCAATAACCTTTTGGGCCTCCATTTCTGCAGTCTTTATGATTTCATCGCTTCTTTCTTCAGCACGTTTTGTAGCTTCTCGAATGATTTCGTTTCTTTCTTCCTTTATATCAGCTAACTTACCTTCATACTGAGCCTTTAAGGCTTCAACCTCTTTATTCTTATTGGCTGCATCCTCAAGGGCACTTTCTATACCCTTTGTTCTATTATCCATGAACTCTGTAGCCGGCTTAAATAAAAAACGTCTCAGGACAATGAAGATAATCAGTGTATTAACTAACTGAAAGAAAAAGGTCCAACTAAATTCCACTAATCCTTGATGCATAATTTACTGCCTCCTTTCTTGGACTAAGTGTATTCTTAGCCTATAATAGGTTGATTAGTGGGTTTGCAAATAGTAAAATTAACGCAATAATCAAACCGTAAATACCAGTTGTCTCAGCAACAGCAGCACCTAAAAGCATAGTTCTTACGATATCACCTTGAGCTTCTGGTTGTCTTCCAACACCTTCTGCACCTTTACCAGCAGCGTATCCTTGTCCTATTCCAGGTCCAATACCTGCGATCATCGCTAATCCTGCACCTATAGCTGAAGCTGCTAACACTAATGCTCTACCTGTAATTGGTTCCATAATATAATTCCTCCTTCAAAATATTGTTATTGTAATTTAAAACAAATCTTTTATTTTTGGTTTTTGTTTCGGCTGTACTTATGTAACAGTCGGTTTTAAAATTCAAATCACTTGTATTCGGCTAACTTAGCCTTGGCCTTGACCTTAGCCTTTTATAGTAGTCCTACAAGGGGATTTGCAAACATAAGAATCAAAGCTATAATCATGGCATAGATTCCCGTTGTTTGAGCCACCGCTTGACCTAAAAACATGGTTCTTACTACTGCTGATTGATGCTTAGGTCTTTTACCTACCATTTCTGTCCCTTTACCGGCAGCATAACCCTGACCTATTCCAGGTCCTATGCCGGCGATCATAGAAAGACCAGCACCGATGGCAGATGCTGCCACAATGATAGCTGCTCCCTGTATGTTTACCAAAGGATTAGCAAACAGCATAATCAAAGCAATAACCAGAGATAGGATTCCAGAGGTTTCAGCTACAGCGGCCCCCAACAGCATAATCATAGTTGCCTGCCTTCCACTTTTAGGGTTGTAGCTTACAGCTTCAGCCCCCTTGCCGGCGGCATAGCCTTGACCCACTCCTGGACCAATTCCTGCTATCATAGCTAGACCTGCGCCTAAGGCAGATGCCGCTAAAATCAAGGCCCTTCGATCAAAGGACATAAGCCATTCTAAAAACTGCATAATAAAGTTTGTGTTTTCCAAAGTTTCACCCCCTTAGGGAATAGAATACCTTTAATCCATCGCAATTGAAATAAATACCATTGATAGCATAACAAAAATAAAGCTTTGAAGGACCCCTGCAAAGACGTCAAAGTATAAGTGAAATACTACAGGAATACCGGCCTGGAATATAGGGAAAATCCCTAATCCTATCATGCTGCTTAATCCTATCAAGCCACCATAGAG
This sequence comes from Natronincola ferrireducens, assembly GCF_900100845.1. Taxonomy (NCBI): domain Bacteria; kingdom Bacillati; phylum Bacillota; class Clostridia; order Peptostreptococcales; family Natronincolaceae; genus Natronincola; species Natronincola ferrireducens. The sequence goes on along the minus strand of NZ_FNFP01000001.1, from coordinate 232,247 downwards.
TAATGACATAATGATCAAGCCACCTACAATGTTACCAAATAAACGGAAGGATAGAGATATAGGTGTAGCCAGCTCTCCTATAATGTTTAAGGGTAACAAGAAGGGCATTGGTTCTAAAAATCCCTTCAGATATGTTCCTGCTCCTTTACGCTTTACTCCAAAAGAGTGAATCATAATAAAGGTTAGGAGTGCTAAAGCAAAGGTTGTGTTAATATCCGCTGTTGGCGGCCTAAGACCTAATAGTCCTAGTAGGTTGGCAAATAATAAAAATATCATTAGGGTTCCCATGTAGCTTCCAAAAAACTTTTTGTCCTCCCCCATGGTTTGAATCGTCAGTTTGTTGATGGCATCTACTAGGACTTCCACTACGTTTTGTTTGCCTCTAGGGACCTTTTTAAAGGTTTTGCCTCCTAAGATGGCCAGCACCGTCAGAGCAATCATAATAATCCATGTGTTCACTACGGTTTCTGTAATAGGGATACCTCCTAAAATAGGAATCTCAAAAATGACTTTTGGGCCAAACTCCATTTATTTTGCCTCCTTTCTTTTGAATATATTTTTAAAATATTGCTTATCGTTGAACAATTCTTTTTGTAAAACAACAAGCTTTAATGTTATTACACCTAAAATAGTACCAAAACTATGAATGTAATCGGCTTTAATAGATATATACAATATCATCCCCATAATAAAGTACCGCAGCATATATCTTGATGTGGTATAAACACGGGCTTGATGGGGAGCCATTTCCACAGCCTTCTTTAGGGTAAGGAAAAGCAACCTAAAGTTCAAGAGGGACATAATGGTGCCAAACAGCAGACCTGTTAAAAACATCATCGGCGAATTTACAAAAAAAATCCCCACAATCCCTATTATTGTGTTTAATAACAACACACCCTTTACAATTTTCACTTGAGTATCCCATAATGAACTCATGTCATCACTTCCTTTGATGCTTTTTGACGTCCTTGGTTGCCACCTTAAAAAGATTTATAAAGGCAACAGCAACCCCTATTACGATAAAGATAAATAAAGCTATGGGTTGAGTCTGTAGTCTAGCGTCAAGCCACCGCCCTGCAAAAACCCCACCCAAAATAGGTACAGTCATGGATATGCCAATATAACTAACTAAGGTTAAGTTTTCTAGTACATGTCCTTTTCTCTTTTGTGGCATTTCCTTCTCTCCATTATAGTTAATTTTATTACCCTATATACCAACATTAGTATTTATTATAGCATAACTTTATTATATAGAATATATCAGCGAAAAACTTTTTGCAATATTGTAAATTATAAAAAATTTGATTAAAACCGTTTTATTATTTTCCACTATTTGTTAAAACTTAGACAATTGTGTCGTGACGGATTATGTCTGAAAATATCGAATGTTTTTATAGCTTAATTATATCATGGGTTAATTGTAATTTCATTGTATCGTTCTTACAAAACACTCCAAATCTACTGGGCATATTGCACAAATTGGTAATTTGAAATTTTTCATTATATGCAACCATCCCTTCTCTTGTTAAAGGTTGCTCTATACTGGCTTCAATATTGGTGTAATGTTTCTTCCCTTCAATTATTGGATATATAAGTTATATGGCCACCTCCTAGGATTTGTGGCTTGTGAACTAAAATTAGTATTCCTAGCATTCAGGTGTCGTATTTTGTTGCTTTATAGTATTGTTTTTAAGTCTTTGCATTGCTTACAAAGTGGAGAATCATTATTATTAAGTGTCTTTCTTCCAAATTTTATGCACTTATTTTTTCAACACCTATTAATACCAACTTTGAGATCCTAAAATATGTTGAATTTAACATTGAATTGTCTTTATTGAAGAGTAATCCTTATGAATAGATATCACTTCTTCTTTATAAAGATTCGACATTATTTAACAAAATCCTGCTTTAAATTCGATATTTTTTTAACAATTTTTGGTGGTCCATAGAGGATTAACAGGGTGCTATGCTTTAAAGACCTTAGGTTTTTCTTCATTAAAGCCAAAATAAAATTTTAAAGCATGAATAATTCTTTCACAAGCTCTTCCATCACCATAGGGATTTAGGGCATTTTTCATCTGTAAATAATATGCTTGGTCCTCCAATAATTTATCCACCTCATGAATAATTTTGCTTTTCTCTACACCTACTACCTTCACTGTTCCAGCCTCCACCGCCTCAGGTCTCTCGGTTTCTGTCCTTAATACTACAATAGGCTTTCCAAGGGCCGGTGCTTCTTCCTGAATTCCCCCAGAATCCGTTAAAATAAGATGGGCCTTATTTAAAAGATTTGCAAAGGGTTCGTAGTCCAAGGGCTCTATTAAATGAATACCCTCTTCTTCACCCATAATATCCCGAGAGAGCTTCTGAATATTTGGATTTAGGTGGACAGGGAAGACAATCTCTACATCCTTATGCTTCCTTTTAATCTCTACTACAGCTTTAAAAATATTTTCCATGGGTTCTCCCCAGTTTTCCCTTCTATGACAGGTCATGACAATAACCCTTTTGCTATTATAATCAATTTTATTTAACAAAGGATTTTCAAAGAAATAATCCTCCTTCACCACCTGTAGAAGAGCATCGATGACAGTGTTCCCAGTAATAAATATGACTTTATCCTCTATTCCTTCCCTAATAAGGTTATGATAGTTACCCTCTGTGGGAGCAAAGTGGAGAGTAGCTAGATTGCCCGTTAGTTTTCTATTCATCTCCTCGGGATAGGGGGAATAAATATTTCCGCTTCTCAGACCAGCCTCCACATGACCTACTGGAATTTGCTGATAAAATGCAGCTAAAGCACCTATAAAGGTGGTGGTGGTATCTCCATGGACCAGTACAATATCCGGTTTTTCCTTTTGTAATACTGTCTCCAATCCCTTTAATACTTTTGTGGTAATGTCAGAAATCGTCTGACCATGCTGCATGATGTTTAAATCGTGTTGGGGCTTTAACTCAAACAAATCCAATACCATGTCTAGCATTTCCCTATGTTGGGCCGTTACACAGAGGATAGATTCTATGTCCTCCGTCTCCTGCAATTTTTTTACCAGGGGAGCCATTTTGATGGCCTCCGGCCGTGTCCCAAATATTGTCATGACCTTTAACTTCTTCATTGTATTCTTCCTTTCTATGAAAAAATCTATTTATTCATTATAGCTTACCCAAAAACCTAATTCGACATAGATTGGTATATACCTTTTATTTTTCTAATGTCATAATAAATTAGCCTGCAGTAGAAAATATCTAGCTGCAGGCTGACTTTTATTATGATAATTCCTCTTTGTTATTCTTCTATCGATGGATTTTCCTCCATTTGATAATGATCCTCTATAGGCCCATCTCCCTCAATAGATAGGTTCTTTTCCTTCAAGGAATTTATCTCAACAATTTGTTGCCTATAAAATGCTATAGTAGCTGCTTCTTCCTCTGTTAAGGTTTGAACAACTTGAAAGTTCAAAATAAAGGTAAAAACTATTCCGATGAATAATAGGGCTAAACTCGTTTCTTTAATGATTTTTTTCATGTTTTTGTTTTCCTCCAGGCTTATTGTCATACAAAAATACTTCCGCAGTCCCTCCTCGACGGGCATCAGCTCCACCTTCTATGGTGGAGTTTTCATAATCTATATAAAGTGCATGGACCCCCCCATAGGCTAAAGTTGGTTGGCTTACAACAATTTTATAGCCTAGGTCCGTTAATTTTTTTCTGTCTAAGTAGGAAATGTCTCCTTCAAGATAGATGACATCCCCGTCAAAATAAAATCGGGGTGCTTCAATGGCTTGTTGCACATTTTCCTTCATCTTAACGATCCTCATAATCGTTTGTGTTAGTAGGATGGGGATATTTGTCCCACCAGGGGTACCGATTCCCAAAACTGGATTTCCATCCTTAGTCAAGATTGTAGGGGCTATAAAGCTTCGGGGTCTTTTCCCCCCCTCTACTCTGTTGGGGGAGCTATTGGAAAGAGCAAAGTTTCTTAATTGATTATTCAAGAAAAATCCATCAACATATTGTCCCGATCCAAAAAATTGACTCAAGGAGTGGGTGGCAGATACCATCATACCATCTCCGTCAACAACAACAAAATGGGTTGTGTTGTTATGGTTTCCCTGATCAGCCGGTGTATCAAAGAGTTCATAACCTCGGGTAATGTTGTTCTTTGTAATTTCTTTGGCTTTCTTGGTCAAGTATTCCTCATCCAGTAGCTTGTCCACCGGTACATCAACAAAATTAGGATCCCCTATATATAAAAGTCTATCCCTATAGCTTTTTTTGGTGACTTCATATACAAGATGAATAAAATCAGCTGTATCGTAGGTATCATTATTAAACCCTAACATTTCCGCCATCGTCAGAGATTGTATAAGGCTTATACCTCCCAATGGGGCTCCACCTGATAGAATTTCATATCCTCCAAATTCCCCCTTGGCAGGCTCCTTTTCTTCAACCCTATATTCCTCTAGATCTGTAGCCTCTATACCCTTAACTCCACCTACAATAGCCTTGGCTATTTTCCCTTTATAAAAGGCATCGGCCCCTTCTTTCTGAAGAATCCGTAGGGTGTTGGCCAGCTCCGATTGTTTTAGAATAGCACCTTTTTCTATAGCTTTCCCCCTAGGATAAAAATGAGGTAATTGGGAGACAGGCATTCTATAGGCGGCTAATCGTATTCTATCGGCTAGTATTTTATTTACCTCAAAGCCCTCTTCTGCTAATTGAATGGCGGGGTCGATTAGCTGGGCCATCTCTATGGAACCAAAGGCCCCATGGACTGCTTCCATCCCCTTTACTAACCCAGGTATTCCTATAGCTTTATAGGGCATTTCTCCTGATAAGGGCATCGTTTCACGGTAGTCAAAAACAACTGGTTCCTGATCATCGGATGGATAGATTAGCATAGCTCCCCCCCCTCCAATACCAGAGCCATAGGGTTCTACCACACTTAATACATAGGTAACAGCAATGGCAGCATCCACAGCAGTACCACCTTTTTCTAATACCTTCATCCCTGCCTCTACTGCCAGGGGATGAGCAGCACTTACACCATATCCTATTAAGGGACTTTCTTGTTCTTCTAGAATGGAAGGGGCATAGACTTGAAAATCATCATAGGCTAATCCTTCATACATCACCCCATAATTTACAATGCCAAAAACAAAGACCATTAAAACTGTAAAAGCAACTTTTCTTACTGTTGTTTTGTGCATTTTACACCTGCCTCCCTCTAGAAGATCCTTGAACCCTCATTTATAATTTTTGTTTCTATTGTATAACATGGGAATGGTGTAGTTCAATAGTCAATTTGTCCCCATCATAAAACCAACTGTCTTCCTCCGTCAGCTTTTTTGTAAGATGATTATAAATTCTATTTGTACGATAGGACTTCAAAATACCGGTAATAGGTCTTGGTCTACCCTCCCTGATCCACATAGGAGTGACTTCAACCCGAGCCTTCCCCTCTTTGTCTAATTTATATTGAACAATTGCGGTTTCTCTTCTAGTGGTCATTCCTTGATCAAAAATAAAATTCCCTAGACTATAAAAAATCACCGTATCATTGTAAACTTCTATTGGTTGTAGAACATGGGGATGATGGCCTATAACAATATCTGCCCCCGCATCACTTAGGGCCCTGCCTATTTCCACCTGTCTAGGATGGGGTTTATTATCATATTCTGCCCCCCAATGGACATGAACCATAACTAAATCAGCATTTTCTTTGGCCTCCATCACCAAAGGCATAAAAATACTTGGATCAGCTCTGAGAATACCTCCTCTGCTTCGAGTGGCAAAATAGTTATCGTATTGAAAATCAGCTAATCCTATTGTAGCTACCGTTATATCATCAAAGGTTTGATAAAGTATTTGTTGGGCCTCCCTTAAATTTCTACCAGCCCCCACAAATTCTAAACCAATTTCTTCGAAAGCTCGAAAAGTATCTTCAAGACCCACCTGACCATAGTCGATCATGTGGTTGTTGGCTAAATTTACAGTTGTAACATTCATTTCCTTTAGAGCCGTTGCTGCTTCGGAACCAATTTTAAAATGAATCTTTTTATCAGCTCTTTCCGCCTCCTCATCTCGAATCACAATAGGTTGTTCAAAATTTAAAGTAACATAGTCGGATGCTGTGAAATAGGGTTGAAAGTACTTCGTTAAGTAATCATATCCATATCTCTTTATGACTTCCTCCACATGCCTCCCCAACATTACGTCTCCTACCATGGTGGCTGTAAATTGTACATCCTCCTCCTGCTGTATTTCTATAGCAAAACTTCTATCGATATTTCTATCTATAAAATTTAGTGTTGTCATCAAGATTACAGCAAAGATTAGAGCAATAATTACATGGGTTGTGGCAAGCTTTTTTTGTCGTTTAATGATTTTTGTTAACTTTTCCTGAAATGTAAGTGATTTTTTCATCTGTACCTCCCACCTTAAACTGCATAGTAAATCATCATCATCAAAAATGTGATGCCACTTAAGAAAATAGAGCTTGTTACAGTATGAATCAATCCTTGTTTTTCAATGCCATTTGCTAAAAGTCCTGGAACAACTACCCCGATGCCACGGAATTCAAAGATTTCAAAGGGCATAACAGGATAAAGGGCATCAAAAGCCAGTTTAAGAACAACCGCTGTAACCAACATAGCCGCAAATTTTCTACGACCATATAAAATTGTAATTCTACCTATTCCCTTCATGACAATTAAGTAGGTGATAAAGCTTAAAGAAAATATCACTAAAAGTAATATAGGCTGGTCAAAAACCAAGGCTATATATCCTGGTACAATAAGACCCGCTGGTAGAATCCCTGTTTTTTCTACATAAATCAAACTAAGAATAACACCTAAAACCATTGCTATATATAAATCTGACCCGTACATTTTTTTCCTCCTCTTTTATTAACTGGCCTCTGCCAAATCCTTCTCTGCCACTTTTTCTTTCCCTTGCTTTTCTTCCAGCATCTCCACTAAAGGTTCAGCAGAGCCATGGATATTTCCCATACCATAGATAACACGATTTGAGAAGTATTGTTGAATTACCTCATATATTTCCTCACTATTTTTCCCCTCTAGATTGATAATCTTGTTTACAGGAAGTTTTCCTGCCTTGTAGGCTTCTACAATAGGACTTACGGTTCCCCCTATAACAACGATAACATCCGCTGGGATGTTGGGAAGTACATCTTGGGCAAACTGTTCGGTGCGGTCTACACGATCGCTACGGCAGTTCATTAGCATAACTGCATCCTGTGTCGGATACCCCAATTCTTCAATACGCTTCCAAATATTAAGGGTAGAAGCCGCATCATTGGCAGCAAAACCATTGACAAAATAGGCCGGTGTCTTGGAATCCCCCACAGTTAAGACTTGTAGTACCCCAGGGTCTGGTTGAGCATTTAACATACCCCTGAGGGCTACTTCCTCCTCTATCTCCAATGCTTCTGCTACAGCCATTCCAATGGCCACATTTTCAGGGAACAAAATATAGTGAAATTTCCTTAAGTACTCCTCCGAAACCTTGGAAGTATCAGCAATAGTTACCTTGGTTCCACGCTTTGCAGCAACTTTTTTAAAATATTCTACATAGGGGCCTTGGGTAATAATGAGATGCCCATTGTAGGGTATGGTGGCTGTAAAGGCCTCTGCCACCTCATCTAGGGTTGGACCTAAAACATCCATATGATCCTCCAATACATTTACGATAACCCCTACATTAGCCTGTACCATTTGCTCTTGAAAAATAATTTGATAGTCTGGCTTAACCGCCATACATTCACTTACAAGGGCTTGGGCCTTTAGTTTAGCCGCCTCTTCTACAATTTTGATCTGTTCCCCTATATTGGGTCCCTGAGGCTTTCGCTTAATAGGTTTTTCTTCATGGGTAAACCAGTAAATCATCCTAGCCTGGGTTCCAGTTGTTTTCCCTACGGTTTTCAGACCAGCCTCCTTTAAAATTCCAGTAATTAATCTGGTGGCGGTAGACTTACCTCGAATACCATTGACATTCACCCGCAATGGAATGGATTCTACCCTTTTTTGATGGGTTTTCTTTTCTAATATACCTAGAAATAGTGCAATCATAATGATAAAAAGTATAAGTCCCATGCTTTTCTCTACAACTCCTTTCTTTTGAAATACTGCTAATATGTAGCATTTTTTCCTTTAAACAGAAAAAAGGCCTTGAGGCCTAATCTTCTGTTCTTGATTTATTATAAAGTTTTCTTTGTTTGTTAACAATCAAATTGGAACTTAGTCCCATGGTAATTTATCTTCATAATTCCAACTTTATCAATTTTAATTTTCAATTGCTTTTCAAGTGATTAAAAAGCCTTTATCCTTAAAGAAAAGCAGTGTATAATCTATAATTTTATGCAAGTGACTTCCATAGAATAAAATCAAAGGCTAGTGTTTAGAAAATAACACTAGCCAATTTGAATTGTTCCATAAGTTCCCCTAACATATATAAGTTGGTTAATTTTTTCATAAACTTTTGAAATTTTTTATCTTCTGCTTCTTGCTTTTGCCTTTCATTATTCATTATTCATTATTCATTATTCATTTTTTATTAACCCTTATAGTAGCTCCAACAGTTAAGTTCTCATCAGGAGAAAGAATAACTTCCTCTCCTTCTTCTAACCCCCTAACAACCTCTACCCTTCTATTACTCTCCAGGCCTTTTTCTATCTCCTGAAGGACTGCTGTGTTGTCTCTATTGACAAAGACGAAATCCTTGCCTTCCTGCTGAAAAATAGCACCCTCAGGTATCCATAGTACATTTTCTCTTCTTTCCACTATGATTTTTACATCTAAATCATAGCCTGGTCGAAGATTGGCAACAGCATCCTCTATCGTTATTTCTACCGTAATTCGTTTTTGTTCTATCCCTAAATCCGATAGCTTACTAAAGGCTTGGGGATGAATCCTTCTTACCCTACCCTTTAACCCTTCTATGGCTAAATCCCTATTTATCAGTTCTACAAGGGACCCCTCTTGAACTCCCCCTATATCTCCTACTAAAATATCACTTTCAATATACAGTTCTCCAGTATCCCCCAGTTCCATAATCACCATTCCCGGCTGAAGATAGCTGCCCTTTTCTACACTTTTGGTTAATACTGTTCCATCAATGGGAGCTGTTATGATAAAATCTCCTTTTTGGCTATTTAATGTCTCAAGTTGAATAGCAATTTGTTGAAGCTGGGCTTCATATTGGGTGGCAATATTTTCAGATAAAGGCTTTTGAAGTAAAGCTATATCCAGCTGAATTCCTTTATATTGATTGTTTAACAGATCTACTTCCAACTGGGCCCTCTGATATTCTTCACCACTAATAGCCCCAGCTTCATAAAGCTTCTGAGTATTTTCCAATACCCTTTGGGCCTCCTGTAATTTTCTATCCACAGTGGTTAATTGAAGCTGTAGTTTTTCTATCTCTTTATCGTCGATGGTGTTGAGGGCTTCATGATATTGGGCTGTGATGCTTCTCCTTTGGGCCTCCAGTTCCTCTATTTGTCTAAGAAGCTGCTGATTATCTAATCTTACTAAAGCATCCCCCTGCTTCACCACATCTCCTAATTCCACCAACACCTCTGTAACCTGTCCTGCCCCTCCACTATAAATATTTCTTTGATTTTTCACCTTAACTGTCCCCAGTTCCTCCACATAATCAGTTATCATACCCCTTTCAACTGGGGCCCCGTTCACTTCAATGGCTTTCCCTTTATTCATAGCAAAAGCCCCTGCCCCTAGGGCAATTATGACGATAACAATAATTCCTACGACCTTCTTTTTTTTCATTTTATATACACCCCTTTGCCGCCTGCGGCGGGATTAAGATTTAAAATTTAGAATTTAAAATGTAAAATTAAAATCTTAAAACCTCAAAACCCCTATTATTGCAAGATTGTTGGCTTTGGTTTTGGTTTTGGTTTTGGTTTTGCATTTTCCATTTTACATTTTGCATTTTTAGTTTTTAGTTTCTCATTACCCTTAGGATATTCTATTTTTCAAGGCATCCATGAAATTTAATCTATGAATTTTTCTCAACGTTGCCAGCTGGGCTATAACAACAAAAACAATGGTGGCAATAGCAGTTATTATATAGCTTCTGGGGCTGATAATAAAGGGAATACTAAAGAGATCTGTGGAAAGGGCGGATATCATTGCCCTGCACATTCCATAGGCTAAAGGCACCCCTAGCATGATACCTAAGAAGGTCATGACGCCATTTTCCCTGCTGATCATCCTATAAATTTCTTTTTTATCAAAGCCCATCACCCTCAAGGAGGAGAACTCCATGGTCCTTTCACTTATGCTAATAATGGTTACATTATATACTATGGCAAAGCCCAATATCCCGCCAAATATCATCAACACCCCTACCGAGTAAATAATTAAATCCATAAACTCTAAAAAGCTATTTTTCATATCCTCCACCGATTGAACCTGTCGAATATTCCCTACATTCCGTAGCTTAGATACCACTTCATCCCTCGAATTCATCAAGGCTCCCGTAACCATTCCTTTTTCCCCTAATAAATCATTCAGGGCTTCAATATCCATATAGGCATTGGTTCCTAAATATTGTACAGCAACTCCCTTTACTTCAATAACGCTGTCTTCTTTATTCGGCATAAAGTTTTTTATAAGGATTTCATCCCCTACACCTACACCAAGGATCTCGGCAAGACGTTCCGCCAGTATAATTCCCTCTCCAGGGATATCTACTGATGACCCAGAGGGGGTTTTTAGATGATAAAACTTGGTGTCCCTTGGGATACCAATAATACTGACGGTCTTTTTTCTCCATCCCCTTCTTAATTCAAAGGGAATCTCTGTTTTAGGTTCTATATGATCCACTTCAATGACTTGAGATAACTCCCTAATACCATTGTTATTCATGGGATGGGAGAAATCAATGTTGTAGTCCATTGTTTGAAACTCTCCATACTGTAGCATAAATAAATTGCTCCAAACAGAGGACATAAATACTGGTACCATGGTGATACCATAGGTTAAAGCAATGCCCAACCCTAAGAAGGCAGCCCTTCTTTTATTTCTTAATATGTTTCTAATTACCATCTTCCAGCTGAAGGTTATACGATTCCATAGGAACTTAACTTTTTCTAACCAAATCCTTCCCCCAGCCCTTGGGGCCTCTGGTCGCATAGCATCCGCCGGCAGGATTTTTAAAACACTTCTGGCTCCTATCAAACCCGATGCTACACAAAATCCAGTGGTTAACAGAATGCCATAGACAAAATAGATATCATAAACCTCCATTTGGAACATTGGTATATTAAAAAACAAGATGTACAGGTTGGTGAACCATTGGGATAGAGGGATGCTGAGGACAATACCAATAATCGAACCCACCAATCCCATAACAACGGCAAACTTGGTGTAATGACCTAATATATTGAGGTTGTTGTAGCCTAAGGCCTTCATGACACCAATGGCCATCCTATCATTTTTTACCATTCTTGACAGCATGATATTAATGATCACTGCCGAAACCACTAAAAATAACAGGGTAATGGCGGTGGACATCATATCCAATTGATTTACTTCCTCCATCATCATTTTATGACTCAACTGCTCATCTCTTTTTATTGTACGACGAACTCCATATCTGTCCAAATGATCCTCTATTTCCTCTACAATAGTATCTATTCTATGGAGATGTTCCTCCTTAATTGTAATCATGACTTCATTATAGCTTCCTTGATAGCCTAAAGCAGACTGGGCAAAATCTTCTGTCACATAGATAACCCCAAATCTCTCCTCAGCTGGTAACAGGGTCTGGTCGTTTTCCATAAGATAAATATATTCAGGACTGCCTACAATACCCACCACATCTAAAGGATATTCTCTGCCTGCAATATAGGGGATAATTTTATCCTCCAGCTGAATACCTCTAGCATCTGAAAATTGCTGTAGCACCATTGTAGCCCTTGAATCCTCCTGCAGTCCCCTACCCTCTAGCATATACAAATCATTGATGACCTTCTCTTCCTTAGGTAGAGAAACAACCCTAACCCTCACCTTTTCATCTGGATCTTCAACCCTTAGGGGTACATCACTGCTTATTCTTCCTTGAGCAGCTTCTATTCCCTCTATTCTATGGAGTTGATCTATGGCTGACTTCGGGGCCTTCACCACCTCTACAAAAACATCACCAAAGTTGGTAATATCGTAATAATAATAGATGCTGTTATACAAATTATCCCCCACCATGCTGAAGGAAACATAGATGGTCAAGGCTAAAATAATCATCACTGTAATAGAAGCAAACTGTCCTTTAGAATTTTTTATTAATCTTAATAACCTTACATCTAGCTTCTTCATTACCACTCAATCCCTTCAGGATGAATTGGATTGTCATTTACCTTTGTCTCAATAATCTCTCCACTTCTCATTTTAATTACCCGATCTGCCATCTCTCCAACCGGGATATTGTGGGTAATGATCACCACTGTTTTATTGTACTCTTTATTAATTTTCCTCAGGAGGGATAAAATCTTGATTCCCGTCTGAAAATCTAGGGCACCGGTTGGCTCATCACATAATAGTAGGGCTGGATTTTTTGCCACTGCCCTGGCTATAGCTACTCTTTGCTGTTCACCACCACTCATTTGAGCTGGAAAGTGATCCTTTCTATCCTCTAACCCTACCGCCTCCATTACTTCATCAATGTTTAAGGCACCTTTGCAAATTTCTGTAGCCAACTCTACATTTTCTCGGGCAGTTAAATTGGCCATTAGGTTATAAAATTGAAAAACAAAACCCACCTTTTCCCTACGATAACCCGTCAGCTTTTTATCATTGTAGCCGGTGATATCCTCTCCCTCCATGAAAACCTTTCCTTCCGTAGGTATATCCATTCCTCCTAAAATATTCAAAAGAGTACTTTTTCCTGAGCCACTGGGTCCCAAGATAACAACAAATTCGCCCCGATACAATTCTAGCGATACTTCTTTGGCCGCCGCTACTGTCACTTCCCCCATTTCATAAAGCTTACTTACATTTTCCACCTTCATTAAAACATTACTTTCCATAGCTTAGCTCACCCCTATTTTTTAGGACAAATTCCAATGGATTTTCCACTATTTACTTTTATACTATAATCTTATTATGGTTGATTTTACTATAGACATCAATAAAAATTTAAAACTGCAAGACAAACAGAAATACACCCCAAAAGTTAGACAAAACAACCTAACATTTGGGGTGCATTTTTATAGACTTAATATTTTCCGTGCTTCATCTGGAGTTGCAATATCCCTTCCTACTGCCTTTGCGATGCCAACTACCCTCTCCATTAGACTCTCATTCGTAGCTAAGACTCCTTTAGATATTTCTATAATATCCTCTAGTCCAGTCCTAACATTCCCCCCCATGGCTATAGCCATAGTTAGCAGCGGTACATGGGCCTTACCAATGGCGGTTACAGACCATGTAGAATCCGGTGGTAGACTTTCCACCATGTGGATAAGGTTTCTAGGTGTTCCTGCGATAGATCCCGGTACATTCATAACTAGATTGAAGTGGAGGGGACCTACTAAAATACCCTTCTTCATTAAATATCTAGCATTATCGATCATACCCATATCAAAGGCCTCAATCTCTGGCTTTACACCATTTGCCTTCATGGTGTTAATCAGATATTGAATTAACTCTGGGGCATTGGCATTTACTGCACTGGGGAAGTTAGAAGATCCAGTTGCTAAGCTGGCCATTTCTATATTAAGATCCAGCATCTGACTTCTCCACTCGGGGGTATTCCCGCCACCCCTAGCCCCTGTAGATAGTTGGGTGATAACATCTAGTTTTCTTTCATGGATTTTATCTACAACCTCTTTGAATAGCTTTCTATCACTGGTGGGTTTCCCCTCTGCATCCCTTACATGAAGATGGGCTATAGAGGCTCCTAATTCCCTACATCTCGCTACAGTATCTACGATTTCATCTGGTGTTACTGGTGTACTAGGATTGAGTTCCTTTGTCGGGACATTTCCAGTAGGTGCTATGGTTATGATTAACTTTTCCATATTTATTCCCCCTTCGCCGCCTGCGGCGGAATTGAAAGTTTAAAATGTAAAATTAAAATCTTAAATCACGAATCGTTTGTAGACTGTTGGTTGAAATTTTTTTTGATTTTCATTTTACATTTTGCATTTTTCATTTATTATTACGCCTTAACCCCCAGTACATCATCACAGGTTTTGGCAATAGCCTTTTCTAATCCTACTAACAATTCATCTACTTCTTCCCTCGTAATATTGATTGGTGGTGCCAATAGGGTATCATCACCTCGGACCCCATCTGCTGAACCCCCACCAGGATATGGAACGATGCCTTCGGCTAAGCAGTTAACTGTAAATTTACCCTTAACATTTTCACTGACTTCAAAGGGCTCCTTTGTGCTTTGATCCTTTACAAACTCCAGTCCTGCCATCAGACCTTTACCTCGAACATCCCCTATAATTGGGTATTTATATAATTCTTCAAGCTTTTCCATAAAGTATGCCCCTTGAGCCTTAGCATTTTCTAGGTAGTTTTCTCTTTCAATGATTTCCAATACCTTCAGAGAAATACCACAGGATAATGGGTTGCTGGCATAGGTATGACCATGAACAAAGTTTCCAGAACCCTTCACCATAATTGTTTCAAAAATTTCATCATTACATACGGTGGCTCCCATTGGTGTGTATCCAGCACTCATTCCCTTGGCACAAGCAATAATATCTGGAACAGTATCAAAATGATCTACAGCAAATTTTTCTCCAGTTCTACCAAATCCTGCCATAACCTCATCAACAATTAATAGAATATCGTATTTATTACAGATTTCTCTTACCATTTGGAAGTAAATTTTATCAGGATGAACCCCTGGGATAGCAGAGCCCACCACTGGCTCAGTAATAAAAGCTGCAATGTTGTCGGCCCCCTGCTTTAAGATTTCTTCCTCCAATGCTTTGGCTGCCTTTATGCTGGTTTCTTCTAGGGTCTTACATCCCCATGGATTTCTATAATGATAGAATTGTGGAATTTTAGGGAAATTAGCCAGCATAGGATCATAGAACTTTCTACGTCCTGGATGTCCTGTCATAGATAACGCCCCTAATGTATTACCATGATAAGAGTCCCATTTAGAAATAATTTTCCACTTAGAGCTTTTCTTGCCATCTCTTTCTATAAAGTATTGTCTTGCCATCTTCATGGCAGTTTCTGTAGCTTCAGATCCCCCAGATACAAAATATACATGGTTTAAATCCCCTGGAGCCCATTCACTTACCTTGGAAGCACATTCTTCAATCACATCTACCGTCCATCTAGATAAATGGGTAAATGCAATACGTTCAATCTGCTGCTTAGCAAATTCTGCAATTTCTTTGTTGCCGTGGCCTATATTGGCAACAGCCGAACCAGAACAGGCGTCTAAATAACGTTTGCCATCTTCTCCAAAGAGATAAACACCTTCACCCTTTTCAATTTTTGGATAATGCCAGTTTTGATTTCTGTAGAAAACATGATTTTTAGGAGCTTTGTTAGCACTCATGGAAATACCTCCCCTTTAATAATATTATTTTATTAAATCATTTTAATTGACAACCTAAAGCTATTCTATTTATCTAAGATTCTGTCACTTTAAGGTTAAGGTTGAGGTTAAAACCTTAAGAACAAGTAAAACCTTGAAACCTGGAGAAAAACAATTTTTCTTGTGTAGAATGGAATTTGGGTATATAAAAAACCCAGCATAATAACACCTACTTATCCCCCCAGTTTTTGAAGGTTTTTACAAATAGGTATAATTATACTGGGTTTTACTTACTTAACGATTATGGGCTGCACAATCACTGTAAGAAAAGCAGTATCCTTTACTTTTTTTCCTGTTCTATTTTCCATGTATTATAGCGTTCAATAGTACCTCTAGTGGCTACACCTACAGCTTTTTGTGCATAGCCATGATATCTTTGTTTAATGGTTTGAATGATCTCATCAACGTCTTCCTCGTGCACATTTCGTCCAACAAGTATAGATTTCATAAAATCCTTTGCTTCTTGGGTAAGGAGTGTACAAGAGACATCAACAATCCTACCGGTTTTTATATTAATAATTAAACCTATTCCAACCACTTTGTGTAGGGCTGCTGCTGAAATTTCAGTAGGTAGCTTGGCGTAGGAAATAAAATAAACTGTATCATCATCGTAATATTTCATGGTTTATAGCATCATCCTATAGGTTATTTTATTCTTACTATCATTATATATGTTGCTCAACATAATTACAACTACGATATTAAAAAAATAAACCTTTTGTTTCACAAAACCATCCCCAGCTATTGTAGACCCTAAGAATTTTTCATTAAAAATGTACTTTTTTTCATTAAAAATGGACCCTTAGGTCCATTTAATGTTATGAATTTGCTTTTGTCTCCTGGGTCTTTTTAACTAAACCAATCCTTAGGGCCCCTAGGAAAACCCAGTAGGCAATACCAACTATAATAAGATAGGGTGTTGTTCCACTGGTATTGGAAATAACAATGGCACTACCTCCTAATATGATACTGATAATATATAGGATTACAACCGTTTGTTTTTGACTTAAGCCCCGATCCAGTAATCTATGGTGAAGATGACCCTTATCCGCCTCCATAATAGGCCGCTTATTAACCAATCTTCTTATAATGGCAAAGGTGGTATCAAATATGGGCACCCCCAAGGCCAATACCGGTATAGCTACAGCAATGGTGGTGGCACTTTTAATAACCCCTTCAATAGAAATGGTAGCCAAGATGAAACCCACCAATAGAGACCCTGTATCCCCCATAAATATTTCAGCAGGGTTGAAGTTATAGGGTAAAAATCCTAATAGGGAACCAGCTAAAATCATAAGTAATATAGTAACCTCTACTCCACCATTTAAACAGGCTACAAAGGCTAAGGATAATGCTGCAATCGTGGAAACCCCAGCAGCTAGACCATCTAATCCATCAATGAGATTTACTGTATTGGTAATCCCTACAATCCAAAATATAGTAACAGGGACACTTAATTGTTTTAGTTCTGACATTCCCGTTGTTTTGTTTAAAATATTGGTGATGAATTCAATCCTTACCCCACTATAGACAACAATTACCGCCGCCAATATCTGGCCCGCCAGCTTATATTTTGCTGATATTTGTTTAGAATCATCTATAATGCCAATAAGTACGATAATGGTGGCCCCCACCATGATACCTATAAATTTTTTATCAATACTTAAGACTTCTTCCTTCATAATAGCCATAAGCATAGAGGAAACCATAAAAGCAACATAAATAGCTAATCCACCTAGCCGTGGTATAGGCTTTTTATGCACTCTTCTATTGTCCTTTGGCACATCAATAGCACCTATCCTATAGGCCACTTTTTTAGCATAGGGGGTCAATATATAAGAAATGGACATAGCTATTAAAAAGGCTAAAATATAATAATCCATTGTTTCACTCCATTCTTCAGCTTCTTTCATCCTCGGTGTACTTTTCTACAGTTATTCCAGCTTCCTTCAGCATTGCTTCAGATAAGCCATCGGGATAATCCCCTTTATAGATCAATTTTTGTATTCCAGCATTAATCATCATTTTTGTGCAAATAATACAGGGCTTATGGGTGACGTAGATGGTACTACCCTTAATACCTACCCCATGGAGGGCAGCTTGGATAATAGCGTTTTGTTCCGCATGAAGACCTCTACATAGTTCATGTCTTTCTCCAGAGGGCACTCCTAGCTTCTCTCTTAAACAGCCGACTTCACTACAATGGTTAATGCCGCTGGGGGCACCATTATAGCCACTGGCCAAAAGTCTTTGATCCTTTACAATCACTGCTCCCACCTGTCTTCGCATACAGGTGGATCTTTTCTTAGCCACCTCTGCCATTTCCATATAATATTCATCCCAAGACGGACGCATTTCGTCAACCCCTTGTCCCTATCCAATATCATTATTTCTATCATACCATAAATTTATTAGCAGTATTGAAATTTTAATAAAAATGTAATATTTCTTTCCTTTAAAAATATATTATATTACTTTTTTTCTATAAAAACAAGCTTCCTTTTATAAAAGATCCTCCCCTATAGATTAAGACAGTAAATCACCTCCTTTTGTTCCCTATGGTTGTAAAAAAGGAGGTGATTTATTCTATCTATAAAATATATTCCCTATACCTCTCCACCCATCATGCTACTTAAGGCTGGAGAAATTCAGTATGACTACTGATTTAAATGATTTCTACAGGTATTGTAATATTTGGAAATTTCATCTTCATATAGGCGATAAACTGGATAGAGACCTTATCCATCTCCCCCATCGCCTTAACATGAGGTAGCCCTCCTCTTGCTTCTGCATTTTTTATGAGGCTAGCTGCAGCTTTAAATATTCTTAGCTTCTCGATCTCCTGACATTTATATTCTATAGGAGGTCCATTGCTTGCTACTGATAATTCTGGAACTAGCTTAGCCAATTCCCATAATTGGCCTTCAGTAAGGTCCTCTAGTATGTCAGGATAAATCTCTATTATTGTTTCTATAATTTCTGCCAATACAAAATAATTTGGATTTTTATAAAGATCTTTGTTATTCCTTATAGTAATATCTTCCTTGTCCCCCATTTTAATCCTTTCATAAAGCTCCCTCATGTCCTCTACAGGACTAATATTCAATTCCGATCTTAATATTTCAGCACACTTCTCATATTGCTGTAGAGCTAAAACCCGATCTCCCTTTAAATAATAAAGCTCCATTAGCTCTTTATGAATTTCCTCCTGTAATGGATTAATATAAAGGAGCTTGTTAAGACAGAGGATGCCCTTATTATACTGACCCAACTCCGAAAACTCCTTGGTTAATCTCAGTAGACCATTAAAATACAGTTTTTGAAGCCGTTCCCTTTCATAGATAATCCAGTCATCTAATTCAGGATTTCCCTTTAGGTTGATGTCCTGCAAAAACTCTCCTTGATATAGATCGATGATTTCCACTGACTTATATACATCGGGGAACTTCTCCAATAGGACAACGTCGCTCCACCAGCTTTCTTCCTCTATTATTATACTACAGCTTTCCTTATCTGGAGCAAGGATAATATCCTCCTCTATCCCCTTGTCCTTTAGGGTTTTCTTGATGGACCACAGGGTATATCGCAAATTATATTTGGAGGATTTGTAGGAGCTTTCACTCCAAAAGAGGGCTGAGATACGATCCCTTGAAATTTTTTGGTTTCTGTGGGTAACGAGATAAGCTAAAATAGCCAAGGCCTTGCTACTGATTTCATTGGTAATATCTATATCTCCAACTAAAATTTTTGGTTCTCCTAAAAAATATAATTTTAGCAAGACCCCGCCCCCTCAACGCCTATGTCTGACGATAGATACAGGACTTTTCCAGCTTTAATAGTCCCCAGCACTTGAATATCTTTTATCTCCTTTGTATTACCCTCTAGAGGATTTTTAGATAGGATACACAGATCTCCTAAATAGCCCTTATCTATCCTTCCCTTTACCTTCTCTTGACCTAGGGCTATAGCTCCATTGATGGTAAAGAGCTTTAAAGCCTCTATGGGGGAAATAGCCTCCTGGCTATTAGGATGATTAACCGCTGTATCAATACCCAACAAAGGATTGATGGGGGTAACGTCACTATCGGAGCCTCCAGCTATGATTCCGCCGTTGGCTATAATGGTGGCAAAGGGATTGGTTCTCTTTCCTCTAACCTTCCCTAATCGGGTTTCATACATTTTCTCTGCTCCACCCCAAAAATATTCATAGGTTGGCTGCATGGACAGAATAACCCCTAGCTTTGTAGCCAACTCGATTTGATCTTGATTGGGGAGCTCAAAATGCTCTATCCTCATGATGCTTGTGGTATGTGGATATTCTTTTTTTGCTGCTTCGTAGCCCTCCAGCACCAATCGAATGGCTCCAGAGCCAATGGCATGTAAAGCTATATGTAAATGGTTGGCGATGGACTTCATAATGAAATTTGTAATTTCTTCCTTTTGAAAGAAGAGGGTTCCTTTGTTTCCCTCATCATCGGCATAGGGATAATCTAAGGCAGCTGTACGGGCCCCAAAGGAGCCATCAACAAAGATACATCCTCCGATTCTCTTCAGCTTCATCTTTTTCACCTTTTCTACATCGGTGGTTTGATAGAAAAGCTCCACATCAATAGGAAATTTATGTAGGTTTTTATGGACATAGAGGGCATCCCTGTCATGGAATAAAAAACCCCCCTCCATAGCATTGATGGTGGTGACCCCTGCTGTGATGATATTTTTAAAAAGTTTTTTTGTCCCTTTAGCCCGGGTTTCATCCGAGGTGATTCCCAATAGCTTTTTTCTGGCTAAAAAATTAGCCCTTCCCCTTAACACCCCTGTAGGTACACCCTCTTCATTCCTCTCTATCCCCGAAAGATTGAAGGGAAGATTCAGTAACCTAAATCCAAAGGTATTAACAATGCTAACATGATACTCTATGGAGGATATCCATACTACCCTATCCTTCACCACCTGATCTAATTCCCATCGGGTGGGCATTCGGTTTTCCCTTAGCTTAATTTCCTCTAAACCGATACAGTGGATCATGTCCCCCCATTCTGTTTTTTCTTCCTTTGCTGTTGTTAGTACTTCTAGAATATCTTCTATGGAAGTAGCTCCTCCTAAATAGGTGCTTAAGGTATTAAGGGATGACTCCATCAGGTGAACATGGCTATCAATAAAACCTGGAACAACAGTGCTGCCCTTTAAATCAATAGAAGGCACTTCAGCTCCATAGCTCCGATAACCATCTCCCCATCCAATATCTTTTATCGTTCCTGCCTTGATATAAACCCATTCAGCCTCGGGGAACTCCTCAGAAAGTGTAATAAATTTACCATTGTAGAGTAGTAAGTTTTTATTGTTCATTTTCAACCTCCTACAAAACAACCCTTGCTAAGGCAAGGGTCCATCTATTCATTTAGCAAATCTTCTTTTTTCTACTGCAACAAGCCTTCCCTATACAAGTATTTCTTTTAAATAATGATATATGATTTCTGCTGTTTTTACAACCGAATTTATTTCTACATATTCGTCATAGCTGTGATAATTTTCCCCGGTAGGTCCTATCACATAGGTTGGAAGCTTGGCCCGATCTCCAAGGGAGTTAAAGTCTCCAATACTGGCAAAGTATGCTGTTTTTGCTTCTTCACCAGTTACCTCTAAAATCGTCTTTTTTAGTGCCTTAGTATAAGGATTGTCTTCAGAAACCGTATAGGGATGAAATCCTCCAGATTCAGGATGGGGTGCCTCTCTAAATTCCATAGTTGCAGTGGATTTAATGGCTGCTCTTTTAACGGCTTCCTCCACCTCCCTTTTTAAATAGGCCAAATCCTCTCCCCGAACAGTATGTCTAAAAATCGTAAAGGATGCAGTGTCGGCTATGCTGCAGGCTGCCCCGCCCCCTTTAAAATCAATGACAGCAATGGAACCCTGCCCCAGCTTAGGATCATGATTTAGAGGGGATTTTTTTAATTCCAATAACACCTTTGCTGCATCTTCTATGGCATCAATCCCCTTTTCAGGGTTAGCTGCATGGGCACTTTTTCCTTTGAAGGTTACAGTATAATTCCATCCACCCCTAGCCCCTAAACATATACAAGGAAAGGCCACATCAGAAAATCCACTACTGGGTTCGGGAACAATAGCCACATCTACATCCTGGGTATAACCGTCTAGAATCAAGGCATCGGTACCTAATCCATAGGGACCTTCTTCATCGGAAACAAAGGTATAAAGAACTTCTCCATTAAAATCCTTTACGGTTTTAGAAAAGGCCTCCACCGCCAGCATGATGGCTACACAGCCGCCCTTCATGTCTAGAGCTCCTACACCATATAGTTTGCCATCTTCTATCTCAGCCCCTAGAGGATCTCTTGTCCATCCCTCACATATTTGTACTGTATCTAGATGACCATTTAACAATACTA
Organism: Natronincola ferrireducens; assembly: GCF_900100845.1. Classification (NCBI taxonomy): domain Bacteria; kingdom Bacillati; phylum Bacillota; class Clostridia; order Peptostreptococcales; family Natronincolaceae; genus Natronincola; species Natronincola ferrireducens. The sequence goes on along the minus strand of NZ_FNFP01000001.1, from coordinate 210,231 downwards.
TAGGTCCTTTATTCTTACCCTTTAAACGACCAACAACATTTGTTCCTCGAAAATCCGTAACCTTTTTTTCATGGTAATGATGAAAGCTTGCATCCAAGCCCTGCTCCTTTAACCATTTATAGGTGTATTCCATAACTTCATCTTCTTCAAAATAAGGACTATAGATTTTTACAAGATCTGTTAATAAAGCCGTTACTCTTTCATAATTAATATATTGTGCCAAATCCTTTGCAGTTTCCAAAAAATCTCCTCCCTATAAAAAATTTACATGAATACAATGCCTCCCCATTCATAAAATAGGAAGGCATATAGAATTAAATATTCGTTTACCTGATCAACTAAGCTTCTGTTACTTCCTCAGCATCATTGTAGGTTTTTACACTTTTGATATCCCCTTCTTTAAACATAGCAATTCCTGTAAATCCGTAAATAATTGCTATAATCGGTGTAATAAAGGATAGGAATACATAGGGGAAGTACTCCATTGTTTGAACCCCTAAGGCCCCTGTAAAGAATACCCCACAAAGTCCCCAAGGTACCAATGGTGAAGTTACTGTCCCAGCATCCTCAGCTGTCCTAGAGTTCACCTGGGGTAGTAATCTTAGCTTTTTATAAGCTGGTACAAACATACGGCTAGGAATCAAGATGGCCATATATTGACTTGCTGAGAATAAATTAACAGCAAGAGCCGAAATGACATGGGTGGTGATTAAACCCTTTCCAGTGCTTACAATGCCTGAAATCTTCTCTAGCAATACCTCCAGTATTCTGGTTTTCTCAAGAATACCCCCCATACTTAAGGCAATAAAGCCTAGGGAAATGGTCCACATCATACTTTGTAGTCCACCACGACTTAGTAAAGCATCTACATCTTCAATTCCAGTACTAGATACATAACCGTAATTCATAAAGTTAGCTACATCTCCTACGCTATAGCCCTGGAAGGCGATGGCAAACACAGCACCAATAAGGGAGGCGATAACCATAACCGCCAATCCCGATACCCGCTTTACCGCTAAAATCACAACAATAATCGGTGGTATCAAGGTAATAGGACTAATGAAATAGTTTTCCTTCAATCCATTTAAAATAATATCGATTTGAGCTGTATTTAGCTCTCCACCTGCAAATCGCATCCCCAATATTGCATAAAGCACAAGAGAAATCAACATAGCAGGTCCAGTTGTATACATCATACTTTTAATATGGTCAAATAAATCAGCTTCAGCAACACCGGCTGCTAGATTTGTAGCATCCGATAAAGGAGACATTTTATCTCCAAAGATGGCCCCAGAGATGACAGCTCCAGCCGTCATGGCCGCTGGGATTCCTAAACCATGTCCAATTCCCATAAAGGCTACGCCAAAAGTAGCTCCAGTTGTCCAAGAGCTTCCTGTGGCCACTGATGCCACCATACATACAGCGGCAACCGCTACAAGAAAAACAGAAGGTGAAATAAAGCTAAGTCCGTAGTAGATTAGGGTTGGAATTGTTCCTGCCGGTATCCAAGAGGCCACCAACACCCCCACCAGCATAAGAATCAGCATAGGTAGCATAGCAATTTTACATCCGTATAATATACCCTCCTGTACGTCATCATAAGTAAATCCTGAAGCCATAGCCACGATAGCTGCAACAGCTGCAACTAAAATTAACGTGATATGGGTAATCCAATCTTCTCCAATAATAAAGATCTGGGCAAACATAGCAAAACATAAGAATAACATAACAAAAAGTGCTGCTCCAAAACTTGGACGTTTTTCTTTACTCATACAACAAACTCCCCCTTCTTTTTATTTTTATTTTTAAGTAATAAAACCATGCTATATATCCTACCATAGCATGGTTTTGTTTGTCTGTTTGTTTTACTTAGCGTTTTAAATTATGTTATTTTTAGAAAATTCCAATATTTATTTACAACGATCTATAAACATAGAGGAGAGTGGCATTGTCCCACTCCCCTTTATGTAACTATATTTCATCCTATTTTGTACCAAACAAACGATCTCCTGCATCCCCTAAGCCTGGGACGATATAAGCATGTTCATTTAATTTTTCATCGATAGAAGCCACATAAATATCCACATCATCATGTTGGTTTTGAACAACCTCCACCCCTTCTGGAGAGGCAATTAAGCATACAAGCTTAATGTTGGTGGCACCCTTATCCTTTAGAAATTGGATAGCAGCACTGGCGGAGCCTCCAGTGGCCAGCATAGGATCTAATACGATTAAATCTCGTTCTTCCACATCAGAGGGCAGCTTACAGTAATATTCCACCGGCTCCAATGTTTCAGGATCACGATATAGGCCTACATGTCCTACTTTAGCAGCCGGAATTAATTGCAGTATTCCATCCACCATACCTAACCCTGCCCGTAAAATTGGAATAATCCCTAGCTTCTTACCGGATATTACCTTTGATTTGGCTGAACAAACGGGGGTTTCTATTTCTATCTCCTGCAGGGACAAGTCCCTTGTCACCTCATAGCCCATCAACAGAGATACTTCCTTCACTAAGTCCCTAAAATCCTTAGATCCCGTATTCTTATCCCTTATTAATGTTAGTTTATGCTGAATCAATGGATGGTCTATCGTTACTACCTTTCCCACAAAGACTCCTCCTTTATATTTTTTTCTTCGGTGTATTGCTAACACTTCCGCTTCTTATAGATGAAGAAACTAAGTGACCAACACGAAAATTAAAAACCAAACTTTCGGTTGTCTACTTAAGGGGCAGATCAAGCACTACATCCTCAAAGTAAATTCCACTACAATTCAGAGGGCGTAAAAAATTTCCCTGAATTAAATCTCATTTTATTTACAATATTTCTTCTCAATGTTTCCTATCTTTTCCACCCGACCTGCGTGCCTGCCACCTTCAAATTCTGTACCTAACCATATATCAACGATTTCCAATGCTAATCCAGAGCCAATGACCCTAGCCCCTAAAGCCAAAACATTGGTATCATTATGCTGACGGGTAGCCTTAGCGGAAAAAGAATCCCCCACCAAGGCACATCGGATTCCTGGAATCTTATTGGCTGCAATGGATATGCCTATACCTGTTCCGCATATAACAATACCCTTGTCATATTCTCCTGCTGCCACTGCTTCCCCTACACTTTGAGCAAACTCTGGATAATCACAGGAAGCCTCAGAATCAGTGCCATAATCTTTAACAGCAAATCCTTTGTTTTCTAAGTACTCCTTGATAAGCTCCTTTAGTAAAAAACCTCCATGATCACTACCGATAGCTATTTTCATCCTTACACCTCCAAGTCTATACAATGCTGTAACCTTTAAACTCCACTAAACAACCCAGTGGATAACAACAACGACCTATAATAGTTTAACCAGTATTATATTCGCTATGTTTTTAAAATCCCCTTTATTTTTTTATATATTTTTTTAATAATTTTTGTAAAGCTTCCTCAATATCCCTTGCACTCTGGCGATAGGCATTTAAAGGCTGGCCAAAGGGATCTAGAATATCCATCTCAGGAACCCTAGCTTTTAAGCTGCCAAGCTCCTCCTCATACTCCCTAATAGTTTCTCTGAAGTCTCCTTCTATCCTTCTGACCTCTTCATCGATATTTTCAAGTTCCCCCAAAAGAGCTTCTCTTTTATCCCTTAATTCCTTTAGTTTTTTCTGATTTTCCATCATAAACTGCTGTTTTTTTACCTCGATTTTCTTATAAATCCCATTCATTTCATCCAATATGTCATTTAATTTTTCTCCATTGTTAACATATTCCTTTAAGGTATATAGCTTTTCCTTGGCTTCAGGAGCTATATCCAGCACAGCCCCCTTATGATTGGTGGTCATGGTTAAAATCAAATCAGCTTCATCAATTAACTCCTTTGTTAAAGGCTGGGCCTTATGGTTTTCTAGGGATATTCCCTTCTCCCCCATAATTTCTATAGAGGGAAAAGAGGCCCTATCCCCCTTGATGGCATTGGTTCCAGCAGAAATAATTTTGATGTCCCCTAGATCATGCTTTTCTCTTTCCACAAAATCCTTAAACAAAGCCTCCGCCATACTGCTTCGACAGGTATTACCAGTACAAACAAACAGAATTGTTTTCATTTTATACACCCCTTTAACAAATTCAGGTTGAGATCGAGGTTAAGGTTAAGTAAACCTTAAAACCTAAAACAAAACCTAAAACCCTTTTAAAAATTTAGATTGAAATTGAGGTCAAGAAAGTCTCCGAACCTTTAATGCCTTTTAAAATACAATTTATTCAACATAAATAATTTTGTAGCCCGCTGCCTTTGTTAGGCGATTCATGATGGCTTCACCTAAATCAATCTCCTCCACAGCCTCAGCTAAAATAATATCCACCTCTGTTTCATCAAACTCCCGTAACACTTTGAACAAATTGGCAGCAACGGTTTTTAGTTCCCCTCTGCTTCCCATGCTTTTTACTATCTCTCCCCTATATTCATCATGATCTTCATCAAAGCATATAATTCCTACCCTTTTCCCCTCAGCTTTGTATCGGGAGACCAATTCCTGTATTTTATGATGAACTTTTTCTTCCTGTCCCTTTAAAATATATACCTCCGCCTCAGGAGCATAGTGGGTGTATTTCATCCCTGGGGATTTAGGAATAATATCTTCCTCCCCCTTTAAACCAGGATCAACTTCCACCCTTTCCAATACCTCTAAAAGCATCTCTTTGGTAATCCCTCCGGGTCGGAGAATGGTGGGAACCTCCCCCGTCACGTCCAATACGGTGGATTCTACTCCCACATCACAGCTGCCCCCCATGATGATGGCATCTACCTTTCCCCTAAGATCCTTTACTACATGTTCTCCTCTGGTGGGACTGGGTTTTCCCGACAGGTTGGCACTGGGGGCCGCCACCGGAACGCCAGCCATCTGAATTAATCTTTGGGCTATAGGATGGGCTGGTATACGGATAGCCACTGTATCCAATCCTCCAGTGATGGCCAAGGGAACCCCCTCTGTCTTTTCCAGTACGATGGTAAGGGGTCCGGGCCAAAATCTTTCCATCACCCTTCTAGCCTGGAGGGGAATGTCCTTAACTAAAGGTTGAATATCTTCGATCCTTGCCACATGGACAATCAGCGGATTGTCAGAGGGCCTTCCCTTTGCTTGAAATATTTTTTTCACTGCTTCTATATCTAGGGCATTGGCCCCTAATCCATAAACGGTTTCGGTGGGAAAGGCCACCGTACCACCCCTTCTAAGAATTTCTGCCAAACCCTCTAAAGCCTTTTCTTCCATATGATTACAATCAATTTCTATGATCTGTGTCTCCATTAAATTTCTCCACCCCTTTTTAATGCTATATCCATAATTTGTCCAGCGATGGGTGCTGCTGCCACCCCTCCACTTTGTCCTTCAGTTTCCAATATCACCGCCACCGCCACCTGATCTTCACCTCTAGTGGCAAAGCCTATAAACCAAGCATGACTTCTTCCTGTAGCATTTTCAGCTGTCCCGGTTTTGCCCCCTACAGTGGTTCCCCTAAGGGCGGCTCGCCTCCCAGTACCCCTTTCTACTGTTGCAACCATCATATCCCTTATCTCTTCAGCAATCTCGGAGGATAGAATTCTGTTACCATTAGGACTTCGGGTTTCCAGCACTCTTCCTTGGGGACTTTGTATTTTCCTAATGATCTGGGGCTCCATCATGACACCATCATTGATAAAGGTGGAGGCCACCAATGCCATATGGAGGGGTGTAACCAAAACCTTCCCCTGTCCAATACCAATAGCCCCTAATTCCGTAGGTTCAATGACATTGCCATAGGGAAACCTACTTTGGGTTATAGATAAATCTCCCCCAAGGGGCCTATCCAGCATAAATCTTCTGGAAGTATCCCTAACTTTTTCTCCTCCTAGCTCCACTGCCATTCTAGCAAAATTAGTATTACAGGAGACCACCAAGGATTGGATTAAATCCACAGGCCCATGGGCGGTTTTGCCATAGTCAGAAAGATTATAACCATCTATATTGATGGTGCCGGTACAATTATATTCTTCATCAACAATATGTAAATCCTCTAAAATAGCCGCTGCCATGACGATTTTATAGGTGGAGCCTGGGGGATATAGCCCTGTTGTACTTCTGTTAATCAAAGGACTTCTTTCGTCATTTGCCAAGTTCTCCCAATCCTCCATAAGGGTGTTGGGGTTAAAGTCCGGCTTACTGACCATTGCCAAGATCTCCCCTGTTCCAGGGTTTATCACCACCACCGACCCCGTTTTTTCCCTTAATAGACCCTCCGCCGTTCTTTGTATTTCATGGTCAATGGTCAGAATAAGATCATTACCTTGAATCATATCACCAGTTAGCTGTTCCTTAATGTGGGCTACGGGACTTTCTGGGGTTAAGGCCATCAATTCCCTATTATACTGGGCCTCCAGTGCTGAACGACCGTATTGCTTGTAGCTATAGCCCACCACATGGCTGTAGAGTTGGTTATAGGGATATCTTCGGCGGGGTCTTCCCTCCACCACCTCTGTTTCAGCTAAAACAGTTCCTCTTCTGTCATAGATCCTCCCCCGAAGGGTGTTATCCTCCCTTGCCCACTGCCGCTGATTATAGGGGTTATCAATGACATCTGCTGCCATAAAAATTTGAAAATAGGTTAAATAACCAATAATACTTAAAAATAGAAGACTGACAAAAACAATAAGATGAACGATTTTCTTGTTATTTTCCAAAATCCAACAACTCCTCTACTTCAAGGGATTTCTTGGATAAAGCCTGTAATACACCAAAGGCAATAAAGGCAGAAACCAAGGCACTACCTCCATAGCTGATGAAGGGAAGGGTAATACCCGTTAAAGGAATCAACTTAATAACCCCCCCTAGGATAATAAAGGTTTGATAGCTATAGGTCAAGGTAATACCTAAAGCTAAAATTTTTCTAAAGGTATTGGGTATGGTAAGGGTGATTTTAAAGCCCCTATAAATTAAAATAAAGTATAATAACACCACAGCAATGCCACCAAATACCCCCATCTCTTCACAAATAGCCGAGAAGATAAAGTCGGTATGGACCTCAGGGATATAGTCAGGACGACCCATTCCTAATCCAGTGCCAAAGAATCCTCCTGTCCCAATAGCAAAAAGGGATTGGGTAATTTGGTAGCCCCTCCCAGCAATATCCCGCCATGGATTTAGCCAAGCCTCCACCCTCACCTGCACATGGGTCATGGTAAAGTAGCCAAAAACCACGATAACCAGAGAAGCCGCTAGATTTAAAAGCATCAACTTCTTGTCCTTAGAAAAAACATAGAAAACACTCATGAAAATACCATAAAACAACATGGCCATCCCCATATCCCGTTGAAAAACCAAGAAAAGAATATGGCCATATACCACACCTAAAAAATAATAGATATTTTTAAGTTTCTCAGGATAGGTAAAATAAGCGGCTATAAAAAACACAAAGCTTAGCTTAATAATTTCAGCCGGTTGAAAGGTAAAACCTCCTATCCGAATCCAGTTGGTGGCTCCCTTGATGGTTGTTCCTAGAATAAAGGTCAAGGCAAACAACAGCAGGCCAAATCCAATATAAAGATATAAATACTTGTCCCAATTTTTTACCCAGCGGAATAGGCCATAGCTCAGAAAATATAATACAACACCGACAGCATACCATGTAATTTGTCGAGACCCAAAGGCAGGATCTAGACGATAGATCATAATCACCCCTAAACTGGATAAAAGGGATATGATGAGGAATAAATATTGATCCCCCATGTTGGCCTTTACGATAATCATATAGGAGGCCAAAATCAATAGGGTCAATATTCCTCCAGCCATGAGAATCGATGGATCCAAAGGCTCCACCAATAAATATAAGAGACCAAACAACAAAGTATTGATGATAACTAAAATCCCTATAGGCCGCATCTAATCCACCTCTTTTACAAATAAAAACTCAACCTGTCCAATGCCAATCCTATCACCACTTTTGAGTTTGACAACATCTTGAATCTGGGTGCTATTCAAATAGGTGCCATTGACACTACCTAAATCCTCCAGAAAATACTCTCCTTCATCCATGGTGATTTTAGCATGCTGGGAGGATATGAACTTGTCCATAAGTTGGATATCACTGTCCCTGTGTCTTCCTAAGGTGACGACATCCTTTAGGTCATAAAACTCTTGAACCTCAAAATCAAGGCTTTCCTTACGGTTCACCAGCTTTAAGTAGGGACTATCGAAGTTCTTCTTCTGTCTATTGTTGATCTGTTGAATGTCTAAGTAAATAAGCTTAATAATATGATAAATAAAGTAATAGATAAGACCTATAAACAAATATCGTACTGTCCATGAAAGTATCTGAAACATACCCCATCACCTTTTATCTTCCTTAGTATTTTAGGGGAGAAGATATTGTCTCCCCATATAGTTTCTTCTTATTTTATACCAAAACAAAGAATATTAACAATTAAAATTAAAATGTTTTAGAAATCAACATGCCACCGATAAAACCTAGAATGGCAAATACAGTAGATATCCTGCCTCTATGGAGATCCTTGCCTCTAGGAATCAACTCTCCAAAGGTAATATAAAGCATGGTTCCTCCAGCAAAGGCAAGGCAGATTCCAATGAAGCTATAGGCAAATTCTCCAATAAGGGCTCCTATAAATGCCCCTAAACCCATGGGGGCCCCCGCCAGTAGGGTTAATAAAAAGGCCTTTGTACTGGAATAGCCCCCTACCCGCATAGGCGTCACCATCGCCAAGCCCTCTGGCATATTGTGGAGGGCAATAACAACCGCCAACCCTACCCCCAGTCTTGCTTGGGCTACAAAGCCTGAGCCTATGGCTAACCCTTCTGGAAAATTGTGGAGGGCAATGCCTATCCCCAAAAGTATGGAAGTTTTAATATATCCCTGTTCATGATTGAAGGTTTTTTTATGTATATGGGTAATTAAAATATCTAAGTAGGAGGCTATAAAGGCACCAAGGGCGATTCCCGCCGAGGTTCCCACCACCCCGCTAATCATAAAGGCCTCAGGTATTAATTCAAAGGTTACGATGGCCACCATCAATCCGCTGGAAAGTCCAATAATAGCACTTAAAAATCGTTTTGTGGGATTTCGTAGAAAAAAGGCCATAGAGCCCCCTACACCAGTTCCCACAACACCTACCATAAAACCTATTAAGGTAGTTCCCATTAAACTACTCAATCTATCTCCCCCTAAAAATCCTGTAGAATTGTCTTAACTTTTAAATATATATTCCTACAGGAGGGGAAATATAGCTTGGCTAAGGAATTAAAACAGTTGTCACTGTTTTAATTAGGTCAAGGCTAAGGTTAAGGTTGAGGAAAAGCTAAAAATATTTTTGCAACAAATCCTACTGCCATGATTTTGATTAGGTTAAGGTTAAGATAACAAGGTACGAAAAAACTGATGACAAGTAATGCATCATCAGTTTTTCTATTTTATGCCTCTACGGCCTTTAATTTTTCAGCTTGATCAGAGGTAATTAGAGCACTGATCATTTCTTCAATTTCTCCCTCTAGGAAGCTATCTAGCTTATACAGGGTCACATTGATTCTATGGTCAGTTACACGGCCCTGGGGAAAGTTATAGGTTCGGATACGTTCACTCCTATCCCCTGAACCAACCTGACTTTTTCTATTGGCAGCAATTTCACTTTGTTGTTCTTGGGTGGCTTTGTCTTGAAGTCTTGCCTTTAGGATTTTCATGGCCTTTTCCTTATTCTTTAGCTGGGATTTTTCATCCTGACAGGAAACCACTAATCCTGTTGGTATATGAGTAATCCTTACAGCTGAGTCGGTGGTGTTAACACTTTGTCCACCACAGCCAGAGGATCTAAATACATCTACCCTTAGATCATTTGCATTGATTTGGAATTCTACATCATCCACCTCTGGAAGAACAGCTACAGTGGCGGCGGAGGTATGGATTCTCCCCCCAGATTCTGTAGTAGGAATTCTTTGAACCCGATGGGCACCACTTTCGAACTTCAGCTGAGAATAGGCACCCTTTCCTTTGATCATAAAGATAATTTCCTTATAACCACCTACTCCCGTTTCATTCAAACTCATCATCTCTGTCTTCCAGCCGTTTCTTTCGGCATATCTTGTGTACATTCTAAAGAGGTCCGCTGCAAATAAAGCGGCTTCATCCCCTCCAGTTCCTGCACGGATTTCCACAATAACGTTTTTATCATCATTGGGGTCCTTAGGCAACAGGAGGATTCTTAATTCTTCCTTCAGCTCTTGAATCTTGTCCTCCAGTTCATCCATTTCCATCTTCGCCATTTCCCGAAGCTCGTCTTCTGCAGTTTTATCATAAAGAATTTCTCTTGCTTCCTTCAGGGCTTCCTCTGAAGCTTTATATTCCTTATATTTCCCTACGATGGGCTCTAAATCCGAATGTTCCTTAATCAACCTTTGCCATAGGCTTTGATTGTTAATTACATCAGGATCACTGATTTTTACACCAATGTCCTCATATTTTTCCTGTAAAAACTGTAGCTTTTCTAGCATGATCTCACCTCATATATTCATTAGCTTACTCTCTTACGGCCGCCAATATTGTTATTGTTAGATTTCTATTTTTAAAAACAGGTCTAAAGATTGTAGGTTGTTTTTTAGAACACCTTTTCTCTTCTCTATCCACACTTTTATGGTTTTGACCTTCATTATTCATTATTCATTATTTACTTTATTTTATTACTACCAACTGTATATTATATCAAATTACTGAGGAAATTGCTATAGATTATTTCCTTTTCTGCCTATAGCTACCCTATCCATACCAGCCAAATCCTTTATCACCTGTACATGAGAAAAACCAGCCTGCTCCATCATTTTTTCTAAAGCCTTCCCCTGATCATAGCCGATTTCAAAGGCCAGCCAGCCCTTTGGCTTTAAAAAGAATGGAGCTTCCTCCACAATTGCCCTATAAAAATCTAGACCATCTTCCCCACCAGCTAAAGCTAGAGATGGTTCATAGTCCTTCACTTCTCTTGATAAGGTTTCAATAGTGCTATCGGGAATATAGGGGGGATTGGATACGACAAAATTAAAGGTTCCCTCTAGCTTCTGTTTCTCTAGGGGGTCAAATAAGCTCCCTAGCAAAAATGTTATTCTATCCTCCACTTTATTGTTGCGGGCGTTCTTTGTGGCGATTTCTAGAGCCTTCGATGAAATATCTATAGCATATACCTTAGATTTTTCTATGAATTTGGCTAAGCTTACGGAAATGGCGCCACTACCTGTTCCAATATCTACAATGTTGATGGTTTCAGGGAAGCTATTGCTATTATAGAGCTCCAAAACCTTCTCCACCAATATTTCTGTATCTCCCCTAGGGATTAAGACCCCCTCCTCCACCCAAAAATCTAAACCCATAAATTCTTGATGGTTGACAATATATTGCACCGGCATCCGATTTAATCTTTTTTCAACAGCCTTCCAATACTTTAGACAAATTTCCTGGGAAATCTTCATTTCAGGATAGATGTGGAGTTTTATCCTGTCGACTTCTAGTAAATTACATAAAATTACCTCTGCATCCAGTCGAGGCGTATCTATATCCGATGCCTTTAATCTTTCTACTGCTTCCTTCAATAATTCCCCTGCAGTTATCAAGGATTCTTCCCTCCTTTTAGAAAGCTTTCATAAAATGAGACTTAATTCGTAAGTAGACAACCGAAAGTTTGGTTTGTAACTTTCCTGTTGATTACTTAGTTTGTTTATCAAGAGGGAGTTTTTACACCCTCTGAATTGTAGCCGAATTTACTTCGAGGATGTAGTACTTGATCTCCTGGCTCCATAAGGCGGCAGGCTAAAAGCAATACACCGAAGGATAAAATTCTTTCTAGCTATATAGTATTCACTTTAATGGTCTGTTAAATTCTATCGTTGTTTCCAACGAAATCCTTATATGCAAATGTATTAGGATGACTGCACAAAACCCCAGCCCCTAGGCCGAGGTTTCTCGATTACCATTTGGTTTCTTCTTCATTTTCCACCAAAACGTTTTTTAAAGCTTCTATTGCCACCTCTAATTGCCCTGCATCGGGTTCAAGGGTGGTGAGTTTTTGCAGCATCAAGCCAGGATAGTTAATGACCTTCATAATAGGAGAGCTGCTTCTACCACTGACTTTAATAATCTCATAAGAAATCCCAGCCACTACTGGTAACAATGCCAATCTAGTTACTGTCCTTACCAAAGGATTAGGCCATCCCACCATAGAAAAGAGAATAATACTCACCATCATAACTACAAACAAAAAGCTGGTTCCACATCTAGGGTGAAGGGTTGTATATTTTTTAGCGTTTTCTATCGTTAACTCTTCTCCGTGTTCATAACAATAAATAGCTTTATGCTCTGCTCCGTGATATTGAAATACCCGCTGAATGTCCTTCATTCTAGAAATAAAAATAACATAAATCAAAAACATACCTAGCCTTAAAAGTCCTTCTATAAGATTCAATGCAATATTTCCTTCAATGTACCTCCCTAAAAAACTAGTGGCAAAGGTGGGTCCTATAATAAATACCCCAATAGAAATCATCATAGCTATAGCTACAGAGGTATATAATAGTATATCATTGGCTTTGTCCTTAAAGATTCTTTCCATAAGCCTTTGAAACTTATCGGGTTCTTCCTCTTCAATAGCCTCCTCTGCAACTTCTGCAGAATAGGTTAAGGACTTCATCCCCAGCACCATTGAATCAATCAAGGCAATGGCACCCCTCAAAATAGGTATTTTATTTAGCTTGTATTTTTGTACAATGCCTCCAACAGCTTCCTTTTTAACCGTTAACTCTTGGTTAGGACGCCTTACCACGATGGCTACTTCCTTAGGTCCCCGCATCATAACTCCTTCGATAAGGGCTTGACCCCCTATACTTGTTCGTCTAATTTCAGGCATAAATTAAAATCCTCTCTAAAATAATTTTCACTATTTTATTATATACTATCTATAGGTCCTTTACTATAATTAAAAAACCTTAAGAAATGCCTATGTTAAAGATAGATGTTGATATTGTATAGATAAAACTATGACAACATATGAAGGGATTGCCCCCGAGGATAAGGAAGCGTCTATAGATCCTTCGGTTCCCTCAGAATGACAGAGTGCAAGAATTCATAGAAGGTGAAAATCAACAGTAGTGTTTAACAGAGCCTAAAAAATAAGTTGAGGTTTTTTTATTTTTTGTGTTTACTTTTTCCACTTGCTGCGTATATATATAATATAATAGAATCCGGTAGTTCCCTACCAATCTCATAAGTAAAACCCTGTATATTAAAAGTAGTACTTTGATTGTAGGCCAGAGGTAGTATAGATAACCTTCACAAAATCCCTTTGAAAAAACTAAAGTAGAGAGGCGTTGATAGATAAAAGATGATAATCGATAATCCGCCAAAGCAGTTAATTGATTGGTATAGCTACTTCCGATTCTATTATCAATAAAACGGGTGATTCCAGTAATATACTGAAGTCACCCGTTTTAAATTATTCCATCCCCAGTACTACCCCTAAAATAAAAATTAAAAAAGATAGGATTATAGTTACTACCCATCCTGCAGAACGTCTGGGTTTCTTGTTTAAAACCCTAAAAACAGGGGATATAACACCAGCCACCATTCCCAATAAACCAATGATCATTAAAGTATTAGACATAAAAATACTCCTTTCCAAAAGTATTCTTCCTTCCTGTCCTACACCCTAGGTCTTTAGCTAGGAAGTCAAATAGATTGTATCCTTCCTTGTTTTACACCCTACTCATCTTAAACAAATATTACTATAGAGGAATGTATCTGTCAATAAATGTAAGATTTCTGCCGAACTTTGAATTGTTCTATAAGCAATTTCTTAAATATAAAAAAGTCACCCTTTGGAAGGTTTATTGGTAGACTTTTTTGAAACCAATAACGGAAATTAAATCAACTCTTTTACTTAAAACCTGGATTGAAAAAATTGATGCAACTTACGTTTAAACTTATCCACATTTTTGCAAAGTATATAATTTCCTATTAATTATAAAAACTACCCTTTTAAAGCCCAGGGTAGTTTTATAAATTTTGCAATTTAAATCATTCCATATTTTCTTAGCTTCCTATATAAGGTTGCTCGACCTATCCCCATGGCCTTTGCCATTTCTGTTTTGGATTGGTATTTGGCTAGCATTTTTTCTATTAATTCTCTTTCCATAACCTCTACAGTTTTTGTCTCGGCCCCTTGAAATTCTACAAAATCAAAATCCCTTACATCCTCTAAAGTAATGTTACAGCCCTTAGCATTTCCAATAAGGAGTTCCACTGTTTTTTGAACTTCGTCTATATTATTGGGCCAGCTATATCCATACATTTTTTCCAACACACCTTTATCAAATTTAAGATGGGTTTTTAGGTGTTTTGCCTTCAGCTTTTCGATTGTATCATCTACAATTATTTTTATATCTCCTTTGCGACGGGAAAGAGGAGGTATCCTTATGATATTTTTTGAAATCCTGAAATATAACTCCTCATTAAACATTCCCCTTTCAACAAGGGAGGCTATATCGCAACGGGTATCAAAAATCATCCTAACATCAATGGGAAAATCCTTATAGGTCCCTTGTTTAAGCTGCTTGGTCTTAATAATGTCCACCAGCCATTGCTGTAGATAAAGGGGCATGTCATTTATGTTTTTAAAAAATATTGTACCCTTGTGGCCCATTCTTAACTTACCAATCCCTGTTGTTTTAGGGTTTTCATTGATTTGATATCCAAAAATCTCCTTTTCCAACAAATCATAGGGTTTATTATAACAATCCACACATACAAAGTATTGTTGTGCCCTGTCGGAAAAATTATGAATAGCTTTAGCAAAAACAGACTTTCCAAGGCCTGGTTCACTGGAAATTAAAATAATCTCATTGGTTACAGCAAGTTGTTTTGCTTTGTTGATTTCTTCAATTAATTTGGCATCTTTGCCAACAATATCATTGAAGGAAATATTCGTTTTATTATCGGAAGCCTCATTTAAAACATTATATACTCTTCCAAGACTTTTAAATGTCAGTAAAAACCCATAGTTAACAGCATTTAAAGTGATGTTATGGCAGGATAAAAAACCATAGAAACCATAGCTCTTTTCTTCATAATAGAATAATTTATGGGAAAAATTTTTTCTAAATACAATAGTATCATGAATCAATGGGTGATCGATGATCTTTTCTATATGCTGACCAGTAATCTGTTTCTCAATTCTGAAAAATTTCTCAAATTGATGATTACAATGCATCACTTCTCCCACATCATTTAAAAATACCAACCCATCCTCCAGCATATCCAGGATGATTTCCCGCTCTTTTTTAATAAGATTAAGCTTATTATAGTCATCAATATTTTTAAGCTTTGAGCTTAATAAATCCGACATTTTTTCTAAAAAATCTATTGAAATCTCAAGATTTTCAAAAATAGGACTAGTTTTATTGTTGGGTACTAACAGGGCAATAGCTCCTATAACCTTCTGTTCAAAGAATATAGGCACACTAACAAGCCCTGATATAGCACACTCCTCTAAATCCGAACAATTTTTACAGTGTTGATAGATAGCTTTATTTTTTACTGCTACAACCTTTCCTGTATGCAACACCTCTCCTATTATCGTATACCGAGTAATAGGAGTAGGGTCGTTTGCATAGATGAATGTGTTGGCTATTCTATTATAGTTGTTATCGATGATCATGACATCAACATCAAAAATTTTTGAAATAGTTTCAGCAAACTTTGATGCAGCGCCTCTAATTTCTCCAAGATACATTGAATATCACCTTAAATAATGATAGGGTATTTACTGCTTATTTAACACCTTTTGTTACAATCAGTTTACTATTCTTTACATAAACATTCAACTAAAACTTCTATTTGGTAACACATGGTGACAGCTCCTGGATCAATATGCCCTGCACCTTTGTTTGATTGATAACAAGCTCTACCCTTAAGGGCCTCCATATCCTTCGTGCTGTTCATTCCATCAATTGCCGCCTGCTTTAAAGCTTGTAAAGCATCATAGTCATTCAATCCCTTTTCTAAAGCTTCCTTTAAAGCAGTCACAGCTGGATACAATGTATCAATCATGGTTTTACATCCTGGCTTAGCATTGCCACGTTCCATAATGGCATTTACCTTTGCTTCCAATACATCACATAATAGATTGATATCCATTTCCTTCTGATCACCGATGGTTTTAGCTGCTTTTATATAAGCACTTCCGTATAATACTCCAGAAGATCCTCCTACAGTAGACATCAGCAGCATACCAATTTTTTGAAACAATGGTCCCAAGTCCATAGTGGCCAGTTCTTCTTTGGTTTCCACTAATTTTTCAAATCCCATGTTCATATTCACCCAATGATCTCCATCACCGGTTATGGAGTCCAGCTCTGTGACATAATCCTTGCTGGCTTCAATCTTTTTCGCTGCCATTTCAATATATTCAATATACTTTTTAGTATTGATCTTTATCTCCATAGTTATCACCTAAACTTTCATTGCTGGTGTATCACAAGGAGCATCCAGCAGTTCTTTTAGTTCATCATCAAGCTTGAGTAAAGTAATGGAACAACCGGCCATCTCAAGGGCTGTCATATAGTTTCCTACAAAGGTTTTATGAATTTTAATATTATGCTTAGATAAAACCTTCTCAACTTCATTGTTTAAAATGTATAATTCCATTAAAGGAGTGGCCCCAAGTCCATTGACCATTAAAGCAACTTCGCTTCCTTCATAATCATAATCATCAAGAATTTTGTTGCACAAAATTTCTGCAAGCTCAACAGCGGTTTTTATGGTGGTTTTTTCAACCCCTGGTTCTCCGTGGATTCCCATGCCAATTTCTACTTCATTTTCTTCCAATACAAACCCTGGCTTACCAACAGCAGGTAATGTACAAGGGGTCATAGCCATACCCATACTACGGATATTTGTGATGGTTTTTTCTGCTACTCTTTTCACCTCATCTAAACTAGCTCCAGTTTCTGATTTAGCACCGGCTAATTTATGGACAAATACAGTACCAGCAATCCCTCTTCTTCCAGTAGAATAAGTACTGTCCTTCACAGCTACGTCATCCTTAACCACCACTGACTCTACCCTGATTCCTTCCATTTCTGCCAATTCCTTAGCCATATCAAAATTCATAATATCTCCAGAGTAGTTTTTGATAATTAGAAGAACCCCTTCACCAGTGTTGGCCTCTTGAATACCCTTCAAAACCCTATCGGGGGATGGTGATGCAAACACATTGCCAGATACAGCTGCATCCAACATACCTGTTCCTACATAACCTGCATGGGCGGGCTCATGGCCACTACCCCCCCCTGATACAAGTCCTACTTTTTTCTTCTTATCTTTTTTACAGATTACTTCAACCCCCTCAAAGTATTGAAGTTCAGGATGGGCCTTTACAATACCTTGAAGCATTTCTGTTACAACATGATTAGGATTATTAATTATTTTTTTCATGATTTATCACCCTAACTATTTTTTTGTAATAACCATTTCGCAGCATTCTTCTCCTCTAGCTAAAAGTTGCTTAAACTCAAGCTTTAATTCTGGGAATACACTCACCATGCCAAAGTCCCCAAAGCAAGCTAGATCACATAGATGTGCAACTTCCTCCTTTGAACAACCAAGCTTTTTCCATGCTTCTACAAGGGCACAGTGACGGAACTTAATGACACTTTCATCTTCCTCCAGCTTGATTGGCTCCATAGCAAATGCTTCACGGGCATGACCTGTTAAAATCCCATTTGCAAAATCCTTAGCAGTTTTACATTCTCCTAAACCTTTACCCTTTGCAATACCAAATTCAGTTATTGCCTTCTCAGCTATTTCATCAAATCCCTCTGGTGTATACTTATGTAATAAATAAAACCATCTTCCCCTATCCTCAATTGCACTTCTAAAAGCCTCTGTAAGTTCCTCTTGTGTATACGTTTTTTCACATTCACATGCTTGACACATAATGACATACCTCCATTTTTTATATTTTATATTTTATATTTAAATTTTAAATGTTTCCTAAATAAGCCCTTCTAACCATATCATTATCGCTTAATGCTTTGGCATCATCCGTCAAGGTTACCTTGCCGGTTTCTAAAACATAGCCTCGATGGGCAATGGACAATGCCATATTGGCATTTTGCTCAACCAACAATACAGTAGTACCCTGTTGATTAATTGAAACAATCAAATCAAAAATCATAAGCACTAGGTTGGGAGCAAGACCTAAGGAAGGCTCATCCAATAAGAGCAATTTCGGCATTGACATTAATCCTCTACCTATGGCCAGCATTTGCTGTTCACCACCGGATAAGGTGCCTGCCTGTTGTTTCTTCCTTTCAAACAGTCGTGGAAACAAATCATAGACCCTATCATAGGATTCTGCAATGTTTTGTTTGTCTTTTCTTATATAAGCCCCCAATTGAAGATTTTCCTCCACCGTCAGGGCAGGAAAAACCTCCCGACCCTCCGGGGAAAGACTTATACCCTTTTTCACAATTTCTGAAGGAGGAGCATTGGTGATGTTTTCCTCCTTAAACCATACTTCTCCAGAGCTGGTCTTTAATAACCCTGTAACACTTCCTAAGGTGGTACTTTTACCAGCACCATTGCTACCTATAAGGGTGACAATTTCCCCCTCTTTTACTTCTAGGCTAACCCCCTTAAGGGCATGGATATTTCCGTAATAGGTATTTAAGTTCTTAACTACTAGCACGGCTATTCACTCCTTCCAAGATATGCCTCGATTACCCGTTTATTGTTGGCAATGTCCGATGGCAAACCTTCAGCAATTTTTTTACCGTGGTCGATGACATAAATCCTATCGGAAATATTCATAACAACGTTCATATCATGCTCAATCAGTATGATGGTATAGCCTTTATCCCTTAATGTCTTAATAAAATTCAACAGTTCCTCCGATTCATTGGGATTCATCCCAGCTGCCGGTTCATCTAACAGAAGAATTTGTGCATCGGTGGAGATAGCTCGAGCTATCTCTAATCTCCTCTGATCACCATAGGGTAAATTAGTAGCATAGTTGTGCATCTTAGATTTAAGGCCTATTGAATCAAGGATTTCTATTGCTACTTGATGTTTTTCCCTCTCTAAATTTCGAAATCGTTTTGTCCTAAATAGCAAATCAAAGAAATTGTACTCCGTATTGATATGCATTCCTACCAAAACATTTTCAATAACCCTCATATCCCCAAAAAGTCTGATGTTTTGAAATGTCCTGGCTAATCCAGCCTTAACAATTTCTTGGGGTGGAAGATTGTGTATTGGTTTTCCGTCAAGGATAATTTCACCTTCAGTCAAGGTGTAAACCCCTGTTAACATATTGAAAAGTGTTGTTTTGCCAGCACCATTAGGACCTATAATACTTATTATTTCTCCTTTGTTGACCTCTAAGGAAACCTTATCAACGGCAAGAAGTCCACCAAATTGTTTTGTTACATCTTTCACTTCAAGGAATGCCATATCATATCCCTTCCTCTACTGTATGAATTGCTTTCCCTTTTTCTACAGGGGATGGGTTTTGATCCCTATCAACTACAACCCCTTTAGGAAGCTTATATTCAGATTTTTGTTGTCCTCCTAAAATACCTTGGGGACGAAATCTCATCATCATAACTAAGACAAATCCATAAACAACAAATCTATATTCCTGTAAAAATCTTAAAACCTCTGGAAATGAAACCAAAATAATGGAGCCTAAAAACATACCTTTAATCGTACCCATACCCCCTAAAATAACAATACTTAAAATCATGATAGAAGTATCAAAGGTAAAGGTGTTGGGGTCAATGAATCTTATCATATGGGCATAGAAGGCACCGGCAAGTCCAGAAAAAAAGGCAGATACCACAAAGGCAATAACTTTATAGGTTGTGGTTTTAATTCCCATCATGGTTGCCGCTAATTCATCTTCTCTAATGGCTGTCATGGCTCGACCCATCTTAGACCTAACAATGGCCATAACTGTTAAAACCGTCAATGCTAAAAATACCAACATCAAGTAATACATACCGTTATTTGCTAGGGTAAGATCCAAACCAAACAAAGAGGGTCTTGGAATTCTAGAAATCCCTAAGGGTCCATTTGTAACTGGATCCCAATTAAGCAATACCATCCTTACTATTTCACAAAATCCTAGTGTAGTAATTGCTAAGTAAGTTCCCGAAAGCCTTAAGGTAGGTAGTCCCAATAACAATCCACATAAGGCTGCAACAATAGCTGCAATAGGTGCTGTAATAAAGAAGCTAATGCCAAAGTTAACACTAATGACAGCGGAGGTGTAGGCACCTATTGCATAAAAAGCTGCATGTCCTAAAGATATTTGTCCAGCATATCCTGTAACAAGACCCAACGATAAGGCCAATATACTATATATACCTATCATAATGACAATTCTTAAAAGATATTGGGAACTGATGATATAGGGTAAAGCTAATAGTAAACCAACCAAAACACAGTAGTTTACTTTGGTATTAGCGGTGATGCTCCTTACTTTTTCACTTAATTTACTGAAAAGTTGATTGTTAGCAAAATATATATTTTTCATAGTCCTATACCTTTACAACACCTTTCTTTCCAAATAAGCCCGTTGGTTTTACAAGAAGAACGATAATGAGGATAATAAATGCTACAGCATCCCTATAGCTTCCTCCAAGAAAAGCAGCAGCATAGCTTTCAGAAACACCTACCACCAATCCTCCTATAATCGAACCATGTAATATACCAATTCCACCTAATACTGCAGCAGAGAAGGCCTTAAGTCCTGCTAGAAAACCCATTGTCGGATAAACGACCTGATAATATCCGCTTATTAAAGTTCCGGCAATAGCCGCCGAAGCCCCTCCTAAAAAGAAGGTAAAGCTTATTATAAAGTTTACGTCTATACCCATTAGATTGGCGGCCTTTGGGTTTTGCTCTACCGCCCTCATAGCAAGACCTATTTTGGTTTTTCTTATAATAAAAGTAAGTAATAAAAGTAACATTAGAGATACACCAAATATAAATAGTTGTGTGGTATTTAGGCTAAAGCCACCTATATGGATATTGCCATAATCAAATAGCTTAGGAAAATATTTGGTTTCACTTCCAAATACAATCATAAGAAGGTTTTGGATAATGTAGGAAATACCAATCGTTGTAATTAACGCTGCTATACCCTTTGAATTTTTAGCCCTAAGGGGGGCCAAGGCAATCTTGTCAATGGCCATTCCTAATATGCCAGTAAACACTATACTTAGAATTAAAGCTGGCACCACACCAAATTCCATAGCCACGAAAAGCAACGCCATATGGGCACCAAATGCGTAAACTGATCCATGGGAAAAATTCACCAGTCTTAAAATTCCAAAGACCAGGGAATATCCTACTGCAATTAGTGCATACACCATCCCTAAAGCCAAACCATTCATTAGTTGCTGTACTATCAAGCTTACACCCCCTTGTTTATGTTATATACTGCCTAATGCTTTATGGATTTTTCTATACTATCCTTGTTATTGCACCTCTACAAAAACACCATTTTCGATTTTAACAGTTGTAAAGCTCTTAATAGCATCTCCTATATCATTGAAGCTAGTTTGACCAGTTACACCTGAATAAACCATTTTATAAAGTTCGTCTCTTATGGCTCTGCGATCAGCCTTTCCAGCAGCTTCAATAGCCTCTAAAATAATACCTGCACTATCATAGGCTTGGGCAGTCAAACTACTTGAACTAGAACCAAATTTATCTTCATAAGCCTTTACATAAGCTTGAATAGCTGGATCTGAACTGCCATGGAAAAAGATTGTAGGGAAATGAATATTTTCAGCATTTTCTTTTGCAAGATCAATTAATTGTTGACTGTAGGCATTGGAGAATCCTACCAGATCAATATTAGGATTAACTGCTTTATATTGGGTTGCAAACGGTGCTAGTGTATTGTACATAGCTACAACAATCACTACATCAGCCCCTGCATTATGTAATCTTGTAATATTTGGTCCAAAGTCAATGGTGCCATCAACAACCTCTTGGTGTTCAACGACGGTTCCTCCTCCAGCTTCTACTAGACCTTTAGTAATTTCTGCAGTATTTGTTCCCCAGTCGGTTCTTACTGAAAGGATACCTACTTTTTTCTTGTCTAAGGTGTTTAACGCAAGATCAACAGCCACTTGAGCCTCTACATTGATTACAGTATTGTTTCTAAAAATAAAGTCCCCTTCTTTTGTAAAGTCAGGATGCGATGCGGAAGGCGATACATTGATGATACCGTTTTCCTGATAGGTTGGGGAAGCCGCCATACATACGCCACTGGCAAAGTGTCCTATTACCGCCATAATATCCTTGTCAGAAGCAATTCTCTCAGCAATGGTAGCTGCCTCTTCGCCATTGTTTTTATCATCATATACAACTATTTCAATTTGTTTTCCAAGAACACCACCGGCATTATTCCACTCGGCTACCTGAAGCTCAACAGCATTTTTAAAGCCAGTACCATACTCTGCAAAATCACCTGTCAACGGACCTGCAACAGCAATTTTGATAACTCCAGCATCTTGTTCACCTGCATTACTACCTCCAGCAGACTGGCCACATCCCACAAGCGTGGTTGTTAACAACACAACTATTAACATAAACCCTATTATTTTTTTCACAATAATTCCCTCCTCTTTTTCTTTTATATCACCAAAATCATGCTTAGCCCCTATCTCCACCCTCCTTCCCCTTTTTATCAACATTAAGTGTCAAAACCAGGATGAAATAGCAAACAGCATTAGCCAAGCATTTTCAAAACCTCCATATTTTTTGTTCCTAAACTCCAATTGAAGGTCTTGCTTTGTTTCATTTTGATACATTGTGTTTCATATGATGTATCTATCTTAAATAATATATTGTTCCACAATATTTGTCAATAATTTTCTAAAAATTTTATTGTTTTGAACTGTTGCATATATATTGTCTATTTGAAATAGTGGCTCATTATGATACACATAAGTGGCATCCCTTGAAATTTGTTGCTTATAAGTAGCTACAATCCATCATAGTATAGCAATATACCCTATAGCTTCAACTGGCTAATAGAATAACGGGACTGGTTTTTAGACAAAAAAAGATACCTATCCCTATAAAATCCCATAGATATCTTTTAAAATCCTATTTAATTACCCTATGGCACCTTCTACACCTTGCTTCATAGCTCTCCTTAGCCCCCACCATAATGATGGGATCACTGTACTTAGCCGGCTCTCCATTAACAAGTCTTTGGGTTCTGGTGGCAGGCATTTTACATACCCTACAGATGGCCGTCAGCTTTGTAACATATTCTCCTATGGCCATAAGGTTTGGTGTGACATTAAAGGGCTCTCCCCTAAAGTCCATATCTAAACCAGAGACAATAACCCGTTTTCCTTCTTCAGCAGCTTTTTGGCAGATTTCTATAACACCTTCACCAAAAAACTGAACCTCATCAATGGCCAAGACATCAAAGTCTTCCTTCTCTATGTATTCCTTGATTTCTTTGGCACTTTCTACTACTGTACACCCCATCTTTTTACCATTATGGGAGGTAATATTGTTGCTGCAATATCTATCATCAATGGCTGGCTTAAAGGTCAATACCTTCAAATCAGCTATCTTCGCCCTATTTACCCTTCGAATCAGTTCCTCGCTTTTTCCAGCATACATAGGTCCTACAATAACTTCTATACTACCCCGCTTAGAATATTCTACTATATCTACCATTGTCTCATCTCCTCTTTAGATTCTAGACAACCTCTAGCATTAAAGCCCACTTCTACTTGTCATCAAAGAAGATCTTTGTTATACAAAAAATCAAGGTTAGAAAGGGTCCCTTCTAACCTTGATTGATTACATCTATTTAGGAATCTTACATACCAAATTTTTTCTTGAATTTTTCTACACGTCCACCTTTTTCTACTGCTTTTTGCTTACCAGAATAGAAAGGATGGCAGTCAGAACAAATTTCAACTCTGATTTCTTTTTTTGTTGACTTTGTTTTGAAGCTGTTTCCACATGCACAGAAAACGTCTACTTCATTGTATTCTGGATGGATACCGTTTTTCATTGTATTCACCTCTTTCCCTAAAATACTTATGTTGAAATGATGATAACTTCTTTATTATTAAGTAGTTAATAGTAAATATTATCCCTTAAGAATTTAACTACTACATTATAGCATATAACCTTTATAGTGACAAGAAAAAAATCACTAAATACTTTTCCTGATCATTTCCACGAAATCACTGTTTTTTCTACTTTCCATTAGGGAGCTTACAATTTTTTCTGTAACCTCCTGCACCGAATTATTGCTCATAGCCCTACGAATACTCCAAATACCCTCTAGTTCAACCTGACTCAACAATAGTTCTTCTCTTCTGGTACCGGATTTATTAATATCCACAGCAGGAAATATTCTCTTTTCCGATAGCTTGCGATCTAGATGAAGCTCCATATTACCAGTACCTTTAAACTCTTCAAAAATAACATCGTCCATCCTACTTCCCGTTTCCACCAAAGCAGTTGCAATAATCGTAAGACTTCCACCCTCTTCTAAATTTCTGGCAGCACCAAAAAATCTTTTAGGCTTATGAAGGGCTCCTGGGTCTAAACCTCCTGAAAGGGTTCTTCCTGTAGGCGGAATGGTGAGATTATAGGCTCTAGCTAGTCTTGTAATACTATCCAATAAAATCAAAACATCCTTACCATGCTCCACCAATCTTTGGGCCCGATTTAATACCATTTCTGCCACCTTAATGTGGTGACTAGGCAACTCATCAAATGTGGAATAAACCACTTCTCCTTTAATGGATCGCTGCATATCGGTTACTTCTTCAGGCCGTTCATCAATGAGAAGTACAATAATTTCAATCTCTGGATAATTGATGGCTACACTATTGGCAATTTTTTGTAGCAAAATGGTTTTTCCTGCCTTTGGAGGGGCAACAATAACACCTCTTTGCCCTTTTCCAATAGGGGCTATCAGGTCAATTAATCGTGTAGATAATTCATTTGTTTCATTTTCTAAATTTATTCGTTCCTTGGGATAAATAGGGGTAAGATCTTCAAAATTTGGTCTTTGGATAGCAGATTCTGGATTTAATTCATTGATTTTCTTTACATAAAGAAGAGCTTTAAACTTTTCACCGCTTTTTGGGGGCCTTGTAATACCAGTAATTTTGTCTCCCGTCCTCATATTAAATCTTCTAATTTGAGATGGAGATATGTATATATCATTATCACTGGATAAATAATTTTCTCTTCTGAGGAATCCATAGCCATCTTGATGGATTTCCAGTATGCCTTCAGCAACGTTCATTTCTTCTCCTTCTGGAATTTCATCGGAAAGATGCTGGGGTAATTGGTTTTCCTTCTTATTGATAATGGGAGTAACTGGTTTTACTTCCTTTGGTTTTTCCTTTGGTTTTTCCTTTTGCTTTTCCTGCAAAATCAGTTCAATTAGTTCCGACTTTTTATATTTCACTAAATTCTTTATACCCAATTGTTTTGCTTCCTCTCGAAGCTCCGTAAGCTTCATTTCCTGTAGTTCCGAATCTTCCAACTTTTGTTACACCTCCAACTTATTCAATGATAGGGACAAAGTTAAATAAACTTTGCCCCCTTATGAAGTCATTTTTAGACTATGCTATCACGTTTTGCAAGAACTGTCAATTATTTAACTAAAATTCATTTTTTGTCAATAGGCATATTTAGGCTTTTTGTTGAGGCGATGGATGGCTTCTATAAAACGAATAGTTCCTGTTTTGGAACGCATAACGACAGAATGGGTTGTGATTTGATTGTTTCCTTTATACATAACCCCCTTCAGTAGCTCCCCATCGGAAATGCCAGTGGCGGCAAAGTAAACTTCTTGACCCTTTACCAAATCCTCCATATATAGGATTTTATTGACATCCACACCCATTTTTATACATCTTTCCCTTTCTTCCTCTTCATAGGGAATCAGTTTGCCTTCAAATTGTCCCCCTAGACATTTCAATCCTGCAGCAGCAATTACCCCCTCTGGAGCACCACCAATTCCCAGCATAATATCCACCCCTGTATAGTCAAAGCAGGTAGCTAAAGCGGCGGCAACATCCCCATCCTTAAATAGCTTGATGCGAGCTCCTGCCTCTCTACATTGTCTAACAATATCCTGATGCCTTGGTCTATCCAGCATGGTCACTGTTAGATCTGTAATGCTTTTATTTAAGGCTTCAGCGGTTGCCTTGAGGTTTTCATAGATGGGGGCATCGATATGAACCCTTCCAGCAGCTTTGGGTCCTACAGCAATTTTGTCCATATACATATCAGGGGCATTTAATAAGCATCCTCTAGGGGCCATGGCCACTACTGCAATAGCATTGGGAAGACCCTTAGCTACAGAGTTGGTGCCTTCCACAGGGTCTACAGCAATGTCTACCTTGATACATTCAGCCCCTCTTTTGCCTACAGTTTCTCCTATATAGAGCATTGGGGCTTCATCCATTTCCCCTTCGCCAATAACAACGACCCCCTCAATGTTGAGGTTGTCGAAGACCTTTCTCATACCATCTACTCCAGCTTGATCAGCTGCGATTTTATCTCCTCTGCCCATGTGCTTTGCAGCTCCTAGGGCAGCTGCTTCTGTTACTCTAACTAAATCTAAGGCTAAGTTACGATCCATATTTTTTCCCTGCCTTTTATAAAATTTTGTTCTTTATTCAATAATTACTTCTTTTAATAGGGCTATATTAAAGGAGGCTTCATATATTACCTATTGGGCATAAAGGTTTTATGCTTCTTTAATACCTCCGTCAAGGTTTCATTTTTATCTAAACGATGGATGGCTTCAACAAATCTTATGGTGCCTGTTTCCCCCCTCATTACAACCGAGTGGGTTTGGGCTTGATTGTTGCCTAGGTAAAGAACCCCCTTCAGCAAATCTCCTTGGGTAATCCCTGTTGCCGCAAAGAAACAGTCATCACTGCTGACCAAATCATCTAGGGTCAGAACCTTTTCTACATCTTCCTTTGATAAACCCATCTCCCTGCAACGCCCTACTTCTTCCTCACTCATGGGATGAAGAATCCCCTGCATATCGCCACCCAAGCATTTTAAAGCTACAGCAGCGATAACTCCTTCGGGAGCACCTCCGATTCCCAGCATAATATCTACCCCGGTTTCCTCAAACCCAGTTGCCATGGCAGCCGCCACATCCCCATCACTAAAGAGTTTAATCCTGGCCCCTGCTTCCCTCACCTCCCGGATAATATCAGCGTGTCTGTCCCGGTCTTGGATAATAACCGTTACATCCTCTATGTTTTTATCCAAAGCCTTTGCCACGGCCTCTAGATTTTGTTTTACAGGGGCATTGATATCCACAGCACCCTTTGCTTTAGGGCCTACGGCAATTTTTTTCATATAGGTGTCGGGGGCATGTAAAAGACATCCCTTAGGAGCTATGGCTACTACTGCAATGGCGTTGGGGAGACCCTTGGCGATCAGATTCGTTCCTTCTAAAGGATCCACTGCAATATCTACCTCTAACTCTCCTTCTTCTCCACAGCCCACTACTTCTCCAATATATAACATCGGTGCCTCGTCCAGCTCACCTTCACCGATGACAACCGTTCCTTTAATAGAAAGACCAGAAAAAGTACTTCTCATACCATCTACCGCCGCCTGATCAGCTCCCTCCTTATCACCTCTACCCATATAGGAGGCCGAAGCCAAGGCTGCTGTTTCTGTTACTCTTACTAACTCCAAGGATAAACTTCTATCCATCAAAATTCCTCCTTCATCCAAAACAATATGTTGTTTGAATATTCAGTATGATCCTGTTATTGTGTTATACTTTATGTAGATTATTATATAAATATATTATACTATTGAAGGGCAATTCTCAACCATATTATTTCACAACTGACGAAATAATATTTCCCAAAAAATAAGGAAGACATCATTTTTTGACATCTTCCTCCTTTATATTTAAATAGTAAAAGCTTAGGACAAATCTATAGTACAATTCCTCCATCCACAGATAACACAGCTCCCGTTACAAAGCTGGCTTCTTGAGATGCTAGGAAAACACATGCATTTGCGATGTCTTCTGGAGTTCCTAATCGGTTTAGAGGTGCTTTTTCCTTCATTGTGGCCAATACCTTTTCCGGCATCTTTTCCGTCATTTCTGTAGCAATAAAGCCTGGGCATACTACATTGACATTGACATTTTTTCTGCCTAATTCTTTGGCTAATGTTTTGGTCATGCCGATGACACCAGATTTTGTAGCAGCATAGTTGGTTTGACCAAAGTTCCCATACAATCCTACTACCGAGGAAATGTTGATGATTTTCCCAAATTCCTTTTCCCTCATGATCTTTACGGCTTCCTTTGTACAGTTAAATACACCTGTTAAGTTAACATTGATGACATTATCCCACTGCTCATCGGCCATTTTGTAAATTTGAGCATCGGCTGTAATACCAGCGTTGTTGACTAAAATATCTATTGTTCCCAAATCTTCTATAATCTTAGCAAACACTTCCTGGACTTGAGATCTGTTGGTTACATCCATCACATAACCATAGGCTACTCCATACTTTGCCTTCATTTCCCCCATTGCTTTATCAAGGCCTTTTCCACTTCTGTCAATTAGTATGACCTTAGCCCCTTCTTCAGCATACTTTTCCGCAATCGCCCTACCTATACCCCTAGTAGAGCCTGTGATCAAAGCCACCTTATCCTTTAACCGCATAATTTCTCCTCCTTTATTATATATTTTAATAAATTTTCAACATCTATTTCACTGCATTTTCCCAGTCTTTTAAGAATCGTTCTATCCCACTGTCGGTAAGGGGATGTTTTACCATCTGCTTAAATATACCATAGGGTATGGTGGCAATATGGGAGCCTACCTTGGCAGCCTCTAGAACATGGGTAGTATGCCGTATACTGGCTGATATAACTTCAGTATCCATACCATACAAGTCGAAAATTTCTACAATTTCCTCCACAAGGTCTATACCTCTATGGCCGATATCATCTAACCTTCCCAAAAATGGGCTGACATAGGTGGCTCCTGCTTTTGCAGCCATCAAAGCTTGGGCAGCAGAAAATACTAAGGTAACATTGGTTTTAATCCCTTGAGCTGCAAGAAGCTTTACAGCCTTTAAGCCTTCCTCCGTCATAGGAATTTTGATGACAATATTATTGTGGATTTTTACTAATCCTTCAGCCTCCTGCACCATTTCCTCTGCCTTGAGACTAATAACCTCAGCACTAATAGGTCCATCTACAATTTCTGTAATTTCTTTAATAACTTCCTTAAAATCTCTACCTTCCTTAGCAATGAGGGAAGGATTGGTGGTAACACCTTCTAAAATCCCCCATTCAGCAATTTCTCTTATTTCATCAACATTGGCAGTATCAATAAAAAGCTTCATTTTATTCCCTTCCTATTCCTAAGATTTTCCTTGCTTCATCAGGAGTAGCTACTTCCCTGCCCAGTTCATTGGCAATTCTTACGATTCTTTCTACTAATTGGGCATTGGAGTTGGCCAACTGTCCCTTATTATAGTAAATATTATCTTCAAAACCAACCCTTACATGACCCCCTAATAGAATAGCCATCGTGGCCAATGACAGTTCATGTCTACCCAAACCAGCCACCGTCCATGTAGAACCCTCTGGGATGGCCTTCACCATATGTAGTAAATCCTCTGGTGTAGCTGGACAAGCCCCCGGTACCCCCAACACGAAATCAAAGTGCAGGGGTGCTACTGCTAAGCCCTTCTTCACTAGCTTCTTGGCATTTTCAATCATTCCCCGTTCAAAGATTTCCATCTCCGGCTTCACACCCAGCTCCTTCATTCTACTGGCGAACTTTTCCATATAGCCTTCGCTGTTCATAAAAACATCGGGACCAAAATTGCAGGTGCCACAGCTTAAGGTTGCCATTTCTGGCTTTAATTCTACCGGTTGTAATCTATCCTCAGGAGAATGCCATACAGCTCCACCGGTGGAGGGCTGAAAAATGATATTACATTTAGCCTCAATTTTCTCTTTAATCTCCCTATATACCTCAAAGGACTGGGTAGGGTTTCCCTCCTCATCCCTGGCATGGATGTGTACAATAGAAGCCCCTGCCTTGTAGGCATCATAGGCTTCCTGTGCAATTTCATCGGGGGTGATAGGTAGGTTTGGCTGTAGATCCCTTGTGACCTCTGCCCCCGTAAGAGCGGCTGTAATAATTAGCTTTTCCATAATAACCCTCCTTTATTATTTATTTCTCTGTTTATCCTTCGGAACCACACAGGTTCCCATCGCTCTACATACAACGATAGGCTCCTCTAAAACATCGCAGGCAGAATCATTGATGTCGGGACGAGGTACAATAACCTTACGGGCTTCAAAGGTCATTTTTCTAGAACTGTTCCCCATCTTTGTGATTTCTCCCACTGCTTCAATATAATCCCCAGCATATACTGGAGCTGTAAATTCCACACTTTCATAGCCAGCAAACAGTCCCTCATCTCCATCATTACGGATTAAAAGCTCTGTTGCCACATCTCCAAATAATTGAAGCATTTTTGCTCCATCCACCAAGTTTCCTCCATAGTGGGCATCATGCATACTCATCCTCATACGAATCATTGCCTTCATGTTCAATTCCTCCTTACATAAAATTTAAATGATAACTTTATTTATCGCTAATCTTAATGATAGCATACATAGAAATATTTCTCCATAAGTACCTTGTTAAAAATAGTACCAAAATTTATAATATTGCTATTTTATCTTGTGGGTGGATCACCTATCTTCTATAGGAAAAGGGTGATATCCACCCCTTTCCTCATCATCATTCCTTTAAAATCTTCCCCCAAAACCGATGTATGCTTTCATAAGTAAAAAAGATTATAAAATTTAAACTGCTGATTATTTATAATAACCTTGCAAATTTTAGTGTGAATATTTTAACTATTTTGACTTTTTGTTGGGACTGTGATATATTCTGTATAATAGATTGTATTTTTTTGTTTTTTATTTTTAGAAGAAATTACTTCCTTTATGTATAGTTTATTTTATATTTAACCTCTATTAAAGATAATTATTGTTATTTTACAAAACCTTCTGGATTTTGTAATTGGAGGTGTTTCGAGTAATAGCCAGGGTTGTCCAAATCTCCAGCAGATTTTATTATGCTTATTTGGAGAAAAACCAACGGTGATATTTAATATAACCTACATTTAAAATATTTTAAATATTTGAAACATTTTACCATTGACATGCTTTTATGTATATGGTAATATCATTAAATAAGTTTTTGTAATCAATTTAATAAGTAATTCTAATTAGTATTTTGCACTAATATCTTATTACTGGTACTACAAACTTAAACATTTAAAGGAGGGAGTTTTTTTATGGAAAAAAGTTTAGTCAAAAGAGAGAATTGGGGATCGAGGATTGGTTTTATCATGGCAGCAGCTGGCTCAGCCGTTGGACTTGGTAATATCTGGAGATTCCCCTACCTACTGGGTGAAAATGGTGGTGCGGCATTTCTTCTTATTTATTTAGCTTTTGTTGTATTTATTGGTGTTAGTATTATGATCGCCGAATTTGCCGTAGGTAGAAAATCAAGTCGTGCAGCTGTTGGTGCTTACAAAAGTCATAGTCAAAACTGGACCTTTGCAGGTGTGCTTGGGGTCTTAAGTGCCTTCTTCATCATGGGCTTCTATCCAGTCGTTGGTGGTTGGTCCGCTGCCTATGTAGCAAAATCCTTCACTGGGTTGTTAAGTAATCCTGAAGCAATAGGGGATGTGTTCGGTGGTTTCATTACCGGCTCCACCCAACCACTGGTATGGATGCTTATTTTCATGTTATTTAACGTAGTTATCGTTGCCAAGGGTATCGCCGGTGGTATAGAAAAGGCTGGTAAAATATTAATGCCTGTATTATTTGGGCTTTTAGTATTGATTGCCGTTCGAAGCCTCACCCTTCCAGGAGCAGCAGCAGGACTTAGCTACATGTTTAAGCCTGACTTCTCAGCGGTGACAGGTCAAACCTTCTTAGCCGCCTTAGGTCAAGCCTTCTTCTCCCTTAGCCTTGGTATGGGTTGTATGATTACCTACGGAAGTTACTTGAACAAAAAAGAAGATCTTGTAAGTAATGCTACTCTTGTAACTGGTATGGATCTTGGAGTTGCTTTATTAGCTGGTATTGCTATGTTCCCAGCAATCTTTGCCTTTGGAATGGAACCAGCAGTTGGACCTGGTCTTGTATTTGTTGTTATTCCATCTGTATTTGCTGCAATGGGCGGTATTGGTATGTTATTATCTATTATCTTCTTTGTAGCCTTAACGGTTGCAGCCCTTACCTCCTCCGTATCCTTAATGGAGGTTGCAGTTGCCTACTTTATCGATGAAAGAGGAATGGAAAGAAAGAAAGCTGTTTATTCTGTATCCAGTGCTATGGCTGTATTGTGTGTTCTATCTTCCCTTTCTATGGGTGCAATGTCAGGGGTTACAGTATTCGGGGTTGGATTCTTTGACTTCTTTGATATCCTGACCGACAAGATCTTCTTAGCCATCGGTGGATTATTATTGGCAATCTTTGTTGGATGGTTCCTAGATAAGGAAGAGCTTAAACAAGAACTTACAAATGGTGGAACAGTTAAATTTGCATTATTTGAAGCATGGTATACTTTGATAAAATATGTTATCCCTGTAGCAATTGCTATCGTTGCTGTTGCAGGAATTAGATCAATTGCACAAACAGGCTTAATGATATTTGGAGTTTTGATGATTCTTGCACTAGGAGTATTCTCTAAGAAACTATAACTAAAAGGCGACCTCCGGGTCGCCTTTTTTGGGGAAACCAAGCGGACAGGTCCATTGATTGTTGGTAATCGGTGGACCTGTCCCCTTCATTGATGATGCTGTTTTTATACTATTTGTTTAACTCGATTAAGTGCTTCCAATAACGCTTTGGCATATAGGATTTTTGTAGGCGGGGGTTGCTGCGGTTTTTGATGGCTATGGCCTTAAAATATTTTCTCCATAGCTCCTGATAGGCCAACTCCTCCCCATGGAGGGCCAGTTCTTCCCCCATCTCTCCCTCCCTTATAATCCATTCCTTCTGATTATAAAGGGCTGCAATATTTCTCTTTTCATCATGAATTACCCAATTTTGATCTGCCATTCGATTGGCAAAGTGAGGGGCCACTAGGGCTGTTATATTATGATCTGGCTCTATAGAAGCATAATAAATCCCTCCCTCAAGTTTTTGAAATCGAATAAGCCCCAACATCCTATGGGCTTCTTTCCCCACCTTCTGGCTGACTTTATGGAGCTTGGCCACCCTCTCCTCCGTATGGTATCCATCCACCTTTCCCCCTAGCTTAAAGCCCAGCTGTAGGTACTGATAAATCCAAGTGGCAACCTCCTCCTCCTCCGATAAAAAACCATAAAATACATTTTTAAGGGCCCTATGGGAGATTTTTTCCTTAATGGCTCCATAGACCTTGTCAGCCTTTTGGGAATCCGTCACGATGGCTATGGGTGTCACAAAGATGTTTTGCTGCTTAGGACCCTCCCTCAATATTCTTTGGGGTTTCTCAGGTCGATAGTAGGCTTCATGGATGGCCGTCAACATCCCTTCAAAACTGCCGTCATAAATATAGTGGATCATGATAAAAGTCTCCTTTGATAAAGCCTGTTTTATCGCCTTTTATTAATGGTAAATATTACTTTTATAGGCTAACTTATGTTTTACTAAGAAGTTAGTAATCCATTGGTAAACATCGATAGCTGTTGGCCTTCTTCTATTGCTTTGGAGGGTGACTTTATCTCAGTCCCCATCAGAGCTTGTCTTAAAAGACCTTCCCTATGAAAATCTATTTCTCCATAATATTTATCCCTGCAGGTGATGAAATACTTGGCCCGCTTTAATACCACCCCTATCTTCTTGAGGTTATCATAGGAAAGGGAATGAAACCTACGGGCTGCTATAATCCTTTTAGCGGATTTCACCCCAATCCCTGGTATCCGCAGAAGAATCTCATAGGGGGCACGGTTGATTTCAATGGGAAACAGCTGGAGATTTCGAAGGGCCCAGTCACATTTGGGGTCTAAATGGATATCAAAATTTGGTTTATCCTCCTGTAGCAGCTCCTGAGAAGAAAACCCATAGAATCTCAAAAGCCAGTCGGCCTGATAAAGACGATGCTCCCTCAGCAGGGGTGGCTGGGCTATGGCAGGAAGCTTAGGATCACTGGACACAGGGACATAGGCTGAGTAGTAAACCCTTTTTAATCCAAACCGTTGATATAGACCCTCCGATAGCCTTAAAATATTTAAGTCAGCATCTGGTGTGGCCCCTACAATTAGCTGGGTGCTTTGTCCTGCTGGCACAAATTTATGGGTGTTTTTGAAAAGCTTTCTTTCTTCTACTTTTTGGGTAATCTGAGAGGAGATAAATCCCATAGGCTTTAGGATGGCCTCCTTCTTTTTTTGAGGGGCCAGTAGCTTAAGACCATTGGTGGAGGGTAGCTCTATGTTGACACTCATTCTATCCACCAGCTGACCTGCTTCATGGATTAACCTATGGTCTGCTCCTGGTATAGCCTTCATATGGATATATCCATTGAAGTTATAATGATGGCGGAGAAGCTTTGCTGTCTTTAATAGGAGCTCCATGGTGTAATCAGGACTTTTTAGGACAGCAGCACTTAAAAATAAACCTTCTATGTAATTTCTCCGATAAAAATTAATGGTAAGATCCGCCACCTCCTCTGGAGTAAAGGAGGCTCGAGGTAAATCATTGCCACTTCGGTTCACACAGTAGGCACAGTTATAGATGCAATCATTGGTTAGGAGGATTTTTAACAGAGAAATACACCGGCCATCATCGGCCCAGCTGTGGCAAATCCCCGACATATGACCATTGCCAAGACCCCCACTATTTTTTCTATTACTGCCACTGGAGGAGCAGGACACATCATACTTTGCTGCATCCGCTAAAATCTCAAGTTTTTTCAGAACATCCATGACTACACCTCTCCACTCGTATCTTTCCTTAGTTTTCCAAGGCTTTCAAGCATTCGTTATCTTTAATTTTAATTTTACCCTAAGGGAGAAAATTTGTCAAACGTATGTTCTTTTTACAAATTCTACCTCCTATAGAAGATTTCCTTCAGGATCTCCTCCATATAATCCCTATCAATGTCTAAATAATATATCCCGTCTATTATCATGTTTTTCCCCTTGAGGGTAAATATTTCTATATTCTGTGATTCAACATCCTTTAAAAACAAAGCCAATGCCCCTATCTGCTCTATGTTGAGATTGGTAAATATCTTATTTTGTACCTTAAAATATATAGGAAGAATATCAGAGAATCTACCCTTTTCCTTTGTTTGCTGAAATAGAGTCAGCATAAACTTCTGTTGCTGTTCTATCCTAGCAAAATCCCCCGTTGATGCATTACGATTTGATAAATAGATGAGGGCCTGCTGTCCATCAAGTTTTTGTTTCCCCTTTTTCAGCTGTCTTCCTCCAGAGCCCATGCTGCGTTCTACATCTATGGTTATTCCACCAATGATATCTACAACATCTTTGACAGCATCTAAATCCATCGTAACATAATGATGAATAGGAATGCCCAGTAGGCCCTCTACAGCTTCAACAGCATATTCATTACCCTTGCCCCTAGGTCCTCCCCCAAAGGCCATAGCATGGTTAATCTTATCTTTATTGTCATTGCCTGGAACCTCGGTATAACTATCCCGTGGAATAGAAAGTACCTTTACCTGCTTTGTATCTAAATCCATGGAGACCACCATGATGGCATCACTCCGATAACCAGATCCCTTAGCCTCCCTCTCCTCTGTACTATCCACCCCTAACAAAAGAACATTGATAATATTCCTCTTGGGGATCGTCTCCTTGTCTATAGCATCCATCTCCTGTTGGTGAAGCTCCTTATAAAAGGCTTGCTGAGGATTTTTCATAGTATTGTATTTTTCAAAACCAACTGCTGCTATTAATAAAATTAAAAGCATAATACTTAAACTGATTTTTAGAGCTTTGCTTTTATTCATTATTCTCTCCTTTATGTAACGTCCTGTGGGTTCTCCTGTTATTTTATCAAAATACTAAAGGATTTAGTATAGTTTTTAAAATATATCCAAAGAAAAAGACCCCTGAAGAACCATTTTCTTCAAAGGCCTTTACCTTGTTTCATATGAAAAGAGTGTTGTCACCCTCATGCTTACTCATGTATTTAACTGGTTCGTTTATAGGTGGGGACCATTTTTACCATGTATTCCTTGATAGCCTCGGGTCCTCCCCACAATAGGTCCAACAAAATATCTAACTCCCTATGTAATAGCTTTAGATCCGTAAAGACCGGCTTGCCTACAAAAATCTTATGGTGCTTGGTGGCCGATAGACCTTCTTCATCCATTAGCAGCTCCTCATATAGCTTCTCCCCTGGACGAAGGCCTACAATCTCTATAGGTATATCCACCTCCGGCTCAAAGCCCGACAGACGAATGAGATTTCTGGCTAAATCCATAATCTTTACCGGTTCGCCCATATCCAGTACAAAGATCTCTCCCCCTTGGGCCATGGCGCCGGCCTGGATCACCAGCTGTACAGCCTCTGGGATGGTCATAAAATACCTTGTCATCTCAGCATCCGTCACAGTAACCGGTCCTCCTTCAGCAATTTGCCTTCTAAAAAGGGGTATAACACTGCCATTGCTTCCTAAAACATTGCCAAATCGCACCGCCACAAACTCCGTTTTACTGATACGATCCATCGACTGAATAATCATCTCTGCCACCCTTTTGGTGGCCCCCATGATGTTGGTGGGGTTCACAGCCTTATCGGTGGATATTAAAACAAACTTCTCCACCCCATAATCATGGGCACATTCCGCTACATTTTTAGTGCCAAAAACATTGTTCTTAATAGCCTCTTGGGGACTGGCCTCCATCAAGGGTACATGCTTGTGGGCTGCTGCATGGAAAACCACCTGGGGCTGATGGACAATAAATATTTCCTCCAGCCTCTTTTTGTCCCGTACAGAGGCAATGAGCACCTCTAATTTTAAATCAGGATAATTTCTCCGCAGCTCATTTTGTATATCATAGGCATTGTTTTCATAGATATCTACAAGTACTAGCTTGCTAGGTTGAAAGTTGGCAATCTGACGACAAATCTCGGAACCGATGGAACCACCACCACCAGTAACCAAAACCACCTTATTGGCTAAATAACTGCTGATCTCCTCTAGATCCACCACCACAGGATCTCTACCTAATAGGTCTTCGATTTCCACATCCCGCAGTTCCTTAATACTGACCTGTCCATCCAACAGTTCATAAATCCCCGGCACAATTTTAAGCTTACACTTGGTTTTATTGGCCTCCTCTATAATTTCTCTCGTTTCCTTTTTATAGGCGGAGGGAAGGGCAATGATAATTTCATCTACCTTTTTCTTCTCTGCTATCTTTTTAATGTGATACCTGTCCCCTAGAACTGGCACCCCGTGGATTTTCGATCCCAGCTTACTATCATCATCATCGATGATGGCCACCGGTTTACTATGGAGGCCCTCATGTCTTCTTAACTCCTTGATGACCATAGCCCCAGCTTGGCCTGCACCAACAATCATAATACGTTTTTGGCCTTTATTCTTGATTATACCTGCAAAACCATGCTCCTTTAAATTTTTCCCCATATTTCTCGTCAAGCGATAGCTGAGACGAACCCCACCTATCAACAGGATATCTAATAAAAAGATGAGTATATAAATACTTCTAGGTAACATCTGCTGGGTCATCATCATATAGGTAACAACTCCGGCATTGGCCACAAAGACTGTAGTGGCTATCTGAAACACCTCTTCGATGCTGGCATATTTCCATAGGTTTTTATACATGCCAAAGAGATAAAAGAGTCCTAATTTAATCAGGGTTAAGTTCACAGCATTGTCTAAATAAACAGGTAAGTACTGGGTTGCCATCTTGCCAGATAGCACGCCATCAAATCGAATATAAAAGGCTAAAAGAAAGCCTAGATTCATCAATGCTGCATCAATGGCCACAAGTAACACTACAAATATTTTTTTTCTCATATTTCCGTCCCCACTTTAATCTATACATTTTTTACTAATTTAACTATACTATGCCAAAAAACTGGTGTCAACGGAGGTTTCCTTACAATATGATTAAATCGTCATATTTTTCAAAGAAATTCTGACCTATCTATGAAAAAGCCTAGAGGGAATTGTTCTTAGATTCTTCTCCTATTGTTTTTATTATTGAAATATTGTTGATATTTTTTATTTAAAAAACCACCTTTAGCTCTATTTTGGCAAAAGGTGGTTATCATTAAAGTAGGTTAATAACTCCTATTATGGAGATGTAAGTATGCAATTTCCTTAACAAAATAAGTAAAGTGCCTCGGAATACATGATTTTTTATCTTTTTAACTTTATTGTAAATTTATATTTATCTCCTCTAAAGTAACTCTTCCTATAATGTATTTGCTTTCCATTCCCTAAAAATAGCTTTGATTTTACTAATAAAAGTGGCGCATCCTTGGGAACTTGTAATTTTTCTGCTGTTTTTTCTATAGCTTTAACAGATTCAATGGTCTCCAGCGAATGATCAATATCTAAACCTAAATGATTTTCATAATAATCCATCATGGAGCCTTCTGCAAAGCCTTCATCCATGTTACCTACTATTTCTCTAGGGATAAAAAGCATTTCATAAGAAAAGGGAACATCATCCACAGATCTAATCCTTTTTATAGAGATTACATCATCCTTTTCATTTATGGAAAGTCTATTTGCTATACTACTGGAGGCAGTAGTAATAGCAAAGCCAATAACCTTGTTTTTTAAAATTTTCCCCAAGCTTTCCATATCCTCTGAAAAACTTGTATATTTATTTTCTTTATATATAACATTCCTATCCTTTACGAAGGTTCCCTTGCCAGAAAGACGGTATAGATATCCTTCATTGACTAAATTGCCAATGGCTTGTCTAACGGTATACCTACTTACACCAAAAAGTTCCGTTAACTCTCTTTCGGAGGGTATTACTTTATCAACCCTCAGTTGTTCATTTTCTATTTGTGATTTAATCCAATCTTCTATTTGGTAATAGATAGGTATTACTGAATTTCTGTTTATCATAATATATCACCGCTAGATTCAAATTTTTTAAAAAATACTTAAACAAACCAACTTTTTTAAGATAATGATAATGTTGATTCTACCATATAATCCACTATTATTGAAGTATTTTTACCAAAAATTTTTTCGCTATTCTATATACTAACCCTTTTTATTTTTTCTACTTTTATTTTATTGTATATATCCTGAAACTCTTTTATATTAATAGCTCCTGTTTCTTCATTCATTGCATTAAGTGTTCCACAGGTGCTACCTATTTTTAATATCTCTTCATAGGAATGCTTATTTTCAATGCCCTTTCCCATTCCTGCCACCATTGCATCCCCTGAGCCTACAGGATTTTTTAGTTTAATCTGAGGAACAGTAACTTTGTATACCTCATTATCGCACAATGCAATGCATCCTTCTTTACCTAGGGATACCACTATGATCTGAATATTATAAACCCTCAATTCCTCCATGACATTAATTAGTTTTTCTAAGCTATCTAT
This sequence comes from Natronincola ferrireducens, assembly GCF_900100845.1. Lineage (NCBI taxonomy): Bacteria > Bacillati > Bacillota > Clostridia > Peptostreptococcales > Natronincolaceae > Natronincola > Natronincola ferrireducens. The sequence goes on along the minus strand of NZ_FNFP01000001.1, from coordinate 170,503 downwards.
TTTTTTGCCATAAAATCCTTCCAGTTCTGAAATATTAGGTTTAATTAAATAAGGGGATGCCTCTATTGCCTTATGAAGATATATACCACTGGTGTCTAACAAAAATTTAATTCCTCTTTCATTGCTTATTTTAATTAATTTTGTATAATATGAACTACTCAAGCCTTTAGGTATACTACCAGATGCAGTTACTACTTGGATGGGATATTTATCTAAATTATCTTTTAGTGTTTCAATAAAATTAGTTTCTTCTTTTTCAGTGATAAAGGGTCCAGATTCTAATATTTCAGTCTGTTGCTGCTGTGAAACAATGGCGATGCAATTCCTTGTCTCTCCTGCTATATCAACAAATCTTAAATCCACCTTTCTTTTTTTAAGCTCATTTTTAATAAATTCCCCACTACTACCTCCTAAAAACCCTGTGGCCATCACATTACAGTTTAAATTCCGTAGTACCTTAGTAACATTTATTCCCTTACCACCAGCTGTTTTAATATATTTATCACATCGATTCACATTATCCAGTTTCAATTCATTTACATAATAGGATATATCAATGGCTGGATTTAAAGTAATGGTCAGTATCATCTCGACTATGCCCTATTGTTGCTATTACACAACAATATTTTTTCCTTTACTATTTTTTTTACAGCTTCCTTAGCTGATAGAAAATATTTTCTTGGATCATTTTCACTAGGATGGTTTATTAAGTGCTGCCTTAGGGCGTTGCTAAAGGAAATTTTTAGTTCTGTAGCAATATTTACCTTGCATATTCCCAATTCTATAGTCCTTTTAATATTTTCATTAGGAATTCCCGATGCACCATGTAATACCAAAGGAATGCTAACCAGCTCTTTTATTTGCTTCAATCTTTCATAATCTAATTTAGGTTCAGATTTATATAACCCATGTGCTGTACCTATTGCTATAGCTAAGGAATCTATGCCAGTTCTTTCTGCAAATTCTTTAGCGGCATCTGGATCTGTATATTTAGCCCTATCTTCATTAACCTCTAGGTCATCCTCTATACCCCCAAGCACCCCCAGCTCTGCCTCAACAGTACCGCCGACTTTATGGGTATAGCTTACAACTTCTTTGACAATTTTTATATTTTCTTCAAAGCTATAATGGGAGGCATCAATCATTACAGATCGGCAGCCTAAGTCTACGGAAGTTTTAATATCCTCAAAGCTTGTATGATGATCTAAATGAAGGGTTAGGGGAACACTAGTAGTTCCAGCTATCGTCTCTACTATTGCATGTATATTTTTTCTCCCATTAAAAGTAAAGGTTCCCGGGGTAGCTGCCAATATAACTGGACTTTTTAATTCTTCTGCAGTTTCTGCTACTGCCATGGCAGTTTCTAAATTATGTATATTAAAGGCAGGTACTGCATACCCTTTATTTTGTGCGTCAATTAAAATCTCCATCGTCGAAATAAACATATCTTTTCATCTCCATCTATTGATAAATTTCTTCAAAAATTCTACTTAACTCCTGAAGATCTGTATTTCCCTCCATAGGCCCTTTTTTTGTAACTGCCTTTGCACCAGCTATTGAAGCTAATTTCACTGCCTTCTCAACTGTTATGCCTTGGTTAATACAGCCTACAAATGTTCCAGCAAAACAATCTCCTGCTCCTGTAGGGTCTACTTCCTCTACTGGATAGGCTTCTATATTGACTGTGTTCTGTGGTGTGTATAAGGTAGTTCCTCTGCTGCCTCGTTTAACTATTACAGCTTCTGCATTATTTTCTAACAACCCCTTTGCACTGACTGCCTCCTCTTCTATTTCTGTTAAATAAAATAGTTCGCTTTCTCCAGCAAGTACAATATGAGCCTTTTCTAATATATGAACCAATAACTTTCTTTTTTCATCATTATCGATAATCTCTTTTCTAACATTAGGATCAAAGGTTATCTTGGCACCATATTTTAATGCTAATTCCATCCCTTTAAGAATGGCCCTTGATGTACCTTCATTATAAATAGCAGAACCCATAATATGAAAATATCTACAATCCTTAAAATCTTCTTCCTTTAAAAAATCTTCATCTATTTCACCACAGGCGGCGTTTCCTATATGAAATAAAAAATCACGATCTCCATCTTCTTTATAGGTGACAAAAGCCACACCTGTAGCCCTATCCTTTGATATTTTGATAGATGAAATATCAACACCATCCTTGGTCAAACGTTCTATGTTTATTCTTCCAAATCCATCTTCTCCAACAGCTGATATAATCATAGCCTTGCTACCACATTTTGCTGCTTGATCTATAAAAATAGCTGGAGCACCACTTGGAAATGGACCAATAAATTCTCCTGTTTCATGAAAATTTTGTCCTATGGACTTTGCCATCACCTCAACCAGCACTTCACCAATGGTAATTATTTCAGCCATATTATCAACTCCAATTTACAATTTATTTTTTGCCAAGTATACTTTCCTTATTTCTAACATCAATGAATACAGCTATAATAATGATTAAACCCTTTACAATCTGTTGATAAAAATATGCCATACCAACTAAGTTCATTCCATTGTTAATAACACCCATAATAACTGCTCCTATGAAAGTTCCTAGTACAGTTCCATATCCCCCAGACAGACTGGTACCTCCTAAAACCGCTGACGCAATAGCATCTAGCTCATATCCAGATGCAGTATTGGGTTGTGCTGAATAAAGTCTAGACGCCATTAAAATACCACTAACGGCAGCGGCTAGCCCTGAAATCATAAATATTTTAACTTGTAATTTTTTCGTATCTACACCTACATATTCAGCTGCTACTTTATTACCACCTACCATTTTAGCCTGTCTTCCAAATTTAGTTCTAGATAAAACTATATGAAAGACAATCAAAATAAATATCATGACAATAACTGCATTGGGAATTGCGCCTAAAAATCTATTGTTTCCTATTTTCAATATAACTGAATCAGTAATAGGTATTGGTCTAGAATCGGTTAATGCATATCCAATTCCTCTAAAGATACCCATGGTGGCCACAGTTACAATAAAACTTGGAATTTTAAGCTTTGCACTGACCACTCCATTAAACAGCCCCGCCAGAATCCCCACCCCAAGGGTGAAAATGATGGCAATAAAGGGATGTACTCCGGTTGACAAGGCTATCCCCAGTATGACACTAGATAGGGCTAAAGTGGACCCCACCGATAGGTCTATTTCACCAATCATCAATACAAAAGTCATACCAAAGGCCAAAATAGCAATAATTGAAACCTGATTAAAAATGGTTAAAATATTATTTGTTCTTAAAAAATGAGGACTTAGAAAAGAAAATAATATAACTAATCCCACCAGTGCTAACAAAACACCACCATAGCTTTTAAAATATCTATTATTCATTATTTTTTTTAGCTGCATTTTACCTATTCACCTCTTCCAGCAATATATGTCATGATCTCTTCTTGCGTAGTATTTTTAGGGTCTAATTCCGTAACAATTTGACGTTTATTTATAACCAATAATCTATCAGATACATTCAAAATTTCAGGTAGCTCAGAGGATATCATAATGATCCCTACACCCTTTTGAGCCAGCTCAATCATTAGTTTGTAAATTTCATATTTAGCACTGACATCTATTCCCCTAGTGGGTTCATCTAAAATAAGAATTTCCGGTTCAATTTCAAACCATTTCGAAATAACCACTTTCTGCTGATTGCCACCACTTAATTTATTAATTGTCTGATGGATGCTAGGGGTTTTAACCTTAAGATCTGCAACATGTTCCTTTGCAATTTTGGCTTCTCTTTTATCTTCAATTAATTTAAATTTATTTAGAATTTTATCTATATTAGCCATAGTAGCATTCTCAGCAACGCTAGCCGTCAAAATAAGTCCTTCTCTTTTTCTATCCTCGGTTACAAAGGCAATTTTATGTTGAATAGCAGAAAAGGGGTCTTTTATCTCCACCTTTTTATCATGAATAAACATTTCTCCCCTGTCCTTCTTTAATATGCCAAAAATCCCCTGTGCAATCTCCGTTCTTCCTGAACCCATCAAGCCATATAATCCCAATATTTCTCCTGGCCTAACATATAGATTGATATCATGAAAATAATTTTCCTTATTATAGCCCCTTACCTCTAACAGCTTTTCATCCCTTAAATATTTAAAATCTTTAACAGGATATATATTATCCATAGTTCTACCCACCATCATTTTGATAAGCTCTTCAGAGGATGTGTCTGCAGTTTTAACCGTTCCAATATATTTTCCATCCCTTAATACACTTACATCGTTGGTTATTCTAAAGATTTCCTCCATCCTGTGGGATATATATATTATAGAAACTCCTTCCTGCTGCAGCTTCTCTATTATTTCAAATAGTGTTTCTGTTTCCTTCTTACTTAAAGCAGAGGTGGGCTCGTCCATGATGACAATTTTAGGCTTCAAGGATAGGGCCTTAACGATTTCAACCATTTGCTGACTAGAAACCGACAACTCCTCCACCATCTTGGTGGGATCAATGTCTACATTAAATTCTTCAAATAGTTCCCTTGTTCTGCTTATAATTTCATCATCTTTTATTAAACCCCACCTTGTTGGTTCCTGTAGTGCAAAGATATTTTCTGCCACTGTCAAATTTTGACATAGACTAAGCTCTTGATAAATAATACTAATACCTAATTCCTTAGCCCGCATTACATCTTTTATCTCCACCTTTTCTCCATAAAGAAAAATTTCTCCATCATCTGGTTGGTAAGAGCCTGACAATATCTTCATCAATGTAGATTTACCAGCACCATTTTCTCCTAAAAGCGCCAAAACCTTTCCCCTTTCAAGCTTTAAGTTTACATCATCAAGTGCAACAACACCTGGAAAAACCTTTCTAATTCCCTTCATCTCAAGAACAGTATTCAAGGTATCACACTCATTTCCATCAATAAATTTTTGTTTTTATAAAAGTCAGTATTATTTATGATTCATTTATATTGTAAATGAAATATTAAAAATTTGAAGAAATACCTATTAGGTATTTCTTCAATTTGTGTCATTGTTATAAACCTATATTTACTTTTCCATTTATAACCTCTACATCTACAAAGCCTCTTCCATGGACATAAAGTCCTGGTGTTACAGGCACTTCTTTTTCTACCGCTTCACCCCTTACTAGGCTTACAGCATTTCTTACACCCTCAGCACCCATTAGGTCTGGGTATTGAACAACAACTGCTTGGAAGGCGTTGTCAGCATCTGTAGAGTTTCTAGCTTCTTCTAGTCCGTCAAAACCTACTACAATTGTATCGCTATTTCTTTCTCCTATAACAGTAGTAGCTGCAATGGCCATATCATCACCAAAGCCAAAAATACCCCTAAGTCCTGGATTACTTGTTAACATATCTTCAGAAGCAGATACAGCCTCTTCTCTTGTTCTACCTGGTAATTCAATAACGATGTTTAGATCTTCATATGTATCAGCAATTTCTTTAAATCCATCAATACGATCTCTAACTGATTGAACTTCTGGGTAAGTAATTAATCCTACATCTCCGGCTTTTTCTAAGAATTGAGCCATCGCTTCAGCTGCAATCATTCCACCTGCATAGTTATCAGTAGCAATATGAGAATCTACTTCAACACCATTTGCTTTAATATCCACTGTAACAACAGGAATATTTGCTTCCTTAGCCTTCATAATAGCTCCCATAACACCATCAGAATCAACTGGCACAAGTATAATAGCATCTACACCCTTGTTAATAAAATCCTCTATAGCTGAAATTTGTCGATTTAAATCTTGATCCGCAATAGCGATATCAATTTCTACACCTAACCCTGCCGCCTCAGCCTCCATAGCCTCTTTAATAGCAACCTGGAATGGATGTGATTGTGTCAAAAGTGAAGCGCCAATTCGTATGGTATCGTTTTCTGTAGAAGCATCTTGAGGTGCATCTCCTGAACAGCCTGTCAACAACCCCATTACCAGTATGACAATAATTAATAAACTCATTCCCCTTTTCATAAAAACCCTCCTCATATTTATTAAAAACTTTATTACAAACTTATTATACATTATATTGGTACAGTTGTCCATACCAGTTAAATTATTTTTGTATTTTTCCCATTTTTCATCAAATTATGACAACATGCTTAAGTATGAATCTTTTTATATAAACTGTTCATGCCGAGTGCTCTTTGTCTTTTCCAACTTTCTGAAACCGTTGTGTTTTATACCATGTTATTTCTCGCCTTAAAATCATACTCTTTATTTCTAAATAGACTGCATTCATAACTAACAGTAACCAGATTTGGGAATAAGTAAAATACATGAGTAAAACCGTAAAAAAGTTTTTGAAAGTCAACTGATTATTTTCTATACTTATTGCCAGTAATGCTTCTGTAACAAATAAGAGAAAGCCTAGTACTAATAACACATAGGAAACAAGACCAATAGTTAGGTTTAAATCCACAAATAAACTAGTAATGAGGATACCATGTGAGATGAGAATTCCCCCTATAAACAAAAAATATGTTAACATAAAATATAGTAAATCAATAAATACCTTTTTATGTTGTAATTTATGAAAACCTAAAATATATTTTGTAATTACATATAGGTTCCCACAAGCCCATCTAGTTCTTTGTTTCCACCATACCCTCCATAATTCTGGCTCTTGCTCCCAAGTAACTGCCAATGGAAAAAATCGGATATAATAGCCCAAATTATAGACCCTAATGCTTAATTCTGTATCTTCCGATAGAGCGTTTTCGTCCCAGCCTCCTAGCTCCTCTAAAATGCTTCTTCTTATTGCAAAATTCGTACCTGGAATAGTACATAGTTTAAACCAATACCATCTTCCAGCTTGAGCTAACCACTGGAAAGTAATGGTTTCTATATTAATTAGTCTTGTTAGCAAATTTTTATCTGCATTAATCACTCGGAACTTTCCAACAGAAACACCAGCACCACTGTCTTTTTGTAGAACAAGGATTAAATTTCGAACAGCATCTGGCTCAGGTGTATTGTCGGCATCATACACAACAATAATCTCCCCTATGGAATGCTTCAATCCTTCATTTAATGCAGTAGATTTACCCTTACCTACAAACGGAGGTATAGTGTTAACTACTTTTATATATAGGTATCGACTAGCATAGGACTCTGCTATCATACCTGTTAAATCTGTGGAATGATCATTTATTATGATAATCTCTAGCTTATCTTTAGGATAATTCAGGTTTATCATTGATTTTATTGTCTCTTCAATCACAAGCTCTTCATTATGGGCAGGAATTAGAATGCTAACCATAGGCTGTGGAGGAATATCATTAATCCACGACTCCCCTATTGATAGATTGTTTAGGGACAGCAGAAATCCCCCCTGCATTAGGAATATATGATAGAACAGCATGGTCCAAATACTAAATAAAGATATATATAGCAATGTATCGGCCAATCTATTCCCCCTCCATCTTCTTATTTATTGCGGTTTTGAGATATAAAAATACTAAATATAAAAATTATAACAGCCGATGAACCTATGCCTGCTATGCCCCACATGACTGTTTTTATTACAACTTTGATATGATAGGCTAGGTAATCTCTAGAAGTTAAAAATAGACCAACACGGTTAATATTTACAAATAGCTGGCCATTCTTGCTTATAATTTCAACATTTTCAGCATTTACTCGATTATTTATTTCTCTTAAATCAATCCATGATATATTAGGTATTTTTTCAATTTCTTCGATTAATTCTATAAATAACTCTACGCCTAAATAGGGATGATAAAAACCTCCCACCATTCCATCTCTAACAAACTGATAATCCTGGGCAAGGCTCAGCATTTTTTCTATTGATTGAGGGTTATCGGGGTCAACATAACCTATTGTTTCAGGAATCAGTGTCATTCCATGCAAAAATGTCGGTTTCGTCATGTAGGGTACTGTTGTCATAATACGCCAATCATCATCACTTATCTGAAGTTGACCTACATAGGTAGAAAAATATTCTGAAATCACCTCATATCCATGCTGGGACATGGTATAATGAGGGGCTTCAAAGGCAAGGGGATACAATCCATAGTTAGCTAATTCTTGAATTCCTCTTGTAATTCTTGTTTCTATATAATTTCTTTCAAATGCTTTCTGTTGGCTAAGGTAATCTTCATACTCTTCTTCACTACTAAAATCTTCTCTCGTCTTAACAACTACTTCATCATCCTGCCCATGATAAATAGGCATGTTGTACTCAACATCCCAAAATTCAAACCCCTCACCTGTTTCGCTCAACCTGAATTGATGGGTATATCCGTGTAATACTATGCTACCGCCATTTCTTTGCATATATTTCAGGACCCTCAATAGTTTAGGAGAGTCTGAAAAATGATACCGCCTCCCTGTCTCGGGATTGGTATACACGGGAATCACCGTAATCATATACGGAATATTTTTTTCCTTTAAAATTTTTGCTATATCCATCATTTTTTCAGGATCTACTAAGGGGTGAATATCCTCTAAACGGATATATGCTGGATTTTGCACCTGGCCTTCCTCTTGGAAAACCTCATAAAGCACTTCTGCAAAAGCAATAGAAAAAGGTGATTTAATATAGTGGGAGGCTAGATAGTAGTTCTTGCCATGCTGAACAAAAACAGGATATTCATTATTTTTGTTCTTCCCTAATAGCAGCACCCTAGCCTTCTGATTATCTACTAGAGCTATATTAAATATAATCTGGGGTATAAAGGAAAGTTGTTTATTAGGATTATCCCCTAAAGTAATTTGATGGATGATTGCCTTATCCGTAAGCAAATCTAGAAAGGAAAAACGATTCCCTATTTGCTCCACATTATATCCTATAACTACCATGACCCCTGTATAATCCCCAACTATTTCTAAAAAAGTCTGAGGTAGAACCTCCCTTTGCTGGCCATAATAAAAAAGGTGTGTCACTTCCTCTAAATCATTTTTCACTACCTGTGAACTAGCCTTAAAGACTATGTTATCTGTAAAACCACCTAATAACATATCAAGTATACGCTGATGTTCATCAATTTCATCGTTTCTAGATGAAAATACAACTAAAATATTTGGGGTTTCTTTTACCAACCCTCTATGGGCTTTCACACTAGTACTAGTTGAAAATAGACTAATTAGAAGAATTCCAGCGATTGTAATCGTGATCATAAAACCTAGTTTCTCTTTACATACCCCCACCTGAAATCCTCCATTCTAACATCAATTGTTTTTCAATAATAAATATAATATCTATACTATTAAGGATGAATTAAAACTATGTCATAAGTACACGTTCTAAATTAATAATTTTTGTTTGATGTTATTTGGATAATAAAAAAGACCATCCTACTAACATAAGCTAATAGGATTGTCTTTTTATTTTTTACATAATATGTTGTTTTGTTATTGCCCCTATGTTTAATCCCTAATATCTTCAGGTGTTTTTTTCAGAAAAATCTGCTTTAGCACATCCTCTGTTGGTGTTCCTAGTGGTGAAAAACCTATACTATTGGAATCATATTCATCCACATCAACCATCCACCAATACACCCCTTCACTCATCAACCTCCAAACACTATAGGTTGCCTCGTAGTAATTGGCTTGTGCTTGCCAATCAAGCCTTCCACCAGGCATACTCCATATGTAAGGCTTCCGATAGGCCCCTGCTACTGGAATTACGCCAACTTCTGTTATGACAACTGATTGATTATTAAGTATATCTTTAATTTGTGACATCCATTCTTCCCACGCTTCTTTAAGGTCCTCTATACCTGCATCATCTGGAGCATCTAGAGGAAAGTAAGCATCAATCCCTACATGATCCAGCATAGGAACAAATTCAAGCAAAGGAATTTCCCGAAAAGAATCCCAATTAAATGAGTAAATTAATTTTCCTTGATAAACTTCTCTTATTTCTAAAATTAGTCTTAGCCATTCATCGCTATATTTATTATGCTGAAGTGAATTAAGCTCAGTACCAATATTGAATATCTCCACATTTGTCTTTTGTGCTAGCTCTGCATAGGGAAGTAATAATGCGCGGTAGCTGTCAAACCATACCTGGGGATTTTGAGGCATAATGGTGCCCCTCCAATGACCTGAGGCCATGATAGTTTTTTCATCTAAAATAGGTCGCAACATCACGCTTAAATCCTCAGCATGGGCTAATAGAATAAGTTCTTTTAAGGCTTCTATATCAGGTGTTATTATAGGGTCGATCATTACCTGATCAGCTTGCCAATCCGACTGAACAAAGGGGTATACAATGGCCACGCTATTTATCCCTAGATTTCGCAAACGTTTAAATAATTTTGTAGCATTGGACATATTTGGTTGATCATAAACAAGTAGATTAATACCCGCTTGAAATTCACCCCGTTGATATTTACGGTCTACTACATCCTCTCCTTCATCCTTGTACTGGGAACCAATAGGTTTTTCCATGGATGCAGTTGAATCCGTTAAATCAATTGGATCTTTGTTAGATTCATCCCCTTGGTTGAAATCTATTGTCTGTAGCTTATCTAATATAAAATAAAACATGAATACAATACAGATACTCAATATACTTATGAGAATATTCCTTGACAATAATATCACTCCATTCAACCGTCTATAAATTTACACACATAACAATCTTAGTAAGGAAAACCATCTCCCCCACTATAGCTTAACAGTTTGTTATTTAATTTGTTCTAATATGTATTCTCAATAGAGGTTATATAGAACCCTTCTAAGTTTAATGATTTGTGTGTATTTATAAAGATTAAGTCCTATTACTTTTCTCTGGAATCCCTCTATCCTATAAAGTTTCTTTTTCCCTAAAAGCAAATGGGGCTGTAACAAAGCTTTAGGCTTTGTTACAGCCCCTTAGTTTTACAACCTATATTTTCTTATACGCTAACACTTCATTTGGACTACTAAAGTTTTGTTCCCTAATGCAGTTTCTCAATACTTCCTTTGGTATATTCGATATAAAAATACTCTTCCTAGAAAATTTTGGTATTTTATCATTACCTCAATTATTGTCTAGAAAGAGTATATTTAATCTGTTTATACAAAATTTTCTACAGCCTCAGTTTTTCTACTTCTTCCTCACTTGTTTAGCAAGATGTTTTCGATCTTGTCTAGAGGTGTTAACAATATAATGATATATTCTAACATAAGAGTCTTCTACTTCTGGATTCTTATGAAGGGTTAATAGAACACCACTGATTTCTTTTGAGTAGCAACCCATATCTACTATAGCGCCTATTTTATCAAATATTTTTTCCCCTTTATCATTTTCAAAATAGTAATTATTTAGTATAATCTCCCTTTCCCTTAAAACCTTTTCTAATTGTGTTTCTTTATTGAATATTATAGTAAATCCAAAGCCCCCATATTCCCTTAAATATCCAAATAATTGACCCATCTGCCTTTTAAACTTATCTTGACTCCATAGTTTGTTTTCACCAGTAGCAATATTTCTATAATTTTCTCCAGATTTATATATAAAAAAATCTAATTCTCCTGGCTTACTTGCAGCATAACCTTGGGGAGCTTCCCTTACTACTTCATACCCATAGCAATCCAATGCCATTTTAAGACAATCCCTAATCATATCACTTAATTCATTTTCACTAAGTTTTTCAATATTAATAGGCCTCTCTGAAATAAGTTGTATAGCTTTATTAATATGTTTTAATATCCTCACTTCATCATCAGAAATAGCAACTTTATTTAACAGTCTTATTGTTTTTTGAGAATTCTCAGTAAATGTTTTAGCTAAATTACCTTTTTTATCAAATTCATCAAGGGAATCTATAACTTCAGGGAGTTCACCTACAATTCTGTTAATGTTATCTACAGTTCCATATATTGCAGGTTTATATTCTGGGTTCTTATTTTTGGCTTCATTGAAATAATATAAGGATTTTACATTGTCAATGTTTCCATAAGCACATGCCAAGTTAGCATTTAGCAAATAATCTTCTTTGTACTCATTAATATATTGTTCACACCACTCAATGGCTTCTTTGTTCATATCCATAGAAATTAAAACAGCTGAATAATTAACGATAGTCTCAATTTCTGGCTTATAATCCTCAAGGTGTTTTTCAAACAATTGCTTGGCTAGGCTATAATTTTTCTTAAAATATTGAACTGTAGCTATCTTAGGAATACTTTTGCTCTTATCCTGTATCTTGTTTGCAGCCTCCATTGCTTTATCATAATCTTTAATGTTGATAAAACAGTAATACTTTAGTAAGTTTAAATAATCATGTTCATGAAAATATGTTATTTTGCCACTCAAATTATCTTCAATAAAATTGACATAGTGAAGGGCTTCTATGGGATTTTCATTGTTTAAGAGGAAATATGCACTTTTTATAGCCATTCCCAAACTTATGGCTTCTAGATTTTTATCTGGGTCTTTTTTTATGTAAATAAGATCTTTAAATAATATAGCCTCAAAATAGTTTAAATAGTTTACTATCTCTTCTACATAATTTTTTACATATAAACTATCTTTGGCTTCAAGTAGCTTTACTATATGAAATGTAAGAATTTCCTCGTTCCTTAAAATATCATTAGCAGGTATTCTAATTGTATCGTATAGTATTTCTTCCCAGGATAAAGGGCTGGCTTCTTGAATCTTGATCTTCTTTAACTGTTTAAAGGTATCTAAAATATAGTTGCCTATGTTATCATGCCATCCACAGATTACTATAAATTTACAAAGCACGCCAAGATGAAATCTTAACTTCTTGGCTACTAAAAAGTATTGGTGCCAATCAATCTTATCTTCCTCACCTACTGCTCTTAAACGCTTAGCCCAATCAATAAAAATTCCTTTACTGTTGTCTTCATTTGCCCTTATAGTATCTATAGCTGCCAACAAATTATTAATCCCTTTAAAATCATAGTAGTTACTATAAAAATCATCTGTACTTAAGATTTCCAGATATCTCTGTATTATTAAATCCACCATTCTATCTCTTAATTCATTGTTACTCCCATTACAGTAGGAAAGTATATCAAATAAATAGAAATTATCCTTTACAGGAAATGTGTTTAATGCTTCAAGTAATATATTTCTATAATTATCCTGGTCAACGTATTTACCTAACTCAGTTACTACTTTATCTTTAATCTTTTTTACTAGCGTTGTGTCTTTATTATTCATACCTTGTTGGCGGGATAAATCAAAATAAAAATCCATCAGGAAACTAAAATGAGCCGAGTTATTTCCCCGTATATATTCAAGATAAAACTGTATTAGCTCTACTTTAAAATCCTCTGTAAATAGATGGTTTTTATTTCTTTCATAGTGAGGTTCCTCAATAATAAGCATTTGGTCAATTATCAATGGAGCAATGTGTATTGATTTAAACTGAAGGAGTTTATCCTTTCTATCCAAAACATAAGTTGAAAAATAGTAAAGATAAATATTAGAATTTGTTTCCATTATCTCTTCCCATTGTTCTACAGTAAATAGATTTCTAAGGTATCTAAATATGAATGAAATTTCTTTGATTAATTTACTATAATAGTGATTAAATTCAAAGTTACCAAAACATCTATTGACTTTATCTAATCTATCAAAGATATTAAGATTATCGTAGTAGTTAGATTTATAGGCCACCAGCCTAGAATTCTTTACAGGACTGGTGATATTTTCCCCTTCCAGCTCATAAGGCACATATTTTAATCTACTTAAAAAATTCAAATCACCAATCCTATGCTGTTTACTCTGTTCCTTTAATTTATTAAATGCTAATGTTGCTAATATTTTCTGTTTATTTTTGTCCATGGATTGTATTATGTTGTGGATAGATACCTCAGAGTGAGCAATTTCCATCAATAAACTAAAATAATATTCAATGTTTTGACTCCAAGCACTGTAACTTTCATGATTAATTTTCCTTTTTAGTGCTTCTAAAAAAGCATCTCTAAACCCTTTGTGGTTATGGAAGATCATACTGTGTATATTTTTTTTACCATCTAACAGTATATCTTTTGTAAATTCTAGGGAATATTTTTTATTGTGGTCTTCTAATATTGCTTTCCACCTGTATTCTTCAAATAAAGGATAAAAAAATGTAGTTTTTGAGAATAATATTACAAAATCAACATAATCTCTGTCTATTGTATATTGCGAAGTACCTCTTCCTGTTACTTCAGGATTTACAATGGCCCACCTATCTTCTATCAATACATAATATTTCTTTAATAAATGCGTTTTATCAATCTGTCTTGTAGGATTTTTTTCATTCCATTCCTTAAGTTTCATATCAAGGAGATTGATAGAATTAGATAAGTCATTTTCTACACTAAAGGAATCCAATAAACTTGTGAAAAAATCAATTATTCTATATTTATCAATAAATTTAAGGCTATCATAGTCTGCTCCTTCACAAGCTTGATACTTATTCTCATAATCAAAGGTTCGAAGGAGCTTTTGATAAAACCCTTTTTTCTGACTCAATAAATAGTCATCCATAGCATTCACCCTTACCTAGGTTAAGATTTTTAAATACTTTTCTGATTAACAACTACTTCGATAAAAAAAGATTAATACCTACTAGATTTTATTTGCAAATTTCGACATGCTAACCTTCTTATTTCAAAACATAAAGCAAAAGACCATAATTAGCAGCTTCCTATCTGCTAACTATGATCCTTTTCTTCACTCTACCCACAACCAAACACTCTATCCAAGGGGGATAGTTCCCTTTATTTTTCTATATTTCATCTTGATTTGCTAAATCATATATACTAGTAAGGACTATATCACAAACTGCCTTTACTTTATTTGGGTCTACTTTTTCCCAAGTATCTTCTGGGCTATGATAGTGAACATCTCCTGGTCCCCATATCCAAGTAGTAGGTACTCCTGCTTTAGCAAACCTTCCAGAGTCTGGTGTTCCTAAAACACAAAATCCTAAATCTATATGATATCCTAATTCATCTGCTGCAGATTTTACATGGTTGCATAAATCCTTTGAAAGCTCTATCTTTGTATCTGGCCAGTTTCCACCTTCCATTACCCAAAGGGGACTTCCTGCCCCTACCATATCCAATTCTATAGAAGCTTTTATTTTATGTAGTTCATTTTCATGTTTTTTAATATATTCTATGGAACCAACAGAGCCTAATTGTTCCTCTGCTCCTAATGAAACTATTTCTACCGTTCTTTTTGTTGTCATATCTTTTAAAAGCCTTGCTATCTCCATCATGATAACTGTACCAGAACCATTATCGTTGGCTCCAGGTGTTCCTGCTGCATCTCTATGACCATAGATAATAATTTTTTCATCTGGAAGCTCTGTACCTAATTTTATCCCCCTTACATTTTTAGATTCCCTTTTTCCATTAAAGGTGTTGGTAAATATTTTTATATTTTTATTGCCTTTTTCCATTTCATTTAATATTTCTTTTCCACTATCCCTACCTACTACTACCGCAGGTATTGGATTTGGTTCTACTGGAAGAAATCTTTTTTCTGGATCAAATAACCCAGTTTCTAAAGTAGTAATAAATATCCAAGGATCAAAGTTGATGAGTATGACGCCCTTTGCTCCCTTTTTTGCAGCTACCCTTACTTCTGGCCAAAACTGATCTTTTTCTGTTTCTTTATCCCTATGGAATATTACTATTTTATCCTTTACGCATAAATCTTCAAAGTCTTCTTCCTTCCCTACTCCTGCAAATACAAGTTCTCCTTCTACCCCTTCATCTCCTGTGGCTGGAGAATAGTACATGGCTCTCGTATCATATGTTTTGCCATTTAATTTAACATAGGATTCTATTTCTTCAAAAGCATCTGTCACAAACCCTTCTTCTATCACTTCTAATCCCGATTGTTGAAAGGCTTTTTTAACAAAATCTGCAGCTTTATCTTCAGCTTCAGATCCCGCAAAACGGTTACCAAAGCTTGAAAGAGTTTTTATATCCTCAAGCATTCTTGTAGCATTACCTTTTTGAACTAATATCATTATTATCCCTTCCTTTCATTTTGCTACTTTAATATACAAGCAAAGTTTATGCCAATAAATAAATCAGTGGGGATGTAAGGTTTCATCCTACATCTCCACTGATCTAAAATTTAAACATATAAATATGTAACTTTCTTGTAACACTTTATGATACTTTTACACCACTAATTCTCCTGTAGATCATATTTCTTAATCTTTTCATATAAATTTTTCCTTGCAATCCCTATTTCCTCTGCTGTTTTAGAAATATTCCATTGATTTTCTATTAATGCCTCTATAATAAAGTTTTTTTCAAAGTTTTCCCTTGCTTCTTTTAAAGATTTTTCATCGAAGCTACTGTCATTATTGAATATCAACTGATTTTTTATAAAGTTAGCATCTATTTTATCTTCCCTTGCAAAAACCACTCCTCTTTCTGCAATGTTTTTTAATTCCCTTACGTTTCCTGGCCAATTATAGGTTTTTAATATTCTTTCCAATTCATGATCTATTGGTTTAATATTTCTATTCATTTCTATGGAGATTTTTTCAATAAAGTGGTTAAATAAAACCCCTATATCTTCCTTTCGCTCTCTTAAGGGTGTAATATGAACGGGTATTACATTTATTCTATAATATAAATCCTCCCTAAAGTTTCCTTCCTTAACTTCCTTTATTAAATCCTTATTTGTGGCTGCTATTAGCCTAAAATCAGAATATATTGTTTTACTAGATCCTACCCTTTGAAATTCTTTTTCTTGAAGGACCCTTAGGAGTTTTGTTTGCATGTTTAAAGACATATCTCCTATTTCATCTAAAAAAAGGGTTCCTTCATGGGCTATTTCAAATCTACCTATTCTTCTTTCAGATGCCCCGGTGAAAGCTCCCTTTTCATGGCCGAAGAGTTCACTTTCTAGGATGGTTTCTGAAAGTGCTGCACAATTAACTTTAATTAAGGGTTTGTTTTTTCTCAAACTTTTTCTATGAAATAGTTCTGCTATTAATTCTTTTCCTGTCCCACTTTCTCCCGTAATGAGTATCGTTGAATTTGTAGGAGCAGCTATCATAACTTTATCTCTAATTCCATTGACTACACTACTCTTCCCTAGAAATTCCCCCTTCTCCTGAATTAGTCTCTCTTTTAAATATATATTTTCAGCCTTTAATTCCTGGTATGTTCTACATTTATTTATCTCTATTAAAAATTCATCAACATTTACTGGCTTAGTTAAATATGTATAGGCTCCTTCCCTCATGGATTGTACCGCAGATTCTATACTGCTTTTACCCGTTAACACGATTACAGGCAAGTCACTCCAATACTTTTTAATATTTCTCAATAACTCTAATCCCCCCATTTGGGGCATTACTATATCTGTTATAACTAGAGAGATATTTTCCCTTTTAAGTATTTCTATAGCTTCTACTCCACTATTTGCAGTAATAACTCTATAGTTTTTTCTCTCAAGTATCTTTTTGTGTATATGAATAAAGCCTAAATCATCGTCTACCAACAGTATATTAAACATCTTTTCCCCCCTCATCTTCCTCATATAAATTAAAATTTATTTCTACTTTTGTTCCCTTACCCAATTGGCTTTGGATATTAATCGTCCCCTTATTGTTCTTAATCTCTCTATAGACAAGCCACATACCTATACCATTCCCTATTCCCCTTGGTTTTGTTGTATAAAAAGGTTTAAATATATTAGATAATACTTCCTCCTCCATCCCCTTACCTGTATCCTTTAAAATAAGTTTTACCTTACCCTCATCATACAATGGATCTATTTTGATGATCAACGTACCTCCATTTTTCATTTCATATAAAGCATTGTCTATTAAATTTATAAATATTAGCCTTAAAGAATCTAAATTTCCAAAAACCCATATTTCTTCTTTATTAAACTTTTCTAAAATAACTATATTATTTTCAACTATATTTTTTTTATGGATCATTAATATTTGCCTGATCAAAGGTATTATATCTACCTTTTCTTCCATAGTTGTGGATTTTCTGGAAAAATCCAACAATTCATTTATGATTGTCAGGGAGTTTTTAATGCTATTATCGATTTCCTTAAGAATTTCATGGAATTCTTCTTTTTCATGGGTTTTTATATCTATACTATCCACCATATCCTTTAGCAAGTAACTACTTCCATTTATTATAGCAATAGGATTTCTTAGCTCATGGGTTATGGCAGCAGATACTTGTCCTATACTGGCCAACTTTTCCCTTTGATGAAATTCCCTCTCAATAATGGCCCTTTCAGTTTCTTTCGTGCTATAGACTACAATTTCATCTATATTTCCTTCCTCATCCAATATAGGATAGGTCCTCACGTGATAAATTTCATTATCCCAAATCATTTCCTTAAAACTTTCTTTACCGGTTTCCATTGTTTTAGTTACTGGACATTTTTCACAAATCCTTAAACATCCTTTAAAGAATTCAAAACAATGGATTCCAGGAAATGAAGGATAGTCTTTTTTAATAATATCTCTACCTAATTTATTTACATTTACTAGTTTATAATTTTTATCAATTACGAATAAAACACCTTTTATACTATTGAAAACCGCTTCCAGTTTTGTATTAGTTTTAATCAGGCTTTCCATATGATTTTTTAGATTGGAACTCATGGTGTTTAGAGAATTAGCTATAGTTACTATTTCATCTCCTCCCCCCACATTTTCCACTGCCATCAATTCTCCACACGCTACTCTTTCAGCCCTATAGGATAACTCAACTAAATAATTGGAAACCTTCTTTAATGCCATATATACAAACATAGAAAAAATAATGATAATAACTAATGGTCCTATAAAGTACCTTCCCAGATATTTTCTTATATCTATTGAGTAATCATTTGAATTAACAACCAAAGCAACGCTCCATTTTGTTCCCTCTATTGGTGCATAGGTAACAAATTTTTCAGAATCCGTCATTTCATCAAAATAATATGCTTGTCCTGTTTGACCCCCTATCATATCTTCTATTATAAATTTAAATTCTTCATTATTTGATAGGGATAAAATATTATTTTTAAGTTCTTCTCCTTTTTTAGAAGGCTTCTCTAGGTAATCAGGATGATATATAATTTCTCCATGATCATCTATAAGAAAACCATATCCGAACCTAGCTATATTAAAATCAGCAATTTCTTTTTGCAAAAGTTCCAATGTTACATCTGCAAAAATAACGTATTGTAATTTGTCTTTTGAATATATTGGATAAGCACAGGTTACAACCAATCCTCTATCTGCCACATCATAATAAGGCTTGGTCCATACAGCCCTGCCTTCCCCCTTCGTTTCTTCTATTGCATATCTAAAATAATAATCCTTTCTAAAGTCGTATTCAGAATTAAGCTGGGTTTCATACATATTAGGATACACCCTTAGCAACCCATCGTTAGATATTGTATATACGCAAACAATGTCTTGATTTTTATTTATCGTTCTTTTAAAGTTATCCTCCAATTTTTTTGTATAAAATATTTGCTTTTCTATCTCTTCTGTTAATTTTGTTTTGCTATTTACAAAAAGGCTTATGTTTCCTTCTTCACCATACTCTAGATATGTACCATCTTTATGTATATCATAGATAATATCTCCCATAGGCAGCATCTGTTCATAGCTTTCCAACCAATAGGCCAGTTCTTCTACTTCTAATTCCACTTGTCGCATCCGTAAATCTAAAATAGATTTTTTTTCATAGACTAAATTTTTAAGGTTTTCCTCCATTATTTTTGTAGCAATTTTTTGTTCATCTAGAATATTAAACATGCTAAATATAAACACGATAAAGATTACTAGTATAACAAATATAAATACTATTCTTGATGAAAAGGATTTCATGGTTTTTACCTCCAGCTTGTGTTCCCTATAATGATCATGTTACTTTTAAATATATTTGTGTAACTTAATTGTAACACAAATTTTTATTTTTTGTTTTATTATCTTGAATTCATCTCATTTATCTCTTGGTATGCATCTTGCAATTAAACTATAGTGAATAATTATAATTTAAAGGAGGTTCATACGTTGGGTAATAAGTTGAAAAAGGAATTATCGCTTTCTCAAGTAATTGCCATGGCTGCTGGTGGCATGATCGCAGCTTGGATGGTTGAAATCAAGTATTGGTTTGAACTAAGTGGTACTGGAAGTTTTTGGGCTTTGGCTACCACAGCTATTTTGGTTTTACCTTTAGCTTTTGTTTATTCGGAAATGTCTTCTATGCTTCCCTTTGCAGGAGGAGCAAATATCTGGGTTTCTAATGCATTTGGTTGGAATCTAGGTTGGTATTTTGATTGGGCACAGCTATTGCTTTACGTTCTTGCTATGCCTACGGTTTCCTATGGTATCGTTACAATGACAAATTATTTTTATCCTTTGACATTTTTCCAGACAAAGATAATTGCATTAACAGTCCTCATATTATGGTTTTTTATGACGAATAAAGAAATTAAGTTGTTAGGAAAAATTCAAAATATCTTATTCTGGATCATGATTGCTACTTCAATATTTGTTTCTATAAACTTAATCACCAGTGCCCAATGGAGCATGGCTAATTTAAAGCCTTGGTTCCCTAAAGGATTCCCAGGCTATAGTGCTGCTGTTGGCATATTAATCTTTAAGTATATAGGATTTGACCTTGTGCCCCAGCTGGCAGAAGAAGCTAATTTTCCAAGAAAGGATCAATGGAAAGCCTATCTAGGGGCTATCGGAATTACGTTTTTAATCTATGGACTTGCGATATTTAGTAATGGTGGAATAGTGTCTGCCGAATGGATAGCAAATATTGATATTGTAGACCCTAGAGTTGCAGACCTAGTAGGAAAACACTGGCTTGCTGTAATCGTTGTGGTAGTTGGAATTTTAGGTACAGTCACCACTTTAAGTGGATTCTGGCTAAGTGCTTCTAGATGTCTATATGGTGCAGCTCAACAAAGACAACTATCTCCCATATTTACAAAGATAAACAAAGATGGTCAACCCTATATAGGAAACATCGTGGTTGGAATTCTTGCAATTTACTTCACAGTTTTTGCCCCAGAGCAATGGGTAGAATATATTTATACGATTTATTCATTTGTAGCTGGAATTGTTTATACGGCAGTTGTTTTATCTTTCCTTGCTCTTAGAAAAAAACAACCTAACTGGGAAAGACCCTTTAAAGTTAAATATGGTCCTCTAGTAGGATTGGCTGCCCTTTCCTTTACTATATGGGTTATCTATGCCTCCTTATCAGAAATCTCTACTACTTCTTTATACCTATTGGCTGGATATTTCCTCATAGGAGTGTTACTTCATCTATACGCTAAAAGAATGCAAAAACTTCATCCAGATAAGTGGAAACCCATTATACTAGGACCTGAAGATATCGTAAGCACCAAAGAGCCTTCTAGTTTAACATAGGAAGCTTTTCTAAAAACCCATAAATAAACCAAGGGGATGATTGTTGTGGCTTTTCTCTTTATGAGTTACCACAAAAATCATCCCCTTGGGTCCTTATGTCACCTGAGTTTCTTTTTATATCCCTTACTTTGAGTATGATGGTCATAGGATATCAACATCTCCCCTATAGACACTTTTAACATACTGGTACTCTTCCTCAATCCTTTGCCTAAATTCTTCTTCTTATATTTCTTTCCACTGCCGCAAGGTATCCATCTGCTCCTGATATGGCAAGGCTCTTTACAATAGAAGCCATCTTTTCATACCCCTTATTTACCTTTTGTCCCTAGACACTAAGGTTTTTTTAGTTTCTTCTATGATCCTGTTTATTCTTTCCCCAATTATGATATAATAATAAAAAAGGTGATCGGATTCGCAAAATGCGATTGCCAATTAGCGACTAAATCATTTTAATCACCCAGCATGGCAGTGCAGGGTGATTATTTCTTGCACTCTGTGAAAGCGACTTGCACAAAATCGTAGATTTTGGCAATCTGCTTTTGGTTCTTATTCCTATCTATATAGGAGATAAGCGATAAAATAAACATAGAAAACAGTATCATTAGTGATATTGCCTCATATGTACTCATCGCACCACCTCCCTTCATCTGAAGTGAAGTGGCAACCACACCCTGCTTTTTAAAAGCTTTCAACTTTAAACTTCAAAACCAACTGATAACAATTATCGCAATAAATTAAAAGTTAAAAAAGTTAAGTGCCTGACACAGTTCAGTTTAAGCTTTGCATACTAAGACCATTCTTTAATTCTGCTCCTCTTTCACCCTTCTCTTTATCTCTCTTAGCTTATCCATTGATAATCCTGTGATATCCACCACAAAATCTATATCCGCTCCCTTTCTAAAAGCAGCTTCTGCTGTTTTTTCTATGCCCTTTTCTATGCCTTTTTCCATACCCTCTTTTATCAGTTTTTCAGCTATTGTCATGATCACATCTCTCCTCTCCACAGAAATACCTTTTGCGATATCATATACAGCCCTAAGCTCTAAATCATTTCTAGCGTTCATAATATATCTAATGAATGTTTCGAAGTATTCTGTGCCTTTTTCTTGCTTATCTATTTTATCCAAGGCTATAATCGCTTCTCTCAAAACTACAAGAAATTCTTCATAGTCCTTTTCAAATATGTCCCTTAATATTTTTAAGAAGATTCTAAGCCTAGCATTTCCTTTTATTTCTTCATCGGTATAACCTGACAAATCAAATAAAATAAATAAGTTAAGTGCCTGGCATCGGAGTTCATTATCAAACTATCAAAGGATTTCCTATAGTTTCTCTGTAACTTTTAAATATTCCTTAAATATAGATTTTAAGAGAAATTGGTCTATTCCCTTTAATAAGTTAAGTGCCTGGCACCGTAGTTTTTATATGTTAAAATTTTATTACTTGGTTGCTGCAACCTCACTTAAAGCTCCTTTTTCCTTCCCCAGAATTCCTTCTAAATACTCTAAAAAATCATCTCTTAAATCATCCCTCTTAAGGGCAAATTCCACAGTGGCTTGTAAAAATCCCAGTTTGTCACCTACGTCATGACGTCTTCCCTCGAAAATATAAGCATACATAGCTTCTCTTGTAGCAAGCTCTTTTAGTGCATCAGTAAGCTGAATTTCTCCACCTTTACCCGGCTTGGTTTTTTCTAGAATTTCAAAAATTTCTGGATTAATAATATAACGACCTAGAATTGCTATATTTGATGGTGCTTCATCTACAGATGGTTTTTCTACCAGGTCTTTTACTCTGTACACTCGATCTTCAATTTTACTACCATCCACGATTCCATACTTGTCTGTATTCTCTTTTGGGATTTCCTGCACACCCAAAATCGAAGTTTTGAATTGATCGTACATTTCCATCATCTGCTTTAGACAAGGCTTTCCATTGCCATTCTCTACGATATCGTCTCCTAACATCACAGCAAATGGTTCATTGCCTACAAAGCTTTTTGCACAGTGGATCGCATGCCCTAGGCCCTTAGGTTCCTTTTGACGGATGTAATGGATTGTGACCAAGTCCGATACGTCGCGGACGATCTTTAAAAGATCCTCTTTACCTTTTCTTTCTAATTCCATTTCTAATTCAACAGACTTATCGAAATGGTCCTCGATGCTGGTTTTGTTCCTTCCGGTAATAATTAAAATCTCTTCAATACCTGATTCTACCGCTTCTTCTACTATATATTGAAGGGTTGGCTTATCTACGATTGGCAACATTTCTTTCGGGGTAGCCTTTGTTGCCGGTAAAAACCTTGTCCCTAGTCCAGCTGCCGGTATGACTGCTTTTCTTACTTTCATTTTTACTGTTCCTCCCCTTTTGATAAAATTTGGGCTGTAATTAATAGCCCTTCTATGTTGAAATAGCCCTAAACAGTGTTAGGGCTTGTCCATTAATCTCTACTAAACAAATCTCTTGTGTAAACTTTGTCTACCACATCTTTTATTTCATCAGATAATCTATTAGCAACGATAACATCAGAGATTTTCTTGAACTCATCAAAGTCCTTAATTACTCTTGAGTGGTAGAACTCATCTTCTTGAAGGGCAGGCTCAAATACTACTACTTCAATCCCTTTAGCCTTGATACGCTTCATGACACCTTGAATCGCAGATTGTCTAAAGTTATCAGAGTCCATCTTCATGGTCAGCCTGTAGATACCTACAATCTTAGGGTTTTTCTTGATAATCATATCAGCGATATGGTCTTTTCTGGTTCTATTAGCATCTACGATTGCAGACATAATATTTTGAGGTACGTCTGCGTAGTTAGCTAATAATTGTTTTGTATCTTTAGGTAGGCAGTATCCACCGTAACCAAATGAAGGGTTATTGTAATGGTCTCCAATACGTGGATCTAGTCCAACACCCTCAATGATTTGCTGTGTATTCAGACCTCTCACTTCTGCATATGAGTCAAGCTCATTAAAGTACGCTACACGCAGTGCAAGATAAGTATTGGCAAATAATTTAATCGCTTCTGCCTCAGTTGCATCTGTATAAAGAATTGGAACGTCTTTTTTAATAGCGCCTTGTGCTAGCAGTTCAGCGAATGCTTTAGCTCTTTCTGACTGCTCACCAACAACAATCCTTGAAGGATATAGATTGTCATATAGAGCTTTTCCTTCTCTTAAGAATTCAGGTGAGAAAATAACATTCTCAGTATCAAATTTTTCTTTAATTGACTCTGTATATCCAACAGGTACTGTTGATTTAATAATCATTACAGCATCTGGATTTATCGAAAGAACATTTGCAATTACAGCTTCAACAGTTCTGGTATTAAAGTAGTTCTTCTCTGGATCATAGTTTGTTGGTGTTGAAATAATAACATAATCAGCATCTTTATACGCTTCAAAGTTATCTGTAGTTGCAGTTAAGTTAAGCTCCTTTGTCGAAAGGTACTCTTCAATCTCTGGATCAACAATTGGAGATTTTTTATTGTTAATCATGTCAACTTTCTCTTTGATGATGTCTAGTGCAATGACCTCATTGTGCTGCGCTAAAAGTATGGCATTAGACAATCCAACATAACCCGTTCCGGCGATAGTAATTTTCATTATTCGATTACCCCCTTGATTTATGTAAGATCTTATAGTTATAAGACCTATTTGCTTTACTTGATTGTGGCTTTCATTATCATTTAACTCGTTACTCGTGAATAAGTTTACTTCTCTACTTTATAATACTCCTTATACCAATCCACAAACTTAGCAAGACCATCCTCTATACTCGTCGATGGCTTAAAGTTAATATCTCTTTCTAAATCACTCACGTCAGCGTAAGTTCTATGAACATCTCCTGGCTGCATATCCATATATACTTTCTCGGCTTCTTTTCCAAGTGCAGATTCTAAAGCATTAATAAATCTCATTAGCTGCACAGGATTGTTGTTGCCAATGTTGTAAATCTTGTAAGGCGCAAAGCTTGTACTTAAATCGTCCTTGCTTTCATCCCAGTCTTTGTTGGCATTAGGAGCTTTATCAATTAACTTCACGATACCTTCAACAATGTCATCAATATAAGTAAAGTCTCTTTCCATCTTTCCATGATTAAATACCTTGATAGGCTTTCCTGCTAAGATATCCTTTGTGAATGAGAAGTAAGCCATATCCGGTCTCCCATATGGTCCATAAACCGTAAAGAATCTAAGACCTGTAGTAGGGATGCCATAGAGATGACTATAGGTATGAGCCATGAGTTCATTTGACTTTTTCGTTGCAGCATAAAGTGACACTGGATGGTCTACATTGTGATTTGTAGAGAATGGCGCTACCTTATTGCCACCATAGACAGAACTAGACGATGCGTAGAGCAAATGCTCTACTGGATAGTTCCTGCAAGCCTCTAAGATATTCATAAATCCAGTTAAGTTGGAATCCACATAAGCATAGGGATTCTCAATAGAGTACCGCACTCCTGCTTGAGCAGCTAAGTTTATGACATGAGTAGGCTGATAGGTTTCGAAGATATTATCTACTTCAGCCTTGTCTTTTAGATCTACTTTATGAAAAATAAAGTTATTGTATTTGCCTAAGATTTCAAGCCTGGATTGTTTTAGGTTTGGATCATAATAGTCATTCAAGTTGTCAATTCCTATTATTTGATAGGAATCATCAAGTAATTTCTTTGAAAGGTGAAAACCAATAAATCCGGCTGCACCTGTTATTAGTATTTTCATTTATTAATCACCTCTCATTTTTCCTATTAATACCTACAGTTTATATTTTCCCGCTCTATTGTTTAACAAATCAAATATATCGACGTGTTCATTCCATTTATTGGTGTCATTGGATATATTATTCCAATTATCATAATTCGGTAAATAAATTCCACTTTTAAACGAATGATCCTTATTTTTTACAAACATAAACTTATTTTCAAATTTTAAGTTATCAAAGCTGGCTAAATCACTGTGAGCACAATTATTCATTTCACTAAATTTAATCAAAATATTATCAAAATTAACTCTTTTAGCACGCTTAGTCCACTTGTTTCTAGCTTCTTCTTCATCCTTATAATGCAAGAATACAATTTCTATATCATCCAACCTACCAATTGGTATATGACATTGATTCTTTGCTATAATTTCTCTGCGATATTTTGATTCAGTATAGTCGATAAATTCTATATTTTGGCTCAAATAATATCTAAGGTTGCTTACAAACCTTAGATAGTCTTGGGCCCAGAAATATATACCCACAGTTGGTGTTAAATATGGTAATCCAAAGTATCTATAAACATTGCCTGCCCAACAATTATTTGATATTACAGTAAAATTAGTATTCTTTAACTTTCTCCTTCTTAATACCGCCAATAAAGGAATTTTTTCGTCAACTAGCAGCTTTAAATGAGACTTGATTGATTGCATATTTTCGCCTCCTAAAATTATACAATTACCTTATTTTATCAAATAGTATTTTCAAATCCTTTTTCGTTATGAACAAAATCTCCTTATAGGCAATATTGCTCTTATAGTGAAAATAGATTAAAAATGCTATACCACACATGTTATATGACACTACCGAAGATATAGCGGCACCATAAATACCATATATAGGAATCATGACGTAATTCAATATAATATTTGATGTTGCTGCAAAACTTAGCATTATTAGACTATTGACTCTGTAACCATTTGCAATATTATAAGCATATATCATTTTGTAGAATATCATTCCTATAATACCAATTTGCATAATTATTGTGATATTGTATGATTCCAAAAACTCCGTGCCATATAATATCAAAATGATATATTTTCCAAAAGCTGATATTCCGACAAGTGAAATTATTGCAAAGAATAAACTATGTCTAATAACATAAGCTACTTCACTGTCTTTACTTCCTTTAGTTAATTTTGAAAGCAAAATATCCTTTAATGCGTTTGGAACCAACCAAATAAGTTCAGCTAAATTAACCCCTATAGCATAAATCCCTATACTAGAGGATAATACTACCCCATTTAACATTAAAATATCCACTCGGTAATTTATAGTCATAAGGGACACTGTTATCATTGGTATTATTCCAAATTTGAAAAAGCGTGGAATCCCTTTGAATTGAGGTTTAAGTTTAAAGATAGAGATTTCTAAATTAACAAGAGAAATTATTAGATGCAAAATTTCTTTTACTATTAAAAAGGATATCATAAAGAAATAATTCGATTTAAAAAGCACAATGAAAAATATTACAATTATGATATCTGTTAAACCAATTAATATACTATTGATATTTCTCTTTTTGGGTCTTTCTATCAAAACCACATAGTTAATTTGTTTTATTAATATGGTTAACGGGGTTATTAAAGCCGCAATCTTAATGTTAGTTGAAATATCAAAATTAACAATTATGAAAATACTTACTGCTAAATATGCAATAAATACTGTAATCATATTGCTAGTAAAATAAATCGGAAACTCCTTTTTCTCTTTGCGAAAAATTGGATATGTTTGATACATCCCAAATCCTAGAAATACACTAGCTAAACTAACAAAATTTATAATTACAGCTGATTCACCTCTTAAAGTCGGGCCAAAATATCTAGAAAATAGAGAACTATATATAACTCCGCTAAGAATTACGAATATTTTTGCGGCTATTGAAAACATGTAATCATTACTTAATACTTTACTTATCTTTTGAATCAAATGTTTTACATCCTCTCAATTAAAAAATTACATGTTCTAAAAGCAGAACTTGTATTAATGAATGCTACCTATATCATCTTTTGCTTGTTAATGATAAGGAGCATATTTTTACTAAATTTTTATTTTATACACATCATAGAACCTCTCCATGACCCAATAAAAATTCTTCCTTTTTCATCTATTATTGGGACAGAAAGAGTTTTTCCCACTCCTTCTAACTTCCAAACTAAATCACCGTTTTTATTAAAGCAAATTATTGAACCTTCTTTACTAGATTCTTTTATAGTAAATAATACATTTCCAGTTTTGTCGATGGTAGGCGTTGTCCATAAAGCCCTAGTTGATTGCGATATTAGTTCATCTTTTATGACATTCCCCTGATTTTTGTCAACGAAATACAAATGTCCACTAAGCGTCACAAGAACAACGTACGTATCGTATGAAATAGCTGCACTTCCCCTTATTGCACCCTCTAAATCTGTTGACCACTTGACTTCTCCATCCTTACTATAACAATAAAGAATACTTTTAGTTTCTCCATTGCTAGAAGCGATGAAAATGTCACCAGTTTTTGGATCAACACTCGGTGTCGACCAATTGTCCCAGTTGTTTTTCAGTCTTTTCTTCCATCGTACTTTATTTGCAGTGGTTAATGAGTATATCCATCGTTTTTGAGCAACCGCGATTATGTCTCCATATATACCTGTAACTACGCCTGCTAGGTGATGGTTGGGTTTTTCCATTTCTCTTACCCACAATCTTTTACCAGTAATTTTATCCACTGCATGTACCCCTTTACCACAACCTGTTATATAAACTGCATCATCTATTATTTTAGGAGACGCCCATGACATACGATTCCATAACTTAAATTGGTATCTTGATAGTCCGAATTTCATAACAGTCGACAAATAATTTCTAAAATCATTCTTGATTCTTACTTTAAACCTCCTATTTTCTTCCGCTATATCATATGTCCATAATAGTTCCCCATTTAAACTAAAGCAAAGCAAATAACCATTTCCAGAAGCAACAATGACTCTCTCATCATTAATAATTGGACTAGAATAAATCTGAGCGCCTACGCTATACATCCATCTATGATTACCATTTTTGTCGTATGAGTAAAAACATCCATCATGAGAACCAAAATACATATTGCCATACCTATCAAAGACTGGTGCAGATTCAGGTCCAGCTTTAGATAGTGATCGTAAATTAGATTCCCATAGTATTTGTGGTTGCTTGGAAGTATCAATTGAAAAAGGACTTCTAGCTGTATTAAATCTATCAAACAAGAACTGTTCTGATGGAACCAAACAAGACACCCCCTTTAATCTTTTTTTATTATAGTGTTGCGTATCTCTGCTAGTGAATTATTTACTACATCATATGCACTTTTCTTTGCATCATTAAAATTTAAACTTGATTCATGCTCTAATAACTTGTCTATTTTTTTAAATAGCATCTCATATTCAACCTCAGAATTATCTAAAATAGGTTGGTAATGTTCTTCTAACTTAAGTCGATTTAATAAATCAGAAATCTTGCTACTATATTGCTTGTAGATTGATTCATTATCAATAGAAATAAATGATGTATCACTTTTAATACTAAATATCGTTCCATGATAACTACTAGTAATCATCAAATCAATTTCATTATACAAACTAACAAATTCTAAAGGATCCTTAATATATAGCCATTCGGTTTTTGGAATGTAACTATGAATTGAAACAATTTTATACTTTTTCCCATATCTCTCCACAATTCTTTGAGCCACATCTGGATTAACCTTACCAAACATTAATGCTATTACTTTTTTATCCCTTCGAATTTTTTGATGAGGTACCGGTTCAAACTCGCACCCTAGGGTTGGATCGTATATTAGCGATACTTTTTTATCAGTTAAATCTGTAACAAATTCATAGGTATTCTTATCTCTAACGGTTATATAATCATATCCAGATAAAGAATGCTTAATATATGATTTTTCTTTGTCAGTCAAAGTATTTAAATCTCCACGGTTTGCTGAAGGTGCTATACTAATTTTACGAGCTATTATCTCATGAGGTATATAATAAATATTAGGTATATCTACACCAGATTTATTTGCCCATATTTCATCGCTACCTGAAACTAAAATATCATATTGCCTATCTTTAATAAATTTTAGTGCCTCGTTGAAATGTTCTGAATGGAATCGTTCTGACAATTTCAAGTTGGATTCGTAAAACTTAATAATATTTTCATGATTTTTTCTTAGTTTTCTTGATAATAAGAATCTCTTAGGATATTGCAAAATTTCCCTTAAACTTTTACTTTTTCTTCCTTCTGTTGTCTTAGCTCTTGTTGTAATATCAATTAGTTCAACTTCATAATAATCACCAAGATATTTTTCAAGTAATTTAACCGTCGCATATGCCTGCAAAAATGTCCCCCAATTATTCGATCTTACATAGGTTATTACGCCAATTTTGGATTTTTCTTGCCTATTCACTGCCATTAAACTTCCCCCTTTTAGATATCAATAATAGTATCATTATCGGAATTAAATACACTGTTACAGAAGGCCTAAATATTTCAAGAAATGAAGCTCTCACTGAATTCACCAAAACATAAAGCATGGAATACTGTCTTGCATAAGCAAGATTATCGTTATCAATTGTTTTAATTGCAGTAGCTTCGTACATTATCTTCCCAAAAATTATTGCAGCTATAACAAAAAACCAAGAAAAGTCCGCATATAAGTTTCCTACAATAGTAGAACCTAACGTATGACCATCTAAAACATTAATTGTTCTTGAAATTGAAACTTTGTTTAAAAAATCTCTAATTATAAACCCAATTGGCAGTAATGTAGGTATTGCACCAAATATACCTATCCCCAATTGATGTGGTATATATTCAGGTATAAATCTTACAACTTGTACAACTGAATAAAATGAATATCCGAACTCTGACATTGCTTCTATGATTCCTTTAGAGTTAATTAAGTCATTACTAAATTGTTTTAGAAATTCCAGTGGTGATAATAATCCCCTGCTACGAATCACACGTAAAACAGCCAATAAATTTAACATTATATTCGACGCTGTTCCAAGTATTATTAGTTTAATAATGGATAAATTTATATTATATGCCTTTAAGTAACTTAAGACTACCGCTAATATGCCTGTTATATAATATCTCCGATCTCCACTCATAATCATTATTAACACAAAATACAGCAAAGTAGTTATTGCAAGTATGGTTGCAAACCTTCTTTTTTTGTAATTACTTGAAATCAAATAAACTATACCTGGGATGAATAATATCGCAATATCATTATATAGACCTGTCATACCTGCGCGATTTGAGTAAGATCCCGTTAAATAAGTGGTAGCTATCGTGTTATAATCAACTATAAGTCGGAAAGGCAATGATATTGCAATTAGTATACTACCAGTCAAGTATATTAATTTCTTTGCTCTCAGATCAGAAATGTTTTCTTTAAGCTTATATAACTTTGATTTTTTCGTTCTTTTCCCGATCCATGTGAAACCTGTAAACAAAGCTTGAGTGTAACATACAACTATCATGCCGGTAGTATATAAAACATCCAAAGCATACTTATCTAAAAAAGGTCTGTAAAAGGGATCTTCAATCCCAAAAAACCTTAGGTATATTTTACTGTACATAAAAAGATAGGTTAAAATAATGAACCAAAACCTAAAGTCATAAAACAATCTATAATTATAAAAATAAACTATATAATAAATGAGTAAAGATAGTGATAATATACTTACTGTCTTATACCATTCAGAATGGTATGTATTATTATCTTTTGTGTAAATAAAAAATAATAACAGCAGCATTAAAATGAATATATTAAATATTAAAAAAAACAAGTTCCTTTTTTCTACTCTTTTTTTTCTTTCATTGGACTTCTTAATAATCATAGGCATTACTCCATTCAGTGATTAGCCACGTATTCAATAAAATCATTCCATTCTCCATATACTTTTTCTTCTGAAAACTTATTAATGATTGTTTTTGCTTTCTCTCCCATCTTGCTCGCATGGGAGGTATTTTCAATAATATAGCATATTGCATCAGCTAATTCGTCTTCATCTTCCCTTGGTACTAAAATCCCATTCTCATAATTATCAATTAATACTTTAGCACCTCCAGGACTACAATCTGTAGAAATAACAGGTAATCCAATAGTCATTGCTTCTATCAATGCATTTGGAATCCCCTCGTAGTCAGAAGTCAAAACGAACATTCTAGATTTTCTTATACGATCAATTACATTTTTGGTCTTCCCTTCAAAAACCACACTTCCTGACAAGTCATAATCTTTGACCATCTTCTCAATCATAGGTAAATCTTTTCCATCTCCATAAAATCTTAATTTCATGCCATCGTGAATTTTGATAACTTTTCTAAATGCTCTAATCATCAGATCTTGCCTCTTTTGTTTAACATCGAAACGAGATACACATACAATGTCCTTACTGTACTGATTATATTCAAAATGCTT
The DNA here is from genome assembly GCF_900100845.1 of Natronincola ferrireducens. Taxonomy (NCBI): domain Bacteria; kingdom Bacillati; phylum Bacillota; class Clostridia; order Peptostreptococcales; family Natronincolaceae; genus Natronincola; species Natronincola ferrireducens. The sequence goes on along the minus strand of NZ_FNFP01000001.1, from coordinate 137,903 downwards.
ATTGTTCATTTGATTTGGGTTTATTACTGGATTAACAATAACTCTTCCTTTATTTTGAATACGCTTAGAGAAGTACTGTTTTGCACCCTCAGTTTGAAAAACTATACCATCAGCAAATCCAAATAACTTTCTCCTTAACTTATGATTTAACCCATTCACAGAATATGGATCTGATCTCTCAGAGATGATTATCTTTCTTCTATTAAGTATATTAGTAAGTAAATATAGGGACCCCATTGTATCGCCAAAAGTAATAATAATATCAGGATCTATCTTATTTATTGCACTCTTGAGCTTTTTTTGAGTTTTTAACGTTCCAAACAACAGTCTAGAAATTTTATTAGCGCTTTGCTTATCATTCAAATTAATAATATTGATTGAGTTGTCAATTTTTTGTTGCACTTCTCCTGTATAAAACACAACTATTGAAACTTGGTAACCGCTATATGTTAACTGATTCGCCAGCCATGAAATAATTTTAGAAGCTCCACCATAGCTTATTTTAGGTAAAAGTAAAGTTACTTTCATATTCTATCTTCCCTTTTTATACTTTTTAAAAAACTTTCAATAAATTCGGATCTTCTATTATCTATCAACGTCTCACCATACTTTTTAGCTTCTTCATAATTTCTGGTCGCTTGCATCTCCATGTCTTCTTTACTCAAGTTTGTAAGTATAGTAACAATTTCACTTATATTTTTATTTGTGTTGGAAAAAATATATTTTTCATCTAATAATTCAGGTATACCTCCTGTAGCCGCACCAAGGCTAGGTAACCCTCTACTCATTGCTTCTATTAAGGCTCTTGGTAACCCCTCCTGTCTACTAGGCTGAATATATATATCAATCGTATCAAGCCATTCAAAAACTTTATTGTGAGATTTTGCACCTAGAAATTCAACTTGCTCCCCAACATTATATTTTTTAATTATGCTTTCTAGATATGAAGTATCTCCTCCACCAACTAATTGATATCTATAATTGGTATTGCCTTCTGCTTTTAATTTACCTAAAGCTTCAACGACATACTGCTGCCCTTTATAACGAACATCTACAGCTGCTGTCGTTCCTATCACAATCTCTGAGGATGAATTGCTTTTAATTTTTTCAATTCTCTTTGTTAGGACTGCATCATCCATCTTTGGCAACGTTACATTGGAACAATTAGTTTGTTTCCCTTTCGTAGGATATCTATTTTGTAAAAATTTATTAGTGACGTATATAACATAAGGCGCTTTTCCCAGTATTTTTTTAGTAGATTGCATCATAAAAGGTGCAACAAATTTTCCTTTCAAGCTATGATTCCATAAGGAATCCCATGGACAACCTACCATTTCTACTAAGTAAGGCTTGTCCTTCTGCTTTGCATATTTAATGATTTTTGAAGAGTATGTTCCCGGTATCCTTGCTATAATTACATCTACATCATTCACTATTTTCTTAGCTATACTTTCATATAATTTATTACTTCTAAAATAAGTTTTATAGTTATGAATATCTGGAACTTCCACAAAAAACAAACCATCACCATCAAATTTATTAAATCCTGCTATATGTTCATCACTAATACTTTGTTTACGGCCAATTACATATAATTCATCAAAATGTTTTAGATATCTATTCCAATAATTGGTGTCATATCCTCGAAGATACAAGTTTCCATTTGAGTCTTCAAAAAATTTCAGTCCATGTGCAAATAATGCCTTCAAGCTTTCACCGCCTTAATCATTCTTTCATATTCTTCTAATAGAGTATTCCAAATTTTATTTCTATCATATAAATCTCTAACTCTCTGTATTCCATTCTGCCCCATTTCTTTCCTTAGTGCTGGATCTTCAATTAGAAGTTCTAGTGCATCAATTAAATCACAAACATTATTACTTTCAATTAAAATACCTGTTTTTTGATCTTCAATTGAGTCTTTACACCCTACGATATCTGTTGTTATTACAGGTAGTCCAACTGAGTTTGCTTCAATGTTAACTAAGCCAAACCCTTCCCTCCAGGAAGGTAAAACAAAAATATCACAACAAACCATGTATTCTAACGGATTATGAACCTGCCCAAAATATTGTACATTAGGCAATTCTCTAATCTCATCAAACACAACACTATTTTGCGAATTTTTAATTTCTGTTGGTCCACATAGAATTAATCCAATGTTCTGTTTTGACCCTATTAATCTTTTGTAAGCTTTCAAGAGCTCAAATATTCCTTTTTCTTCTGTTATTCTACCTACAAAGCCTATTGTTACTTCATTTTTCTTAATGCCTAATCTGATAGCAGTTTGTTCTTTATTCTTTCGTATTTCCTCTGAATCTTTAATATCAATTCCTTTAACACTACCGTTCAGTAGTACCATAATTTTTAAATTAGATCCTAATCCTGACGCAATAGCAAACTCTTTAAGACTATTACTTACAGCAAAAACCTTCGTTGAAAGACTAATTGTCATTTTTTCCATCCATTTGATAATTAATCGTTTTGCTCCTACTTCACTAGGGTACTTTAATCCGTGCAAATGATAAGGTCTATGTTTTATTTTAAGCAATTTTGCAGCCATCATCGCCAAAATACCACCCTTTGGCGTATGTCCATGGACAATTAACGGTTTTTCTTTTTTGAGAATGGAAATTATTTTAATTAGAGCAGATAAATCTTTAATGGGATTTATACCTCTGCTCATATTAACTGGGTAATATTTAACATTCCCAAGTCTTTCTTGATGTCGAACTTCTTCACCATCTGAGCAGATTACTATTAATTCATATCCTTTACTTTTCAATTTTTCATATAATCCCTCAAGGAAAATTACTGACATCGAAACAGTAAAAACATGTACTATTTTCTTCATCTTTTTTTCTCTACTACTTCTCTTAGAACTACATTTGCATAATTTAATGCATCTTCTTCAGAGATTGAAACATAATTACAGTTATCTATGAGTTTGTTTAATATTTTCTTCTCTGTATCATACATTGCTTCCGGTGAAAACCCTTCGTTAAAGTAATCCATAACTACTATTGATGGCGCCTTATGATAATTAAACTCATATTTGTTAAGGTTAATTAATTTCCTTAGGCCTTCAGCCTTATCTCTTTCGATATCGCTTTTTCCTCTTTCAAGAACGACAATATCTGTTGCTCTAGAAAAGTGCTTAATACTATCTTCACCAAGATATGTATCAATCGACTTGTTTTTCTTAACGGAAATCAACTCCATAATCGGCAATACTGAGGTGATTTTGTTAACAATAGTATCAACTTTAGATTCATTTATATCATCATAATATCTAAATGTACTCGTCCAAGGAACAGCCCATACATTTTCTCCATCTGTTAATGCAAAATCCTCTGCAATAAACTTGAAGTTATGGTCTTTACAAAGCTGAATACTTGTGAGTGTTTTGCCTGTATTCGGCGGAGCAAATATAATAATCGATTGATTATCTTCATTAACTGCTGAACAATGTATAGTGGCTATGCCATTTTTTAATAGTAACCCTGCTGTAATATCAGTTAATGTATATGACATTGAATGTAGACCCATTATTCTATGTTTTACATACTTCATATAGTTTTTGCCTACAATAACATTTATTTCGTTTCCATTGATTTCAATAGAATATCTTAATTTACTTTTACCAAAGAAATTTCTTTCGTAATAAACTTTATTCTCCTTTCTATTGGCGCTAAAATAATGGTATTTACCCATTTTATCAAGATTAATGTCTGCACCAAAAACATCATTTGAATGTCTTACATCTACATTAATTTTTATCTTACATTCATCAAACTTTTCTTTTGTAGATTCTGGAGCTACCGTTCCATAAGACCAAGGAAACTCTTTTTCATTGGTTTTAACCCCTAGAATACCATCAACATAAACAAAATAATTCATAATCAACTTCCTCTTTTCATATAATAGTGTGTTTTCGTTTGATTTAATCTATCTTCCTCACCGGAACCCCTACATATGTCCCAGGTTCAGTAATATCCTTAACCACTACAGCCCCTGCACCTACTTTGCAACCACTGCAGATGTTTACATTATTGCTTACAATACTTCCTATTCCTAGCCAGCTCCCCTTGCCAACTTTCACTTTTCCAGCCAAGTTAGCCCCAGGAGATATATGTATATAATTTTCAATAACATTGTCATGATCCAAGCTAGAACTCGTATTGATAATACATCCTTTACCGATTCTAGTAGAGCTATTAATCACAGTTCCGGCCATAACAACAGTTCCTATGCCGATCTCAACATCCGTACCAATAATCGCACTGGGATGAATCAAACTAACCACATTTAACCCTTCTTCAATTAATTTCTCCTGGACTTTTTCTCGAACAGCATTGTTTCCAATCGCAACAAAGAAATCAGCTCCCTCTTTATATGTAAAAGCATCAGTAGTTTTACCGATGACTTCTAATCCCATAGATATCTTAATAGACTCGTCATCATCGAGGAATGCGATGCTTTGCCACTTACTCATTTTTATTGCTATGTCAGCGATAACTTTTCCATGTCCACTGGCACCTATGATGATTAATTTATCTTTCATGGTAAGTACATTCCCCTCTGAAATAATAAATGTATAATTGCAGTAATCTCAATATTTTAACTGTCTACTTTACTTCCTCTAAAAGGCTCCATTGTAACTGATGTATCTGAACTGATGCCTTCCTTAACAAATACTTTCTTAATCGTCTTGAATATAATCTTCCAGTCTTCTATAAAACTTATATTCTCAACATACTCAACATCCAGATTAAACTTATCTTCCCAGCTAATCGCATTACGTCCATTAACCTGAGCATGTCCAGAAAGACCAGGTCTCACTTCATGTCTTCTCTTTTGATGCTCGTTATATAGCTCTAAATAAATAACTAATAAAGGTCTAGGTCCTATTACCGACATGTCCCCTCGTACTATATTCCAAAGCTCCGGAAGTTCATCTAAACTAGTAGCTCTAAGTATTCTCCCAAACTTAGTTAGTCTAACTGAGTCAGGTAATAAATCTCCGTTTTCATCTCTTTCATCTGTCATAGTTCTAAACTTATACATTTTAAATATCTTCTCATTTTTACCAGGTCTGTCTTGAGTAAATATGATTGGACTACCTAGTTTTGTTCTAACTAAAATAGCCACGATAAAAAGTATAGGACTTAAAACTATAAGAGCAGATATAGAAAGGAAAAGATCCTGTGGTCTTTTTATAAACTTTTCATAGAACCCTTTCTTTCTCTTCATATTACTTCCATAGCTCCTTTATAATTGAACATATTCTCTCAAGATCTTCATCCGTCATCTTCGTATCAGATGGCAAGCACACACCATTCTCAAACAGCTTCTCACTCACATCTGAACCGATATAATCATACTCCGCAAAGAACGGTTGCATATGCATCGGCTTCCACACTGGTCTTGATTCAATATTCTCTTTCTCTAATGCTTCCATGACATCTAATGGCCTTACTTCTCCCTTCAATGTCATAACACTTAACCAGTAATTAGGCTCGTTCCAATCATTGATAGGCATAAATTTTACACCTTCTAACTGACCAATCTCTCTCTTATAATATTCAAATATATATTTTTTCTTATCTACTCTTTCTTCTAATACTTTAAGCTGTCCTCTACCAATCCCAGCAACCACATTGCTCATACGGTAATTGAACCCTAATTCGCTATGTTGGTAGTGCCTTGCTGCCTCTCTACTTTGGGTAGACCAGAATCTTACTTTCTTGATCTTCTCTTCATCATCAGAAACTAACATGCCACCACCAGAAGTAGTTATGATTTTGTTTCCATTAAACGAGAACACTCCAAACTTTCCAAAGCTTCCCGTATGTTTTCCTTTATAGTAGGCACCTAAAGACTCAGCAGCATCTTCAATCACCGGTACATTGTACTTATTACAAATCTCCATGATCTTATCCATATCAGCAGAAAGGCCATATAAATGCACAACTAAAACAGCCTTGATTTTATCTCCGTATTTCTCAAAGGCTGTCTCTAATGCTTTAGAACACATATTCCAAGTTTCATAATCACTATCTATAAATACTGGAGTAGCGTTCTGATATATAATAGGGTTAGCAGTAGCAGAAAAAGTAAGACTTTGACAAAGGACTATATCCCCCTCACCAACGCCTACGGCCTTAAGTGCTAAATGAATAGCTGCTGTACCCGATACTAAAGCGGCACCGTGTTCTGAACCTACTTTAGCTGCTAGTTCTTTTTCAAACTCATTAACATTAGGTCCTAGAGGAGCTACCCAGTTTGTATCGAAAGCTTCCTGTACATATTGCATTTCATAGCCTTCATCGCTCATGTGGGGGCTGGATAACCAAATTTTCTTTTTATCGACATTATGTATATTCATAATAATTGTTTCCTTTCATTGATGTATAGTTGAAAGTGGAAAGCAGAAAGTGGAAAGTGGAAAAATAAATAAGTCTAAAGTCTAAAGTCTAAAGCTTAAAGTTGAAAGGAAAACAATTAAGTTCAAAATCTTCAACTTTCTACCCTTCTACTTTCCACTCTTATCTACCGCCACCATCAACCCATTCAAGAGTCTTCCTACTTCCTTCGTTATGTTTAATATTTCTTGATATTTATCTTCATTTATGTAATTCAAATCTTTTGATAGTAAAATTTGATACTTTAGTTCTTCCAGAGATCCTCTTGCAATCAACAAGAACCTTTTAAAATCTTTGCTTGAACCTCTAGCTTTACCTTCAACGATATTACATGGGATAGAAGTTGATGACCTGCCCATTTGAGAAGTAAGGCCAAACAGTTCATCCTTTAAGTCAATAAAACATGATTTTTTATCAACTTTTTATCTTGTATTTAATCCATCTTATAAAGAGCCACCCACTCTACTATATAACTTTTTTCACTATCTCCATAATGATAAAATCTTAGATCCTGTCCCCCTGCTTCTAAGTCTTCTGTTGTAGTAAAGGTAAAGCTATAGGTCCCTTCCCCATTAGGCTTTCCTAAGGGCCTTTGACTAAATTGAATAGCAGTTCCACTTCTACTATGGAGGAGAAGTTGTAGATGTTCTTCTACATCTCCCCCTAGCTTTAAATCAATGCCGTAGGTTGTAGAGGGTTCTAGCTGAAATTGCGGGGTCAATAGTATTCCTAAATCTTTGCCATCATTGACAACCCGAATCCCCTTCTCCACTAGTTCTGTCTGTATATTGCCTCCTTCTCTATTCCAAGTCCACCAACCATTGGGCAGTCCTCTAGTTTCATCTATATGCTGATCTAGGTAAGCGATATAGATTATGTTGTCTACTCTTTCTTTTATCATGGATTTTTCTATATTTTCTTTTATATATCTATTTTTAGCTAATGTATTGATGGTTTCTCTATTTAACTGGATAGTCCTTTCCGCCTGACTATTTCCTACCTCTACATCCTCCACTACCCCAGTAGCCATCTCAAACATCTCTTTAGCTTTTTCAGTCTCTCCATTATCTAGATAATAGTTAGCTACTATACTATAGGCATTAGCCTTTGTTTCATAGACAACAGGTCTTAGGGGTGCTGCCGTCACCATCTTCTCTATATATCCAAAGCCTTTTTCAAAGTCCCCTAGGGATAGATACAGCTGTCCTAGTTGTCCTAGAAGGTTTTCATTATGAGGGGAGTATTGTAGGGCCCTTAGTAGATTCTCCTCCGCCAGCTGGAACCAGACCTGCTGTTGGTTTTGTTCTCCTATCATGGTCTGTAGTCGAGCCATGTCTCCCCTAAAGTCCTTGTTAAATCCATCTCTAGCGATGGCACTCTCCAGTAGGGTATAACCCTTTTCATAGTCCCCTTCATATTGAAGGGCTTCTGCTGCCCTTACGGCTGATTGGTGTCCCCCATAGAAGGAGAAAGAGATAAAGATAAAGGGTAATATTAAAACAAGGGGTATGGCAGCATATAGTTCTTTATTGAGTTTTTCTTTGATCTTCACATTCAGATTCTTTATAGGTTCTACATCTACTAGTGCCATCAGTCCCCACATAAATAGAGGGATGGATAGATAGGAGAAGTTAAAGTCCAGTCCACTATGGGTTAGGAGGGACCCTATGGCAAATAGGATAGTCATCTCCATTGTTCTCCGGTTTTTTACAGCCATCATAAATAAAGCTAAAAGCATCCCTAAAAAGACCAACATTAATAACATACCTATGACCCCTACCTCCACTAGGGTCTGTAGGAAATAATTATGGGCTTCTGTACTGAAATAGGGCTCTGATTGATACTTAGCATAGAGACCATGCCAAGCTCCCCCTCCGGCTCCAAAGATAGGATAGTTCTTAAAGATTTTAAAGCTGTCCCTATAATAGGCGACACGGGTGGTGAAGCTTTGTTGATTTAAGTCTAGCACATTGATCCGATTAATGATGGTTTCTGGTATAAAGCGATAGCTTAGGTTGATGGTGTCCACCACCTCTTCATCCACCGTCAGAAGCTTTGCTTCATAAAAGGTGACCTGTGTCCCGGGATAAAGGTTATCAAAGTATATAGCTAGCTTCTCCGTATCTTCATTGGTAGTGAAGGGTAGGAGGATATCTCCTGCTTCATCTACTTCTCCGTTTCTCGTTAAGAGGGCTTGTCGTTGTCCTTCTCCATCTATACTGAAGATTCTAATCCTCCAGGGCCATTGATTTTCTTCGTTGCCTACAGCCTCTAGGTTCAGAAATAGATTATAATCTTGATTGCCTTCAACGCTTCCTATAACCCTATGGATATTATTACTCTTATTTTCTGTTGCTTCACTATTATCAAATGTGAGGGGTCTAGTGACATTAAAGGCGGCTGTTGTCAATATGACAAAAGCAACCATAACTGCTGCTAGGCCAATATATACCTTTTTAAAATCCTTTTCTTGAAGCTTTTGAATAATAAGTTGAGCTCCTATGTAGATTCCTAAAAATATAGCTATCCCTATTACTACTGTCAAAACTGCCCTAGGACTCTTGTCCTCTATATTTGTCGTATAGCTACTAAAGGGCTGTAGTAATAGAAGACTAGGCACAATCACTGCTATGTAATAAAAGATGGTCTTAACCCTTTCCATAGATGGTAGGATGACCAAATAAATAAGGGCAAATATAGGGAAGATAACCCATGCTGTTCTAGAATAGGTAAAGATAAAGGTAAAGGCCATTACAAATCCTGCTGTAGCATAGAGGTTTCTTTTCCAGTTGTTATTTTCTATAGCTTGTTTCCCTGCAGTAATAAAAAACAAGGTCATCATAAAGGCTGCCAGGGTATTCGGATATTGGAAGGTGGAGGATATTCTGTTGCCTAATACTACGTCCTGCAGGGTTACATAGCCTGCTCCCCCCAATAGACCGATGATGGCGGTGCCTACACCACTTAAAATAAATATGTCTACAATCCAGTTTTTATACTTTTCCTCTACAGCATATTCCTTCACCATAAGATAAACGACAAAAAAGTTGGTATATCTCAGTACTAGACCTATAGCCCCCCTTAGGTCCGCCCATTGTCTAAAAACAATAGGGAGGATATAGGCAACTATGAAGAATAGTCCTATGTAGTCAAAGGGATTGTTGAAGGAGATCTTTTCTCCCTTTGTGACTTTGTTGATTAAATAGATGGTGAATAATCCAAAGGATAGGATATGGGTGATTAAAATTTCTTTTTGAAAAAATAGTCCTCTAAAAAAAGGGGGATAAAAAAGCAGGATGGCCAATAGAGTAAATAAAATTAGGCTTTTTCCTTCTTTTTTTGTTGCTATGGTGGATCTATTTTCTTTTGTTTTTTGCTTAAATTCTTTTGGTTTCATATTAACAGCTCCTTTTAGCAGCTACGCCACGGGGACAGTCCCTCAGGCCCACTGAGAAACGCGAGCCAGATGGACAGTCCCCGTGGCTCCATTTCCGTATCGATGGTATAAATTTAAAATGTAAAACTAAGCTAGATTTTCTTTTTTCTTTTCTTCTCCTGACGTTTGCCAATACTCCATAAAGAAGGCCATGAATACTCCTATCATGACACCCAACACTGCTGCTATAGCAAGGTTTAGAGTCTTTCTAGGTCCTATTGGACTGGTTGTAGGGAAGGCTCTGGATATGACGGTAATGGTGGCTTCCCCTATCTGGGAGGATTCTGCTATTCTTAGCTCCTCATATTTTTTTACAAAGGCATCATAGGTATTTTCAGCAATGTATACCCTTTGATTGATTAATCGTTCCTGGTGCTTTTTGTCCTGCAGCTCCCCCTGGATGCCTTCTATTTGACCTTGAAGGGTCGTGATTTGACTTTGTATATTGGCTATATTGGATTCCACTTCCGCCAGCTCTATTTTTAACAGGGTGGCGGCATCCTCTATCATCAGCTGTAGATTTTCTATCGTTGGATTGTCTTCATCTGATGATTGGTTCTTTAAAATAACCCTACTGGCATCCCCTGACTCCCTTACAGCCACCGGGATGGCCGCCTTTAACGCCTCTCGACGTATATGTAGATCCGTTAGCTTTGTTTTATATTGGGTGATCTGCTCTAGTCTTGCATCCAGTTCCCTCTCCAGCTCTGATACGCCCCTTGGCTCTGATAAAAATTCCTTTAGCTCCTCTAGAGCTTCATCTAGCTTTTGTTTTTCGATTTCCATTTGGGCCTCTACATATCTAGAGGAATTGGTGGCATGCTCTTTAGCCTTGTCGGAGACAAAGGCCACAAAGTTTTCTCCCACTTTATTGACAATTTCTGCTGCCCTTTCAGGGTCTCCATGCTTCATTTTAAGGGTAATCAGGTTGGTGTCCTTTATGGTTTCTAGCTCGATGGCCCTTGCTAGACTTTCAATGTCGTATTCTTCCTCTAGGCCTAGATCAGCTATGGTGGCTCTCATAATTCTAGGGGCCTTGATTTGCTGTCGATAGGTTTCTAGGGTCATGGTGGGATATTTTGACAGGGTATTCAACAAGCTGTCGATTCCCTCCCCTTGAATCTGATTGGGCTGTAGCTTATCACTAAATTGAGAGGCCATCAGTACCATTCTCGTTTCATACACTGGTTCTAGCATAAAAAAGCTTACGATACCGGCAGTTATTATGGCTATCAGTGTAACAGCTATAATTAATACCTTTCTTTTTATTAAAACCTCTATTAATTCCCGTAGACTTATTTCTTCTATATTATCCATTGTCTTCAGCTCCTTTGATTCAATGTGTATAGCAAGGAAATTTTTCCCTAAACATATATATATTCTACATCTATACTATAAACCCTTTAAAACAAATAGTTTTTTAGAAATATATAGAATTTTTTCTATTTCTTTTATTTATTGTATAAAATTTCTCCGTTTAATTCAATAAATGTAACAAATCGTAATATAGTAATTTTTTGGAATAAAAATGAAAAAGCTATGGATTCCCTCGGGGTTTGAGGAAATCCATAGCTTTTTGTAGTTAGACGGGGGACCAAAGGTCAACCCCTACGCAAGATTAAATTAAAAGATTTATCCGTGGCGGCTTTGGAGTTCTTGAAAAATATCCTCCAAAGGTACTTCCTTTTCTTTTAGTAGTACCAATAGATGATAGAGGAGGTCACTGGTCTCATAAATCAACTCCTCCTTAGCTGGGTTTTTGGCGGCGATAATAACCTCTGCCGTTTCTTCGCCGACTTTTTTTAGGATTTTATCCATCCCCTTATCAAAGAGATAGTTGGTATAGGAGCCCTCCTTGGGATTTGCCTTCCGATCCTCTATAATGCCATAGAGGTCCTGTAGTATTTGGGCCCTCCCTTCATTTTTTTCTGTGGTGTAGAGGTCATTATAAAAACAGGATTTTTCTCCCGTATGGCAGGCGGCACCTTTTTGTATGACTTCAATTAACAGGGCATCTCCATCACAGTCATATCGGATTTCCTTCACCTGTTGGGTGTGTCCAGAGGTGGCTCCCTTATGCCATAGCTCCCCCCTGCTGCGACTCCAAAACCAGGTTTCTCCTGTTTCTAGGGTTTTTGTCAGGGAGGTCTTATTCATATAGGCCAGCATCAGAACCTCTCCTGTGGTGGATTCCTTTATGATGGTGGGGATTAGTCCTTTTTTATCAAATTTTAGGTTTGTTAAGTCTTTTATTTTTTTCACCTGCTTTCTGTTGCTTTTAGGCGACCTAAGGTCGCCCCTACTAATGAGAATGAGTACATAAAAGCATAAGATCCTTTGCTTTGCTCAGATGACATTGTGGCTGCCCTCATGATGACAACTGCTAGGGGTTTGTTTTTATGGGTATGCCTTTTTCCTTTAAATAGTTCTTTAATTCCCCTATGGCCACTTCCTTAAAATGAAATAAAGAGGCCGCCAGTGCTGCATCTGCCTTTCCCTCGGTAAATACATCGTAGAAATCCTCGGAATTTCCTGCTCCACCAGAGGCGATGACGGGGATGCCTACAGCTTCACTGACCTGTCGGGTAATTTCTAGATCATACCCTCCTTTGGTGCCATCTCCATCCATACTGGTAAGTAGGATTTCCCCTGCCCCCAGCTTTTCTACTTCCCTAGCCCAGGCTACTGCTTCTAATCCTGTGTCCTCTTGCCCACCTTTGATATAGACGTGATAGCTCCCATCCCGTTGTCTTTTAACATCGATGGCCACCACCACTTGGGAGCCAAATAGTCTGGCACATTCTGTGATTAGCTTAGGATTTTTTACAGCAGCTGAGTTAATGGAAACCTTATCAGCACCACTTTCTAGAACCCGTCGAAAATCATCGGTGCTTCTGATACCTCCCCCCACCGTCAAGGGAATAGTAATCTCTTGGGCCGTCTTCTTCACCACATCCAGTAGAATGTCCCTTTCTTCATTGGAGGCGGTGATGTCTAAAAACACCAGTTCATCTGCCCCCTGTCGGTTATAGGCCTTAGCCACCTCCACAGGATCTCCTACATCCTTTAGATCCACAAAATTAATGCCCTTTACAACCCGTCCCTTATCCACATCTAGACAGGGTATGATTCGTTTGGTAAGCATTTTAACATCCCTCCTTTACCTTTTCTAAATCAATCTTTCCTTCATAAAGGGCCTTTCCTACGATGGCACCTGCCACGCCGATTGTTGATAGCTTTTGTAGGTCTTCCATAGAGGTCACTCCTCCCGAAGCGATTATATCTACCCTAGTTCTTTCCTGCAAATCCTGGATGCTCTCAAAATTGGGCCCCTTTAACATACCATCCCTAGCAATATCGGTATAAATAATGGTTTTTACCCCCATCTCCTCCATCTCAGCTGCAAGGTCTATGGCCCTCACTCCACTGGCTTTCGTCCATCCATCGGTGGCTACATAGCCCTCCTTTGCATCAATGGATACGATGATTTTCCTATCATATTTCTCCACCAGTTCCTTAAGAAATCCTTTATCCTCTATGGCCTTTGTACCTAAAATTATCTTCTCCACACCTATATCAAAGAGGACTTCTAGGGTTTGTTTGTTTCTTATGCCTCCCCCCACCTGTATGGGAATATCTACCGCCTCTAGAATTTCCTTAATCACAGAAAGATTTTTGGATATCCCTTGTAATGCCCCATCTAAATCCACAATGTGAAGGACTTCTGCCCCCTTTTCCTGCCACATTTTTGCCACATCCTTCGGTTGTTGAAAATAAATTTTTTCCTCTGTAAATTTTCCCTGTGTTAATCTCACACACTTACCCTCTTTAATATCTATAGCAGGATAAATTATCATGTTACCAGCTCCTTTTTACAACTGTCCTTTAGTAGACATTACCCCTTCTATTCTAGGGTCTAATCTAGTGGCAGTATCTAAGGCCCTGCCGAAGGCTTTAAAAATACTTTCTATAATATGGTGATTGTTTTTTCCGTAGGAGTTTTGGATGTGGAGGGTTATGCCTGCTTGAAAGGCTAAGGCTCTAAAAAATTCCTCCACCAGCTGAACCTCAAAGCTTCCCGTTAGTTCTCCATGAAAGGGGACATCATAATGGAGATAGGGTCTACCGCTGATATCCATCGATACCATAGATAAGGCCTCGTCCATGGGAGTAAAGGTGGTGGCATAGCGTACAATCCCCTTTTTTTCTCCTAAGGCTCCAGCTATGGCCTGACCTAGGACAATCCCTACATCCTCCACCGTATGATGGAAATCCACCTCCAAATCCCCCTTTGCCTTAATATGTAAATCCATGAAACCATGACGGGCGATTTGGTGGAGCATATGATCAAAGAAGCCAATGCCGGTGTGGATATTGCTCTGTCCCTTCCCGTCTAAATCCATCTCTATTTCTATCGTTGTTTCTGTGGTAGTTCGTTGTAGTATGTGTTTTCGGTTTTTCATGGTATCCTCCTTTTCATAGATTAAAACAACTGTCGTTGTTTTAATAGGTTAAGGTCAAGGTTGAGGTCAAGAAAAACCAAAACCTTGTTTCTGTCAAGGCAACATACCCCGTAAAGCATAGGATCCTTCGCTGTTGCTCAGGATGACATCGTCCTTTGTTTAATGGGCAGGCGTGAAAACCTCCCCCTACGACTAGACAGCTACTTCGGTGGTGACGTCCAATATCTCCTGTAGAAGCTTCAGCACCAGTTGGTTTTCCTCCTTGGTGCCAATGGTGATGCGAAGGCATCCAGCTAAAGGACCTTCCTCCCCAAAGTATCTTACCAGTACCTTATTTTCCAATAAGTAATTATACATCTCTTTTGCCTTATCCAGCCTACAGAGGAGGAAATTTCCATAGCTCTTATAGACCTTCATTCCCATGGCCTCTAGAGCTGTCCTCAGCTTTTCTCTCTCTTTAATAACCTCTTGAATTTCAGCTTCTATAAAACCCCTATTGTCTAGGCATACTTGGGCTGCCAGCTGGCTTATACTGCTGACATTGTAGGGGGGCTTTACTTTGTATAAAATCCCCATGATCCCCCTGCCTCCCGCAGCATAGCCTACCCTAGCCCCCGCCAAGCCATAGCCTTTGGATAGGGTCCTTAGGACAACAAGGTTCGGATAATAATTTACCAGATCTATTACCGTCTCTCCACAGAACTCATAATAGGCCTCATCTACTACTACAATGGCGTTGGCATATTCTATAATCTTAATCAGCTGCTCCCGTGGAATAATCCCCCCTGTAGGGTTATTAGGTGTAGTTAAAAAGATGACCTTAGGACTTTCTCTTCTGAGGGCCTTCATAAAACTGTAGAAATCAAAGGTGAAATCCTCCCCCAGCGGCACCTCCACCGTAGCTCCACCAGCTATTTGGGTGCTGAGTTTATACATACCAAAGGTGGGGGTGAGGGTTAACACCTTATCTCCTTCCCCTACAAAGCTATTGATAACAAGGGAGATCAACTGATCTGAACCACATCCCATCAAAAGCTGTTGGGGAGATAATCCCAATTCCCTTCCCAGTTGACCCCTTAACCGACAACAATCACTATCGGGGTATTGGTTGACCTTTAGCTCCATTAGGGCCTTAGCAATTTTTTGATTTAGCAAATAGGCTACGTTGTTGTTTTCATTGGCATCCAGCTTGATGGCATCTTGACATTCCTCCACCCTATAGGGTATAAGGCTTTTTACACTTTTCTTCACTAAGCTATTTATCATCATCTTCATACCTCACTTTTATAGAATTTTTATGGGCGGTTAAGCCCTCCTCCGCTGCCAATGTCATCACATCCTCCTTCACCTGTCTCAAGGCCTCTTGACTGTAGTAGATGACACTGGATTTCTTTATAAAGTCCTCCACTGATAGGGGAGAATAAAACTTGGCTGTACCACTGGTGGGCAACACATGGTTAGGTCCTGCAAAGTAGTCCCCAAGAGGCTCTGGAGTGTAGTGCCCCAGAAATATGGCCCCTGCATTTTCTACGGCATCCAACAGTTCAAAGGGCTTTTCTACACATAGCTCCAAATGCTCTGGGGCGATTTCATTGGCAAGGGCTACCCCTATCTTCAAGTCCTCCACCACCATGATTTTCCCGTAGTTTCTTAAGGACTTTTCTATGATATCCCGTCTTTCCAGCTGTTGCGTCTGTCGGATAAGCTCTTCCCTGACCTCCATCCCCAGCTTTTCACTGGTGGTGATCAGGAGGGCTGAAGCCATCTCATCATGCTCCGCCTGGGACAGTAAATCCGCCGCCACAAATTTGGGGTTGGCGGTTTCATCGGCTATTACCAAAACCTCACTGGGTCCTGCAATCATATCGATATCTACGTAGCCATAGACTGCTCTTTTGGCGGTGGCTACATAGATGTTGCCGGGTCCTACGATTTTATCAACCCTTTTTATGGATTCCGTCCCAAAGGCTAGGGCCGCCACTGCTTGGGCTCCACCGACTCTATAGACCTCCTTGACCCCCAGTTCCTTAGCCGCCACCAGTACCCCCGGAGAAACCTTTCCTTCCCTATCGGGGGGTGTCACCATGACAATCCCCTTTACCCCCGCCACTTGGGCTGGAATGGTATTCATTAAAACAGAGGAGGGATAGGCCGCCGTTCCCCCCGGGACATAGATTCCTACCCTGGCTATAGGGGTTACTTTCTGTCCTAGAAAAATTCCTTCAGAGGTGGTGAACCAAGAGTTCTGCCTTTGTCTCTCATGATAGCTTCTTATGTTGTCAATAGCTCTCCTTAAGGCTTGAATAAAATCCTCCTCCACCAGATTATAGGCCTCATCAAACTCTTCTTCCCTTACCCTCAGGCCCCTTTCCTTTAGATCTATCCCATCAAATCTTTGGGTATACTCCAATAGACCTGCATCCCCTTGAGTTTTTACAGCCTCCAGTATTTCCTCCACTGGTTTTTCGTAGTCTTTAAAATCCACAGTGGTCCTCTTCTTTAGTTCCTTAAAAAAGCTTTGATTTTCTTTTCCCTGCAATTTAATTATGTCCATCATCCCATCGCCCCCTAATTCACCTTTTCTCCCATAGCCTCTATTATGGTGGAGATCTCCTTTTTCTTTGTCTTGTAGCTCACCTTGTTCAATACCAGTCGGGCACTGAGATGGGCCACATCCTCCAGTATCACCAGTCCATTTTCCTTCAAGGTCTTTCCCGTCTCTACAATATCTAGAATAATATCCGATAGCCCCATTATGGGGGCCAGCTCCACCGAACCCTCCTGTCGAATAATCTCCACAGATTGACCCTTGCTGGCGAAGTGTTTCCTGGCTACATTGGGGTATTTGGTGGCTACCCTAAGATGTTTTTTCCCCAATCCATCCCCTAGTCTGCCTGCTATAGAAAACCTACATCCTCCAAATTTCAAGTCCATCACCTCATAGAGGGGTTTTTCCTGCTCCATCAATACATCCTTGCCTACAATCCCCATATCCACCACCCCATGCTCCACATAGGTGGGGACATCTACTGCCTTTAGGAGGATAACCTCTAGCTGATGGCTAGAAAGATGGAATACCAGCTTTCTACTGTCTTCCTTTAAAATCCTACAATCTATACCTATCTCCTCCAAAAGCCCTATACTATGCTTTGCCAATCGTCCCTTGGCAATAGCAATTTTTATGGTTTCCACAGCTTCAGCTCCCCTTCTTTATCTATCTCCATTACTTCATCTATTTTCCTTCGTTCCCTATAGACCTCTAGGGCTTTTTTATCCATTAGAAGACCTATCTCCACTATATTCCCCTCCAGCCGAAGTCTTTCAACTTCATTAGCTACTCTTTCATTGCCCTCCTCCTCTAGCAATAGGAGGATATGTTTTGTTTTCTTTATGTTTAGATTTTCTTGGATTTTTAGGGCCTTGGTGATCTTGTTGATGATAAAGGCAAAGCCTGTGGAGGGACATTCCATACCAAAGTCCTCCATCAATCTGTCATACCGTCCCCCACTGAGGAGAACAGCTCCTAAATCCCTAGTAAATCCTTTAAAGATAATGCCACTATAGTACTTCATGCTGGTGACCATGCCTAAATCCAGGGATATGTATTGACCTAATCCATAGTCCTCTATCATTCTACAAACCTTCTCCACCCCATGGACTGCCTCCAGCATAGCTTCTGTTAAAGGTAGATCCTTTGCCTCCCTTAGTACCTCCTGGGGTTCTCCAAAGAGTCTAGGAAGGGCCCTCAACACCTGTTGGGTAGCCCCATCGATGGCAAGGGTCTCCACCAATCTATCCACCTCAATAAAGCTTTTGTTTTCCATATGGTGGAGGATGGCTTCCTTTTCTTTTGGCGCCAGTTGGTGGGTTTCTAAAATACCCTTTAGCAGTTTTATCTGGCCTATATCGATTTGGAAGTTCTCCAGCCCAAGACTCCTTAGACTCTCTATGGCTGTAATGATAACTTCTCCATCTCCCCTATAGGAGTCCACCCCAAAGAGCTCCACCCCCGCCTGTCGGAATTCCCTCTTCTTACCCGCCTGTTCTTCATCAATCCGAAATACATTTTCCACGTAACAGAGCTTCAGTGGGTAGACAAAGTCCTTCATTTTGGTGGCCACCATTCTGGCTATGGGAATGGTGCAGTCGGGTCTTAGTACTAAAATTCCTCCATTGGTGTCGATCAATTTAAACATTTTATCCCCATTGTGGGTAAGATAATCCTTGCTAAAAAGATCATAATATTCTAGGGTGGGGGTGCTGACCTCCATATAGCCCGCCCTAAAAAAGTTCTCCATCAATATATTTTCAATGTGCCTACGATAAATACAGTCATCAATCAGCAGATCCTGTACCCCCTCCGGCACCAATACTTTTCTTGATTTCAATGAATTCTCCCCCCCTGTCACTTTAACACTTTAATTAATTAAAGTGTTAAAGTATAAAAGTATATGGCCACTATTTTAAACCTTATCCCCTCCTTTGTCAATAGCAATGAAAGAATTTTATTGTATTATCACTGTTACTATTTGAATTTAAAAAGCCAAGTAGCTCCCTATCCTATGGATAGGTCTACTTGGCTTTTAATCATTTTATTCGAAATTCCATACTTCCTTTAGGATCTACTGTTAAGGTGGAGTCATCACCTGACCTATCTCCCCCCCATCCCCTAAAGGTAGTTCCTTCCTGGGGGATGGCTGTTATGGTGATGGGTACTCCATGGAAGTAGGTGCCCCGCCAGGGTAGCTGAGAAGCATCTATAGAGATATTGTTGACCTTTACAGTCCCCTCCCAGCCTTCAGGGGCATCGATGGTTACTGTGGCCATTTCCTCTAAATTAAACTTTTCCATAATATGAAGACGAACATATTCTGGACGTTTTCTAGCAAAATTCCTAAGCCCCTCTACATTTTCATACCATTCCTCTATAGAGGAGGGATAGCCCCATCGCTTTATATGCTCCCCTATCTCTGGTTCATAGATGAACTGCATTTCATCAATCGCCTTTAAAACCCTTTCCTTCTGGAAGGTGGTATTTAGATGGTCAGCAAAGGTATTGATGAATTGATGCTGAAAATCCTGATTTTCTAAAAGCAATCGAAATAACAGGGTACTCCAGGACCAATCCCTGCCTCCCCATATACCGTTATGATTATAGTCTGGATCAGAGGCCATCTCTAGGGATCTAGTGTCATAATTGGTTCCCCAAAATCCAAAGGAGGCATCTAAGTCAAACACCATCCATCGCCACCTGCCATCATGACCATAGGGGGCGGTGGGATCGTAGGCCTCCGTCCGTTTTCGCCAATAATAGACATTGGTTTGGGGCCAATCGATGTTGGCAAAAAATATTTGAGCCACCTGATAATCTATAAAATTATCTACATCCATCATGGTGTGGGCCTGCTGATAATTCTCTGGAAGATTCATATCATTTTCCTCCATAAATGTCAGCATGTCCACAAAGTGGGCTTCATCCCCCTCCACCCCAGTATCTACCGACCACTGGAATTCAAGGATCACCACATCTTCCCTAGCTATACCATATTTAATTTCAAAATACCAATCATCGTACCGTTCCCGTATATTGTGGATACCCCAATATTCACCATTAATAAAAACAACGGCGGGGCGGTAGGCTTGGGTTTCAAAATTCATATCCTTAATAATTCCTTGGGCCAAGGCATCCAAAAACATGGTATTGCCCCATTCATTACCGGAATTCCTTAGAAGAAGTCGTTTATATTCCTCTATGTCACTGTCGGGAAATAGTTTATAGGAGATGGCGTTTTCTCCATATTCCCTTCTAGTATAGAGTCTGAGGGTTTTTTGAGGCTCCAGCCGGGAGGACCCACCATGAATCCTTACCCCAACCCTTTGGGAAAAGCCCAATTCTCCATGGGGCTCATAAAACTCCATAGAAGCTATCCTTTCCCATTCAGCCCCCTGTTGAAAGTAATTGCCAGTGATATAGGGGGGATTTGCCCCTTCATCGTAAAGGCTGCCTGGAACATAAATCCCCTTTTCTTCATCAAAGAAATTTTCCCTATCGGTGACAATAGAGATGACGGGAAAGGTATATCTATCCCCTATATCCTCATCCACCCAATAGGTATGGGTAACGATATCACCAATAGCTTCTCCATTCCTATAGGCCGCTGCCCTTACGACAGTGGCTTTAAAAACCTCCTCCATAGGAGGCTTCCATGTATTCCTAGGATTATAAACGGTGGTGGGGATATTGGATAAAATGTTGGCATCCCCTTTCCTGCTTCTTATGGGAATTCTTTCCCCATAGATATAGGTGTTGTGGGGATTTTGGATGGGGTCCGGTGAGGAACCATCTAATGTATAATAGATAACGTCATTTTTATCATAGGTAAACAGTCTTAAATAAAATTCTTCATCATAAAATCCTCCCCCTCGGGAAAATTGGGGGGATAAAAATATGGTGGATTTCCGTGTGTTTTCAACCTTTGTTACTACAGCAATCATGATGAGCAAAACAATCATCATTCCTATAAGGATTGCTACACTTGATCTTTTCCTCACTTTATAAACCTCCGTTAATCCATCAGCTGTTGATCCAATAGAATAGTAACATTTAAATTCCCATTTCTAGCACGGATATCATCGATTAAAGCCTTTTCAGAGACGGTATCACTGGTTCGGATAGAATATACCAGCTCAAACATCGTACCAAGATTGGTTGTCCTAACACTCAGCAAAGAATAGGCTTCTAGATGGGATTGTAACACATCATCAAATAAGCCCTCGAAATTCAGGTTTTCTGGGACAGTAATTTTCAAGGTTTTTTCCTTGCCCCTCTTGGAGCCATAATTAATATAATAAAGTCCATAAATCAGTCCACTTAAAATCATAACAAACACAGCAGCCGGTAAAAATAATCCTGCCCCTGCCGCCAGTCCTGCCCCCAATACAAAGAAGATAAAGGCAATATCCCTAGGATCTCCTATGGTGCTTCTAAAACGTATGATGGACAAAGCCCCTGCCAAACTAAAGGCTCTAGCAATGTTGCTGCCGATGGCCACGATAATGATGGAAATAACTACCCCAACAATAATTAGGGTTTGGGCAAAGGTTTGGGAATAATATCTTCCCCTATAGGTCTTAATATAGGTGTAGGAAATGATTAATCCTAAAAGAAAACTAATAAAAATGGTGACAACAACCTCCTTCAAGGTGGTTATTGTTCCTAGTTCATTCCACATAAATATGTCGTTTATCGTATCTATCACTACTAATTCCCCCTAAATAATATGCTTTTCTGGTACAACTATTTCTTTGTTACTATGGCTGTTGGAGTACTTTGAGAAGCTTTGCATAGCACAGCGATACTCACTTAAAATTCTAGCAAGCCATAGGGGCATTCTTTCCCTTAGCTTTACCTCCAACACAAAAACATCTGAATCCATAAATAATTCTCCATCACTTCCATTTTCTAAACGATAGTTGTATTCCCGCTTTCTCAAATTTTTATCAAAGGTAATACGGATATCGCTGTTTTCTATGGCTTGAAAGGCTTGACGTTCATAGCAAAGGACCATCTTTGGCTTCAACTGATAAAAGTTCTTTAAAAAGTCTATCTCCTTTAATATTTGATGGTTAGAAACCTCAAAGTCAAGGGAAGCCTTCAAGGTCTCCTTTTGGCTTAAAAAGCGATAGGCATCCTTCAATTTGATGAGGGTCCGCCTTTTGTTGACAACCCCCTTATGTTTTTGTTTGATTTCAAAAAAAGACCAATCATCTAAGGTTGCTTCATTATATACCCTTAATCGAAGCTTTTGACGGAAGGGCTGCCCCAACATTTTTTCCCGATGAAAAAGATTGTCCTCTGTATCATAGTAGATATTGGATATGGTATAATATCCCTCCTTATCCCCATGGACATCCATGGAAATGTGGGGTTTTAAAGCCTCTAACAATCGTCTGTAGATATCTTGGTGAATCAAATACTTTAATTCGTATCGATTAAATACTTCTTGGGCCATCCTTAAGCCCCCCTCCTAACTATTACTAGTCTTCCTCATAGATTTCTATACACTGCTGAATGGTTTTAGCCCTTCCAGATTTCAAGTATTTGATAAAGTGCTGTAGGGCACTGGAGTACCAATACTTTTGAGGGACAATACAGGTCTTTTCCAGTTCCTCAATGTTGGTATTAACCTTATCCTTCCATCTTGCAATTTCCGGCATTTTTCTGTATAGCTGCAACATAAAATAGACAACATTGACACAGATCTGCCATCCAAACCACCCTAACAACAACCATCCCCCTAGGGCTAGCCCATTTCTGTAGAGCATGTAGAGTATAAATCCTACCAATACATTATACTTTATAGGGATGGGATACGGCACCCTATAGGCCCTATGGATCTCTCCCTGTAGACCTTCTGCCTCCGCTACCTGGTGAAGGGAGGTTTCTAAAGCTTCTATCATTTCCTTTATCTCTAGGTTTTCCTTCGTAGACTTTTCCATCCTATCGAACCCCTCATCCTTAAAAACCTTAATTTTACCCATCGTCTATGATAATTTTCTATTTTATTTCCACAGATTTAAATCATTGTTAACATATATAGTATATCATCGACACCTTTTGTAGTAAAGTATAGTTTCTATACCCCTGATATAGGTTAAAGTCTATCAGGACTTTGTCATAATTTGATGAAAAATTCGGCAAATTTTTGAAGAAGGTATAGAACATTTGTTCGGCATGTGCTATAATAAAATCATTCACCGCTACTAAGGTGGTCCTAGGATTGGAAAAAAGTATAAAAAATAGGAGTTGATAGTAGTTGAAGTCCATAGAAAGCCTGTTGGAAAATAAAGAAAAAATCCTTTGTGTTTTACCTCTGTATGAAAAGGATCTAGGGAATGTTACCCAAATCATAACAGCCAATGGTGGAGAAGTTCTTCTTCCCCAATCCATAGAATCCGTCCTTAAGTCCATCTGTAGCTATTATTCTCTACATCTTAGACTCATCAGAAAAAAGCAGCAGCAGCTTTTGAACTGTAGATATTATACCCCCCTACCCCTTAGTTCTAGCCTTCTACTGTTCCCTATTAAAACCCGTACCCCTAAGATTAAAAATGATTCCTCCATTGGCTATATCAATTATTTTGCCCTTAAAAAAATGGACTACCCCCAGGCAGCCCTTCATCTTGAAAACAATCGTATTGTCTATAGCCTAAACAACGGTGACACCCTGAAAAAACGCTATAACCAAGCAGTTATTTGTAGCAAGTTATATAAAGAAACCCACGGTGGGGAGGAATATCTCCAGGAGGAAAAAACCCCTTATTTTTATCCCGTCACCCAAAGGGATATCGAACCTATCCTACGGGAGTTGGCGGCTATCCGGGGTATCTTGACGGGGATTTTGTCCTCTTTATAATCCCTATCTATCCAACACCCCCACCATTAAAAAAGTCTGCTCCTTAGTAACTGGAGTAGACTTTTTTAAAATAAACCACTAAAAATGTTAATCGTCCTAACAGCCCCCTGGCTTAGGGACATGACGATCAGCCCTGCCATGAGGTTTCCTATAAAGATTGCAGGAAAGGCCATCTTAAACCGTAGGTCTAAAAGAACGGAGGCTAAGGTTCCAGTCCAAACCCCTGTTCCCGGTAGAGGAATGGCCACGAACAAAATCAAACCCCAAAAGCCATACCGCTGAATCCGCCCGCTCCGCATCAAGGTTTTATCGGTAATCCTCTCGATAAAGCCTCTGAAAAACTTTAACTGCTTTAGGGCTTTAAAAATAGGTCTTATGGTAAAAATCAAAAAAGGTACAGGAAGAATACTCCCTATAAAGCTAATGATAAAGGCGTGGAGGGGGGACATTCCTAGGGATACTCCTACTGGTATCGCCCCCCTCAGCTCAATAATCGGCATGGCTGCCGTCAGCAATACCGTTAACTCAATTGTCATAATCTCGATAAATCTCCCTAAAAACCCCATAATATTTCTCCCCTTATTTCTTCTTAAATAATCCTAGTTTATTGTAACATAAAAAAACCCCCCAGGCTATCCCAAAGGGTTTTTTATCTTTAATAAAGACTATGCTAAATTTCGTTGTTGATACTTTATAAAAAGCTTGTGAGTCTCGTGGTTGGTGTCATCCTGAGCAATAGCGAAGGATCTAATGATGGTTGCTATAAACTAGGATCCTTCACTACGTTCAGGATGACAAAACCTCCAGCAGGTCTTATTATTATTTAGTTGAAAATCAACAGTGATATTTAACAGAGCCTTAGTAAAATAAGACATAGGAAGATCCTCCTATAGGTTATTTTACAGCTTCATAGACTTTTGCTATACCATATCCCCCCATAATGAAAAATAGGGGAATGGCTGGCTGTTGGTACCTAGACTGTACCTCTGTAACACAATGGATCAGCACAAAACCTATAAAGGTAATGATGATCAAATTATGATAATAGGTTTTCCTTACCCTCATGGCATAATAGCACCCTGCCACTGCAAATGCTAAAATCCCCATATAAAAGGTTTGGGAAAGGAGTCTTATATTTCGAGTATTGTCCCTGAGAAGGGCAGCAAGCCCCACTCTTTCCTGCTCATGCTGTAGGCTCCAATAAAAGGCAAAGCCATTGTCCACCCATATTCTTTCATATTTTTTCTCCATGAGGCTGATGACGGCTACAGGGTCCTCCAACCTCTTTTCCACCCGTAGCTTCATTTCTTCATTGACCTTTTCATAGTCAAAGTCATGGTGCTCTAGGATCATCCTATCCTCCATACTAAAGCCCCCAAAGGAGGCATGGTTAAAGCCAGCTAAAAATTTCCCGTAGGGGACATCCTCCTGCCATGTGGGTTTTTCATAAATATCCAGCATAACGATACTATAGTTGATGAGGAGGGTGACAACCATAAAGCCTGCCCCAATGATGGCAATGGTTTTGCTATTTCTTTTGATGTCTATTCCCTTATCCCCTTCAAAGAAGAGGATATATAATACAATTGCTGTAAGAAAGATGGGGGCTAGGGGTCGCATAAAGTGTCCCATCGCCATCATAGGACCTATGGTCCACAGATACCATTTAGACCCCTTCTCCCCATGATATAGGATGGCCATCAGGAAGGCCAAGTAAAACAAGGGAACCGCTATATTTTCAGAGGCCAGTACAGAATTGATCATAATGGTTGGGGAATAAATACTGTATAAAAAGGAAGCAATTCTGGCACTCTTTTCATTAAAGATTTTTTTTGTCATAAAGTAAAGGATTACAATCGTGATAACAGAGAAAACAACATTCAGCATCTTAGGTATCGCCAGGGATACACCAAAAATCCTATATAGGATGGATAGATAGAGGGTGTTGCCTACGAGATGGGGAAAGGTGTAGAGATACCCTCCCTCACCAAATTTCAGGGTAAACTCCCCTTCACTGGCGGAGGCTGCTAGGTAGTGCATACTGCCATAGTCACTGACGGGGGCAGTCCTCACCAGCATCACCCAAAGAAGTCTTAGTAGAAAGGAGAATACAATTAACCCAATTAAAAAGTTCTTCTCCTTTAACCGACCCCTCCCTTCATTTAGAAGGAAATGAATCCCCAACATAATAACCCCTATGGTGGCAATAAATAGTAGATTTATAGTGATGGGAACCTCGGCATAGATCATATTGGGCATCCGAACAAAGGTATAGATGAGGATAATAAAGGAAAACAACCCTATTCCAGTGATGGCAAAGATGGTATTTAGTCGCTGTCGTAGTGTATGGATAAGGTTATGAATAAGGTTTAAAAATTTAGTTTCTCCCATGTCTATCCTCCTTAAAGCTGATCCCTAGATGGACCAATGTAAATATGCTGGACTTCCACCCCAGCTATAGTTCCCCAGCTCCAGCCCTCTGGAATTTCCCCCATCGCCTGAACTCCTATGGTCAGCTGGGTTTGGGGAGTGGAGGCAACAAAGGAATACTCTAGCCCATTCCATCCAGTGAAATCCTCTCCCGTCATATCATGCTGCCATATTACCTCATCCCCTAATAATACATATTGGTGAAAAAGATTGGGATAAGGGTCACCGTGGTAGCTGTCATGGAGACTCATCCTTACTGTGTAGGCTTGTCCTTCTACTAGGTTGGTAAGGGGTAGTTCCATAGCAGCAAAGTCCCCCTGAAGGGGGTCCTCCTTAGGAAAGGTCAGTCTAACCCGCTCCTTGATTTCCCCAGCAAAGGCTAGGTTGGGGGAAATTCCCTCTGTTTCTGTATAAAAGATAGGGGTCCCTATATGGTCATTAATAGTTATATACTGGGTAAAGGCTGCAAGCTCCTCCTCAAGGGAGGTTTCCTTTCCAGCATGGTGGCTATTGAGCCAATGGATGGAAATCCCCGATAAGGCTATCAGCAGAACCCCTAAAACAGCTAATTTTTTTAATCCCATTACCATATCCCCCCAAAATGTACAATATCAACATCTATCTTTAACATAGTCTTTATTTAAAAGTCCATATTTTATTTAACGAATAATTATAAATCATGTTAAAGCCTATGGCGATGAATTGGGCTAGGACCTTGTTAATCAACAAATGGTCTACGGCCACATACATGATGATTAGGTTGATAATCATGGAGGAGAAGTAGACCAAGAAGAACTTCATAAAGGATCTAGCCTCCCGTGACCGTTTAAAAACAAAGGCTGTACTCAATAGATAGCCATTGACAATGCCGGCCCCATAGGCCAAGGTGCTGGCTGCCAGATAATAGACATCAGCCTTCAGCAGTATCCAATAGATCACTAGGGATACAAGGGTATTGGTACCCCCCACCATGCAAAATTTGATAAAATTAAGATGTTGGATAAACCTTCTTTTTATATAGGCTTTATCTATCATTTTCCCACTTCCCATAGATCCATCCGTTCCTCCGCCACCTTTTCTTCTCCTACCCCGATGGTTTCCTCTACAATGAATAGGGGACGCTTTCTAGTTTCATCAAAGTTTCTCCACAGATATTCTCCTAGAACCCCCAGGGTAATCAACTGGATGCCGGATAGTATTAAGACCACCACCATCAAGGAGGTCCAGCCCTGTACGGGAATATCATTGATGAATTTGTTGATAACGATGATGAGGGCCATTAGGAAGCCTAAGAAGGAGATAATAAACCCAAAGGTGGAGATGAATCGGATAGGGACATAGGAAAATGCTAAAAAGGAATCAATAAATAGCTTAATCTTTTTAGAGAGGGTCCACTTGGATTTTCCGATCTCCCTTTCCCTTCTGACATAGTAAATCTTTTCGGTTTTTAAGCCACACCACAGGATTTGTCCCATGAGGGTGGAGTTCTTTTCCTTCATACCCCGAAGGATTTCTATCACCTGTTTGTCGATTAAAAAGCAGTCAAAGCCCCCCTCTGGCATATTGGAGAGGGCATACTTCTTCATCCATCTATAGTAGGTGTTGGAAAGCTTCTTTTGGAGCCATCCCTCTTCACGATCCTCCCTTACGGCAAGGACCACCTTGTTCCCCTCCAGCCATTTCTCATACATGGAAACAATGATTTCCGGAGGATCTTGGAGGTCTGCCGATATGACAGTGGCACAGTCACCGGTGGCATAGCTCAGACCTGCTAAGATGGCTGTATGGGACCCGAAGTTCTTAGAAAGCTTGACCACCTTGATTCTCTTATCCATTTCCCTTAGCTTTATCAGTTCCTGATAGGAATTATCCTTAGAGCCATCATCCACAAATACAAGCTCCACGTGAAACAGCTTCTTATTTAAGATGGCTTCCCTTAGTTTTTCATAGAGGGAAGGAATATTCAGTTCATTATAATAAACGGGAATAACAATCGATAATTTCTTCATAATTAACCTCTTTCATTTAGCCTCTTTTAAATGCTACGCCCTAGAGTCTGTCATGCTGAGCACAGCCAAAGCTTCTATGAGCCTCTCTAGTCTGTCATCCTGAGCAATAGCGAAGGATCTTATCAGAGCCAAAAATCTACCTTTAAGATTCTTCGCTATGCTCAGAATGACAATCCTATTAGCATTTATACACTACATCCTATATCTCATTCAGCTTCCCACATATATACTCTACCTCTTTATCGGTCAGCTGAGGATACATAGGAAGGCTTAGAATCTCCTTGGCACACCTTTGGCTTACAGGAAAGTCCTTTTCATCATAGCCTAAATACCGAAACGCCTTCTGGAGGTGAATGTTGACAGGATAATGGATATAGGTACCTATCCCCTCTCCCTCAAGAAACTCCATAATCCTTTCCCGATCCTCCACCCTAATGACATAGAGGTGGTAATTTGTTTTATTATACTCCTTTATCCCTACCTTTTCAACCTTGGGGTTGGTAATGAGGGTATCATAGAGATGGGCTATTTCCCTTCTTCTATTGTTATATTCCTCAAGGTATGTTAGCTTTACCCTCAGTATAGCTGCTTGAATTTCATCTAATCTGCTGTTGATGCCCTTTGTGTCATGATAATATCTTTTCCTTTGACCGTAGTTCCTCATCATCATCAGCCTATTGTACAGTTCCTCTGAGTCAGTGGTGATGGCACCACCATCCCCATAGGCTCCAAGGTTCTTGCTGGGATAGAAGCTAAAGCAACCCATTGTCCCTAAGCTTCCCGCCTGACGATCCTTGTATCGACTGCCATGGGCTTGACAGGCATCTTCAATGACAGCTAAAGCATATCTTTCAGCAATTTCATTAATCCTGTCCATGTCACATATTTGACCATATAGGTGGACGGGCATGATGGCCTTTGTTTTTGAGGTAATCTTCTCCTCTATTTTATCTACATCTATAAGACAGGTATCTTCTTCAATATCCACCAATACAGGGGTAGCCCCCGCCATGACGATGGCGGTAATGGTGGGTACAGCCGTATTGTTGACGGTAATGACCTCATCCCCCGAACTAATATCTAGGGCCATAAGGGATAGGGCCAAGGCCTCCGTTCCAGAGGCACATCCTACAGCATAGTTGACACCACAATACTGGGCGAACTCTCCTTCAAAGGCTTCCCCCTCCTTCCCCAGTATAAACCACCCAGAGTCTAAGACCCTTTGTAGAACTCCATCAATTTCCTGTTTTAAGTCTTTATAATCTTTTTTCATATCTCCAAAAGGTATTTTCATGATTTCACCCCTCATTATTCAAAACTTTTTATCTTTTTCTCTGTTATATGTTTCTGTCAATTTTTGACTAAACAATGAAAAAAATTATTTAAGGTTTTGTCATCCTGTATAAGATCCTTCGCTGTTGCTCAGGATGACACCAATTGTAGTACCCAGCCGTTTTTATAAAATATCAACACTTATCCTTAACAAAGTCTATCCTTTAAATATCTCGAATCACCTTTGCTGGAACCCCCATCACAACCTTGTTGTCGGGGACATTTTTTGTCACCACTGATCCAGCCCCTACGACAGCATTTTCCCCTACTATTATTTGGGGAAGGATATTGGCGGCTGCTCCGATGGTGGCATTTTTCTTGATATGGGGTCCCCTTACATGCTGGTCACTGTAAGCTTCCCGCCCCATCGTATTGTCGTTGGTGGTGGCCACCAACACACTGATAAATACATCCTCTTCTATAATCATATCCCCGGTAATATGGGTATTATCCATGATCTTGGTCCTATCCCCCACCTTTGTGTTGTAATTGATACTGACATTTCTACTGATGAGGCAATCATTGCCAATGACACATTCCTCTCGAATGGAGCAATTGTCTCCTAGAAGAACCCTATCCCCTATTTTGGTTCCCGTATAGATGGTAACATGGGGACATAGTATGCTGTTTTCTCCAATCACTAGGGTTTCATACTGTTTCTTTAAGCTCCTAGAAACATTCCCTGGGGATGTGGGGGGTTTTCCTAAAACACAATGGTCATAGATTTCTGCCCCCTTTTTTATATGGGTGTTGGGATAGATCACCACATAATCATGGATGATTACATCTTCTTCAATTATAACATCCTGATGGATGATGGCTGTAGTGCTAATTTGTGCCCTAGGGCTAATGTCTGTAATTTTTTTCTCTTCCATCTTATCTAGCTCCTTTTTATCCTATAGATTCCTATATTTTGTCTGTCCTGTCATCCTGAACCCTCTCGCCTGTCATCCTGAACAAAGTGAAGGATCTGTTATGACTTTCCACTGGTGTTCTCTAAACCTTTATATAATATCAGTATTTAACAATTCATTGAACTCTTCATAGTCCCTAATATAATCCTTCTCCTCATAGTAGTCGGAGGCCAGTACCATCATGACGGTGTTTTCTTCAAAGTCAAACATCTCATGCCATACCATAGGACCCACATAAAGACCCTTATGGGGGGCATCTAGGGGAATCACATCCGTCTTTTCTCCATCCTCCACCTTCACCCTTACACTGCCCTGGAGACAAAACAGTACCTGCTCCAGCTTCCTGTGGGCGTGGAAGCCCCTGGGGATTTCGGTGGGAACATCATAGATGTAATATACCCTTTTGATGTCAAAGGGTATATTTTTATTGCCCTCTAGGGGGGTTAAGTAACCGACATCAGTTGATCCTATTCTATGGAATTCTATTAATCTACAATTTTTCATAGTATCTCTCCATCAATCTTATTCTCTATTGTTACCAAATTTAAAGGTTTGTTCTCGGTCTTTATACATTCTATCATAATACTTCCTATAATCACCACTGATGATTTTTTCCCACCAGTCCCTATTGTCTAGGTACCATGCTATCGTTTCTTCTATCCCCTCTTCAAAGGTATATTGGGGTTCCCATCCCAGCTCTGTAGTAATCTTGGTGTTATCAATGGCATATCTCCGATCGTGTCCTGGCCGATCCTTTACATATTTGATAAGATCCTGGGATTTTCCTAGGGCTCTTATAATCAATTTAACAATTTCTATATTGGCCTTTTCATTATTCCCTCCGATGTTGTAGACCTCTCCATCCTTCCCTTTGTGGAGGACAGCATCGATGGCTGTACAATGATCCTTCACATGGAGCCAATCCCTCACCTGCATCCCATCTCCATATATTGGAAGATCCTTTTCCTGCAGGCAGTTGGCAATCATGAGGGGGATCAGCTTCTCTGGAAATTGATAGGGGCCATAGTTGTTGGAGCATCGGGTGATATTGATGGGTAGGTCAAAGGTTTTATGATAGGCTCTTACCAACAAATCTCCACTGGTCTTGGAGGCAGAATAGGGACTGTTGGGGGCCAAGGAGGTTGTTTCTGTAAATAATCCTATTTTCCCTAGGGCTCCATAGACCTCATCGGTGGATACCTGTAGGTATTTTTCTATTCCATACTTCTTGGCGGCATCCAACAAAACTTGGGTTCCTATGACATTGGTTTCTAAAAACACCTTTGGATTTTCAATGCTTCGATCCACATGGGATTCTGCTGCAAAATTGATGATATAATCAATACCCTTACCGACAATCCCCTCCACAAGACTGCTGTCAGTAATATCTCCTTTAATAAAGGTGTAATTGGGATGCTCCTCTATATCCTTTAGGTTTTCTAGGTTACCCGCATAGGTTAACTTGTCCAGGTTGATGATCTCATATTCCTCATACTTCTCCAGCATATATTTAATAAAATTACTTCCGATAAATCCTGCTCCACCGGTGACCAATAAACGCTTCATATTTCTTTCCTCCTTTATCTACCTTCAGCAATACTTAGGAGATAGCTTCCGTAATCCGTCTTAGCTAGGGGTTCTGCTAATTTTAGAAGCTCCTCTTTGTTAATATAACCCTTCCTATAGGCGATCTCCTCTAAACATGCAATATAGAGACCCTGTCTCTTTTGAACCGCTTGGACAAAATTGCTGGCCTCCAAAAGACCACTATGGGTTCCTGTATCTAACCAAGCCATTCCCCTACCCAATAGCTCCACCTTCAGTTTATCTCTTCTTAAATATTCGTTGTTAACGGAGGTGATTTCAATTTCTCCCCTAGGGGAGGGCTCTATATTTTTAGCAATCTCCACCACATCATTATCATAAAAGTAAAGGCCGGGGACAGCATAGTTGGATTTAGGGTTTTGGGGTTTTTCTTCTATAGAGGATACATTGTTTTCTCCATCAAATTCCACCACCCCAAAATCTACGGGATTGTTGACATAGTAGCCAAATATAGTGGCTCCTTCCCTCCTATTGACAGCCCTCTCTAGAATAGGGGTAAATCCCCGACCATAGAAGATATTGTCTCCAAGAATTAATGCAACAGGGTCCGACCCTATAAATTCTTCTCCTACAATAAAGGCATCCGCCAAGCCCCTAGGCTCTTCTTGAACCTTATAGGAGATGTTGATTCCCATTTGCCCTCCAGAACCCAGTAGTTCTTCATAGGCCCCTATATCCCTAGGGGTGGAAATCACCAAAATATCCCTAATCCCCGCCAGCATCAAGACAGATAGGGGATAGTAGATCATAGGCTTGTCATATATAGGTAATAACTGCTTTGATATAGAACGTGTTATGGGATACAGCCTTGTTCCTGCCCCACCTGCTAGTATAATACCCTTCATGGTTAAAACTCCTTTTTCCTATTATTTTATCCTTCGGTGTATTGCTAAGACTCCCGCTACTTATAGGTGAAGAAACTAAGTGACCAACACGAAAGTTAAAAACCAAACTTTCGGTTGTCTACTTAAAGCGGGAGACCAAGCACTACATCCTCGAAGTAAATTCGGCTATAATTCAGAGGGCATAAAAACTCCCTCTGAATTAAGTCTCATTTTATCCTTACCAAAGGAATAGCCTGCTATTCCTATAGCTCCACTAACAATTGATAACTTGCTATCCTTCAGGACATGGATTGTTTATATATTATAAAGCAACATAAAAGCGGAGAAATCTCTCCGCTTTTATTTTATCATATTCACTTCTATTTCGGTATGCCCCTAATCATTGATAACGATAATTCTTGTGGCTATAAAGACATCATCATCATATCGCCCCGTAATAAAGACTTGATCCCTTCTATCTAAGTATCGCATGTCTATTTCCTTTCCTTTTTCGTCAAGAATTCTAGTGGAATTGTTGACATAGACAGGAATTTCTTCATATTTTCTAGCATCTGTATTATAGACCTTCACGATGATTCTATTAATATTGTCATGAAAACGTACAATTTCACCATCGAAGCTATTTCGTCGCTCAATTTTCTTACCCTCGATAGTGATAATAACGTTACCCTGTAGCTCCAGCTCTATATTGTAGTCCACCCTTAAGTCATGGAAGGTAGCCCTCTCATCATCTATATAGACGCTGACATTGGTGTCCACCTCATAGGTAACTTCTTTATCTTCTTTCCCTACTATGGTAATCTTGTTGGGGTTGCCAAATACGATAGATTGTATAACCCCTTCATCTTCTCTTTTAACATTGATAGAGGTGGCTTCAATATAAGTAACCTTATCCTTCTCTATCGTGACCTCTATAATGTCACCCCGTACTAAATCCTCTAGGTTCCTTCTTCTACCATCCCTTCTTACTGCCACATATTCGTCTAGTTCAAGCTCCCGTACTTCATTGTTGGCTATTCTTATTCTAATAGTGTAAGGATATCTGGCAAAATTTACAGAGGACTCTAATAATCCTGTTGTATCCCTTAGTTTCGTATCGGCTATAATTTTAATTGCATTGTAGCCATCATAGGTTACTGTTACTTGATGGTCTTCCTTCAAGTCTTGTAGACCTACAGTTTTTCCATCCAGCTTTATTTCCACATTTTCAGTAGTATATACTCTAAAGACCCTTCTCCTATCACTGCTGTAGCTATCATTTCTAACAGTTATGGTACCATAGATGTTACCGATGGTGGTACTTTCCACAACTCCCTCATATTTATTGTCTGAGGGATTTACTTCTATCTTAATTAGTTCATCGTCTTCATTAAAAACCAAGTTAGCTTTTTGATCTCTAGCTAGGTTAGTAATACTTCTTTTTACCCCATTTATAGTAACCTCGGTGTTACTCTCCACTGTATACATTTCCACCCGATAATCATTGTCCCATACATAAATCGTTCTATTGTCTGCTGATATAATGGTACGGGACTTTGTTGTGGTTTTAGGCTCTGCTGGTGGTGTAACCTCCACTATAATCTCTGACTTTAACACATCATAGGTACTGGAGGACATAGCCGCCATTTGAGCCCTTGTGATGGTGTTATGGGGATTGAATCGATTGTTGTTATCTCCCGATATAATTTTATGCTTCACCAGTAACCCTACGTAGGGTAGGGCTTCACTGCTAATAATTTCTCTATCTATGAAGTTAACGGCTACTGTAGTATCCTTTGGCAAGTTTCCTTCCAGTGCCCTTCCTAAATAAACAGCCACCTGTTGTCTAGTAGCATTTGTCTGTTGGCTTCCATTCATCAGTCCAGCCAGTTCACTTCCTGGTAAAAGGCTATGCTCTAAAGCGTAGGCCACAGCTTGATGGGCCCATGTAGGGACACTATTGGAAACCATTACTGATTTATACTTTTCCGTATAATTCTGGGTGGACTTTAGCTTTCCACTGGCAGCTAAAGTATTGTAAATCATCTGTAGTGCCTGGGGCTTTGTTACAGAAGCATCGGGCATAAAGATAGGATTTCCGCCTTCGTCCAGCATCCCACCGATGATTTTTTTCTCCGCCATTCTAGTAATATGCTGTCGAGCCCAATGGGTTCCACTTACATCCCTAAAGGGTGTGGAGGCAAAGCTTGTCATAGTAGTGCTTACAAGTAACAACAATGTTATGGATAGAATGAGTAATTTTCTAGCTTTTTTCATTTATTAGTCTTCCCCCTCATTTTTAAATTATATGACTATATTATTCTATATATTTCCATGAAATCCTTTATATTTCTACAAAATTTTCTTTAATAGGAAATATTATCTAGATAGTCTTGTCTTAGGATAGGGATAATCTGTTGTCTCATATCTTTGGGTAAATCTTTTAACTTTACATCCTCTAGTTCAGTAATTCTTACAGTTTCATAGTCCATTAACTTGGCTAATTCCTTTACTGTTAGACTGGCATTTTTTCTTAACTCCTTGATGGTTTTGTTACGGTTTTGTAGATAAAATAGCATTTTAAACCTCCTTGGCTTTGAATATCTATATCCTATCTATAAAAAAGGCTATGTTAAATTTCATTGTTGATTTTAGACTGAATTGTAATTTTATTATAAGTGTTAGAGACTTGTCATCCTGAACGCAGTGAAGGATCTAACTCTTTAGCTCTAAAATTAAGATCCTTCGTTATCACTCAGGATGACTGCATCCTAGAACCTCTATATTTTTTCAAATATCAACATTTATCATTAACAGAGCCATAAAAAAAGAACAGCTTAGTTGCAGCCATCCTTGAAAATATGTTTGTATTGCTTTCTTATATCTATTGATAATCTGGAGGAAGATTATAAAGCTATATTAAACTCAAATTCAGTTACTTCATTGCTACCATCGTTATTAATTAACTGTAGGTATAATGATAGGTTTTCTGTATCTGGGTCAATTTCAGGAAACTTTATCCATCCAGAGGTTCTTTGTTCATTTCTAATGTCATGGTACCATCGGTCATCAATAGGGTTTACAATATTTGTTAATTTTTCCTGGGTATAGACTCTCCCATCTACCTCCAGCTTAGCGGTGCTTTGTCTTAGTTGTATAGGCGTGTTACTTCTTCCTTCTATTTCTAGGTATACAGTGGTTGCTTTGTTGTCTAAAACTACGGTGGTTAGCATTACCTGGGCTTCAGGGGATATCTTGGTTAGAGGTAATGCTTTATAATCTTTTTTAGGTTGAGGCTTTTCCTGTGGCTCATCCCTTTGATCATCGGTTGCTTCCTCTGTTTTTTCATCATAGGTAATATAGATACTATGGGTTTTTCCATCCCAATCCACCTCAGCTCCTAATTCCTCAGCAACAAATCTTGCAGGTGTATAGGTCCTACCTTGATAGGTTAGAAGGTCATAGCCTTCAGGAAGACTTTTTGCTTCTCCGTTGAAATACATAGTAATATGATTGGCAAGGGAAGCAGTAATAGATGTGTTGCTGGCAGAGGCTACTGCAGGTATCATCAGCATCATACCAATGATGATTCCTAAAGCCAATGTTCCTACTTGCTTTGTTATAGGGTATTTCTTTTTCATAGAACTACACCTCCATTTTAAAACATATAATTTTATGTTTTCTTATTATTCAGCCATTTTACAAGACTCCACTAACTACCCAAGGTTTCTCATAAACCACTGACATTTCCTCATGCCTTGCTATACTTTGTAATAATTGATAGTCTAATTCAGCTATAAGCTTTTCAAGTTTTTGTACTTCCAAAGGAATAGCCATACCTAACTCTACCCTTAATTCCGTTAACCCTAGATTCTCTCTAGCTTTTTCTAGGTTGATCTCTAATATATCAATGGCCTTTTCCATTTGTTCTAGGGATTGATAAAGACTTCTAAGGGAATTTTCCATGATTTCCTTAGAATTATTCAAGGTTAGCTTTGCAGTTGAAACATCCATTTCCTTTACCCTAAAGGGCTCATCTCCTACATTGTAGGTATAAAGATTTACAGCTAGCTCTGCCAGCTTTACCCTTTGCTCTAGAGCCCATATATTGGGATTATCATTTAACATTTTACGGATATGTGCCTCTAATTCAGGAAGTGTCTTTTCTTCTCCCTCTTTTTCAGCCAGCTCATATCGTAGGTCTATGCTTAATCCTGCTAAATTGTTTAGCTCTAAGAAAGCCGCTTCTAAACTTGCTTTGGCTGTATCCAATTGTTTTACAGCTTCATGATAATTCTTTTCTGCCATCATTCTTTCAAAGCTACTAACCTGGCCATAGCTATGTCGAAGGTTTGCAATGGTTAGTTCTCTCTTCATTACACCTTCGGCTTTTTGTCTTAGATTCAGTTGGCTTTTCGCCAATAATAGTTTGTTATAGCCCTCCAGCACCTCGTAAGCCAACTTATCTTCCTCTGTTTCTAGCTGTCTCTTATTTACCTCTAGGTTAATATCTGCTGCAAGTAGTCCTCTGAGGGCACCTACTGCCATAGCGTCTTCTATCGTGCCTCCGTGACCCACTGGTGTATACTTCTTAGCTCTAGCTGCCTCTTCCCTCATAATTTCACTACGCTCTACTTCTATTTTTCTTCTTCTTAATTCACTACTGTTGTTCAACGCTAATCGCAGCAGTTCATCATAGGAATAGGTTAATGTTTCTTCTCCAGCGGTAGTCTTAACATTTGTAGGGTTCATATCCATACTATAAGCCAAGTTTCCAGCAAAAATAGATAAAATCAAAAGCTGAACAAATGTCAGTATGGTTAGTTTTTTTAATCCCATGGTTTTTCACCTTCCCACTTAGCATTATATGTGAATATAATGAGAATATGATAAAAAGAGACTCCCGAAGGAGTCCTCTTTTTGTTTTATGTTATCTACAATAACATTTATTAATTCTAGTTAAATGTAACTGTTTGAGTTGGAGCATCCCATGTATAGTCTACACCTAGTGCGATTGCAGCCCATGCTACTGGAACGAAAGTTCTGTTGTTTTCAACATATGGAGCTACGTCCATTGTCATTGGAACTCCGTTTACTAACATAGTTTTGCTTCCGATTGTCATTTGAACAGTTCTGTCTCCGAATAATGTAACTGTTTTAGTTCCATTATCCCATACGTAGTTTACATCAAGAGCCATTGCAGTCCAAGCGATTGGAACGAAAGTTCTGTTGTTTTTAACAACTGGAGCTACGTCAGCTTGAACAGTTTTTCCACCAACAGTGAATGTTGTTGAACCAATTGTGAAAGCTGCTTCTTGTCTAGCTATTTCACCAGGAGCTAAAGTTACTACATTAGCAATTGCTGCTTCAGCTACCCACTTTGTATCAAATTGATCTTTTTTGTCACCATTATTTCTTACAAGTGCATCTCCACCTATAGATACAACAAACTCTCCTTGTGGTAAAGTTCTCCATAAATCTACCTTGCCACCTGTGATTTCAATCACAGAAGCTTCATCACTATCTCTTGTTACTTTAAATGTTAATTTTTCACCATTAATTGTAATGTTATCTACTTTAAGGTCACCTTCTACAACCTCTACTGAAGGCTTTGCATTCCATACAAATCCATTTTCTAATTCAACTTCAACAACTTTGTCTTTCTTTAAAGCCCCTGCCTTTGTTTCATTTATTGTAATATTTCCAATTGATTGATTTTTTACTCCTACTCTTACATCTTCTACAGTAGTTTTAACTTCAACTGGAGCTAATGCTTTTCCTAAAACAACTTCAAATTCTTCTCCTGACAAACCTCTACCAGATACTAAAGCAGTAATATCTCCAGTAGCATCAGCTTCTACAGAAACGTAGAATGTTAATTCTAAATCACCTTTGCCATCTACTTCTGGTGTAAATTCAACAACATTTCTATCAGAATTTGTTGAGAAATCAACTAATTTAGAACCTGTTGTTGGGAATGTGAAGTCTTTTGCTTTGTTAACTTTAACTTCTGTAACTTTAACCCATTCTGGGAATTCTATTCTCAGATTTCTTGGTAATAATGAACCTTCGATGTTTTCTTTAATAACTAATTTTGCTAACTTGTGCGCATCATTTTCTTCGCCTTCATATCTTCCTGCAAGAATTTCTCTAACGTCTCCATCTCTCTTTACTGCCACACCATAGTCTACGTATTTAGCTACTAATAGTTCTGTAGACTCAACATCTCCAGTAACTCTTGCAACTACGTCACCAAACTTAGCATCAGATTTAGCATTGATTTTCAAACCTTTTAAGAATATACTTCCACGTACATCTTGTGTAGTAGTTAAGTCTGAAAATTCTATTTCTAATATTTGCTTATCAGCTTTGTTTACTTCTTCCCAGTTAGCGTCATTAAGCTTGCTATATCCACCTTTAAATTCTACTTTTAGGTCACTTGTTATCCACTCAAAATCGCTAGGTAATCTTAATCTTATTTTCTTGTCTTCGTCAAAAGCACCTAAACTTGTTTCATCAATTTCAATTACTTTAATTGGCTCTGATCCACTTCCGAAAGTAACTGAATCTTCGATAGTTACTAAAGCTTTACCTGCAGAAGCTCTAGCAAAAGTATAAGTTCCGCCAGTTATTGCACTGTCTCTAGGTTCAACTGTTACTTTTATATCGCCAGAATCTTTAACATCAACTAACATTGGGATAGAAACCCATGCCTTTTTATCAGTTGTTGCTTGCACTTCTACCTGAATTGTAGTCTTTGTTAATCTAGTAATGTTGAATACACTAACTTCAGCACTATAAACATTTTCTGTTATAGTTTTTCCTACTTTTTCAATATCTTCTCTCCATTCAGAATTTTCTAGGGATAATCTGAATGTTTGCTTAGCGCCACCCCAGTCTGAATCTGTTTCTTGAATTCTTAAAGCTGGTGCAGTAGTCGCATCAGTAAATTTGTGATCATCTGCTACTACTGGTACTCTGTTTACTCTGTTTGTGCTAGCAGCGAAAGCTGACATTGGTACTAAAGAAAGTACCATTACTAACGCTAGCATTAAAGCTATTTTTCTTTTCATGCTTTTTCTTCCTCCTTTGAAATATATGGTTTTTTTATTTTTATCTACTTTAGGATGCCGAAAGGGCCAACCCCCAAAGTACATATTTTAAAGGCTTTAAACCTTTAAAAACTAAATTGGATTATGTACTGGTGAGACATGCTCTCTAAACTCACCAGTAGGTAAAATTATACCACTGGTTTTTGCCAAGGTCAACCACCTATGGCATTTTGTAACAAAACTGTAAAACTTAGTTTTTATTTTCTACTAAAACCATTATATACATATTTTAGATAAATTACCATTACAGAAATGTTACAGATTTTTTTTACTTATGTGACAAGTGGGAAAAATCAATGAAAAACCGTTCTAAATGCAAAATTTAAAATGTAAAATGAAAAATGTGAAATCAAAACCTAAAATCGAAACCTTTTAAGATTCATAATCTAAAAATAAAAGGACATAGTTGCTATGGTAAAGATTTCTTGTCCACTACCATAATATTCTATGGTGTATAAAAAATTCCTTCTATTTTCATAATTTTTTTCTATTTTTTGTTATTTTTAATATTGAGGCTTTAAAGATAATGGGTGTTCCCGTTGTGTCTCGGAAGGGTCACAGACCCTTCCCTACATAGGGGGTGCCATCCAGTCTTCCACTTTCCACCTTCCAGCTATATTTTCGCTGCTTTTATCACGTGCCAGATGGACAGTCCCCATGGCTTCATGGCTTCTCCTGAAGATCCTTCACTTCGTTCAGGATGACAACCTTTTTTTCACTACCTTCAGGATGACAATCTAATAATAGTTTAATATTCTCTCCCTATAATCATAACGTAAATCCTGTTGAAGATAGTTGACAAGGTTAGTCAGCATATGGGCAACCTCTCCTTTGGTTAGAGATCTATTGGCTTGGAAGAAGCTACTGCCGATGCCTTCATCGATGC
This sequence comes from Natronincola ferrireducens, assembly GCF_900100845.1. Taxonomy (NCBI): domain Bacteria; kingdom Bacillati; phylum Bacillota; class Clostridia; order Peptostreptococcales; family Natronincolaceae; genus Natronincola; species Natronincola ferrireducens. The sequence continues at coordinate 97,051 of NZ_FNFP01000001.1, read as the reverse complement.
CTAGTTCCCTCATTAAGTAAGCAGCGTCCCGTGCCCAGGATGGGATGGAAGGGTCATCCTGATAGCCTGTGTAGTACTGCTGTAGAGGGGCTAATCCTTCAAAGCCTAGGGCCTTGATGATGGTTAGGGTTGCCTCTGCCCTGGTGATAGGTTGGTTGGGCTGGAATTGATTGTCTCCCCTACCTCCCATAATCCCTTTTTGATAGAGGGCTTCAATGTATCCGTAGTTTGGATGGGTTTTAGCAACATCCTTAAATGTCAAGGGTACCTCTACTTGGTTTCTAGAGGTCCTTGAGTTTCTTGTGGGCTGCTCTGCCACCTTTTCTATACCCATTACTACTGCTAAGGCTTTGGCGAACTCACTGCGGCTCATGGGCAGGGATGGGCCAAAGGTGGTATTGTTGGGGTTTAGAGCCTCTAGACTTCCTAGGAATAATATGTCCTTTTCTGCCCAATGTCCTACAGCATCCCTCATGGTGGGGATGTTGAGTCTTTCATTTAAAGGGGTGGTGTTCAGGGTAAAGCTTTTGGTGTCGGTGGTTCTACCCCTTAAAACCTCTCCATCCTCCGATAGCCTCGGAAGATTGTAGCTATACTTTACGATGTTTTCTTCCTTTTCCGTTAGAAGGTAGCCTCCCCTAAAGCTGATGTGGGAGGGGATATTGGCCTCATAGTGATAGTCCTTTGTACGGTTATTGACGACATTGACTTCTGCTGTTCCCTCCCAGGAGATGGCTTCCTCTTCTCCATTGGAGCTGCGATTGTATTCTATATAGTGTTGGATGGTTTGGGTTTGGGTGGCCCCCCAGTGGTGGTCATACCCCACCACTGTTCCTTGGGTTTCTACCTCCACTGTTCCTTGATTTCTATTAATGGTATAAACCTTTTTACCGTCCCAGTTACCGGCAAAGTAGGTGACACCGGGCTTTTCATGGAATACGTTGGATTTACTCCAGGCGTGGTGGGCCTCTGTGGCCTCATACCGAACACCGTTGATATTGATGGTCTCTCTGTAACGGTTTAGGGCAAAGATTTCCCTTTTTTGATCCCTACCGTTGCTGATGGTTTCCCTATCTAGGGTAATGTTTCGGGTTAAGGTGGCGTTTTTTTCTAGGTTCCTTAAATTTCTATAGGTATAGGTAATTCTGTCCCCTCTATCCCGTACAGTTACCGTACCTTCTAAAACTATCGGCTCTCCTGTTAGGAAGATAACCTCTCGATAGAGCATTTCATTTTGTATACCCCCCTCATAGCCAGGGATTTCTAATCCGTAGCTTTGGAGGGTGAAGGATAGGATTAGCAGGAGCGTTAATAGGATTTGTGTGGTTTTTTTCTTCATTTGTTACCTCCTTAGGTGGTTGGTTGGTTGGTTACGCTGCGCCATAGGGGACATACTGAGCCACGGGGATACTGCGCCACGGGGACAGTCCCTCTTGCACAATGAGAAACTTGTGCCAGATGGACAGTCCCCATGGCTTCTGCCCATGGCTCCAAGACCCTTCCCTACACATGGTTTATTGTTCTACAATGATGACGTAGGCATCGTCTCCTGTGGAGACCTGTTTGCTTTTGATCATATAGGCTTTGGCATTTTTTCTTAGCTTGTACATCTCTTCCCTATTGATTGGGGTGTCATTGATGAGGACGACAGCCTTCTCGGTATGGATGGTTTCACTGCCTCTTACGATCTCCCACCTACTATTTAAGGTGTTCCAGTGCTTGATGTTGGTTAGGGTGATGGTGTCGGCATCCATATCTACTGCTGCTATTTCTCCTATACTACTATGTTCTATGTGGAGACTTCCCCCTTCATAGGTGGTGATTGGTGTAAGGTTTAGGGCCAGAATTTCTTCATAGGTTTCTCCTTCTATGGTGATTTCCCTTACGATGAAGTAGGCTCCCTTTTCTAGATAGAATTCCTCTTCAATTCTTTCCCTTAGTTCATCGTCTTCAATATCCTCAGGATCAATGAAGCGGGTATCGGTAAAGTATTGACTTGGAATTTCCTTCTGTAGATCACTATCAAAGATAAAGGTATCTTCTGTTAAGGTGAAGGTTCTCTTACCCCAATCCTCTATCCATTGGTTTCCTTCTAATCTTAGGTAATCCAATCGTCGAGCTAATCTGCCTATAGTAACACGATTTTGATGGATATCCTGTATAGTACCTCTGTAGATAACAAGACGACTTCCATCGATCCGTTCCTCCAGCATACCACTGTATTCTATGGAGACAAAGGAGGTATTTCTACTGCCCCTTAGGAGGTCAGCTGCTATATAGACATTTTGTCCCAGATCTAGATTTAATGTATCCACCAGTCGGTTGTTCTTTACTAGAATAGTGCCGGGATGGAAGGTAAAGCCTACATTGTCGGCCACCATCCTGCCGGTACCGTACTGAATATCGGTGATATTTCCTTCATATAGGGTGGTGAAGCCATTTTTCAGTAGAAGCTTAGCAATCTTAGGAAGGCCATAGCTGTTTTCTACAGCTGCATAGACCTCTTGATTGTTTCTACTGGTTAAATCCCTCAGGGAGATTTTTTGTCCTCCTTCATAGAGAAGGTCCCCCTCCGCCCTTAGTTTTACTTGGGATTTTGGATGTTGTAGCCACCTTCCATTTTCATAGGTGGTGATGTCCTTTAGAATAATTTCTCGATTCCTTGGATCTACTTTTTCTATCCGCCCTCGATAAATCCCTTGGACATGTCTTTCCTGATCCTCTACTCTAATGGTGGCGATATGGGGGCTGTAGATGTCATTGAAGGACAGTAGAACTCTATCCCCCACCTTCACTTCAAATAAATTGGCAGATCCGTTGTTCCTTAAAATCCTTGTTCCACCAGTGATTTGGTATTTTTCTCTACCTTCATTGGTTTTTATCTCTACTGTGTCCTTATCGATGAATAGAACATCCCCCACCTTGGTTCGACTTCCTGGTGGGATATAGCCGTGGAGGAAGGGCTCTTCCTCTAAAAAACCTTGGATACGGGTGACTACTCCATTGAGAAGGATTGCTGACACCTCTAGACCATAGGGTAATTCCCTTAAGGCAACGGTCTTTCCATTGATCTGTACCACTGGGGAAGGTCCTATATTGAGGATATGCTGGCGATCCCTAAAGTCCACCATCACCAGCTGCTGATTATGGCTGTCAATGGCTTCGATGAAGCCTTCTATTTCCCTGTAGGTTTGGTTTTGTTGGGCAAAGCTGGTGTAGGGGAATATTTGTAGTAAAAGTGCTACTATTAGCAGGATGCATACGCCATAGGGGACAGTCCCTCTTGCCCATTGAGAAACATGGGCCAGTTGGACAGTCCCCATGGCACCACTTAGTTTCTTTTTTGTAAGTGTCATAGGATTCCTCCTTGTTTTAAGGTTGAGGTTAAGGAAAAAGCAAAACCCTTGCTACGCCACGGGGACAGTCCCTCTTGCCCACTGAGAAACGCGTGCCAGATGGACAGTCCCCATGACTTCGCTAGTTTTGTTGTCAATCAGTAAGATTTTTGCCTGTCGTCAAAATGTAGAGGTGAAGAAAAAAGCAAAAATCTTAACTCCATCGGAACGACACAGAGGTCGTTCCCTACATACTCCGCGGGACAGTCCCTCTTGCCCACTGGGAAACGTGTGCCAGAGGGACAGTCCCCATGGCTTCGTGTAGGTTGTCCATCTTCGGAAGGGTCAAAGACCCTTCCCTACATTCTATCAGACAACAGCATAAATCTTGCTGGATCTTGGATGTTCCCTCGGTTGCCCTCCATAATTTTTGTAAAGCTGTGTTGACTTGGGTTGTATTGTCCTATAAAGAGACTGTTGGCTCTAGCTGCAGGGTAGGCTCTGGCATCAAAGTTGATGCTAAGGCTTCCTGGCTGGAGGATCCGTCTTATGTCGGTGATGGTCTTTCCTGCCTGTAGCTGATAGTCTATACTATAGATTTCCGATGCCCTCTGTTGGTTTCGGGAAACTGCAGTGTAGATTCCTCCTGCCTCCTGTCCCTTTAGTCTTTCAAAGATAACCCTTACATGGGCGTCCTCTAGACTTTGTCTCGATCCTTCTATTACTTCACGGGTGTAGAGACTTCTAAGGCTAAAGGTGAGGTTGGCTCTGCCATCGGTGATACTGATATTTCTATTGGTGGTGGACAGGATGGATACCGGTATAGCCACCACAAATTTATCATAACCCTTGTATTTACTTAAGGAGAAATCAATGGTATAGATTCCTGACCCCTGGGGGATTTCCTCCGTACCGATGGTTTTCACCAGTGCTCCGTCTAGGGTTTCTTCTTTACCTTCTCTCCTTAGCTTCTCAGCTTCCTTTTCAAGGGCCTCCTCCTTATCCTTTAGCTTATCATCCTCCCTAAGGGTTAAGGTTCTGACGGTGACCTCTGCAAAGTCTACTGCACTGCCGTAGCTATTTAAAGCCCTTACCATAAAATCGTATCGGGTATTGGGTTGGAGACCCCTTACTAAAAATCGAGAATCTCTAGTGTCGCCGATGAAGGTATAGTTGCTGTCGCTACTCCTCTTGCCATAGATCTCGTATTTTTCAGAGGCGTTGAGGATCTCGGGGGCTGACTCCGACCATAGTAGCTGTACGGTGGATTCATATCCTGGGATGGCCTCTAGAACCAATGGTTTTTCTGGAAGAGGAATCTGGTAGTCAAAGTCTTTATTTGCCTCAGAAATACCTCCGTCAGGATTGATGACAATGAGGTTGTTATTTTTTAAATCCAATGTTTCATTAAACTTTACTATAATGGTGGTATCATCTACTACTGTTGTTGAGGATGCAAAAATACCCCCCACTACAGCCACGTGAACATTGTTCCCATCTGTATCTACACGATTTATTCCTTCCCCCATTATTTTCATATCGCTTTTTACATCATTTTTATTTTTTATCTCCCCACCAAGTACTACCTTTGCCCCCGCCATAAACATAGATCCCGTAAGGGTAATCTCTCCTTCTTTATCGTTGGCAAAGATTTTGGCCGGGTTGACGTTTTGAATCCTAGGTTCACTGATGTAAGTAAAGGCGTTTCTTAATATAGTTAATTCTCCATCAGGATTTTCAACCTTTACATCTACTGCACCATATTGACCGCTTTTAGGAGCTCTTACGCTAAGGGTTTTGTAATCAATGAACTGGATATCCCCTTGAGGAACTCTATATTCTCCAAAGAATACCTTCAATGTACCTCCTTCAAAGCCCACAATTTCTCTTCTAAAATCATTTCCTTCAATTTCTACCTTAGTGCCACCCTTTACCGGTCCTAGGTTAGGATCAATTTTTCCTATTTGAGGTGCACTTTCTCCCCGAAGAAATACAAGGTAGATAGGTGGTATCAAACCATCGGAATAAGCATTGCCACCATCGGTGTTCCTTACGATTACTCGCTGAGGTTGTTCCAATGCTGCTTCTCCTACATTGGGCATCTCGAAGGTGAGCTTCACTAGGGTTTGAGGTGTAGTGCCAAAGGGGTTTTCAACGATTTCTCGTTTGATTCTATCGGCTGTTATAGTAGCAAGGTTGCCGATTTGAATTGTAGCGCCTTCTCGAATATCTTCACCAAAGACACTGACAATGTTACCTCCCTTATAGCTGAGTTTCAGAACTCCTGCATCTACCCTTTTACCCTCCACCTCTATGGTTTCCAGTGTCGGTGTTTCTTCTTCTTTAGTAATATTAACGATTCTAGGTCGACTGTCGGGGTTCAGGTATTCATATTGGGTTTGACCCCTACCACCGTCGGGATTGATAACAAAGGTGGGTACCTTCCCTACTGTGTAATAGAAGGGGGTGTTTACCCTTAGCTGTCCTGAACTTACATATTCTACCTCTGGGGCATATCCCCTATCTACAAAAAACCTTCTATCGGAAACCTCTATTTTGATTAGTTCCTCTGTTAGCTTGTTTTTTTCATCATCCCCATACTGTTTACCCTCTGGGTTTTTTAGCAGATGGGTAGGGATATATTTTACTGTGTCATTATAGCCGGTAATTTCCTTGCGATAATTAATGTTGTTTTCTCTAATGGTGACGGTTACCTTATCCTCTACACCATTGTATTCTACTGTTACATTTCCCGGCAGTCTAACGGTGGCACGATTGTTATTGATCAGACCACTGTTTTCCTGCTCCCTAGGAATGCTTAGATTGTTAACATTTCCAAATCTCACTAGGGGCTGATTTTTTATATCATAAAGGGAATTTCCATCTTCATCTATATTGTCATTGTAAACATGAACCTCACTGGAGGAAAAGCTGCTGCCATGAATATCTACCCTATCTCCCCCTAGTCTAGATCCTTGGGCTGGTAGGATGCTGGTGATTTTGGGATCTGTGGATTCATAGGTAAAAGTCACTTTATTAGATATTCCAGCATCATTGTTAAGGATGTATAAGTCCGCTCTACCTGCTGTACCAGCAGGAGCGATTGCCTTTATGTACCCCCTTGAAAACTCTACAATCCTTGCCTGCTGGGTTCCAATAAACACCCTTGGCAATATAGGTGAAGCATAGTAGTAGTCATAGTCCCTATGGGATATAGGTGTTTTCCCCAGCAATGTATCTCTTCTTGTGGCAAAATCCTCTAGGGATTCATTTTCTCCTCTTTGTATGTCCAACAAGTCGTCCCATATATCGTTTTTGTTAATGTCATTAAAGGTTTCATCTTCATCTCTTATTTGATTTCTATTGGTATCATCGTAGGGTTCAAAATATCGGAAATCTGTTCCCGTAATTTCTATAATATCTCCCCCGGCTGCAGTACCTTTTTGAGGTACCACATTAGTAATCTGGGGATTACTGCTGGGAACAACATAGGTAAAGCCATCTTCCCTACTGGCGGTACCACCGTCTCCGTTCACCACCACCACTGGAACCGTTAATCGGTTGGTGTCCTTGTCCTTTCCCAAATCTCCTGCATACTTAGGGACAACCACTGTTATTTTATTGCCGTTGGTGGTGACAATGGTGTTGGCGGCAGGGATTTCTACACCGTTAATATATACCTTTGCATTGTCTAAAAACTCACTTCCTACAATATCAATGGTATATCCTCCTGCAGTAGATCCTTCCTTTGGAAAAATATTGGTTATCACTGGTCTTGATTCAGGAAGGGTGTAGTAGTAAAAACCCTGTTGATTGATTTTACTATCCTTTTTTGTGTCAGGATTGATAACAGTTAAATCATAGTAACCATCTGCTTCTAATATAGGTACTGTAAAGTATATTTCACTTCGATCATTCACCCGTACTCGATTCCCCACGATTTTATTGCCCTGAATTCTATAGGGGGTAACAAAATCTAGTGTAATAGGTTGAAAGTCGGGGTTACTGACGGGTGGATTGATGGTGATGCTACCTGTATCAACGGTTAATGGGTATACATTATCCCCAACCTTGTTGGCTACAATTGTATCTCCCCCTCTAACTTCAATTCTGTAGCTGTTGGCAGCTCCGTCGGATAGGGTTATATTTCCCTTTACATCCTTATCCACCGTATAAAAGTTTCCTGCGGCTTTTAAAATAACTGCATTGTAGTAATCTGCCACCTCCAGCTTCCCATTATTATTTATTCTGAATAACCTGTTGTCATCAGGCGAAGTATACTCCCGTAGCTCTATTCTATTGGTGGAGGCATTTCTATTGTAATCATTTACTTCGATATTATTTAATAGTACCCTTGTCCCTATTAACCTTAAAATATTATCAGCTGTAGCTGTTGGATCAGGCTTTAGGAAGTTTTCTCCCTTGATAATTACCAGGGTTCCTGTATTTCCTTTCTTGGGTGCAAAGTCTGTAATTTTAGGGTTGGTGAAGGTTGTAACGTAGGTAAAGGGTCTGGTGTCCATACCTCCCTCGGGATTCATAACCTGTAGCTGGGTTTCCCCCTCTCTTCCCTTGGGGGCTTTGAAGGTAAGCTTTTTACCGTCCCCTTGACGGGTAACATTATCCACCTGTTTACCGTCTATAAAAACCATTACCCCTGTTTGGAAGTTACTTCCCTCTACTACGATGTCTTCTCCCCCTTCTACTGCCACCACATCTGGAACAACAGAGTTAATGATGGGGTTTTTGTTGGCATCGGGATTAACGTATTCGATAAAATCTATTCGCTGGGTACTTAAGCCTAGGGCATCGGAATTTCTAACAGGATTGGTAACCCTTATAAAGGTTTTTCCTAAATTATTTATAGGATGGTCCTTTGGAACCATCACTAAAATCTTTGTTCCTATTTCATTTCCCTCTGTACCGTCCAGCTCCCTTCCCATTGCATCGAATACCTTAATATAGGCGTTGGAATCTCCTGTATTATAGTTTTTATCTATTGTCAATTCTGCCCCTAAATCAATTACTGGATATCGAATAACCTCTGTACCATCGGCCTTAATATATCGATGAATCATAAAATTGCTACCATGGATTGCAAGCATTCTATCTTCAGGAATCCTATATCCAGTGGTGTCCCCAACCACCTGTATCTTATCCGGCACCACGCTGGTGATGGTGGGATCTATTTTGCTGGGGATATAGGTAAAACCATTTATAAGCTCTGCCCTTTCTTTAAATACCATAGTCCCCCCATTGGCTTTTGTTAGAATTGTTTCCGTCTCCACAATAACATCCTTGATAGGATTGGTGGCGGCATCTCCTATTTGAGGTGTTTGGATCACCATCCGGTCTATGTCTTGGTTAAAATCAACATCGTATTGGGCATCACTGTTTTTAGTAAGAAAGGTTGCCTGTTCCCCTATAAATACTGTGATTTTTCTTTTAGCAGCAGTAATTTCTATCTCATTGGTTTTTCCTTTATTATAATAACCTCCTCCAAAGTCCACCACTAGTTCCTGTCTGTTGCCACTTGGCCCTTCTACACTTGGATAGTTTCCTAGGTTATTTGGTGTGTATTCTGTTATATTTAAGGTGCCTAAAAATTGTCCTGCTATTTCCACCTTGATTCCCGTATCGGGGCCAGTATTAGGCTGGAGGTTTATAATCTTGGCCTTTATGTTGGAATCAATGATAGTAAATTTCTCATATTCAAAGGGGCCGTTATTGTTATTCCCCATAACTTTTTCCTGGGTTATCTGTCCCATAGGGTTTTTGCTGGTATCAATTGCATTGGTAAGGACCACATAGTATTCCCCAACAGGTAAATCCGGTACCTTGACTGTTAAAATATCCCTTCCATTTACATTGGAGCTAAAGGTTTTATTTTTTCCCATATTGGTTAAAGCATAGGGAATGGTTCCGTCGATTTCCCTTAGGAAAAATACGTCATAGGAATCTAGGTTATGGGCAGGAGCTTCAAAATAAACAGTATCCCCCTTTTCCCCTCTATTGGGTCGCATCTCTAAATCATCAATAATTAAATCCTTATAAAAGCTAACTTGATCCCTATAGGTATATTTAATCGTCACCCGTACCTCATGATTTGTATTAAGATCATTAAAGGTGTGTTCCTGGGTTTCATTTTTTTGGAAGATAATGTTTTGCATCCCCAATTGTCCTGTAGCAGGGGTGATGTTGACATTTGTATCGTTGTCAAAGACACTAGAAGCAATTGTGGTTTCTGCACCCTCATGCTCATATTTGGCCACTATATTGTCATCATCTTTAATCTTGGTAAGATTCGTTCCCTGGATGTTTAATCCATCTACTTCCCCTATCTTTACTTTTCTTGTTATGCCGGTCAGTGTCGGCATATCTTCCTCCTTGAGACTAATATGTTTCCCTTCAATACGTATAGAGCTTCCCAGCTGATTGTTGGTTATGTTAAACTGTAGTATCCCTTCGGAATTGGTGATACGGTTTGTTAAGGCATTGTACCCTGAACTGCTTTCTACCCCTACCTCAGCATCCTTTAAAAAGGCTCCATATATTAAAAGCCTTCTTTCCACCACATTTCTATTTCGATCATAAACCCTAAAGAGTATAACTTCATCTACTCTATATCTATCTGGGTCAAAACCATGGACCTCCATATCTTCGATAGGTAGCATTATAAATACCATCATAAGGGTCATTAAAAAAGCTATAATCCTTCTCATCTTTTTCTTTTTTTTCATTTGCCAGCCTCCCTGCCTAAAATATGTAAACTTTATAATTTTTTACTAACACATTCATTTTTTACCTATACATTTTATCGGCAAATTTCTCCAACAATTTTAGTAGTATATTTTACCATTATTAATTATGGTAATTATACCATATATTTCTTTTGCTTCCTTTCTTTGTAGAGATTTGTAATAGAATTGAAAAATATGTAGAAATAAGGGGAGGTTTTTAGCCTTCCTTAAAATTGGAAATAATTGTTGAAAAAATGCCAGGGGTTGATTCCTAAGGAACCATCTCCTGGCATAGATCTACCTACTTATCCTCCTCACCAGTTCTTCACTGGGGAGTTTGTAGCCGGCATTGATGCGTTTCAACTTAAATAGACTGTTTTTATCTCTAGTGATCAGGTTAACACCATGTTCTCCCGTCAAAGTCACCCTATAACCTAACTGAACTAATAGTTCTTCTGTAAGATCGTTATATTCCCCATGGGGGTAAACAAAGACAAATACATCATTACCTAGGTTTTCCTCTATAGCGTGATGAAATTCCATAACATCTTCCCGAAAAGCTTCTATGTAATCCTCCAGACTTTCCTCCTCTTTTTGCAGGACACCCCTCCTATAGGGATACTGGTCTCTGGGATTGTGCATATCATAGGTATGGTTCTGTATATCTATATGGCCTGAATCAATCATTTCCTTGGCCTCTTCCCAAGTAAAGCGGGGAATAATCTCTCGACCTGTAACTTTATGCTTGGTTTCCCCCACCGCCCAGCCTATGATGGAGATGGTAGCCTTCATATCAAGCTCCTTTAAAATAGGATAGGCATATTCATAATTGCTGTAGTAGCCGTCATCAAAGGTAATTAGGACTGGCTTTTGGGGCAGTTGTCCCTTCCCTTCAACGTAATTCACCAAGTCCTTAAAGAGGATGGTGGTAAAACCTGCTTTCTTTATGGCCTCCATATCCGACCTGAATTTTTCTGGAGTAATGATGATATTATTGGTTAATCCAACATTTGTAACGATATGATGGTAGGTGACGATGGGTACTTTTACGGGATTATTGTTGCTTGGGCTTTGAAGCTCTACATTATGTTTCGTAAGCCAATTGATTTTCTCACCAGTTGGTATCATGTTGATACCAGTCATTTGGAGGCCGCCTATATTACTTGTTGTATTCATTAAAAAACTTGAAACAGCCCCTGCTATAGCTGCATTTGACTTTGTCTCCCCATAGCTGGCTTCTATAGGAAAAAACCCCGTACTTAAGAACAATAATACCGCTAAAAGGATCGGAATTAATTTTCTTTCTTGTATCATCCAAATCATCCCCTTCTTCATCAAGATAATATGTAAATATAACTAAATTAAGATGTCCACCGCCTCTATAGGCGGCGGGTTCCACTTAATTTTTTCAGGGGGAGTTCAATCTCCCACTGAAATCGTTGAATGACGGGCAAAGCCCTTATTCAACCAATATTTACATATTATTTATAGATTGTCAAGAAATAAAAACAGGTTTTTAGGAATATAAACATGAATAATCTGTAAAACTTCTATAGTTCTTTTTAAAAATTGTCGATATAGTATTTATAGAAAAAAATTGAAAAGGGGTGATCTCCTATGAGGAGAAAATCATGGCTTATTCTAGGTATCCTACTATGTTTACTATCTCTGTCTTCTGTGGCCTTTGGACAGGGATATAGTAGAAACATCACAGCAGAATTCAACGACATCAAAATAGTTATCAATAATCTCTCCCTCCCCCTCCGTCAAGACATCTTTATCCATGGGGATGAAGTTTATGTTCCCTTAAGGGATTTAGCCAAATGGTTGTATTTTTCTGTAGAATATGATGAAGCTAACCACAGGATAGGAATTGATACAGGAAGCATGTTAAAGGACCCAGCAGCTGAGTTTTTTGCAGGGATGTTGCTACAAAGGGATTATGAAATAGCTGTATTGTCTAGGGCTTTAAAAAATCGAAATGATTCCCTTTACAAAACACGCAGAACCTATGCCTCCAGTAGGGATAGGATTTATATTAACGAGGGTAGGTTGGAAAGACACCTTGACCGATATCTTCCCTCCTATTATGGTATAGATTTTCATTATGAAGTCACTGGCCATCCTTATGACATAGACCTTGTAGTATATTTTACTAATAAGGATTTTTATAATTGGAGTACAGCTAGGCAAAATAACTTTTTAAATCGTCTTAAACGAGAAATAGAAGACTATGATGATCATTTAGATGTATATGGTGTTATCCATGATGATTATAAAGATAAGGATGTTTTATTCTTTAGTTTTGAAAATGGGAGGGTTTATTCCCAAGAGGATGCCTATACAAAGCCTAATAGAACTATTACTTCTCCAAAACCTACTACCCTTCAGCGTAATATGATGGCCTGGTTTCATCCTGTAACTATGGAGATAGATGGAAACCCCTTTAACATATTAAAGGAGCCCTTTTTTATAGGGGAGGAAATTTATATGCCTCTTACGGAGCTGGCTGATGCCCTCTATTGGATGGCGGAATATCTTCCTGAGGAGGGGGAGGTAAGGATTAGGGATAATAATTTTTATAGCAGAGAGTATGTTGCATTTGGTAATCAATTGCTGCGCCAACGGGATTTGGAGATTGATAGACTGGTGGCAGATTTGGAGAGGACCAGAAGGTTGCCTACCCCCTATAGAAGCATCAACTCCACATCTAGAATGCAGACCTACCTAAGGGATTACTTTGATATGCTGGAGGACATTGAGATGCGTATCTCCTTTAGCCATAGGGATGGGGATGATTATCGTCTAACAATCACCTACCCTAGGAGTAGCTTCAGTGACTTTGATGGTATTAGAAAATCTATTATTGAATATTGGGTAGAAAATATGGTAGATGCTATAAGGGAGCTATATGACCCCCATGCGGAAATCACCGGCTCTATACAAAGCACTCCCTCCAGCACCAATAATTTTACTGATATTACCTTTAACACCAATAGAGACCGAATTTACTTTAATTTTCGCCAGCATGGTAAATAGGCCACAACACACAAGAGAAATGTCCTCTTGTACAGTGGGATAGGATAATAGAAGGGGGTGTAGGGTTATGACAAAAATTTCAAGGACTTCGACTGTGGCTGGCAAAAGGGTTCAAAACAGCTATGTCAATAGGGTCAGGTACGTGGAAAAAAGTGATGGGGTACAGGCTGTAACACCGGTGGATGCAATAAAAAATCAAACGGGATATTATTCCTCAAACTATACCCTTGCCTCGGATTTCTTCTATAAAAAGCTAGAGGAATTAAAAAGGGAATATAAGGAATTTTATCATGATCATAGAAGACTAGAGGAGGCTATTGAAAATATAGATGAGGAAAGCGATCACCTTTTAGAGCATATGAAGGAGCTTATAGAAAAATACAATAAAGCCCTTCATTCCTTAAAAAAGCTGGATGAAGTTATGTCTACAAACAACGCTATAAAGGTAATAGATGTAGTAGACTCCTTTAAAGCTGCCCTTGGGCATATAGGTATCCTGGTAGATGAGAGTTATACAATGGTTTTAGATGCAGATGTCTTTATAGATAAGATAACCAACTCCCTAGATCCCTTGAACTTTTTGTTCCAACCTATGGAGGGACTGGTTATCAAGTTATATAGAGCCTTTAAGAGTGTGAAATACATGGCTCCAAAGGGGATACAAAAGAGTTATGGTGATGGTATAGACAGGGGCTTAGCAGGTATGTTGTTGGATGAAGAGTCTTGATACAAATGGGTGTCATCCTGAGGAGTAGTGAAGGATCTAATTTAAAAAGCTGTACAAAGATCCTTCCCTACGTTCAGGATGACTAGTTCAAACACTTTCTATTATTTGATTTGAATGAAAATCAACAGTGCTATTTAACATAGCCTTTTAAAAAAAGTCTATATTTGGCCCTTACAACCTATCTATTACGAGAAACCGTATACCAGAATGTACCGCCCCCCATATCTATAACCTCAATGTTGAAGAGGTCTTCTGTAACAATAACTATCTCTTCTTCATAGGGTCCTACCTCTGCTTCATAAACAATCTCACCTTGGAATATGGTGTAGAGGATTTCAACACCATCTATATCTAATGGATTGATACTGAAGAGATCCTCTTCAAGAACAACTAAGTCAGCATACTTGCCTACTTCGATGCTTCCGGTTTTATCATCAAGGAAGAGGGAGTAGGCATTGTTGATGGTGAAGCTTCTAATCATATCCTTAAGGGAGGCCCTCTCCTCTTTATTTAACAGCCAAGTAGGATCATCCATATCCTCTATGTCATCTACGCCGTAGTACTCTCCATTGTTCAGGTTACGGGTAACCCCTGTCTCAATAGCCCAAAGGGCATTAGGGTACTCTGTTACGAAATAGTCTGAGGATGAAGCTACCACTGCCCCTGCATTAAAGAAGGAGCCCAATGGATATTCATATTCAGCCCTCTCACCTAAGAATAGAGAATCAACCTCATGCCACCAGCCTGGTTCCTTCATGTGCCAATAGGGCTGCACATTTGCTACTATCCCTAGTTCTTTGAACCGAGGAATGTCCTCTAGAGCTACCAACTGTAGATGGGTAATGACATTGCGATGCTCTCCTGGAACCTGCTCTAGGCCATACTCCAGAGCATCTAGGGCTTCTCGAGTTGCTCTATCTCCTATGGAGTGGAAATGGGTAGATAACCCCTCACTGTTGACCTTGATGATGGTTTCCCTTAGGGCCTCCATATCCCCCCAGTAGTAGAGGCCATAATGCTCACTGCCTTCTCCTGCTTCTTCTTCATAGGGTTCCAGCAACTTGGCTGTAACACCTTCAACAACCCCATCAATGAAGATCTTTCCACTAATAACTTTGTAAAGATCAGAATTATATGTGTCCCTAAGCTCCAGCAGTCTTTGGATTTGCTCCTCTACCGCCTCGCCGCTTCGAATATCCAATCTTCCAGAAATCCGAGCCCACATCTTAAGTTCCCCTTTATCCTCTAGCTCCTTTACTACTTCAAACATTTCTTCGTCCCATCCGGCATTAAAGAATCCGGTATAGCCAAGGCTATGCATAAAGTCTTGGAATGCCTTCATTCCTTCTACTAGCATTTCATGGGTATACTCCTGGGGAGGAAGTAGGCCTGATTTATATCCTTTAATTGTTCCCCATGGCTCTCCCGTAACTGGATCCTTCTCGATCACCCCGCCCTCTGGATTTAGGGTGTCCTTTGTGATGCCTGCCATCTCTAAAGCCTTGCTGTTGACCCATGTACTATGGCCATCATAGGAGGTCAATAGGATGGGGATATCAGGGCTTATGGCATCAAGATGCTCTTTTTTAGGTCCTCTACTGGTCTCATCTCCATCAAAGGCACCAACCGACCATCCTCTACCATAGTAGGCATTAAGATCAGGATTGTTGTCAACATATTGTTGAATTTTTGCTAGTATAACCTCTTTACTGTCAGTGGCGCTTAGGCTTATGTCGTATAGTTCTGTCAAGGCAGTTCCTGGTGGATGAATATGGGAGTCCATCAGCCCAGGTAGGACCATCTTTCCCTCTAAATCCATCACTTCCGTATGGGGCCCAATATAGGCTTTAACCTCTTGGGTGGTGCCTACGGCTAGGATTTTGCCATCCTTGATGGCTATGGCTTCAGCCATGGTGTCCTCCTGATCCACAGTATAGACAACCCCATTGATGAGAACCTTATCCGCAAGAAGATCTCCACCTGCCGACAAAGCGTGTATAGGTGACATCACAGAAATTACCCCAAACATCACCAACAGTACAAAACAAATTGCTTTTCTTTTCATCTCTTTTCCCCTTCCTTTAGTAAAGAATCTCCTACTAATCCACAATCCTTATGTGAATTATCCTTCGGTGTATTGCTAAGACCATAGATGCTCTTAATATACTTTATTAAGGACTTGCACTTTTATGCTAAATTTGTACAATTTCTATTTTTTCCTCTTATTAATTAGGAGGGAGTGGTGAAGTAGCCCTTGGTTTACTAATGAAAACTAATTATTAAATTTTATATCACCCTCCACACCTTGGTTACCAATACCGTCATATCATCCTGGGCCTTGTTTTCCGATAGCTGTAGCGCCCTTTGAAGAATTTTGTCGGCGAGGTCTTGGGGATTGCGGGTTTCAATGGTGGCAAGGAAGCTTACCAGCCATTGTTCATCTTCTTTGTTGGCCTCTAGGATACCGTCGGAAACCATAATAATAAAATCTCCATCCTCTATTCTTTTAACATCTTCATTGAACTCAATATCTTTCAGGATGCCGATGGGTAAAGTTGATGCCTTAATGGTTTGGATCTTTGTTTGATTCCGTTTGATATAACTTGGGGCAGAACCTATTTTCACAAAATCTGCTGTGCCTTTACATAGATTCAGCAGAGTCATATCAAGACTAGAGAAGATTTCCTCCGATGATTTTAGCATCAGCATAGAATTGATGGTTTTAATGGCTACATCCCTATCAAAACCTGCCTCCATCATTTTTTCCAGCATCGTAATGGTGGCACTGGATTGACGCTGGGCTTTGTCCCCCGCTCCCATACCATCGCTGATGGCCATAAGATATTGATCATCTTGAATATCCATAAAGGTACAGGTATCTCCCGAAACCCTATTGCCTTCCTTCTTTGCCCTAGCTACTCTGGTGATGGCGGTGTAGCGATTAGCTTCCACTAGGGTGAAGCTGCACCCACTCCCGTCCCTTTGATAGCTACAAGTACTTGGCTTTTTCACCAGCTTCACCCCCACTGCTTCTGAAAGAACAGGAATATATTTATAGATACAGCTTTCTCGATTATAGCAGGGATTTTTTTCTACAGTGATTTCAAGGGGAGATTCCTGTTGATTGGTGACAATAATATTTTTTGCCGATAACCCAGCCTTATCCAGCACCACATAAAGCTCATTTTCCAGCTCAATATCGAAGGAGGTATTGCTGTTTAATTCCTCCGCCATTTGTCCAATAATTTTCGATACTCCTTTAAATTGTTCTCCTACTAAATAACGATTTTCAATGAGACGCTCCTTCCAGTTCATATCTAGGGCACTTAACTCATAAAGGTGCCGCATCTTCTCTACAACCTTCTGGGGATGAATGCAACGTTTTTGGATTTCTTCTGGTAAAACATTAGGCTCTATGGAATCTCGAGTTTCTATAAGCACCAACAGGTCTACCATGCTTTGGTAGGTGTTGCAGAAATTTTTTTCCCAGCAGCTTCTTCGCATACCACAGCTGTCACAGGCATGGTCAGCTACCTCTTGTATAATGTTGGTTAAGTCCTCCTTTTCAAAAATTACATATTTATCAGAAATTTTATCAAAGGTTACAGCTAAATCGTGAAATACATTTGAAAATTCAGAAAGCTTTTCATAGGTTCTTTTTTTCATCCGTTGGCTATAGGTTTGATCGGAATATAAAATACTTTTAGGACTGTTGCAAAGCTTCTCCAGCTGCTGAATCCAGGGTGTGGGAAGCAGCATAAATAATCCAAAGGCTAAAAGGATTTCTCTAAACTGTATGAAAATCTCATAATAGCCGTTTATGTAAAAGGTTAAGATGGCATTTCCCATTAAAAAGCCTAAGCCGCTTCCCAATTTTCCCATATCCTTAAATATACCTGCCAACAATCCAGAAAAACCAAATATACCGATAATCACCGGTGGTGTCCCCCCAATGGACATACTGGTGATTAATCCTAGGGTAATCCCAACAGAGGCTCCAATGGCTGTTCCACCATTGTAGGCAAATAAAATTGTTATAAGGATGGCTAAGCTATTTCTTAGGGATAGGTTAAAAATATATATTTCATTGATTCCCGACAGGGCTATGGCTGAAAGAATGGCAATACAAATAATTTCTTCTGAGGATAAGATGCTTCTACTTTTCTTTTCCACCATGAGGGGCAACGCATAGGAGGCTATATATACAATAACAAAGATCACCAATGCTTCGAAGGCAATAATCATTACATCATAGATATAGAAGCTCTGAAGGCTTAAAAACAGCATGCCGGCTGTCAAGTAGGTAAACCCGCTGATGAAGGCGGCCTTTAAGGTTTTTAGCTTTCTTAAATCCATTACATAATGAAATAAAAGATAGATAATGCCTAGGGTTATGATGTAGGGAATGCTTTTATAGAAGCCCTGAATAGACATAATTCCTAGTAATGTGGCTATTCCTATAGTTCCATACTTTCTATCCCTATAGTTTAGTGCGGCAAAAAATCCTATGCCAAAGGGGGTAAGCCCCTCTAAAATCCCTGCCCTTCCTAATAAAAAAGCAAGTATATTCAAGAATATCAGCTTTTTATTTATAAGTGTCATTATCCTTCTTTTCTCCCTAAAGGATGCTGGAACTACTGTTTGCTTGTCTATCATAGATAACCCCTCCATTGTTTATAAGGTTAGGTTTGGCCTCAGGTTAAAAATCAAAACCTGACGCCAAACCAACTTTACTTTATAGGGTTATTGTAACAAAGGAATGGGGGGAGATTTGTCAAGAATAGGAGAGAAGCTTGAAAAAGTTTTTGACATTTAAAAGTAGGTTTTTGACAAAATTATTCAAATATATGGTATGTGCAACACGTATTCCATACTATATGTTGAGGTTGTCGTGGAAATTGCTTTGTTTTTTGCCGAAGGGTTGTGGTTTGTGATGAATGGTTTTTGGTATAGCTAGCTACATATTTTCATATAATAGACCTTCTATATTATCATATTCGCTTATGGTGATGGTGTCTATGGCTAGGGTTTCCATGATAATGCGGAGGATGGTGGTCCCAGCTATGATGATATCCCCCCGTTTAGGATGGATACCCTTTAGTGCCTTTCTTTCTTCTAGGGTTAGGGTCTCTAGTTTTTGTAGGAGGTCCTTTATATTCTGTAGGGTTAGGGTATAGTTATGGATCTTGTCCATGTCGTAGGGGTCCAATTGTTGATGGAGGGCTCCCAAGGTGGTGATGGTACCCCCTATGCCTATGAGACCCTTTATCTGCTTCTTCTGTAGCTTTTGCAAAGTGCTATGAAGCTCTTTTTTAATGACCTTCTCTAATCCTTCCTTCTCCTGCTGGGTAATGGGGTCAGTGGTAATAAGTCGTTCTGTCATTCTAACAGCCCCCACATTTTCGCTGATGGTTTCCTGTAGTGTGGCAGATTTTCCTAAAATAAATTCCGTACTTCCACCACCAATATCAATGACCAGGAGTTCTAGCTCTGGATTTTTCAACCCCATCAGCACCCCTTTATAGCCCAGTCCTGCTTCTTCCTCTCCCGATAGGATAGCTATTTTTATCCCTGTTCTTTGTAAAGCTTCCCCTACGAAGACCTCTCCATTTTTGGCATCTCGGACAGCACTGGTGGCAATGGCATAAATCTCTTCTGCCCCATATTCCCTAGCCTTTTCTACAAAGTCTTCAAAGGCTCCAAGATTTCTTTCCATTCCCTCACGGGTAATAGCCCCTCTTTCGTCAACCGATTGTCCAATACGGGTAGTATTGATTTCTTTTGTTCTATGTAGAATTCTATCCGTCTCCACAGTCATCAGTAAAAGTCTCATAGAATTGGTTCCTATATCGATGGCTGCATATTTTCTCATTTTTTCCCTCCAAAACTTCATAAAAAAAGCCAGGTAAGTTCCCCCTGGCATTCATTTACATTTTATTTCTAAATCCATTACCTTTACGGCCATTAGATTTACTCTTAGCTTTTAATACTTGCATCTTCTCTTCGCTTTCCTTCATAAATCTGCTAATCTTATCATCGAAGGAGAGTCTTGAAGATTCATCGTCCTTCACCTGCCAATCCACCTCTGCAGGTCGAACTGATTTTTTAACCTTTGTAGTAGCTTGTCGGATAGATAAACTAATCTTTCCATCTTTACCGATAGATAGCACTTTCACCTTGACTTTTTGCTTATCTTTTAAATAATCATGAATGTTTTTAACATAGTCGTCTGCAACTTCTGAGATGTGTACTAATCCTGTTTTGCCTTCACCAAGGTCTATAAAGGCACCAAAATTCGTAATCCCCGAAACCGTGCCTTCTACAATCTTACCTTCCTCTGCCAGCATAAAATCAATCTTCCTCCTTGAGCAATGTATTTATAAACTAAAATAATTGAATTTCACCTACTTTATTATATCAAATTCTATGTAATGTCTCAAGTAGAGGGACAAAATATTTTTCATTGCTGTCCAATGTCTATAATAATCATTTCATTAGAACCTATCATTTTCAGCTGTTGACGGGCAATGGTTTCTATATATTCATCATGATTACTGATCTCTACCTGTTGCTTTAAGTTATCAATATCCTGTTGGATTTTTTCTAGCTCTTGCAAATATCTTGCTTCCTGTTGTCTAAGTTGCTTCATTTCCTGCTGTTGCTGATAAAAGGTTACACCTACATAAAGTCCCAGGCAAAGGAGAATACCCATCCATATTCTCTTGGTCTTATTTCTTCGCTTTTTCTTTTGCACATTCTTCCCCCCTTCAGCCTTTGTAGATGTTCCTTTTTTATTTTTTCTTAAAGTAATTTGTCAGGCTTTTTTTCGTTTCCTCCAGCATTCTACTGGGTAGCTTGACATATCGCTTTGTCTTATAGTATATCGGCTTTGTTTTAGTTTTGCAATAGGAACAAGGTACGGCTATTAGACATAATCCTACACGAAGGGGATAGGTGATGATGTGATAAAGATCAACGATAAACTTTTTCATGGTCCTTAATATGAAAATCACTGCCCTGATAACAATGTCACTTAACAAAAAGCTATAAATTATTGCTCCTATAAGAAATCCTAAAAAATTATAAAACCGTAAAGCTCCTTGGTTACTTATAATCAATACATAGAAAGCCACTATGGAGATAATCAGCCAAAAGAGAAAATCTTGGATGAGGGTAGCAATTTTTTTAGGATTGAAAATCCCTCTGAATATTTTATATAAATCATAGATAAACCCAATTAATATACCTCCATAAATAGTAACCAATAAAATATAGGCCTCTTGATAGGTAGAAATCATGATTTCACCACCTCATTTAAAAATCAGGTTAAGGTCAAGGTCGAGAAAAGTCAAAACCTTTAACCTGTTACAAAAGAAATCTACGTCAAAAACATAGGTTTCTTATTTATTATATTCCTCAGGGTGCAATTTGGTGACAGATGGACAAAAAGAAAAACTGCCGAGTTTTTTCGACAGTTATTTAAACATTTTACTGAAGAAGCCTGAGCTTTTAGCAGTAAAGCTTTCCCGATCGCTATAGACCATGGAGTGGACTGTTCCACTTATGGAGACATTACCATCCTCTAGACTTAATTTTTTTACGTCCAATTCTTCACCCTTAATGGTAATAACTCCTGCTGTAGTATCTACAACGATTAGTTCGCTATTGAAATTGTTCACATGCTCTACACCTGAAATAGATAGCTTTTCCCTGTTTTCTAGTATAACACTATGGCCTCGATATCGGTTGTTCCTTCGCTCTTCCATCCTATCACCTGCCTTTTTTACGGCACTGCCGCAGGTTGAGGTTAAGGCTAAGGCTTAATCCTCACTGTACTCTATATTTATTCCCATCAGGTCGTCCATTATAACTCTTAGTTATAAAGAAAAGCTACCCTTTATTCCTAAAGAAGCCTCAAATACTTGTCATTCTGAATGCAGCGAAGTGAAATGAAAAATCTTTAAAGTCTTCTAAATGCTAAGATCCTTCGCTGTTGCTCAGGATGACAAAATCAAGGGCTTTCCCCCCTGTCCTTCTTCATCAACCACCAACAAATAGATTCATCAAAAAACAATTAGGAGAGAAAATTCTTCTCTCCTAATTGCATGTTTTTGTCTTTTCCATTTTCCATTTTTCATTTTTCATTTTTCATTTACTCTTACTCCCAAAGCTTAATAATTTCTATATCCTTGAAGTAATGCTTTACAATCTCTTCAGCATCTTTTCCATCCTGTGCCATTTGATAGGCTCCCCATTGGCTCATACCTACTCCATGACCATAGCCTCTGCCGGATATGGTAACCTGATCTCCTTCGACGGAGATGCCCTCCAGTTGATTGGATTTCATTCGAGTACTGTCTAGGGCTAATCTAAAGGCTGGTGCCACCACTGTAGCATTACCTATCTGCAGTTTATATGCTCTTCCGGAGGATCCGGTTTCTATGATTTCTATACTGTTAAAGTCTCCAGGATCTTGTCCTGTAGTTTGTACAGCTTGTATAATCTCTGCTTTGGTAAAGGTCTCACTCCAGTTCACATCGTCCTCTGGTGCTTCTTTAGAATCTGGAGATTCAACGGAGTGGATATAGGGGGGATCTTCATCGTCTAAGCCTAATCCCTCCACCGCCATGGCTGTCTGACCAGCGGCATGGGCATGGAACCATGCTTTGATGTATTCATTGTTGTGAACAGCCACCTGACCTCTGGTGGCATTCACTGCCTCTATAATCCTTTCATTGATTTCTTCTTCATTCCAAGCTTGGGCCTCCTCAATATCTGTAGAAACATGGGCTCCTTCGTATTTAGAGCCTCCCATTTCAGTAACAAACTGCATAACAAAGGTTCTAGCTAAAATAGCTTGGGCCTGTAGGGCTTCCTCTGGCCAATCATTTTTCATTTCTCCAGCCAGTACTCCAGGAAGGTATTCTTCAAAGTCCATTTCTTTGTTTTCTCCTGTTTCTACTATGTGTACTGTCAATCTAGGCTCTTGACCTTCCCCTTGGCTAATGGCTTCAGGAATAGGGGGTCCATCCTCCTGTACCTGGGGTTGTTCTTCCGGGCCTTCTGGACGCTGCTGAGGACGGCAGGCAGCTAAGGGTACTATCAGTAAAAGAATCAAAAGCAACATACCATATTTTTTAATTTTTCTCATATAGGAATCCTCCTTCTATCATTTTTCTAGAATTTTCAAGCTACATCTATTTGTAGTATTTGAAATGTGGGGAATTCCTATACAATTGTTATTCAATTAGTCGAAACATTTCCTTTGCTTCATCTTTTTTGACATGCTCTGCAATTTGAGTAATCTCTACCTTTAGGGATTTGTCCCCAAACTGGATTTCCAGTCGATCTCCTACTTCCACTTCTGTACTAGGCTTTGCTGTTTTATCGTTAATGAATACCCTGCCCTTTTCACAGGCTTCCTTGGCAATCGTTCTACGTTTGATGATTCTTGATATTTTTAAGTATTTATCTAATCTCATAGGTAGTTCTCCTCCTTGCTTTCTATAATTTTAGAGAAAGACATCCTCCCTTCCCCATAAAATTAGAGAAAATAAAAATCAGGGTTGTCCCTGATTTCTATTTAGTGGTATTTAATCCTATTTATCCGTTAATTTTTTCTTTAAGGGTCTTGCCAGCTTTGAATACAGGTGCTTTTGAAGCTGGTATGTCGATTACTTGCTCTGGATTTCTTGGGTTTCTACCTTGTCTTGGTTTTCTTTCTCTTACATCAAAGGTTCCAAATCCAACTAATTGCACTTTGTCACCCTCTACTAATGCTTCTTCAACGCTTTCCATGAATGCATTTAATGCTAACTCAGCATCCTTTTTTGTTAGTTGACTTTTTTCAGCAATTTTTGCAACTAATTCAGCTTTATTCACTTAGAATACCTCCTTCATATTTTAAAGTACGTATAGCATATTCTCTGTAAATTTTTAAAATCCTTCTTTTTAAAAGATTTTACCAGCAATTTTTGCGATTTTTTTTCTTGGCTTCCTCCCAAAGTTCATCCATTTTTGATAGGGTCATTTTTTTTATGTCTTGTTTTGCCTCCATTGCCTTTTCTTCTATGTATCGAAATCTATAAATAAATTTATTGCAGGTGGCATTCAAGGCATCTTCAGGATTTACCTTTAAAAATCGAGCTAGATTCACTACTGCAAAAAGTAAATCTCCGACTTCTTCTTTAATTTTATTGTCATCCTTTGTTTCTTTGGCCTGGAGGGTTTCCAGTAATTCTTCCTTAACCTTGTTAACAACATCCTCTATCTGGTCCCAATCAAAGCCAACGTCTGCTGCTTTCTTTTGAACTTTGACAGCCTTTAGTAGTGCTGGTAATTCCTTTGGTATCATTGTCATTGAATCTGCTATACTTTTAATTTGCTTCTCTTGACGCTTTTGGTGTTCCCAATTGGCTAGGGCTTCACTGGTGGTTTCAGCCTTTACCCCTTTAAAAACATGAGGATGTCTAAAAACTAGCTTTTCACAAATACCCTGTACCACATCTTCCATGGTGAAGGCTTGTCTTTCCTTAGCGATTTGGCTATGAAAGATTACCTGTAGAAGTAAATCTCCTAGTTCCTCCTCCAGCAGAAGGTCATCTTTTTCATCAATGGCTTCTAACACTTCATAGCTTTCTTCTATAAGGTAAGGCTTTAGACTATCATGGGTTTGCTTGATATCCCAAGGACAGCCCTCTTTACTTCTTAATATTTCCATGATTTCCACTAAATTATTCACATTATAGTATTTTTTTTGATCTATGTCAATCCTTGGTATATAAAGACTTGTCAGGTAATCTATCCAATCCAGTCTGTCCAACATGTAAAGGGGCATCCTTTCAATCCTCTGAATCCCTGGAATTCCAGCATTCTTCACTACAAATATCTCCTGTTCATCATCATAATAGTCCATCAGTCTTAATTTTACCTCTGAAGCTATAAAGGGATCATAAACCTGAGTGATGATGTTGGCTATACTTGGATCGGGCTTTTGCTTCTCCAGCTGTAATCCATCTAGCAGCTTGAATCCGTCGATAGGATCTATCTCCAGTGCCATAAACATGGCATCCACGAAGCTCATGGCAGGGTATACTTCTTTCGGTATCCCTTCTCTTTTGCATCCTTCAAGGAGGAGCTGAACAGTGTTTTCTGCCACGTAGGGATGACCAGGAACAGCATAAAGGATATCCTCCTCCTTTGCCTTTTCTATAAGGATTTCAGCAATTTCTTCATAAACCTCTTGAAAGTCTTGCTTTTCTTCATACACATGGTCAAAGGTTTTATAATTGATGCCTTCCTCCTTTAGATAGGTGACTATAGGGTGTTTATCTGTTCTAAGGTATACTTCCTTATGGTCCTTCATGGCTTTAAAGGTGGCAAGGGTCAGATGCTCCTTTGCACCAGGGCCCAAGCCAACAATGGTTAACTTAGACATTATATTCACTCCCTTCTTACAAAAGCCTCAACCTTATTCCTTGATAAGTTTCATCTTATGAAGCACTTTTAACAATTTCCCTCCACCAGGTAGTAGGTCGAAGTCTTCCTTAATGATGGTTTGGGTTTTTAGTAGCATGATTCCATAAACAGCGGCTCCTACAGCGATGGATCCTACTGTAGATAAGCTGTTGCCAAGGAAGGGGTATAGCTGTCTGTATAAAGCATATACAACAAATCCCATGGTTGTCACCGATAGTATAGGTTTTATAACAAACTGCTGGATCTCAAAGGTAACATTTGTTTCTTTTTTCACGGCTAAAAAGTTTAGGAAAAAGGCTACCATATAGGCAGTTACAGTTCCTATAGCCGCCCCCTTAACATTCAGTGCTGGTATACCCGTCAGTCCATAGGTAACAACAAATTTAAAGGCGGCTCCCACCATTAGATTTTTTACAGGTACATCTGGTTTCCCTAGACCCTGTAATACCCCCGTTAAGGTCTGGAGGGGAGCTAAAAAGGTTACTGCAAATGCAAGGAAAAGCAAAATCTGTCCCACAGTTGCCGGCTCTGCAGGGAACAGCATCCTCATGATGGGGGTGGATAATACCGCCAATCCCACGGAGGCTGGTAATCCTATCAACAGAGCCACCCTTAAGGCTGACTTTGTATCTCCTCTGACAGCTTGCCAGTCATTTGTGGCGGCGGATTCAGAAATAACCGGGACAATACTCATGGCCAATGCTACCGTCAAGACCTGTGGCAGGTTCACCAAGGTGTTTGCCATGCCCTGTAGCTGTCCATAAAGACTGGTGGCTTCTTCAACACTATAACCGATAGCCTGTAATCTCCTCAATACTACAAAAGTGTCTACAATATTAATTAGGGGCATCACCGCTGCTCCTATGGCAATAGGAATAGCAATTTTTAAAAGGTTTTTAACAATCTCCTCAGAGGTTTCCTCTTCAGCATCTATTGCTTGTCCCTCTGCAGGAAAAATTTTATCTTTCCTTTTACGATAAAGAAATACCATCATCACTAGGGCAAAAGCTGCACCGATGCCTGTTCCAAAGGAGGCACCACCAGCTGCGTATGCTATGTCGAAGCGTCTTAATAGTACTATCGCCAAGGATAGGCCAAATAATACCTTCCCTGCCTGCTCTACTATTTGAGAAATAGCAGTGGGTTTCATATCCTTCATCCCTTGGAAATAGCCCCTAAAGGATGCTAGCACGGCAACAAAAAATACAGCTGGCGATAATGCTAGTACAGCATAATAGGTGTTGGGACTTTGGAATACGTTGGTGACTAAAAATGATGTTAACAGAGCTAAAGCAATGGAACCTATCCCTCCTAATCCCACCAACAGATAAAAAGATGTCTTAAATATTTTATGGGCTCCTTGATAATCTCCTTTCGCCCGTTTTTCCGAAACTAATTTAGATATGGCTGTGGGAAAGCCTGCAGCAGTAAAGGCTAATAAAAGATTAAAAACAGTGTAACCTACTTGATAATAGCCTAGACCTTCTGATTCAAGAATTCTTCCCAATGGAATTCTAAAAAATGCTCCCATTACTTTTACAATCATGCCTGCAGCACCTAAAATCACTGCACCCTTTAAAAAGGTATCCTTCTTCATCACAATTCCTCCACAATATTAACGTTAAGATACAATCAAGGACAAGGTCAACAACACAGAATGCCAAGACCCATCTCCACAATTACCTATTGATTATAGCAGACTTTACATAAAAAAAACAGCCCCGCCTTTACGGAGCTAGATTTTTCTATTGTTCCATTTGTTTGGATAAAAAGGCTGCAGCTGTTGCTGCTATCTTCTTCTCAACCTCACCCATGTTTACGCCACTGTTTTTGGAACAAATAATGACGGTTCCGATAGGGTCTCCCTGGGTAATAATAGGAGCTATTACCTGTGCTGTATATTTGCCATCCTCTCCTTCATCGACAGCTATAGGATACATTTGTTCCCCCTCGTTCAATACAATGGGCTCTCTTTCCTCCATCATACGTTCTAGGGTTTTGCTTACTCGTTTCTCTAAATATTCTTTTTTCGAGTGTCCAGCTACGGCTATAATAGTATCTCTATCGGTTATAATTGCAATATGCCCTAGTGATTCCTGCAATGATTCTGCATACTCTGTGGCAAACTCACTGAGCTCCCCTATTGGAGAATATTTTTTTAAAATAACCTCACCTTCACGGTCAGTAAATATCTCAAGAGGATCTCCTTCTCTAATTCTTAAGGTTCTTCTAATTTCCTTAGGAATGACTACTCTTCCCAAATCATCTATGCGTCTTACTATTCCAGTCGCTTTCACTACCATTCCCTCCTAGCTAAAGTAAAATTTAGTGTAATCATAGTATTTTACCAATCTTTGTTTTTTATTCATTGGAACAATTTTACTTTTTAAAAACAAGCCTCTGTTAAACCCTATTGTTGATTTTTACATCCTATGAATCCTTGATATCCATCGCCTCAGCGTGACAATCCCTCAATATCTTGTCATAGTTTTATTTATAGAATACGTCTACCTTTAACATAGCCTAAAATAAAGAACAGGTGCTTCAGCACCTGTCTTTATTTATTATAGCTCTTCTCGCTTAGTAATATTTGATTTTTCCTCTAATTCCCCTATATGAATTTCAAAATCCTTCTGCTTCAGAAATTGAATTATATAGTCCTTCATTTCTTCAAATGAATAGGTTTCCTTATCTTCTACCAAAATAATATGGTATCCAAATGAGGTTTGTACAATATCACTGATTTCCCCAGGGTTTAAGGAGAAGGCAGCTGCTTCAAATTCTGGAACCATTTGCTGTCTTCCAAAGTAGCCTAATTCCTCTGCGATAATTTCATCTCCCGCTGCTGCTTCCACATATTGTTCAAATAAGGCTGAAAATTCTTCTTCATTGTTGATTTTGCTTAGTAGCTCCTCTGCCTTACCTTCAGCATCTTCTGTTGCAGCCAGTACTAAAATGTGCTTTGCACTTACTTTGCTTACAAACTCTAGAGGATTGTCCCCATAGTAGGCCTCTGCTGCTGCTTCGTCAATTTCTAGGTTTTCAAAATAAAAGTCTCTATATCTATGAATGATTAGATTCTTTTTCATTTCCTTTCTGACAAAGGCTTCATCGATATTATTTTCCTCTGTAAACACCTTGAGATCTTCGTTTCCTTCCATATGCTCCACATAGGAGTTATAGGCTTCTTCAATGTCTTCATCTTCTACAGTGATATTATTTTTCATGGCTTCCTGTAAAAGAATTTCACTTTTAACTAGGTTTTCTAAAACACCTTTTTTAATCGTATCTAAAAGGGTCATCCCCGTTCCTAAATCTTGGGTAAGGATATCTGGTCCATACATCATTTCGTACTCAATTCGTTGTAATGCCAAAAGCTTTTCAAATTCCTCCATGGGAATATTGGTTCCATTAACCACCGCTACAGCATCCTCTGAAATCTTTTGGGGGCTAGAACATGCAGTAAAAAGTAGTGCTGCTATTAATAACATTGCTACCAGGATTAGTTTTTTTCTGGTTTTTCTCCCACTCATTTTTATCAACTCCTATTCATTCTTCTTCTATTATATCTAACTTTCTGTCTTTTTTAAACCACTAATTTTTTCTATGATGTCTTTTAGGTCCATCAGTACCCTGTTTTGGTCTTGGGTCTGGACTTTATAAAGGAAATGGGGTTGGTCCCCTCCATGGATACTAAGCTTCCATCGATACTGGTCCATCAGCTCTACAATGTATTCTGGTCTTAGGACTTTACCCTCCTTAAACTGAATCTTGATTTGTTTGTCTTTTTGGGAAATATACTGGATTTTTAAGTTTTTGGCTAAAGCCTTAATGTAGGAAATCAATAGTAGGTTTCTAGCACTTAAAGGAATGTCACCAAAGCGATCCTCTATCTCTTCCTCTATCATGTACATATCCTCTTGGTTTCGAATGGAGGCTATTTTCTTATAGATCTCTATTTTATGGCTTTGGTTAGAAATGTACTTTTCTGAAATATAGGCATCTACGTTGAGCTCCATCATGGTATCCTCGTATTTTTCTATTACTTGTCCCTTTAGCTCTCCTATGGTTTCCTCCAATAGCTTCACATAAAGGTCGTAGCCAATAGAAGCCATATGTCCATGCTGCTCTGAGCCTAAAAGGTTTCCGGCTCCACGGATTTCTAAATCCCTCATGGCAATCTTAAATCCTGAGCCAAATTCTGTAAACTCCTTGATGGCCTTTAACCGTTTTTCTGCCACCTCTGAAAGAATTTTATCCTTTTCGTACAATAAATAGGCATAGCCTTGACGATTAGACCTTCCTACCCTTCCCCTGAGCTGATAAAGCTGGGAAAGCCCTAGTCTATCAGCATCCTGTATAATAATAGTATTGACATTGGCAATATCCAATCCCGTTTCGATAATGGTGGTGCATACCAATACATCATATTCACCATGATAGTATTCCAGCATAAGCTTTTCCAGCTGCCGCTCACTCATCTGACCGTGGGCAACAGCTATTCTGGCTTGGGGTACCAAAGTCCCTAATCTTGCCGCCACCTGATGAATTCCCTGTACCCGATTGTAAACATAGTATACCTGTCCACCCCTTACAATTTCCCTGCCAATGGCATCCCCTATCAAGGCTTCATTGTATCCGGCAACATAGGTTTGGACGGGATACCTTTCCTCTGGAGGATCTTCAATAACACTCATATCCCTTATTCCTATCATAGACATATGGAGGGTACGGGGGATAGGTGTAGCCGTTAGGGTCAGGACATCTACAGACTGTTTCAGCTGTTTTAGGACCTCCTTATGCTTTACACCAAATCGTTGCTCTTCATCTACGATTAAGAGGCCTAAATCCTTGAAGGCTATATCCTTGGATAAAATCCGGTGGGTCCCAATAAGGATGTCTACGTTTCCTGTTCTAACATTTTCTAAGGTTTGTTTTTGCTGGGCGGCTGTTCTAAAACGACTTAACATATCTACGGTTACAGGAAACCCAGAAAATCGTTCCTTGAAATTATTATAATGCTGCTGGGCTAAAATGGTGGTGGGAACCAGTAGAGCCACCTGTTTGCTATCCATCACAGCCTTAAAGGCTGCTCTAATGGCTATCTCTGTTTTTCCATAACCCACATCCCCACATAGAAGTCTATCCATGGGGCGCTCCTGCTCCATGTCTTCTTTTACTTCTTGAATAGCCCTTAGCTGATCAGGGGTTTCTTCATAGGGAAAGAGGTATTCAAACTGTTTTTGCCAATCGGTATCCCGGGAGAAGCCATAGCCTTTACTTTCTTCCCTTTCGGCATAGAGTTTCAAAAGATCCTTTGCCATATCCTCAATGGCCTTTTTAGCCTTTGCCTTTGTTTTAACCCATTCTGTCCCCCCTAGCTTGTTGAGCTTCGGGGTTTTATCATCGGCACCGATATATTTTTGTATTAAATCCATCTGGTCTGTCGGAACGTAAAGATTATCTTCTCCAGAATAACGGATTTTTAAATAGTCCTTCTTTATTCCCTCTACCTTTAACTCCTCTATACCGATATATTTACCAATACCATGACCCTCGTGGACTACATAGTCCCCCACCTTTAAATCGATAAAGGACTTAATGGGGGCTGCATCTTTTCGTTTAATTTTTTGCTTCTTCTTTTTATGAACACCGTAGATTTCATAATCTGTGATAAGAATATATTTTACATCTACATACTCAAAGCCTCGATAAAGGTTTCCCTGTAGAATGGTGACCCTGCTAGCCGGCAGGGCATCCCCCTCCTTCACTGTAAAATCCACAGGAATTCCTTGCTCCCTAAAGGTTTCCATTAATTTTAACGCCTTTTCCTTGGTGGCTGTCACCAGTACAGTTTTATAGCCTTTTTTTACAAGGTTTTTTATCTCTGGCAACAGAAGGTTCATTTTCCCATGGAAGGTCTGTACAGGTCTTGAGGTAAAGTTAATAATCTCCTTAGGCTGAAAATCTGGATGATTTTTGGGTAAAAGACTGGAGGTAACAAGGCTACGGTTTTTTAGGCTTCTAAGGATATCGTCATAGGTAAACAATAAGTTCCCCTGGCCGGGCAAAACCTCCCCCCGTTCCAACAGGGTTTTGAAATTTTCTCGAAATTCCTCATGGAAGTCCTTGATTTTTTCCTTCCCCCTATCGGGTTCATCAAGCATCACTACTGCCTCCCCCTGAAGATAATCTAAGAGGGAGCCGGTCTTTTCATAGATATAGGGCAAAAACCGTTGGATACCTTCAAAGTTCCCTAGGGTAGAGAGCTTTTCCATCACTTCCCCTATTTTCAGCTGTAGCTTTTCCCCTGGGGCTGAATCCAGCTTTTTTAGGGTACTTTTTAATTCTTGGGATAGCTTACCAATGACTTCATTATGATTTTGGGTTTCTATAATAATCTCTGTGGCAGGATAGATCTTTATTTGTTGAACTTTTTCAATAGACTTCTGGGTATCTCCATGGAAATAGCGGATGGAGTCAACTTCATCATCAAAAAGCTCTATTCGAAGGGGATTTTCCTCTGTCAACGGAAAAATATCTATGATTCCACCTCGAATACTGAACTGACCTTTGGTATCCACCCGTTCAGTTCTTTCGTAGCCCTGCATGATAAAGGTTTCGATAATTTGATGGAGGTCAAGGGTTTCCCCAACCTTTAATGTCAATTGATATTTTTTATAGATATGTGGAGGAGTTATCTTTAAAAGCAGTGCTTCTATGGAAGCTACTACAATAGCAGGTCCTCCCTTCACCAGCCTGTCAAGGGTTTTTATTCTTTCCTCCTTAACTTCATCTCCAATAGCTTCTATATCATAAAAAACAACATCCTTTGATGGGAAAAAAAGGACTTCCTCCTTTAGATAAAACTTCAGATCCTGATAAATTTGTTGTGCCTCTAATTCACTATAAGTTAATAGACAAATCTGACGATTTAAGCCTTCGAAAACCCCATAAATCAAGTGGGATTTTTGTGAATCGTTTAATCCATGGACTCCCACAGGGGTCATATGCCCCTTTAAAGCTTCTAATAGCTGTATATATTGTAGTGAACGTTCCATTGGTGATAATAGTATGTTTTTCTTCATTTTTGCACCTGCTCTTTCAATAAGGGCTTTCCCCGTTATTCAACGATTTCAGTGGAGGATTGAACTTCCCCTGAAAAAATTAAGTGGAACCCACCGCCTATAGAGGCGGGGGGACATGTTAATTTAGTTATAATTTTTTTACTACATACCAATTCCATCCGCTGTGGAGAATCCAAGACAGTATAATGGCTATTAAAGCCTGCTTGGTTCTTGTATAGGTTAGATAGGTGACCATGCCAAAAAAGCTATGGCTAAGGATACTAGCCACAGCAGCCCATTTTCCTATTCTTTTTGAAGAAGTAATGATATCGTAAATTCCTTCAATACATCCAAAGATGAAATGGGTTCCTATCATATTGGTTTTAAGGAGGAGGGCAAAGGTGGTCTTTGCCATCTCCTCCAAAAGAGGTACTAAAATTGTAAGTCCTTCGTCTCTAAAGGATTTTAAAATCACCTTATTACATAAATAAGCAAGTATAGCCGACAATATGCCTGCCATGATGGTGGTTATCATAGGTTTTACTCCTCTTTTTAGCTATCCATTGTATCGGTTCATGGCCAGTTCTATACCTTCCTTTACAATGGATTCCACTGCCAAGGCCGCCCTTTCTATAGCCTCCACTGTAGGAGAAATTTCCTCCTTTGAAAATCTTCCCAGGACATAATCGGCCAAGTCCCCATATTGAGGCTTTCCTATACCAATCCGTATCCTTGGAAAGTCATGGGACTGCAGTTGATGGATAATGGATTTCATACCATTATGACTTCCAGAGCTGCCTTTTTGTCGTATTCTGAGGGTCCCCACCTCTATATCAACATCGTCATAAATAA
Source organism: Natronincola ferrireducens (assembly GCF_900100845.1). NCBI lineage: Bacteria > Bacillati > Bacillota > Clostridia > Peptostreptococcales > Natronincolaceae > Natronincola > Natronincola ferrireducens. The sequence goes on along the minus strand of NZ_FNFP01000001.1, from coordinate 63,813 downwards.
CAATAAGATTTTTTATATCCAGCTTATAAAACTCCATCATATCTCGAAGGCTTTCTCCACTTAGGTTCATAAAGGTTTGGGGTTTTACGAGGACAACCTTCTCACCACCCCAGAAACCTTCTCCATAGAGGGCTTTGTGCTTAAGCTTGTTTACCTTTATACCATTACGATGGGCCAGTAGGTCTATGGCTTCAAAGCCCACATTATGTCGGGTACCATCGTATCTTTTCCCTGGGTTTCCCAGACCTGCAATAATATACATTTATAATGCCTCCTATTCTTCCTATGGAGGTTGGGTTTAGTCAAACAACCGACTTACAGAAATGTTTTTGTAGATCCTTTGAATAGCTTCTGCAATAATAGGTGCCACTGACATCACCTGTATTTTATCAATCTTTTTTTCCTCTGGAAGACTGATGGTGTTGGTAACAATTAGTTCCTTAATAGCGGAATTTTGTATTCTTTCAATGGCGGGACCAGATAATACAGGATGGGTACAGCAGGCATAAACCTCCTTGGCTCCAAATTCCTTTAGGGCATTGGCTCCTTGAGTAATAGTACCAGCGGTATCAATCATATCATCAATCAGGATAACGTTTTTACCCTCTACTTCACCAATGATGTTCATAACCTCAGAAACATTTGCCTTCGGTCTCCGCTTGTCAATGATAGCGATGGGGGCATCTAAATGATTGGCAAAATTTCTAGCCCTTGTAACACTACCTAGATCAGGGGAGACAACAACCAAGTCTTGAACATTCTTTTTGATAAAGTATTTTGCTAATATAGGTACACCTAATAGATGGTCTAAAGGAATATCAAAATAGCCCTGAATTTGAGAAGCATGTAAATCCATCGTTAACACCCTATCGGCTCCAGCTGTTGTCAATAGATCCGCCACTAGCTTAGCTGTAATAGGATCTCTAGCCTTTGCTTTCCGATCCTGACGGGCATAGCCGTAGTAGGGCAGTACAGCTGTAATCCTTCCTGCCGAAGCCCTTTTAAAGGCGTCTATTAGGATCAACAACTCCATTAAATTATCATTTACTGGAGGGTGGGTGGGCTGTACCACAAATAAGTCAGCTCCCCTAACGGTTTCGTTGATATTAACAGCAATTTCTCCGTCACTGAAGGTTCCTACTTCACAATTTCCAAGGGGAATGCCTATCTCACTAGCAATCTCTCTTGCTAATTCTGGGTTAGCATTACCACAAAATATTTTTATCTGATTACCACTGGTGTTCACTTTTTTTACTCCTCCTTTGTTTTCAATAAACCCTTACGTTTTACCCAGCCTTCTTTGTTTTCTTGACGGCTGCGGCTTACTGCTAAGGCACCTTGCTCCACCTTCTTGGTAATGGTGGAGCCACTGGCGACATATCCAGATTCCTCCACTGTCACAGGGGCTATTAAGTTGGCATTGCTACCAATAAAAGCATAGTCCTTGACAATGGTTTTATGCTTGTTCTTGCCATCGTAATTGACAAATACAACACCACAGCCTATATTCACATGGCTACCCACCTCTGCATCTCCTATATAAGCTAAATGGGAGGCTTTAGAATAGTCCCCGATAATGGCATTTTTTACTTCAACAAAATCCCCTATTTTTACGTGTTTTCCTATCTGACTTTTAGGTCTTAAATAGGCATAGGGTCCTATGGTGGTATGCTCATCCACCAGGCTGTCTAAAATCGTAGAGTTGTGGATGGTTGTCCCTTTTCCTATGGTGGAATTTTCTATCCGACTATCGGCACCTATACTGCAATCCTCTCCTATGATGGTATTGCCCCTTAGGATTACACCTGGATAAAGAATAGTGTCTGGTGAAATAACCACTGTTTTTTCAATGTAGGTATGGTTGGGGTTAATGATGGTGACACCCTGCTCCATATGCTTCTTAGCGATTCTTCTCCGCATAATTTCTTCTACTTCCGCCAATTGCACCCTAGAGTTTACTGCCATAATATCTTCATAATGGGGGGTCTTGTAGACACCTACTTCTTTTCCCATTTCCTTCATAATGGTAAGAGCATCGGTTAAGTAGTATTCTTTTTGCTTATTATTGTTGCTGATCTTAGGTAGTGCCTCCCTGAGGGTTTTTGCATCAAAGCAATAAAGACCGGAATTAATCTCCTTGACAGCCTTTTCCTCCAGTGTGGCATCCTTTTCCTCCACAATTTTGTCGAGACCATTGGCTGTGGTTCTCATAATTCGCCCATAGCCATGGGGATTTTCTAATTCTGTTGTCAAGACCGTTGCACTACAACCCTTTTCTTGATGATAAGCCAATAGCTGTCCTAGGGTTTCTTCTGTAATCAATGGTCCATCACCATTGAGGACTACTACGGTGCCCTCCTCCAGAATGAGATCATGGGCCATCATAACAGCATGACCTGTCCCCAGCTGCTGGCTTTGGAGGACGGTTTTCATACCTTGGTCTAGGCTGTTTTTTACTTCTTCAGCACCATGGCCTACAACTACAATCGAATCTTCTATGCCAGATTGACGACACGTATCTATAACATGCTGAAGCATTGTTTGACCACAAACCCTATGGAGTACCTTTGGAAGCTTTGACTTCATACGGGTACCAGCACCTGCCGCCAGTATAATTGCCTGTAATTTCATTTTTTCACCACCTGTTATCGCCCTTTGGGCGGAATTAATAATGAATAATTAATAATGAATAATTAAAACTTTTAAAATCCTCAATACTAATAAAGTCCCCTTGTCTTAAACTACAGAAAATTTCATAGGATTAAAACAAAATATTCTTTGAAAGCTTCAGAGATTAATTTTGTTATGTTTTAGTCTTTAAGATTTTGTCCTTCATTATTCATTATTCATTGTTCACTATTCATTAAAGCTTTTTTTTGTTCATTATTCACTAACTTAAGTTCGGTATTCATTGCTTTTAAAAAATGTTTTAGTTTTTCATTTTCCATTTTTAATTTTAAATTTGTTTTTCCAGCAGTATCCCTATAATAGTTTATTATATTTCAAACAAATAATAAACCCTTTTTAACAAATTTAACTTCCCCTAAAACTTCCTGCAACCATAAAAAAAGAAGCCCTTTTATAGCAAGGCTTCTGTTGGTGCTATGCTTCGTTAACTTGTCCTAGGGTTTCAACTTCTTCTACTTCACATTCTTCATTGATTTTTTCGTATTCTGTAAATATAGCATCTTGAATTTTGAATCTTGTGTCAGAATTGATAGGGTGAGCTATATCTCTAAAGTCTCCTTCCCCCATCTTTCTGCTAGGCATCGCGATAAACAATCCATTTTGTCCTTCGATAATTTTGATGTCATGTACAACAAACTCATTATCAAAAGTAACGGAAACGATAGCCTTCATCTTCCCCTCAGCAGCTACCTTTCTAATTCTTACATCTGTTACTTCCACCTGTCACTCACCACCTTCCCTTATGTCTATACTAAATTGTACCACAATTGCAATTAATTACCTTTATTCTCCATTAATTCCTGTTTTCCTTCTTAAATATTTATAAATTTCTTAATTTTTTTATGTTTTTTGTAAATTTATATGAGATTCGGATTAGGTTGTATATGAATAATCCCTTCTTTTAGGTTTTCTTCATCTAAAATAAGGAGGGGAATATAATCTTTCACCAGCTTTGTATCAGGCTCCTTAGTGGCAATCAATACGCCAATGTCCTCCACCTGGGTGTCAAATTCCTTCATCATATCCATCATTCCTCTAGCTGTTCCCCCTGCCTTCATAAAATCATCAATGATAATAACTCTAGAATTAGGCGGAATAGCCCTACGGGATAACGACATTTTTTGAATCTTTCCACTGGAACCAGAAACATAGTTGATACTAACGGTGGAGCCTTCGGTTACCTTGCTATCCCTCCTAAGAATAACAAGAGGTAAGTTCATGGCCTTCGCCACCATCATGGCCAAAGGTATTCCTTTGGTTTCTACAGTAATAATATAGTCCACCTCTTTATAGTCAAACTGACTGGCGAAAACAGCCGCTAGTTGATGCATAATGGTGGGAGAATAAATAATGTCCGCCATATATAAAAATCCTCCAGGAAGAATCCTTTCGGGTTTAGATAAGTACTGGACAGTCTCCTGTAGGATTTTTCTGTTTTGAGCCTTTGTAGTAAGGGGAATGTATTTTACTCCCCCAGCTGCCCCTGAAATTGTTTGAATCTTTCCTAAATTCATTTTTTCCATAGCTTGTTTTACTACTACAATATCTTCACTTATGGTGGACTTTGCAGCAGTAAACATTTCCGTGAAATAATTTAAGGTGAATATTTTATTAGGCTGATCCCCAAGAATTTTCATTATGGCAGCGATTCTTTCATTCCTTTTTAATTTTTCCATTAACTTCACGCCTCCAAAACTGAATGTTTTTTTATTTATTATCTATTTTATTCGTTTTTTTTTGAAAGCACAACAAATTTTTTCCCATCATGGTCTAGGCTCTATTAAAATTAGTATGCTTATTCTTTTTTTTATGTTATTATATTGAACATAGTTTCGTATTAATATAAAGGGAGTATTTGTAGATGTAGAGAAGGTTTTATATAAAGGTATAAAAATGTCAATAATAGTAATAGAACTATCTTTTTGTAAAGGAGAGAAGATTGTGATTTCTTTTGATTTGAGTGAGCATAAAATTCATCATATTCATTTAATTGGTATTGGTGGTATTAGTATGAGTGCTATTGCAGAGGTTCTTTTAAATCATGGTTATCGTGTATCGGGATCAGATATTAAACAATCCAATATAGTGGATAAATTAAAACGTCATGGTGCCGAGATTTTTATTGGTCATAGAGCAGAAAATATTCAAAATCCCGACTTGGTTGTCTATAGTGCTGCCATTAAAAGCATTAATCCCGAGCGGGTTAGGGCAGAGGAATTAAATATTCCTCAAGTGGACCGGGCAGAAATGCTGGGTCAAATTATGAAGAAGTATGAAAAGGCTATTGCAGTAGCAGGAAGTCATGGTAAAACCACCACCACTTCTTTAGTATCTCTTTTGCTAGAATATGCTGATCTAGACCCAACCATTTTGGTGGGTGGAGAATTAGATGATATTGGGGGCAATATAAAAATCGGTAAGAGCCAGCATTTTATTACAGAGGCCTGCGAGTATGTTGAAAGCTTTTTAAAACTTTTTCCCTTCATTGGAATTATTTTAAACATTGATGAGGATCATTTGGATTATTATAGGGATTTAGATCATATTAAAGAAGCCTTTAGAAGCTTTGTGAAGCTTATCCCCCAGGAGGGCTTTCTGGTGGCCTGTAACGATGATTCTAATGTAAGGGAGGTATATGGTGTTGGGAATTGTAATGTCATCACCTACGGGATTAACATTCCTTCGGATTTTATGGCAAAGGATATTATCTTTGATAGGGAAGGTCATCCTATGTTTAAGGTTACTTATAGGGGTGAGGACTTTGGCGATTTTCATTTGAGTATTCCTGGTGTTCATAATGTTTATAATGCCTTAGCTTCTATTGCCACCTCCCATATACTGGGAATAGATACTGGAAAAATTGCTGAAAATCTTAAACGTTATCATGGTATCCATCGACGTTTTGATATATTAGGGGATGTAAAGGGTGCTAAAATTGTAGATGATTATGCCCATCATCCTGTTGAAATTAAGGCTACCCTGGAGGCGGCCAAACAATATCCCCATAAAAAAATATGGGCCATATTTCAACCCCATACCTATAGTCGTACAAAGGCTTTATTGAAGGAGTTTGCCGATGCCTTTGGTTCAGCAGATTACATCATTATTACCGATATCTATGCCGCTAGGGAGCCAGAGGATTGTGAGGTTAGTAGTAAAAAGCTGGTTTCCTTGATGGACCCCAAGCTAGGGGCTAGATATATGGAGGACTTTGAGGAAATTGTTGATTATGTTTATGAAAACATTCAACCAGGGGATTTGGTGTTGACCATGGGGGCTGGAGATGTCTATAAAATTGGAGAAATGCTACTTAACAAATTTCAGTAGCCGTAATTTGTAGAGGAAGATAAAGAAAATACAAGCCGAGGGGAAAAATTCCCTTCGGCTTTTGTATTGGCCTACTGTTGGTAGGTCATGATTAATTCTTCTTGATTTTTTAGTTCTATGGTGGTGGTTACTTTATTGGAATAGGGGTTTACTGTGGATTCTAGGGTTTCTATTTCTCCTTTGTTGTATCGTCCTATCACCAAGCTCCACTGGTTGCCTAGGGGGCTATCTTCATGATACCAATTTTCTCTACCAAAGTAATAGATGTCATTCCGATAGTAAAGGGTTAATTGTCCAGAGATTTTTTCAGCGTTGGTGGTGATTTTCCATAGCCTATTGATGGGGAGGATGTCCTCTATTTCTTCTACCTCCATAAGGATACTATCTCCCCCCTTTATAGCATGGACTTCTAATTTTCCCATGGTCCATCCTCTACCATCTGTAAAGTATAGGGTATCTCCTGCTTTATAATTGGCTAACTGGATTTCAGCCCTATACCTATCTCTTTTGTCCTGTTTAATATGGGTTTTTAAATACCCATACCTCAGCTCTATAAAATCCAATATATTTTCTATATAGTAGTCATCATCTCCTAAGTCCCCATGATGATTCTGGGAATGAAGACGAAAGGCTTCTTCAGATGGTTGAATGCCAACGCTGTCCTCAATGGCTTTCCTAAGGTTTGAAGTTTTTCTCTTAAAGTAGTTAGGGGAAAATGTTTCCTCCATAAGGTACTCCATTCTATCGTAAAGCTTCTGCCTTAGTTCATCTGTCGTCATAAATTTTGTTATGATATCATTGTTACGGTGTCCGTGCTGAATCATATGATATTCGTAGGCAAAAAAATTATTGTCCACATATTCCCCCGGTCTAAAGGTGGAACCGAAGGTTAAATCCTTATCCCAAGGTATAAGCCTCCACCTCCCATTAGGAGCCTGGTGGTCAATGTAGAGCCAATAATCATCTCCAAAGGAGTCTACATCCCCTATAAGGAAATGAATAGCCAACCAGTCTATAAATTCCTCGAGATAAAATTTCTCTTGAAATCCCCTATAAAATTCTTCTCCTGCTGGTGTATCATATATCCAGCTGGCAAGCTGGGCTAAAGCACCCCAATCAGGTTTATTGCGATAATCAAAATTTTCCTTTAAAAAGTCTTCTTTTTCTTCTATACTGTCGATATTATAGCCAAATAAAGAGCTTCGGTCTATTTCCTCTTTATCTATGTTTCTTATAAATTCATCCCTAACCAAGGTTCCATTTGGGTTTAAGCCTGCATTTTTTAATAGGTTTTCATCAATCCTTTCTATGTGGATATACAGCCCCTCATAGATATCATTGATATATAGGTCAATATATTTTGCCCTAGGTGCTGGTAATCCCAATTCCTTAAACATGTCCATGGCAAGCTTTTCCCTCATCAAGGAAGGATCTGTATAGGAGGCATTTAAGTTCAGTCTATTGCTGCCAAAGATAAAGTCCTGCCCCTCCTCAAAACGGATATGAAAAGACTTTTTAGGTAGGTATCTGGTGCTGTCACCGCGGAATCGAACCTCTACCCTTCTTTCCTCCCCCTCCTGTTGAGAAAGCTTTATATAACCATCTAGTCGTTGGCTATCAAGGGGGTCCCTCGTATATAAATCCTCTAGATTATCTTCCTCCATATACAAATATAAGGGTGTAACTTCTTCTATAGAATCTTCTTCTATAGTATCCCCTTCATCAACAATATTTTCACCTTTAGGGGAGTGACTAACAGGGCTTGTCCCCTTTTCATAAAAAACAGTACCACTTATAAATAAAGTGATGATAATTCCTAAAATGATGATAGATTTATACTGGCTCCACTTTTCTTTCACCGTTACATTCCTCCTAACAATTTAATGCTATAATGCTAGTTTATTATACCAAATAAAGAATTATCTACCAATTAAAAGCAGATTCCCAAAAGCAGATTCCCAAAATCTATGATTTTGTGGAAGTCGCTTTCCCAGAGGGCAAACCACTTCTACAGAGGGTAGGTATAAAAAAAAGATGGAGGATCTCCATCTTTTATTCGTCTTCTTTTTCTTGTATATCGGTACTTTCTCTAGATACCCCATACATATCCAATAAAAGTCCTCGGGTTTCTACTGGATCATAAAAGTAGTAGGATACACCACCTTTATATCTAGCCTCTCCAGGAAGCACGTTCATGGTGACATTTTCCATGTTTAGACCTATCGCACTTGTGGCGTGTCGTAGGAGGTTTTGAAGCTCCATATCAGTCCTTACAAATCTAAAGGTATTTGTGACCAATCCTGGTAAGTTCCCTAGGCTCATGGCTTTTTTCAGAGCCGCTTGTATAAATTCCTGTTGAGCTTGAATTCTTCCTAAATCACCATCCCTATCCAGTCCTCCACTGCCGGGAGTGGGTTTACGGTATCTTAAAAACTTTACCGCATTCTCCCCATTTAAAACCTGCTGGCCTGCTGGTATGTTGATAATTAAAGGTGGTTTGTCATAGTCATCCCTATATATCATAGGCTTTGGTATATAGACAGGAACCCCCCCAATGGCATTGACAATGGATTCAGCCCCTTTGTAGGTGATGGTAACATAGTAATCCACGGGTATATCAAGTAAAAGATCGCTGACAACGGTCTTTACACCAACTGCCCCATGGTCTCCATAGGCTGCATTGATTTTAGCCTTCCCTGGCCCATCATAGCCCACCCTTGGATAATAAGTATCCCTAGGTATTGATATAATATCTAGTCCCTTTTCTTCTGGATCAAAGGACATAAACATCATCGTATCACTTCGTACTCCCTCTAGTCCTAGGACAATAAAATTTATCCGACGACTTTCTGCCGCAGCCCGTAAAAGCTCGTCCTTAATTTCAGGCTCCATCTCCTCAAGGTCTGCGCCTTCTGTATCCCTTATGGGAGGTAAGTTGTCGTTAGGAGATCTTTCCCTCATAAAGGTGTTAAAGGCAAAAAATATACTGCCAAACAATAAAACAAAGCATACAAAAGCTACCCCAAATATTTTTAAAAAAATTTTCATTTTATTCACTTCCCAATCTCATCTAGTTCTCAATATCAGCATCATTACACCTGCATTAGATTATATCAAATTATGTCATAAAAATCTACAGCAGGATAAATTTAATCATATTTTCCACTTTTGCAAAACTAAAATTTACCCCTACAAAAGCTAAAACTTCTGGCCTAAAACCCTCACAAAATTTATATAGGGATCATCGGTTCCCTGTAGTAGGCTCCCTTCTTCCTTTAACATAAAAATATAGTCTATCATCTCCTGAGTGATTCGTTCCCCTGGAGCAATAATGGGTATTCCAGGGGGATAAGCCATGATGGCTTCTCCACTAATTTCTCCATCAGCATCCTCCAGTTTTATAATCTTTTTATTGCTATAATAGGCATCCCTTGGAGATATAACAACCTCAGGATTTTTTAAGACACCACTTTTAATTTTAACAACTTTTTCTTTTCTATATTTAGTTGCTATATCCTTCAGGGCTTCTACCAGGGCTTCTAGCTGAAGCGCCGTATCTCCTACACTGAGGATGGCTAAAACGTTGTGATAATCCCCTAACTCCACCTGAATATTGTATTGATCCCTCAATAGATCGTAGGCTTCATAGCCCGTCATGCCTAAGCCTGCAACACAAACCCCTAATTTGCTTTCATCAAAATGATGAACCCCTGGTGAGCCAATTAGCTCTTTCCCAAAGGCATATAAACCTTCTACTTCATTGATTTTCCTTCTAGCCTCCCTACTGAGCTTCAAAAGCTTTTCTAGCATAGCTCGTCCTTCCATAGCCAATTGCTTACGGGCAACATCAATGCTTGCCATTAATAAATAGGAGGCACTGGTGGTTTGCATAAGGTTCAAATTTTTCTTAACGATGGCAGAATCTATCATACCCTCCCTCAGTAATAAAAGGGAGCTTTGGGTCAGAGATCCTCCGGTTTTATGGGTGCTGACGGCGCTCATATCTGCCCCCGCCTCCATTCCACTAATAGGAAAAGCTTCATGGAACCTTAGGTGGGCCCCATGGGCTTCATCTACCAACACTGCCATCCCATGGCGACGGGCCAGTAGTACTATTTCTTTTAGGTTGGAGGTGGCACCATAATAGGTTGGGTTCATCACCATAACCGCCTTGGCATCAGGATGCCTAGCTATGGTTTTTTCCAAGTCTTCTAAGGTAATACCCATGGCAATCCCTAGTTTTTCATTGATTTGTGGCTGTATATAAATAGGAAGGGTGCCACTCAATATAATCCCTGATATGGCAGACTTATGGGCATTTCTAGGGAGAATAATCTTCTCTCCTGGTCTGCAGGCACTCATGATCATGGTTTGAATTCCTGAGGTTGTTCCATTGACTAAAAAATACCCGTGATCAGCATGGAAGGCTTCAGCCGCTAAGATTTCTGCCTCTTTAATGACGCCAATGGGGTTACAGATATTATCTAAGCACTTCATAGAATTTACGTCTATTTCCATTATTGTCTTGCCTACATATTCTGTAAATTCTTTTAACCCCTTACCGTGCTTATGGCCTGGAACATCAAATGGGATAATACCTCTTTTATGGTATTCCCTTAATCCTGTAAATATTGGTGTTTGATTTTGATTGAAATTTGTCATAAATCTCCCCTCTCTTGTTTGCATCTTTTGTGGAAAAAACAAAGGGACAGGTTCGTCCCCTGTCCCTTTGTTTTTTTATTGTATTTTGTGAAGGTACCCAACACCCAATAAAAGATCCACTAGATCATCTGGTTTTTGGGTCATTTGGTTTTTTATGCGAAAATCTTAATAATCTCTGCCACTACTCTAGCACTGTCTACTAAATCCTTAATGTATATATGTTCCTCTAAAGTATGGGCCTTTTTTTCTCCTATCCCTAGATTCACAGCTTTAATACCATTGCCATTTAAAATGTTGGTGTCACTCCCCCCACCAGTGGCAGCAGTATAGCCTTCGATGCCAATGGCTTTAAAGGCTTCCTTTGCCTTTGCTATGATTTCTTCCCCTTCCTCTATTTTAAAGGGAGGATACATCCTTTCCACATCCATTTCTACCTTGCCACCAAAATCAGCTGCTGCCTTTTCAAAGGCAGCCACCATATGGGCGGTTTGGATATCCAACTTGTCCTCTGAAAGACTTCGAGCTTCGGCTTTAATTTCCACTAGAGGTGTTACAATATTGGTGGCTTCTCCCCCAGTTATCACACCGATATTGGCGGTAGTTTCTTTATCTATTCTTAATAGCTTCATGTTGTCGATAGCTCTAGCGGCGATCATAATGGCACTGACACCTTCCTCTGGAGCTACTCCAGCATGGGCTGGTTTTCCAGTTATTTTAGCATTTACCTTGTCTTGAGCAGGACCTACCGTAATGATTTCCCCTGGAGATCCACCGCTGTCCAGCACAAAACCGTATTGGGCATTTAGCTTGCTGTAATCAAGGTTTTTGGCTCCAACTAACCCACCTTCTTCCCAAATACTGAAGACAACCTCTATATCACTGTGGGGGATGTTATTTTCCTTTATACTACGAATGCCCTCTAGTACTGCAGCAATACCGGCCTTATTATCTCCACCTAGTATAGTAGTGCCATCGCTATAAATAGCGTCGTCTTTAATAATTGGCTTTACCCCTTCTCCTGGTTTTACGGTGTCCATATGACAGCTAAATAAAATGGTGGGACCATTCCCTATTCCCCTTAGCTTTCCAATGACATTGCCTGTTTCTCCTCCCACAGTTTCTCCAGCATTGTCTATAAAAACTTCTAAACCTAAAGCCTCCAGCTTTTCCTTTAGAATTAAAGCAATCTTTCCTTCCTTGCCAGAATGACTATCGATTTTTACTAATTGTAAAAATTCCTGTACTAAACGTTCTTGATTTGCCATAATCTTTCCCCTTCCCACTGTTAAAATAAAGTTAATGCTATACTTCTTATTCTATGATGTTTTATTATGTAGTATTTGTTAAGACCCCTATAATTATATCATAAAGATTAATTATGGGTAAAAGCAAAGAAGCGGAAAATATACTTTCCGCTTCTTCAATAAGAGATGAAGAAGTTTTTCTTATCTCTAATAATACATTTTATTATTACTTTTGTTATTACTTTTATTATTACATTAATATATTAGCTCCAGGTCCCAATGGTAATCCTAATACAAACCATAGAACGAATAATAGAATCCAACCTACCATGAATAATAGGGAGTAGGGTACCATTGTGGAAATGATTGTACCGATCCCTGTTTCTTTGTCATATTTTTGAGCAAAGGCTACGATTACCGCAAAATATGACATAAGTGGTGTAATAATGTTGGTTGTAGAATCACCAATTCTGTAGGCTAATTGTGTAAACTCTGGGGAATAACCAATAGCCATTAACATTGGTACAAACACTGGTGCCATAATAGCCCACTTAGCTGAAGCACTTCCGATAAATAGGTTGATAAATCCTGATACAAAGATGAAACCTATTAACATTGGAATGCCTGTCATACCTGTTGACTGTAGGAAATTTGCACCTTTAACCGCTAAAATTGTTCCTAGGTTTGTCCAGGTAAAGTAACTTACGAATTGGGCTGCAACAAAGGCAAGTACTAAATATCCACCCATTGTTGACATGGCTTTACCCATGAAGCCAGCGATATCCTTATCATTTTTCACTGTTCCGGCTCCGATACCATAGGCAATACCAGGTATCATGAAAAATAAAGCAATAATTGGAACCAATCCCGCCATAAAGGCTGAACCAGCCAATAATTTTCCATCTTCAGCTCTTAAAATAGCATTTTGAGGAACTGTCATGATCAACAGACCTATTACAAATACTATGAAGGCAATACCAGCAAATAGTAGTCCTCTAGATTCCTCTTTACTTACACCTTGAATGTCGGCTACTTTATTACCTGTATATTTACCTAATCTTGGCTCAACAATTTTCTCTGTTACAATGGTACCTATAATTGTAATCAAGAATGTGGAAGCAATCATAAAGTAAAGGTTAGCTGTTGGTTGTACCTCATAGCCCGGCATGTACATTTGTGCTGCTTGTTCAGACATACCACCCAGTAATGGATCAAGGGTACCAACTATTAGGTTGGCACTGAAACCACCGGATACTCCGGCGAAGGCAGCTGCTAAACCCGCCAATGGATGTCTGCCAAAGCTTAAAAAGATCAATGCCCCCAATGGAACCAACACAACGTAGCCTGCATCAGACGCTACGTTTGACATAACACCAGCAAAAACAACTACCGCTGTAATTAGTTTTTGAGGTGTACTTAAAACTAGTTTTCTTAGACCTGCTTGTACTAGTCCTGTACCTTCAGCAACCCCAACCCCTAACATGGCCACAAGCACTGTTCCTAATGGAGCAAAGCTTGTAAAGTTGGTGACGGCATTGGAGAAAATTCTTCTAATACCATCTACTGTTAACAGACTGACAGCTTCAACAGTTGCCATCTCAGTTTCGCCGCTTCCAATAATAATTCTTTCGAATTCTACTTTTATTCCGGCTGACTCAGCTATCGCTGAAATAATAATTACAGCTAAACTGAAAATAGCAAATAGAGTAACTGGATGGGGTAGTGTGTTTCCTACTACTTCAACCATGTCTAAAAACTTATTAAAAAGTCCGCGTTTTTTTACACTTGTAGTTTTTATACTCATTATTTGTCCTCCTTACGATGAATAGTGTATAAAAGAATGTATAAATGTTGTATTGCCAGTATATATTACAATTTGTAGATTTGTCAAACGTTTTTAATAATTAAAAAATATTGTAAATCCTGTGATTTTTCAGATAAGAATATGTACTCCTTATAACTTCTTTGTTTTATTGTTTACTAATGCTTTTATGTAATTTTTGGAATATGTTCATTTTTAATTTTTCCCTTTGCAGCCTGCTTTCCAGTTACATTATTCGTTAAACATTTAACTCTTCTGAATATTTATGTTTTTTTCTTGTTCTTCCTCTATAATTGTTATAAAATTAATATTAAATTTCTTAAAGCAGGAGTGATGTTTATGTCAAAACATATTATCGATGAAGCTAAACGATGTTTAAACTGCAAAAATCCCCAGTGTACAAGGCACTGTCCTATAGCCACCAATATTCCTGAATTTATCCAAAATCTTTTAAATGGAAATATTGAAAAAGCCGGAGAAGATCTTTTTGAAAACAACCCTTTGTCCATTATTTGTTCCATTGTCTGTCCCCATGAGGATCAGTGTGAAGGGGGCTGTATCCTAGGTAAAAAGGGGAAACCCATCAACATTAGTAGAATAGAGAATTATATATCAGACTATTATTTAAGTATTCCTAAAGTCTATACCATTGAAAAAAAAGTAGGTAAAATTGCTATCATTGGTTCTGGTCCAGCTGGATTAACCACCGCTTTTGTTTTGGGAAAAAAGGGTTATAACATCACCCTTTTTGAAGCGCAGGATAAAATTGGTGGATTTTTACGCTATGGTATTCCTAAATTTAGGTTGCCCAATAGAATTCTAGATATCTTTAGTGAAAACCTAAAAAGTATGGGGGTTAAAATTAGACCCAACACTTTAATTGGTCCTATTATTACTATCGATACGTTATTTCGAGATGGTTATGATGCTGTGTTTATTGCTACTGGTGTGTGGAATCCCAATACCCTGAATATAAAAGGAGAAAGTCTAGGAAATGTTCATTATGCTGTTTCTTTTTTAAAAAATCCCGATGTTTTCTCTCTAGGTAATAGGGTTGTTGTTGTGGGGGGCGGGAATACAGCAATGGATGTAGCTAGAACCGCCATTCGTAAAGGTTCTAAGGAAGTGACTATCTTATATAGACGAGATGAAGATAGCTTACCTGCCCTTGGTTCCGAGGTGGAGCTGGCTAAAATTGATGGTGTGAGGTTTGAATTTTTAGCCAGTCCTATAGAAATTATGGAGGATAAAATCATCTGTGTAAGGAATGAAATAATAGGGGATAAGATCCTTCCCATAAAGGATTCTAGGTTTACAATAGATATGGATTCCACCATTATTGCCGCCAGTCAGGGGCCTAGAAGTAATATTGTATCCCATACCACAGGAATAAAGGTGGATGAAAGGGGTCTCCTTGTTATCAATGGGGAAGGTATGACTACTCGAAAAGGTGTATTTGCTTCTGGAGATGTAGTTACCGGTGCAAAAACCGTGGTTGAAGCAGTTCATCATGCTAAGCTGGTTTGTGATAGGATCGAAGAATATATTTATAATCAATATAACAATAGATAAAGTAGGTGCTAGGGATTTATTTAATATCCTTATTAATTTGTATAAAAGTTCTTTTATATTGAAGGAACAACACCTAAAAGTGGCGGAGAAAAATCTCCGCCACTTTTTGCTATTTAGTAAAAGAAGTCAATTCCTCCTGGGTAGCCGTAGAAAGGTCTTCTACGACGTCCAGCTAACAGTTGTCTAATGATAAGGATGGTGATTAAGTCCCTTAAGGGTCCTCTTGCTCCCCATTGCTCAGCACTGGCTTCACTGGTGGTACACATGCCATAAACTTCATCTACCATTACATCAATAAATGTTGGGTCTACTTGAGGATACATTCTAGGGTTGGTATAGACATCATGTCTTCTACATACTTCCTCTACCCTTGGATAAACCCTTTTATAGATATCTGGATACATATCTATCAGATAACCTCTATGATCATAATAATCCATATATCTATCGGGGATACCATGGTAAGGGTATTGGGGGTAAGGATAGTGACTAGGATTGTGATACATTTTTCTTCCTCCTTTCTTTTTTCGATATATATTATGCAATTTATGAAAATTGTGGTACCCCCAATCATATAATTAAAGATAGAATCTATGCTAAATAACTGGAGGTGACTAAATGCTTACCTTTTATCAAAATGTAGTTTATAACTTTTTTATTTCTTTAGGGGTATTATTGGGGGGATGCCTGCTAGGTGGAGTAGCTGCCACTTTAAATGGTCAACCCCCTTTAAAAACCATGGTAGAGCTCTGTGAAAGGATTAAAATATGGGCAATCGTTGTGGCCTTAGGGGGTACCTTCCCCTCCTTTAAGGTTCTGGAGACGGGTATTTTTAATGGAGAAATCCGTAGCTTAGTGAAGCAGTTAATCTATGTATTAAGTGCTTTACTGGGGGCTCATATTGCCTATAAGCTTATTTACTATTTAGAAGGTAGTGGAAAGCTATGAAAAAGCGATTGACCTTAACGGCTGTTTTCGCCATTGGTTTTATTTTGGGGTTGACTGTGATGAATCTTTTTCATCTCCACACCTTAGATCGACTGTACCGTGTTCAAAATCAATTAACCAATCAGCTGTTGGACAAAGAGCTTAAGCTGGAGCGGTTGAATGAAAGCATTCAGAGTAACAAGGCCTCTATTGTAAAGAACTTAATCGTTGATGTGGAATTTGAGGGGAATTTACTGCTAAAGGATGAAATTCAAAAAAACATTCATTTTTATATGGCTGATTTAGTTGGTAGAGAGCTATGGCGTGTAGATGGAGAAATGATTTATAAGATTTTAGAGGGTAGAATTTTTGAGATTGAAAATCGTCAGGTTAGGTTAAGGGTGCAATATATCATCATCAGTGAGGAGATTAGAATTTCTGTAAAGGCACAAATGATAGAAAAGTTGTAATAGTGTACTAAAGAAGGGGGTTGACAAATATATTAATAGTAGACATTGAAATTTGATAAGGGGTGAAACAATGCATATTTTTGTCGTTAAAAAAAGAAATCTTTATATCGTCTTAGCTTTAATTGTTATACTTATTGTTGGTTTGTTGTTTTGGATTTTTACCCGAGATAAGGCGGTAAGTAACTACTCTACCATAAAGTATACCTATAATAACCTGTTACCTAAAGAAGCCAAGGATCTAATGGATGACAATCCCCATGTGGTGATCCTAGATGTAAGAAACGAAAAGGAATATAACAAAGGGCATTTAGAAAATGCCTTTCTTCTTCCTTTAAAGGAATTAAAGGCTCGAAGGACAGAACTGGATGAGGGAAATATTTATTTGGTTTATTGTGATAATGGGAAAAACAGTAAAAAAGCTTCTAGGTTTTTAGCAGAATCTGGTTATCCTAGGGTTTATACCTTAGTAGGGGGGTACAAAAAGTGGCCCTATGAAATTACAAAGTCGGTTATTGATTATGATTGATGGGTAGCGGGCTGCAGAAATTTTGGAGCCCGCTGTTGTTTGGGTTCTGTAAAA
This sequence comes from Natronincola ferrireducens, assembly GCF_900100845.1. NCBI lineage: Bacteria > Bacillati > Bacillota > Clostridia > Peptostreptococcales > Natronincolaceae > Natronincola > Natronincola ferrireducens. Next base: position 46,521 of record NZ_FNFP01000001.1, on the reverse strand, counting down.
GTAATCGACACTAAATCCCACTTTTAGGTCCTATGCTTTTTTTAAAGGACAAAAATTAAGTAAATAGATAAAAGGTAAAATGTCAATATAAATACTGAATCCCACCCTACAGTAAAGAAGGTTCTACTGGAGCGGTAAAAAAGACCGATGACAGCAATACAACTTAGGACAATCCCTGCCATGGCGGTTATGGTATGGTCTATATGGGCAACAGTAAAGATAGACCCTCTATAATAGGCAATGTCGGTTAAAACAATAATGAGCATGTTAAAAATATTGCTTCCAAAAACATTACCAACTGCCATATCATAGGCTCCGATTTTAATGGCCGCTATAGAAGTCACCAGTTCTGGTAAAGAGGTGGTGGCAGCTATTAATAGGGTTCCTACAAAGGTATGTCCCAATCCCGTTTCCAATGCAATAGTATCTCCTAGTTGAGAGAGGGTCATCCCTGCCCAAATAATAATGGTACAGGCCAATCCAAACCCAATGATGGCCCTTGTAAGGGTAATACTATTATTGTCTACTGTTTCTATATTTTCTGGGGCCTCCACCTTAGTCCTTTTGTTTTCATATCGAACGATGAGGATAGAACCATAAACATAGATGGCAAAAATAATAAAGCTACTAATACTAACCCAGCCTATTTGAGGATCTAGTCCTCCTATTTGACTAATCAAAATAGCCAGTGCTCCAATGGCAGATAAAAGAACCCCCAGCATCCCAGCCAATATATGATTCATCTTGACCTTTACTAGTAGTGGTCCTTGTCCATGTAAAACATCTATTAAGGCTAGAATCATAATATTGAAGGTGTTACTACCGTAAACATTACCTATGGCAATATTAGGAGCATCAATGAATGCGGAGGTAACACTTGTTACCAATTCTGGCAGGGAGGTGGCAGCGGCAATCAATATCCCACCAACCAAACTATGTCCCAGCTTGGTTTTGGAGGCGATAACATCTCCATATTCTGAAAGCTTGGTGCCAGAAATAATGACCATAGCAGCACTTAAAATAAATAATAAGTAGGTGTTAAGCAATTTGTATCCCTCTCTCTTTCCTTCTATTCCTTAGATTTTCCAAAAAACCTAATGCTATGTAATCAAACGAAAACTGTTACGTAGCGGAGTATAGGCTCCGCTACATTTATTTCCCCGTGTATAAACAATCAATATTTAGATTGGATCATCTGCTCTCGATGAAGCCTCTGTTGATTTTAAGGGTTCTACCACCTTGCCTGTGTTGGCATCGATATGCATCAGCCAATATCCAAATCCCTCTTGCTTAAATTGTAGGTAATGGGATGGATGCCAGTAAACAAAACCTGTATTCCCTCTATAGGGCTGCTCCCCTTTGTTGTTTTTTCCAGGAATACCATATACATAATATTTAGCTTTTTTCTCTTCATCATAGGCAATACCGAAAATATGATGTTGATATCCATAAAGCTGTTTTTGATATTCAGATCCGTAATGATAGGGGTAATGATAATAATAGGGATTTACCATTATTTCAATATGAGAGATAAATGGCATATAGCTTCTATAAATGGTCTGGGCATTATATTGGATTTGCCACCACTGATAGTTCTTTAAATTGTTATCAAAGGGTTCTACCCTTGGAAAGATCTTAAGGGTACTTTCCACATACTTTTGCAGTGGTTGGACTTCCTTCTTGTTTTCTACAGTATCCCAGTCCTTTTCAAAGCTATAAGTGCTTTTAGGTTTATTTGTTTGTTCTTGGACTTTTATAGCTTCCTTTGGGGCTCCTTTTTGTTCTTCAGACTCTTTTATTTTAAGCTCTTCTTTTTTGACTTCTTCTGTTGGTTTTTCTAAAGGTTGTGATGGAGCCTTCTGAATCGGCTTTTCCTTTGGCTTTGATGCTGGTTCTGATTGTTGTTTTGGTTCTGATTGTTGTTTTGGTTCTGACTTTTGTTCAGGCTTTACCTGTGGTTTTTCAAAGGTGTTTTCCGCCTCATTTCTGCTGGAACCATAAACTTTTTTCTGAAGAATTGGTCTCCAATTCACCTTTTCCTTATGTATATAACCCGCCAAAGGTGCTATAACCCTTTGGGATTCTTGGAAGTTTTCTACTACCACCGCCAAGGTGTCAAAATCCTCTATTGTCTTTTTTAATCCCTTTACATTTTCTGCATAAAATTCCCATAAAACTTCACCTTTTCCATTGGTGTCTATCCTAATAGGTCCGATATCTACAATAACAGGATCTAAGTTATCTGTTGTATTGATAAGGTATAGGCGATAGCTCTCCTTTTTTTCATCTAATTTTTTTAAGTTCTGGCAATATAAAGACAGTGTACCGTTGTCGTTCCTTACTTCAATTTTGCCATATCCCTTTGTTCCTTGTGATTTTGATATGCTGTAGCCCTTATCTTCTTCTTCTAATATGACAAAATATCTTCTATATCTTCTTTTCACCGTCTGACCCCCCTTTACAATATTCATAGAAATTTACACCTTTCTATTAATATATGTAAAAGGGGAGGAATAGTTGCCAGTAATTGAAGGTTAACGATTATTTTCAATCTTCAACCTTTTATATTTTATAGCCTTGCTGCAAATTCGTTGGCCAGGGTTGCAAATTCTTCTATTGTTAAGGTTTCTCCTCGTCTTTTTTCATCAATTCCAGCAGCCCCTAATGCCTGCCGGACTAAGTCCTTATCAAAGCCTAAACTCCCTGTACTCAAAGCATTGAGTAGGGTTTTTCGCCTTTTTCCAAAAGCGTCCTTCACCGTAGCAAAAAATAACTTTTCCTTCTCTACATGGACCTTAGGTTTATCTAGGACATCTAAACGTATAACCGTGGAATCCACCTTCGGTTGAGGTATAAATACGGAGGGTGGTACCTTCAATAGTATTTTGGGATTGCAATAATATTGAACCGCAACAGAAAGGGCCCCATAATCCTTGGTGGAGGGCTTTGCCTCCATCCGTTGGGCTACCTCCTGCTGTATCATAATGGTCATGGAGGTCATGGGGACTTTTTCCTCTAAAAACCTCATAATGATAGGGGTTGTAACGTAATAGGGGAGATTGCCTATCACCTTGACCTTGGCTCCATGGAATTTTTCCTTTATAAGTTCCTTTATATCTACTTTTAAAACATCCTCATGGATAACCTCTACATTGTCGTAACCCTGTAGAGTGTTTTGTAAAATAGGTATAAGGCTTTTATCTATTTCAATAGCTGTTAAAGCTTTAGCCCTCTCAGCAATATATTGTGTTAGGCTTCCAATGCCAGGGCCCACTTCTATCACATAGTCTTCCTTTGTAATATCGGCGCCTTCAACAATTTTGTTTAATATATTTTCATCTATCAAAAAATTTTGGCCTAGGCTTTTAGAAAACTTAAATTGATATTGTTGAACAATTTCCTTTGTTTTTTTAGGTGTTGCAATTTTATCCATATGTATCATCCCTCTACCTTCCTAAAATTTTTAACGCCTTTTGCCATTCCTCCCGTGTGATACCATAATTGTTTATTCGGTTTAAAAATTGTTTTGCATTACCATAGCCTATACCTAGTAGCTTTCCTAAATGGTCCCGTCTTACAGCTGCTTGTTCACTTCCAATTAATTGATTTATGATTAAGTCCCTCTGGGTAAACTCCTGCCTTTTTTCTATTGTCTGACTACGGGCATTTTTTAATGCAATTAAAATGTTTTCTGGTGAGGCATTTTCAATGCCAATGTCACCGTTCTTCATGGCTTTTTCTCTAGGGAGAAAAGCATGCTTACAATTGGGAACCTGTGCTGCAATGGTCTTTCTAATTTTTTCTCCTGCAAAATCAGGATCTGTAAAAATAATGACTCCTCTTTTTTCCGCTGCTCTTTTTATTCGTTCCATTACCCCAGGGGGCAAAGCAAAACCTCCTGTTGTAATCAGTTCTGCATCAACTGCTCTTTTTATAGCTGCCACGTCATCTTTTCCTTCTACCACAATAATTTCCTTAATCACCCTTTGATTCTCCCTTTATGATGAAATTTAGCGGAGAAAGTATTCTCCGCTATCTACGACTTAATCCAAAATATATACTTTTACTTTCCTTCTTCCAAAACGCAAGGCATCTTCACGACTTTCAAAAAACAGGTCAATTTTATTCCCTCTAATGGCACCACCTGTATCCTCTGCACTGGCTATACCATAGCTTGGTGTTCTATCCATAGATTCTATATATAATTTGGTTCCCAGGGGTATAACCCTAGGGTCTACAGCCACAACTCCAGGTCTTACCTTTGTTCCACTCCGAGTTATACCATAGTAGGGGTCTCCAGGGGTTTTTCCTGTACTTTCATAGCCAGCAGTATAGGCTGATGCCTCCATAACGATGACATCCTTATATCTTCTACTATCCCCCCTTGTAGTTACCAAATATCTAGATGTTCCTTTTTCAACGATTTCATTAGTGGCTTCCTGGATTATTTTTTCTTCTATGACTTCCCTAGACACCTCTAAACCGTCTTCGTAAGTAACCTCCAGCAAGATTTCCTTCACGCCGGAGCGACCTTCTTGGATTCTTGTGGTTTTTCCATAGTCTAAATCATCATTATATTTTATCGTTGTTTGGTAGGGGATTTCTTGATTTTCTGTAATAGTTTCTTTTAAAATTCTAGTTATTCTTATGGTATCCCCAGGTTCCAAGGTTGATTGCAGGTCTGGTTGGACCTTATCCATTTGTCCTAATTCTATATATAGGGAGTTCAGTGCTTCCTCCACTGTCTTTCTTGATGTAACAATGGTTGTTTCTTCATTGCCATCAACCAACTGAATCTCAAAGGCCCTGTGAATAACGATTCTATCACCGTCGGTAACCCTTTCATGAAGTTCAGGAATAACCTTATCTTCTTCACCAATTTCTATACCCTGCTTGTTTAATAGGCTTTCTACTGTTCCACCAAAGGTGGTTATGTTTATCTCGTTTCCATCACAGACAAGTACTACATCTTTTCTAATAGCCATGGCACTAAAGGTCGTCATCAATATGGCTACAGACAAGACAGCAATAAAGACTTTTTTGTTGATTCCCCTCAAAAAATCCTTACTGCTATTAAAAGTTTCCATACATATTCCTCCTATTTTTTTGTATTGTCCTAGTAAAAGCCACAATACAGTTTTTTCCTAACAGTTAACCTTGGATGCCTTTTGTTAACTGTTTACCTAGGGAATAAGTCTTTTTAATTTTAAGCCAATGTCTTTGGTTTGTCAACATTTTATCCATTTAATGGATATTGTTGAATTTTTTTCAACATTTTCATTATTTCCTAAAAATAATATTTTTATTCCTTTCTCTGTTTTCATTATATGCCAGAAGCCTTTAAAAATTTCTTAAACTTGTCTGTGTTTGTTAATAACCTTCTATTGTTTTGTAATATGTTGTCATTTTCCCGGGAAATAATAGGAATAATGAAAAACATGGTCATCCATCATTTTGTTGCCCCTAATCTTCTCTGTAGGACATAAAAAAGAATGGCTATACCTTAATTATCAATGTAGCCATTCTTTTCCTATTTTCTAAAATATCAGCATTTATCATTAACAAAGCCTATACTTTGAAATTAGCAATAGTATCTAACCTAACAGAGGGGACATTTAAAGGATTTGATCTGCCATGAGATCCTCTGGATTGATGGTGGGGATATTTACTGGTTCATTGAAGTCATAATATCTAAATACACCCTTGCTTACGCTGTGGTTTTCTACAGTGCCGGCCTTCATATGGATAGCCTGATCTACCTCCATTTTATCCATCAGCTTTGTTTCTTGGTGAATATAGTATTTGTACTCAACCTCCATTTCCATTGCAGTCAGCATTTCATGAAGCATTAATTTAATAGCTTCCTCCATCTCTGCCTTTTCCTCTAGGGCCACTTCTCCAACCCCCATCATTTCTACCATAAGATCCATTGTGTTTTTTAGAATTTCATCCATAGCTGCCCTATAGGCCTTTTGATCTACAGTGATGGCCACAACATAATAGTCTTCCCCATCAATCTTTTCTTCTGGTAGATAGGATGCCCTCATACCAAATAGCTCCATTTGTTGTTGAGATATACCGGTATTTTTATCCATACTAGTTCCCAGCATTGCCTCTAGTTCCTTCATAAGGGGATCGATGTTTATTGCCATCCATTGCTCAGTCTCAGGAAACTTCATATACATCATATCCTCTGTCATAATCATTTCTACAACAGCCTCTACTACCTCTTCTCCTGCTTTAGTTGTTGTAGTCGTTACTAAATGAATCTGGTCATTTTTTTGATCGATGGCCCCCTCTAGGATAATATCCATGGTCATAAAAACCTCTTGGCCTTCTACCCTATCAATTACATGGGATTTCATATCCATATTCAAGGTATATTTCATGGTGTCAAATTTCTCTATCTTTTCCGTAACCTTTTCAAGCATTTCACTGGCGGTCATACCTTCCCTTGTAAAGACAGGCTTTGCCTTTCTCATCAATTCCTTTAACTCTTCAAGATTCAAAGAGCTTTTGGGGCTATAGACCTCCTTATCACCGTCTATGATTCCCTTCATCACACCATAGGTAACGTAGGGCTTTGCCCAACTGGAGATGAATTCTCCGTCTTTAAAGGCCAGATGTTTTTTCATCATCTCTGGTGTTACCTTTTCTGCCACATCTAATTCTCCAAAGCTTTTTATCACCATAGCTATTGCCTGTTCCTTTGTTACGATGTCATTGGGATAAAAATGATCTCGATAACCAGAAGCAATTCCTCTTTGAACGGCGGTTTCTACATAAGGAATATCCTGGGGATTGGTTACATCCGTAAAGGAAGAAGTTGAGGCTTTGTTTACATCAATATTGCCTAACTCCAACAATACTTTAACAAATTCTACACGGGTTACATCTGTGGCACTGATATCTGCCATAGCTGTCATGGTCATAGAAAAAATTAGTATGATACTTAATACTATGGCTATTTGGGATTTCTTCATAAATGCTACACTCCTTTGATTAATTTTTTATATAGTGTTATTTTACTATATATTTCTATTTATTAATAATATTACCATAATATTATACCAATATTTTCTATATTTATCAATGTGTCCCTAGTTCCATGCTTCCAAAATATAAAGTAGCCAGAAATTTTCTGGCTACTTTATATTGAACAGCTTTCGGGTGTTTTCGTTGGTTTGTTGTGCCACCTTTTCAAAGGAGATACCCTTTGCCTCAGCAATGGTGCCCGCCACATGCCTAACATAGGTGGGCTCATTTCGTTTTCCTCGATGGGGAACCGGTGCTAGATAGGGAGAGTCCGTCTCTATCAGCAGCCATTCTAGGGGAATTTCCCGAGCTACTTCATAGGTTTTCTTTGCATTTTTAAAGGTTATAGGTCCTGCTAGAGAGATGTATATCCCCCTTTTTATGTATTCCTTGGCCAGCTCTACATTGCCAGAATAGCAATGCATCACACATCCTAATTCACCTGCATTATACTCCTGTAGGATATCAAAAACCTCTTGGTGGGCTTCTCTATCATGGACGATGATGGGCAGCTTTACTTCCTTTGCCAATTCTATCTGTCGTCTAAACCACTTCCTTTGATCCTCTCTGGGGGAATGGTCGTAGTGGAAGTCCAGGCCTATCTCCCCTATGGCCACAACCTTTTCCTTGTTAGTCAAGGACTTTATGATGGTTAAGGTGTTTTCATCCATATCCTTTACATCATGGGGATGGACCCCTACAGCAGCATAAATCATATCATATTTTTCTGCTAGATTCACTGCTTTAATAGAGGTGTTGAGATCTGCCCCTGGATTTAAAATATATTCCACACCATTTTCTTTGGCACTTTTAATGATCTGATCTCTATCTTTATCAAATCTACTATCATCCAGATGGGCATGGGAATCAAAAACCATAATAATCCTCCTATCAAGGCTGAGGAGAGGGGAAGGTGGAGCTTTTTCTTAACCTCAACCTCTACCTTGGCCTTAAAAATTGTCTAACTGAAAATTTACCGCACACCATTAAATATAATTAGTTATTTTATCAGCTTAGCTTATTAGTGTTCCAGCCGGCATATCCTTGTCTAGGGTGGCTAAGGATAAGAGGCCATCATGGGATCCAGCTAAAATCATGCCTCTGGATTCTACTCCCCTTAGCTTTACGGGCTTTAGGTTAGCCACTAAAATAACTGACTTGCCTATCATATCCTTTGGTTTATAGTGCTCTGCTATCCCTGAAACCACCTGTCTTGTTTCGTTGCCCACCTGTAGCTGTAGTACCAATAGACGATCCGCCTTTGGATGTTTTTCTGCCTTAAGTACCTTGGCTGCCCTTAGCTCCAGCTTGCTAAAATCATCAATGGTGATTTCTTCCTTGGCTTCTATTTCTACCATCTCTTCTACTTCTTTTTCTTCTTTAATACCATTTATTTTTTGGAAATAGGCTTTATTTATGTTTTCTAGCTCCTCGATTTCCTTTTCTATATCTAATCTTGGGAATAAAACCTCCCCCTTGACAACCTTTGTTCCAGCAGGGGTTTTTCCAAATTGAGAGGCTGCTTCCCAAGAGGTGTCTTGACCTTCACCTATACCTAATTGAAGCCATATTTTCTTTGTAGTTGCTTCCATAAAAGGCTTCAATAAAACAGAGATAATGCGGATACTGTCGGCTAGATTATAAAGAACTGTATCCAACCTTGGCTTACTGGCTTCATCCTTTGCCAGAATCCAAGGGGTGGTTTCATCAATGTATTTGTTTACTCTTCGGATTACCTTCCAAATTTCTTCTAGTCCTTCATGGAATTGAAGGCCATCTATGGCTTTCTCCACTTTTTCAGCAGCTGAGGTAGCTACTTGTTTTAGGTCTTCATCAAATTCCCCAGCCATATTCCCCTCTGGAATGATGCCATCGTTATATTTTTCGATCATGGTAATACTTCTGCTTACAAGGTTTCCTAGATCGTTAGATAGGTCAGCATTAAATCGGCTTACAAAAGCCCTATTGGTATAGGTACCATCATAGCCAAAGGTAAATTCTCTTAATAGGAAGTATTTTAAAGCATCAAGGCCGTACCTCTCTATCAGAGGCTCTGGATAAACGATATTTCCTTTTGATTTTGACATTTTGTCATCACCAAACATAATCCAACCATGACCATAAACCATTTGAGGTAGTGGTTCCTCTAGAGCCATTAGCATGGCTGGCCAAATAATGGTGTGAAACCTAATAATTTCTTTAGCCATAATATGAACATTGGCGGGCCAATACTTTTCATATCTTTCTTTGTTATCGGAGCCGTAGCCTAGGGCTGTGATATAATTGGATAGAGCATCGATCCATACATAAATAACGTGCTTTTCATCAAAGGGTACTGGAATGCCCCAGTCAAAGCTGGTTCTAGATACAGCTAAATCTTCTAAGCCTGGCTTAAGAAAGTTATTGATCATTTCATTTTTCCTGGACTCTGGTAAACAAATTTCAGGATGTTCTTCAAAATATTTGATTAATCTGTCCTGATATTTAGAGAGTCTAAAGAAATAGGCTTCCTCCTTTGCCAGTTCAGCTGGTCTGTTACAATCGGGACAAAGATTCCCATCCTTTAGCTGGGTCTCTGTCCAAAAGGATTCACAGGGGGTACAGTACCATCCTTCATATTCACTTTTATAGATATCACCCTTGTCATAAAGCTTTTGAAAAATTCCCTGAACACTTTTTACATGCTGTTCATCGGTTGTCCTAATAAAGGTGTCATAGGATATGTCCATGCTTTTCCATATTTTTTTAATGTCATCTACAATTTCGTCTACGTAGGCCTTAGGGCTCATACCCTTTCCTTCAGCAGCTTTTTGAATCTTTTCACCATGCTCATCTGTTCCTGTTAAAAACTGTACATCGTAGCCTGTAAAGCGTTTGAATCTTGCCAGAGCATCAGCAGCTACGGTGGTATAGGTATGGCCTATATGAAGCTTGGCACTGGGATAGTAAATAGGTGTTGTTAAATAATAGGTTCCTTTACTCATGTTTAACCTCTCCTTTTTTGTTAGTATGGTTCAATAGGGTAAATTTTTTCAAAAAATATAAATGCCCTATACTTTAAAAGTATAGGGACGAAGATAGATTCGTGGTACCACCCTAGTTTATTACTACTTTACAGCAATAACCTCAGTAAGTGACTTTTCATCACTCTGCAGTATAACGGCTGCAATCCCGTCATAGCCTTAGTTCAATGTATATTCACCTCAGCCATAAGGTTCAGGGGCCATCTTCAGTTTAGTTCTTTAGTACCGGCTTTCACCTGTCCCGGCTCTCTGCTTCTAAATCGCTAATCCTACTCTTCCCATCATTACCTATCCTCTATAATTATGTATCAACTGGGGTTTCTGCCATCAATAAACTGGTAATTCATATTATGTAAAGGCAGTCCCTTAATCTTTTTTATCAATATCTATCTTTCCATGTCTATATCTTTTTTTATCTTATTTTATACATAAATATATAAAATTATACAGTAGCTGTCAATAGATTCTTGATAAAATCTTTAAAAGAGTCTGTTACATATAAACACCGAAGCAATGACAGCAGCAAAATGGGATATAAGAGCGGCTGGAACAGTGTGTCGGGAATGTTTTATCCCTACAGCCCCAAAGTAGACAGCCATTGTATAAAAAATGGTTTCTGCTGAACCCATCATGGTGGAGGCCACCCTCCCCACAAAGGTATCTGGTCCATAGTAGGTAAGAATATCCTGTAAAACAGCAAGAGATCCGCTTCCAGATATAGGACGCATGACTACTAGGGGCAACACCTCTGGTGGAATCCCTATATAGGTCATAGGAACTGTCATAGCTTGAATAATGAAATCCATAGCTCCAGATTTCCTCATCAAACCAATGGCCAGAAAAATAGCAATCAAATAGGGCATAATTTTTACAGCGGTTTTAAAGCCCTCACCAGCCCCCTCCACAAAAGCATCATATACATTTACTTTTTTTATGAGACCATGGACTAATATAATGGTAATCATCATAGGGATGGTGGCTACAGATAAAAATGTTAATATTTTAATCATCCTTCTCTCCCCTCCAATACTTTACAGACAATTATACCTACCATCGTAGATATACCAGTGGCCATCATGGCGGAGGCAATAATCTCTGTAGGCACTTGAGATCCTGCATCAGCCCTTAATTTCAATACTGCTAGAGGGATTAGTTGTATAGAAGACATATTTATGACCAACAACATACACATGGCATTGGTAGCGGTCCTTCTATTTCTATTTAGGGTCTGGAGTTCCTCCATTGCTTTAATACCTAAGGCAGTGGCGGAATTCCCTGCCCCAAACATATTGGCTACCATGTTCATCATGATACTGCTAATGGCGGGGTGATTAGGAGGTATAGAGGGAAACAATATTCTGGTAACAGGTCTCATAAGGAGGGCAAAGCTGTTGATAAGTCCTGATTTTTTTGCAATGTTCATTAGTCCTAGCCACACCGCCATAATTCCTGTAAGACCAATGGCAAAGACCACTGCCTCTTGGGCATCCTGTAAAATTACTTCATTGATAATTGCTGTTTTTCCCGTTATCACTGCCACCAGCATACCTAAAATCATCATCCCAAACCATATTAACCCCATAAAAACCCTCTTTTCCTGTTTTTTTCATTCGTTACATGATATGATAGGGGGCTTTTCCCATATGTCTTTCTTCCTCCCTATAAAATTTTTTAAATATTTTCATTTCTTGACAAAAATCTGTTATAATTATTTGTAAGTGGATGATGCTAATAGTAAATATAACTTAGATGAGGACGGGAATATTATGAGAAACCTTGCTTTGTTAACAGATTTCTATCAGTTAACCATGATGAATGGTTATTTAAAGCATAACCTTCATAACAATATCATGGTTTTTGACTTGTTTTTTAGAAGAAATCCAGGGGGTAGCAGCTATACGATTATTACTGGCATAGAACAGGCAATCGATTATATCGAAAATCTTCAATTTACAGAAGAGGACTTAAATTATTTAAGGGGTCTAGACTTTGAAGAAGAGTTTTTAAATGCTTTGAAGAACTTTAAGTTTTCTGGAACTATTTATTCCGTCCCAGAGGGTTCTGTTATGTTCCCTGGCGAACCGGTTTTAAGGGTGAAGGCACCTGCCTTTGAAGCTCAGTTAATAGAAACGGCTCTTTTAAATATCATTAACTTTCAATCCCTTATTGCCACCAAGGCCTCTAGAATTTGCGAAGTAACCGAGGGTGAACCTGTTTTTGAATTTGGTTTAAGGAGGGCACAGGGTCCCGATGCTGGGATTTATGGGGCTCGAGCTGCTGTCATTGGTGGTTGTTCCTCCACCTCAAATGTTCTAGCAGGAAGAAGATTTGATATTCCAGTAGTAGGTACTCAAGCCCATAGCTGGATTCAAGCCTTTGATACAGAATTAGATGCCTTTAGGGCCTATGCCAATAGTTATCCTGATACATGCCTTCTCTTGGTGGATACCTATGATACCTTAAAAAGTGGTGTGCCTAATGCTATTACTGTATTTAATGAATTAAGAGAAAAGGGTTATGAGGCTAAGGGAATTCGTATTGACTCCGGAGACATTGCTTATCTTTCTAAGGAGGCCCGTAAAATGTTGGATGCTGCTGGGTTTCCCCATGTAAGTATTATTGCCTCCAGTGATTTAGATGAGGAAACTATTCATAGCTTGAAAATGCAAAAGTCTGCTGTTAATGGCTGGGGAGTGGGAACCAATCTTATTACCTCCAGTAATTGCCCTGCTTTGGGTGGAGTTTATAAGCTGTCGGCCATAGAAAAGGATGATCAGTTGATTCCTAAAATTAAAATATCAGAAAATCCCGATAAAATTACAAATCCGGGATATAAAAAGGTTGTAAGGATTTATGATGGTGATAACGGCAAGGCTCAAGCAGACTTGGTGATGCTGGAGGAGGAGACCATTGATACCAACAGCCCTTTGACGATTTTTCATCCTATCTATACATGGAAGACCAAGACCTTTACCAATTATCGTATTCGAGAAATGCTAATACCTCTTTATGTAGATGGAGAGCTGGTGTATCCTCGAAAAACCGTTACAGAAATAAAAAAGTATGCTGCTGAGGAACTAAATAGCCTTTGGCCAGAGTATAAACGCTTAGATCGTCCCCAGCTTTATAAGGTGGATCTTTCTAAGAAGCTATGGGATTTAAAGCATTCTATGGTAAACACCTATAAAGAAAGTCAAAAAAGAGGATCTCTGTAGGATCCTCTTTTTAGTAAATTTCTTTTATATAATTGATAGCCCCTTCCTTTGTAGGGGGGATTTCTCCAAAATAAATGGCTTTTTTTATCTCCTCCAGCACTTTCCCCACTGTTACTCCTTCTGGTATATCCAAAACCTCCATTACTTCTCTGCCTTTAATGATAGAGGTGATGTTGGCTATAGGCCTATAACGGGTTAGATAATTATTGGCAATATACTCTATATGTATCTTAAACATACCCATTTCTTCCTTAGGGTGTAATATCCTCCTAGTAGCCACGATGTCTCCTAAAGCAATTAAGAGGATATCCAAGGTTTCCTCCCCTGTTTCATTAAACATCTTATAGAGGGCTTTACCACTTACATCATTTTTTTTATAGAGGACTAAGGGCCACATATGGAGGGCTATATATTTATATAATATTTTCTTTTCTTTAACACTTAGCTTTAATCGGTTGCCGTATTCCTTGATAATCTCTGCTCCCGTTATTTCATGTCCCTTAAAACGAACCCTGCCTTTGCTGTCCACCTTTCTAGCCGATGGCTTTCCTACATCATGAAAAATAGATCCTAGCTTCAACAACTGTAGTCGACTGCGGTCACCAGCAAGGATTTCCTTAGTATGCTCTTCGTAGGCTTGTCGAATATGATCTTCAAAGAATCCATGGGCATAGATGTAGCCCTCTACCGCCTTCATGGTATAAATCGAGTGGGTCCAGCTATCCACCACATGATATTGGCATTCACCAATTCCCTTCATCTCCCTGATTGCAGGGAAGATTTTTTCCAGTAAATTTAATTGTTTATCCATTAGATTAAAATAGTGGTAGGTTTTCCTTTCACTGAGGATTTGAAACAGCTCCTCCGTAATCCTTTCTCCTGCTGCTGCCGTTATCCTACTGCTTTCTGTCCTAATGAGATCCCTTGTAGTTCTATGGAGGTCAAAATTCAACTGAGACATCAACCGAACAGCTCGAAGCATCCTGAGGGGATCCTCTTTAAAGATATTTTCTTCTACATGTCGAAGAAGCTTTTTATAAATGTCCTCTCTTCCTTGAAGGGGATCTAGGATCTTATCTGGTACTAATGGCCAAGGATTTTTTAAGGAATAGGCCATGGCATTGATGGTGAAATCCCTTTGATATAAATCTTCTTCTATAGTCTCTCCTTTTATTTGGCTAAAGTCCAGTACAAGTCCATCCTTTAACACCACTCTATATATTTCTCCTTCAGGGTCTAGCTCTATAAAGCTTCCCTCCATCTCTTTTGCAACTTGATGGGCTAATTGTTTGTGACCATTGAAAACTGTAAAATCAAAGTCTTTTATTCTTCTGTTTAACAATAAATCCCGTATTGCACCCCCCACTAAATATACATCTATATTTAATTGTTTACTTAATTGAAGGATTTTGGAGACAGCGGTATTCATTTTATCAGCTCCTAAAACTCTAGTTTTATATAGACTATTCTTTAAAAATTTATTTCTATTGATATTTTTTACGGATTGTTGTTGTACTTGTAATACTTTTAGTATATATTATTCATGAAAGTTATCCAATAGTGGTTAAAATTTTGACAATCTTTTGCAAATTTTTACAATTGACTTTTTATGGAATATTTGCTAATATGTATTACATAATGTCGAAATTTGTATAATTATAATGGAAGCTGTCTTTAGATTTAGGGTAACTTATTAAAGGAGGAAAAAAATTGAAATCAACAGGTATTGTAAGAAAGGTAGATGAATTGGGAAGAATTGTACTTCCTATTGAGTTAAGACGTACATTAAACATTGCAGAAAAGGATGCTTTAGAAATTTATGTAGATGGTGAAAGTGTTTTATTGAAAAAATATGAACCTGCTTGTGTTTTCTGTGGTAATGCTACGGATATCACTGTACATAAAGGTAAAAATGTATGTAAAGGATGTATTGATGCCCTAGGACAAAGTCAATAATATGTTAAGAAGAGGCCATAGACTTAAATGTCTATGGCTTCTTTATATACTTCTGATTTAGGGATTTTTCTCACCTTAGCAACCTTTTTAATGGCTTCTTTTTTATCCAAGCCCTCTTCTATAAAGGAAAGGATATGCTGTTTAATAGAGAGGGCCTCAAAGGCTTCCCTTTCATTTTGTAGCATTTCTTCTTGACTAATACCTTCACAGATTAAAACCATTTCCCCCTTAGGAGGGTTTTCTTGAAAATAATCATACAGCTCCTGTAGGGTACTTCTTAAAAATTCCTCATACTTTTTTGTAAGCTCCCTTCCCACTACAGCCCTTCGGTTTCCCAGCACCTCCACCATATCCTTAAGGGTATCCTTGATACGATGGGGGGCCTCATAAAATACAAGGGTTCGATCCTCCATTTGTATTTTTTCTAGTCTTTGTCGTCGTTTTTTCTTCTCTCGATCCAGAAAGCCTTCAAAGGCAAATTGTCTTGTATCCAGCCCTGATGCTACTAGGGCTAGAATCCCAGCAGTAGCACCTGGTAGTACTTCGAAAGCCACTCCCTCTTCTATACAGGCCTTGATTAGGGTTTCTCCGGGGTCTGATATGCCTGGCATCCCGGCATCTGACACTAGGGCTATCCTTTCTCCCCCCAGTAGTTTGTTAATCAATTGTTGGGTTTTTACCTTTTCATTGTGTTCATGATAGCTGGTTAATGGCTTTTGAATGTCAAAGTGTCGTAACAGCTTAAGGGTATGACGGGTATCCTCAGCTGCTATAGTATCTACTTCCTTCAAAATCTTTAAGGTTCTAAGGGTGATATCCTCTAAATTCCCAATAGGGGTGGGACATATGTAAAGCTTGCCCTTAATCATCTCTCCCCTCCTCTAACATCCTTTTACCATATATCTCGTAGATTTCCTTTGTGTATTTCCCCGTTTCCTCATAGACATAAAGGGGATCTAAAATCTTTAATTCTGGATTGGCGGCTTTTCTGCATTCCAATAATAATAGATTTGGTTTTTTACCGTAGGTAGGATGGATAAATTGCAGCTGTTTTGGCTCCAGCTTATATTGCCTACAATAGTACATAATGTCCACCAGCCTTTGGGGTCGATGGACCATAAAAAATCGTCCTAAATGCTTTAGCAGCCTAGAGGCAGTTTTTATAACATCCTCTAGACTGCATTTTATCTCATGTCTGGATATAGACTTGGTGTCCTCTAGGTTTAATAGGCCCTCTGGATGCATGTAAGGGGGATTGGAGGTTACCACATCAAAGGTATTGACGGGTAATATCTTCTCCCCCTCCTTTAAGTCCATGGTTAAAATGTCAATCCTATTTTCAAGGCGATTTAATTGAACACTGCGTCTCGCCATATCAGCTACCTCATCTTGAATTTCTAGGGCAGTAATATGGCTGGTGTTACTTTTCCCCGCCAAAAGGATGGGAATAATCCCTGTACCAGTACCTAAATCCACTACTTTGGCATTTTGTTTCAAGGCAACAAAGTTTGCCAGCAACACCGCATCTATTCCAAAACAAAAGCCCTTTGGGTTTTGAATAATCTTCAACCCATTTACTTGTAGATCGTCAATTCGTTCTTGCTGTTTCAACAAATCCTCCATAGGTGGTATCTTCACCTCGTTTGTATAAAAGTTTAATTGGTTAAATTTTGTAGTATTTCTTCTAGTTCCTGTAAAATTTTGTCTTCTTGTATAAGGGCGGTGTAGGCTCCAACTACTTCCCCCTTTTCATTTAAAAAAATAGTGGTGGGGAAGCTTCCTACATAATAGTCTTCGGCTTTTTTTCCTTCTTCATCCATAATGATTTCAAAGCTATAGCCCTTTTCTTTAATATAGGCCATCACTTCCTCTTTATCTACTGTATCAAAAAAGGTGGCGTGTATACCTACAAAACCAATATCCTGGCCTAAAAGTTTATTTGCATTTTCTAGTATATCCAATTGTTCCTTTGATTCTTCATCCCATGATACCCAAAAAGCTAAAACCCTAGGTCTGCTTTCTTCTATTGGTATACTTTCCTCAAGGGATTGTTCATCTATCTCTTCTTGTGCTTCATCAGCTGTTCCGTCATCCTGTGGATCTGTCTCTTGTAGGACAGGGGATGTATCCCCAGGCTTATGCTCTGGATCTTTATTAAAGCTTCCTATTACAGCAAAAACCATCACTAATAAAATAATCATGATCCAAGCTTTGTTTCTTACTTTCATTGATAAACACCCCTTCGACTACCAGTTAGTCCTCCAGTTCCTTCAGTTGCTGTAATTCATCCTCCAACAACCCATCAGTTACGTGACCCTGAAGAGCAAGCTGTTCTTTAAGGCTTCTTTTTTCTTTAACTTTGCTAACTTCATTAATACTACAGACCTTTAACTCTTCAGAATTGTCCTGGCCATTTTTTATCTTTATCTTTACTTTTACCTTTTCCAGCAAAACATTGGTTTCAATGACTGTACCTTCACCATAGGGGGTCAATACAATAGAACCCACTCCTGGAAGTTTGTCAAGAATTTCTTGGTACATATCATATTCATACTTTAAGCAACAAAATAAGCGTCCGCAAATACCAGAAATTTTTGTTGGGTTTAAGGAAAGACTCTGTTCCTTTGCCATCTTGATAGATACTGGTTCAAAATCTCCTAACCAAGTGGCACAGCATAAGGGTTTGCCACAGGTGCCTATGCCCCCAAGCATTTTAGATTCATCCCTCACACCAATTTGTCTTAATTCAATACGGGTTTTAAAGATAGCAGCTAGATCCTTTACCAGTTCTCTAAAGTCCACCCTTCCATCAGCGGTGAAATAGAAAATCACCTTGTTATTATCAAAGGTATATTCTACATCGATTAATTTCATATCCAACTGATGAAACTCTATTTTTTCTAAGCATATATTAAAGGCTTCCTTCTCCTTATCTTTGTTTTCAAAGTGTTGCCTTGTGTCTTCCTCGGTGGCAGTTCTTATAACGTCCTTTAAGGGGGCGACAATATCCTCCTCCGAGACCTCCTTAGGCCCCACAACCACTTCTCCAAACTCTACACCTCTAGCGGTTTCTACAATAACGCAATTGTTTTTTTCTACAGGTATTTCTCCTGGATTGAAGTAATATATTTTGCCAGCCTTTTTGAATCGCACACCTACAACTGTAACCATTAATAATTCCTCCCAGTTCTGTATCTCTATATAAAAGGTAACCATTGCTCTTAATAAATTTTATTCTTTGATCCTGCAGTGTATTGGTGAGCCCCCCACTAGATAAACAAACGAAGTAATCAACACCAAAGTTAAAAACCAAGCTTTCGGTTGTCTACTTATGAATTAAGTGTTATTTCATATTGTATCAAACTTTCTAATATTGTGCCATCAGTAAAGCTTTTCCCTTTATTGGAATTTCTACTTACTGTGTTTTTTGTTTTAGGTCCAGTAGCATTACTTCTATAGTCATTTGAAAATTAGCGTTGCTTTTAAGATTGCTTTTTGTTGACTCTATAATAAAAAGCATTTCCTTTATGTTTTTTAAGGTAAGTTTACTGGTTTGATAGCTAATTTCCTCTAAAGCATCTATGTTGATAACCAGGTCTTTTTTTTGTGTATCCTTATAAATAAGGAGGTCCCGATACCAACCCGTCATTATTTCTAGTATTTCCTCTATATTGGTTTTTTCTTCATTGAAATATTCTAGATTTTCTAAAAGGTAAATGGTTTTTTTATCAACAATATCTCTAGTGATGACCATAATCCTCTGTCTTCTTTCCTTAAACTCCTCATCCTCTAGAAGCTGTAGGGCTTTACCAATCACACCATTTGAGAAGGCCGCCAATACCTTGGCTTCTTTTTCATCTACATTTTTTTCCTCCATTAAATAGCTTTGGATTTTTTCTAATGCTACCGACAACAGCTTTAGTCGCTGACATCTTGAGGTAATGGTGGGTAGCAAGCTATTGCCATTGGTGGTGATAAGAAGAATCGTTCCATGCTGTGGTGGCTCCTCCAATGTCTTTAAAAGGGCATTTTGAGCTTGGGTGGTCATTTTACCGGCATCTGAAATGATCCATACTTTTTTTGTGCCTTCATAGGGTTTCATTTGGAAGTTCTTCTGAAGCTCCCGTATAGCTTCTATTTTGATGCTTCCCTCTTCCTGTAGCCACTTTATTTCTGGATGACTTTGATGTTCTGCCTTTCTACAGCTATTGCACTGATTACAGGGTTTCCTCCCTTCAGCTCTACAGCATATAGCTTTTGCTAGCTCATGGGCAATTCTAGCTTTTCCCAGTCCTCTTTGGCCCTCTATCAAGTAGGCATGGGTCAGTTGCTGACGATTTAAAGCTCCTTTTAAGCTTTCTATAAGTCTTTCCTGTCCTAATATAGCTTTAAAAGCCATGGGTTTCATCACTCTTTCTATAGCTTAACATATTTTTCTACATCTACCACAAAAACCGTTGCTCCCCCTACTGTTACTTCTATGGGGTAAGGAATAAACACCCCTGTTGTTCCTGATACCGGTGCAGGAGAAGTGGCTATTTCCTTTCTAGATTCACAGTTGTTTTTTATAATGGCTATGACTTTATCAATCTCTTCATCCTCTGTACCTACTAAAAGAGTTGTATTCCCTGCCCTTAAAAAACCTCCTGTAGTGGCTAGCTTGGTAATTCTGAACTTGTTGTTGGTTAACTCCTCCATAAGATCTCCTGCATCTTCATCATGAACGATGGCTATTACTAGTTTCATAGATTTCCCTCCTTTATTAATTTTATTAATAGTCCTTGTATATCCCTACTAATGGCTTCAATATCTCTATCAGCCTTCACTACTTTAATTCTATGGGGTTCCTCCCTACATAGCTCCTTATAAGCATTGTAGACAGCCTCATGAAAATCTATTTTTTCCTGTTCTAATCTATCTATTTCCTTGGAACTAATCCTTTGCAGGCTTGTTACAGGAGAAATATCAAAAAATATGGTTAAGTCAGGCTTTAATCCTTGGGTTGCAAATCTATTGATTTCTTTTACTAAGCTACAGCCTAATTTTCTTCCTCCACCCTGATAGGCAATGCTGGAATCCACAAATCTATCACATAGGACCACCTTACCCTCCTGTAGGGCAGGTAAAATAAATTGTTGGACGTGTTGAGCTCTTGAAGCGGCATACAAAAGGACTTCTGTAGTATCTGCCATCTCTTGGTGCTGCTTATCTAATATAATGTCTCTGATTTTTTCTCCAATGACGGTTCCTCCTGGTTCTCTTGTCAATAGGACTTCAAAGCCTTTGTCCTCCATAAATCTTTTCATATACTGGATCTGGGTGCTTTTTCCTGATCCATCTAAACCTTCTATCGATATAAATAAACCCTTTTTCATTATGTCACCTCATTATTCTTAATTGTCTTTTAATCTGTAAGTATCTCTATCCTCTGACATGTAATATCCTTGAGTCCCAATACCTCCATACCCCTTGCAACCATTGTCTTTACATAGTTTATCATTTCTTCTTCTATAACTTCTCCTGGAATAAGGATAGGAATCCCTGGGGGATAGGGAATAAAATATTCTCCACTAATATGACCTATGCTGTCCTCCAGCAAAACCTTTTTCTTAGGCTTGTATAGGGCCTCCCTCGGTGTAAAGGTCCGTTTGGGTATAGAGTAGGAGAAGAAGGGCATTTTTTCTATTTTTCCTTTGTCTTCTTTGTGTTGTGATAAGTCCAACAAACCAGTATATAGTCTATCAAAGTCTTCTTTATCATTACCAATAGAGGTCATCCCCAACACACCGTAAATGTTAGACAGCTCCATTTGGATACGATACTTATCTCTAAGCCTTCTCTCTAGTTCATAGCCATCAATACCTTGATGGTGCATACTAATCCAGAGTCTTGTTGTATCCATTGCTTTAATAAAATGCTTTCCCACCAATTCTGTTCCTAAAACCGTCACACCCTCTATGTCCTTCATTTTATTTTTAAAGACTTCTACATGATACAACAGCTCCTCCATAAGCTCCCTACCATAATCTTGATAAATAGTGGTGGCTAAATCTAAGGAGGCCATTAATATATAGGAAGGACTGGTGCTTTGATGTAATCTTAACATAAATTTTAATTTTTCTCTATCTATTCTATTACCCTGCACATGGAGCATAGAGCTTTGGGTGAAGGCGGGAAGGGTTTTATGAATACTCTGGACCACAGCATCAGCGCCACATTCTAGGGCTGTCATGGGAAGCCTATGGCTTAATCCTAGATGGGCTCCATGGGCTTCATCCACCAGGAGGATCTTTCCATGACTATGGACAATTTCTGCAATTCTTTTAAGGTCGCTGGCAAATCCATGGTAGGTTGGGTAAGCAATCACCACCGCCTTAGCATCAGGGTTTTCTATTAATCTCCTCTCCACCTCTTCAGGTGAAATCCCTAGAGCTATGCCTTTTTCTATATCCATTTCAGGATAAAGGTACACAGGAGTCAAATCTCCTAAAATCGTAATATTGATAACCGATTGATGACAGTTCCTTCCTATAATAATCTTGTCCCCTGGAGATGTGGCGGCCATAATCATACTATAAATACCTGATGTGCTGCCATTAACCAAAAAAAATGTTTCTTCACTTTTAAAAGCCTCACTGGCTCTTTCTTGTGCTTGTTTGATAATTTCCTTAGGCTTATGGAGATTGTCGGTGCCAATTATTTCTGTTGTATCTATATTGGCTAAATGTTGTTTAAAGTTTTTATAGTGAAATTTTTTAAATATTTTTCCATTCTTATGACCTGGCATGTGGAAAGATGTAATGTCTTCTGCCTCTATCTGTAAAAGTCTGTCTAAAAGGGGTGTTGATTTCATAAACATCCTCCTCCTTATATAGAGATTGTTTTTTCTTAATCATTATTATTTCGCTAAAAGAAAAGCTTTTTCCTTTTTCTTTTTAAGTATAAAGGGATTCTTTTTTTGAAATAATAATTCTATAGACAGTATTTGTCTATAGAAATTTTTTTGTTTACGCCATGTAAAATTGAGCCCCTTTTTAAAAAAACTAAAGGTGGTGGCCTCTATCAATAATAAAATAACCAATTTAAGAAATCTTGTAAAGGCTTATGGCAATAAAAAATCTGATGTGGAAATTTCCACAATGCTGGATATTTCTATTGATGAAGTAAATGGTCAAAGAAAAGAAATTTTAAGGGATAGCATGAAGACAGGTATAGAACAACAGAGGCTGAAATAATTCTTTTGTAAAAAGTAGATGACCCCATCAGTAGACGATCAAGGGTTAGGTGTATAACCTTCCTATTGCTTATTTATATAAAGGGTAGTTTCCTTTGGGAATCGTCACTTTTACAGAAGACAAAGCAACAAAGGGACTGAAGATCAGTCCCTTTGTTAAGTCGCCTGTAAAAAGCTTATCCAAATATCCTTTATTTTTCGTTTGAAAATTTCATATTTTAATTCATCAGATGGTGTGTTTATTATTTCCTTTTCACAACTTCTACATATATATTGGTTTAATAAAATAATTCCTCTACCGGTTTCATCGTTACATATACAACAGTACAAGTCCTCACCCATTTTATCCACCAGCCTTTTTGATAAATTCCATATTTTCATTTTAGCCCTATATTTATTATTCTATTCGGCATCCTAGTACATTGTTAATAAATAGGTGAAGAAAAAATATTATTTTATTCGACGAAGACCCTCCATAGCCTGTCTTTTCTCCTTGGGGCTATAGAAGGCATTCTCTTTTTTTATGCTCAAGGATTTTCTGATGTCTTCTCCTGTTATTTTAATAAAGGTTAAAAACAAGATCACGATAGGTACTAAAAGAATAGTTAAAAAAGCTATATTGATAATCAAGTTAAACATTTTACCACTCCCCAAAGCGAACTTACTGGTAAAATTCTCCATAAAAAGTGATTTTCCTGCAAGTAAGCTGTAAAATTCCTCATAAATTTATTGTTTTGTTAATGATTCTACATTTTTATCTAGAATCCTACTTTTGGGGTATAGGAAATTGGTACTAAAAAAAGGGATTAACATCCCTTTTCCTAATGCTTATTTACAAAGGCCATCAAAAATACTTTTTCTTGACGGTTTTTGTTGATGTCATCCTCTATGGACATTAATTGTTTCAGCTGCTCATCCGTAAGGTTTGCATAGCTCATAGCTGCCATATCCTTATTTACTTCCTGATTCATGGTAAAAGCCTCCTTTTTATCTGAGTTAAACCTCATTTTATTTTGAGCGAATTGAGGCAATTTTATGCACCAAGGAATCCATATCATCATAAACTTCTCCATAGGAGATAGAAGGTTTTTTTACTAAAATTACAGGAAGGTTTAAGGTTTTTGCTGCAGCTATTTTTTCTTCTGTTCCTCCAGCTTTTCCGCTGTCCTTCGTTACAATAACAGCTGCTCTATAGGTTTCAAACATTTGTTTATTCATTTCTTCATTGAAGGGGCCCTTCATGGCAATAAGATTGTCGGGGGTAAACCCCTGGTCTTCACAGGCTTGGACAATGGTGGAAAGGGGCAGAACTCTGGCCACCAACCTATTGACATCAACCTCCCTTAAAAAAGTAGGTATATGGTTACTGCCTACCGTAAGAAATATGTTTCCCCTAAAGGATTTTGCCAATTTTGCCGCTTCATCAAAATCTTTAGCCAACAGAATATGTTTATCTTCAGAGGAGGTGGCCTTCCTTTCATATCGTAGGTAGTGGATTTTTTCTTCTTTAGCCACCTCTATAGCTAGTCTAGAAATATTTTCAGCATAGGGATGGGTGATATCTACAATGTATTCAAGTCCTTTATTGTTTACCAAAGCCTTCATCTTTTCCTTGTCCAGCCTTCCCTCCAAAACCTCCACCCCCATACCCTCCCTTAGGAGCTTGGCTCCATAGCCTGTCGTTACAGTGGTTAAGACCTTTAGCTGCTTTTCAAGAAGCTTTGCCACCAGCTCCCGTCCCTCTGAAGTTCCACATAGGGCTAAAATCATAGATGGTATCCCCTTGGGGTAATGATTTTGCCATCCTGGATAAAGCTGTTACTATTCCCTATGATCACCATCGTCAGCATATCAATAGAATGATTTAGCATTTCTCCCAAGGTAGTAATAATAACTTCTTCACCCCTTCGTTTAGCATTTCTTACAATACCTACAGGGGTTTCCTTTTTTCTATGCTGTAGCATAATATCCCTAGCCTCTTCAATCTGGGTAACTCTGCCCTTGCTCTTTGGGTTATAGAGGGCTATAACAAAATCCCCCTCAGCCCCCAGCTGAAGGCGTTTTTTTATAACGTCCCAATCGGTTAAAAGATCGCTTAAGCTAATGACAGCAAAATCATGCATGAGGGGTGCCCCCAGTACAGCAGCTGCTGCACTTACGGCTGTTACCCCTGGGATAACCTCTATTTCTATAGGACTGTTTTTCTCACCCTTTACCTCTAGTACTGCCCCAGCCATACCATATATGCCAGGATCTCCACTGCTGACCAATGCAACTGTATGTCCTTCCTCTGCTAAATCAATGGCTAGGCTGCATCTTTCTATCTCCCGTTTCATGCCACTGTCTATTACTCTTTTATCCCCTAGGATGGGGCGAATCAAGTCAATATAGGTTTTGTACCCAATAATAACGTCACTGGACATAATTCCTTCCCTGGCAGCCGGAGTCATGTAATCCTCTCCTCCTGGACCTATGCCTATTACAAATACTTTTCCCATCCTTTATCTCTCCTCTTCAGCTATTGATACGGTGACACCATTGGTTATTTTCTTCTCCAACAGCAACCTTCCTCTGTTACACCCTAAATACGCACAGGGTTGACTGACGGAGCCTACTCCTATGGTATTTTTCACAAAGGAGGAAATCTCAAAGTCCTTCTCTACCTCTAGAATTTTTTGACGATCTATGATTTCTAAAGGAAGTCCTAAGATCTTGCTGGCTTCAATAAGCCCCTTCTCCTGTGCCTTCACATCTACCGTTACTATTTTTTTTACACTTTCTAGAGCTATAGAGGCTTCCTCTAAAGCCCCCTTTATAGCTTCTATAACAGTATCAGCTTCTATATCTTTTCTACAACCAATTCCTAAAACGATATTTTGTGGATAAAGCTGTAGGATGTTGTTGTGATTCTTATCTATTGGATCATTGCCTATATAGATGCCATAATCCCCATCAATAAGTTCGGTAAATTTTTCTATAGCTTCATAGTTTGTGGGTAGCTTTATGGAGGCTGGAATACCTCCATAAATCCTTACTCTCCCACCGTTAACAATATGAGCTGTTATTTTTTTCGTTAATTGCCAATCATTGATTTTACATTTTAACTTATGGGCTAGGGTGTCCACTGCCATGAGTCCCTGCACATCGGAGGCTGTGGTGATGACAGGGGTTGCCCCCAGCTTGTCAGCTACCTTCAGGGTCATTTCATTGGCACCCCCTATATGACCGGATAATAGGCTAATAACATACTCTCCTCCTTCATCCATCACTAAGACCCCTGGATCTTGGCTTTTATGTTGGAGATAAGGGGCTATGGTTCGAACCACAATGCCGGTGGCCATAATAAAGATAAGATAGTCCCTTGAAGGAAACAGTCCCCCCACCGTAGTTTTTAAGTCCCCCTCTATAGGTAAAACTCCCTCTTCCCCCTCATAAAATTTTGGCAAGACATGGACTTGGCTATGGGGAAAGTGTTTTTGAAGTGTTAGGGCCAATGCCTTGCCCCTTTGGGTTACTGTAAAAATAGCAATCCTCATTTATTCCTTCCCTCTTCGATATTCATGGGTAAACCCTTCATCATAGAGCTTTGACAGGGCATATTCATTGCCTAAAAAGTCTCCAACCAAAATTTGTGCAGTTTTTTTGATGCCGGCCTTCCGAACCTTTTCTGTAATATCTGCCAAGGTCCCCTCTACAATTTTTTGATCCTCCCATGTAGCCCGTTGTACTACTGCCACTGGGGTGCTGGAAGGATAGGCCTTTGTTAGCTCATCTACTACCTT
The DNA here is from genome assembly GCF_900100845.1 of Natronincola ferrireducens. Classification (NCBI taxonomy): domain Bacteria; kingdom Bacillati; phylum Bacillota; class Clostridia; order Peptostreptococcales; family Natronincolaceae; genus Natronincola; species Natronincola ferrireducens. The sequence goes on along the minus strand of NZ_FNFP01000001.1, from coordinate 20,276 downwards.
ATCCATCATTTGTACTGAAAGAAAGATGGCCATACTAGCTCGATGGGCTGCTAGGGCTGCTAGACTTTCCTTTGATGGGACAGGAGTTCTTCCCTCCATCCTGGTTAAAATTACGGTTTGAGATACCTCCGGAAGGGTAAACTCCTTCTTTAGCTGAGCTGCTGAAGCCACAAAGGAGCTAACTCCAGGAATAACCTCATAGGCTATAGATAATTCCTCTAGAGCATCCATCTGCTCTCGAATGGCTCCATAAATACTGGGATCTCCAGTATGGACTCTGGCTACGGTTTTGTCCTCCCCTACAGCCCTTTTCATAACCTCTATCACCTCTGGGAGGGTCATGCCTGCACTATTATAGACTTCCGCATGCTCCCTTCTATCCCCCATCACTTGAGGGTTGACTAAGGAGCCAGCATAAATAATAACATCTGCTTCTTGAATTCTTTTATAACCCTTTAAGGTAATTAACTCTGGATCTCCTGGTCCCGCCCCTATAAAATAGACTTTACCCATGGTTATGTCCTCCTTTTTTGATAATAACAGTTGATAAATAGGGAACCTTCTCTTCTTCTAGATCCCTTATATCCCTTGTAATTTTTTCATCCTCATGTCCACATTTAGATATCATGACAAAACTGTTTTGCAAGCCCTTTTCTCTAAGCCTTTTTGCCAATCCCTTAGGGTCGTGGGATACTTTTAATACCACTAAATTGTCAGAGGTGTCAAAGGCTTTTTTCACCCTTTCCTCCTCCTTGATAAGGGGTAAAATTGTTAAGGTTTCATCTCCCTCTGCTAGGGGTAGATTGGCTCTGCTGGCGGTGGCACTAAAGGAGGTGACACCTGGAATGGTTTCGATGGTATAGTCGGCTGCCATCAGAGCCTTTAGAATATATATATAGGTGCTGTATAAAAGGGGGTCCCCTAGGGTTAGGAAGGCCACCTTTTTCCCTTTATCTAAAGCATCGGCTATGATGCTGATGTTTTCCCTCCAATGACTTTCCAGCGTTTCTTGACAATAAACCATAGGAAAGACCAAGGCCTTTATTTCTGCCGCTGGCTGAATATGCTCTCTAGCAATTTTTAGAGCTATACTATCTTCCTCCTGCTTACCCTTAGGGCAAATAACCACATCTGCATTGGCTAGTATTTTTACTGCCTTCAGCGTTAACAGATCTGGATCACCTGGTCCCACTCCTATGCCGTATAATTTTCCCTTCATTTGTTTTCCCCCTGTCTATTTGAGATTAAGGTTGAGGCTAAGGTTAAGCAAAACCCTACTTTAAATCCTCAATGAAACCTTGTTTGTTGATAAACAACTGCTTTATCCTTATATTGAAATTAAAAGTAATTTACTATTAAATATTGGATTATAAAAATGCTCTATTATTTAGTAGCTGAAAGAATATAGATGGTGTTTTGTGCCTCCATTAAAGTATAGTTTCCTGTGGAACGTCCCTTGGAAACCCCTATGGAAACCACTTCAATTTCTTGAAATCCTCTGGCCTTCAATCCCTGCAGGGCTTCATGGAGGGTTTCGATGGTAACGGCGGTAATGACTATTCTTCCTCCCGTCAGTAGACGGTCTCCTGTCTCATCCAAAATCTCCATCATTTCTCCGGTGCTGCCTCCAATAAAAATCCGATGAAATCCTTTGATTTTCCTTATTTCCTCTGCCGCCCTACCCTTGAGAATTTCTAGGTTCTTTACATCAAAGGCAGCTTTGTTAGCCTCTAGCAGGTTACAGGCTTCTTCTTTAAATTCTATGGCATAGACCTTACCTGTAGAGAGCTTTAGGGCCGCTTCTATCGATACAGACCCGGTGCCTGCTCCTACATCCACAAAAATATCCTCTTGTCCTAAGCGAAGCTTTCCCATCACCACAGCCCGAACCTCTTCCTTGGTCATGGGGGCTTTCCCCCGAATGAAATAACTATCAGGAATGCCAAAGCCGGCATAGTTCCACTGTCTATTCATATTGAATCACCACCACTGCCATTTTATAGGGAGCAGCCCCTATGATTTCCTGGGGCCTTCCCTCAATAATTCTTTCATCCCTATAGGATAAATTTTCTCCTACAGTCATCCTTGTAGATTTTAGTCCTGCCTTAATCAATATCTCTGCAATTCTATCGGGGGTATAGATGTTATCTGTCAGCATAGCTACCTTCTTAAATGTCTGTAGCTTTTCTAAGAAATCCTGTTGTCTTCCATGTAAGCTCATAAGGGGAACCTCCTGCCAAGGTTCCTTCATTTTACTAAATAAATACTGTAATGAGGTAATGCCAGGGATAACCTCTAGATCCTCCTTAGAAAAGTGTCTTTTCAGATAGGTTAGCATACTGTAAAATCCTGTATCTCCAGATACAACGAAGGTTATTTTTTTGTCCCTTCTCTTATCCTTTATATAACTGATGACCTCTTCTAAGTCCCTTGTAATAGGATGGGTTTCCCCTGTGAAATCTTGAAAAATCTCTAAATTCCGCTTTCCCCCTATTAAAATATCGGAATTTTCAACAGCTCTATAGACAGCTGGCAAGACATAGTCCCTGTGACCAGGGCCTATGCCAGCAACAATGATTTTATTCATTCCTTAAATTCCTCCAATAACTTTTTTCCCGTTGAAGATATGGCCAATATGCCATGATCCATAGAAAAAATAATTGTCCCTACTTCTACTTCTTCTGCCATCCGTTCCCTTGCCTTTTGGGTAATTTTTTCTGCCAATAAAGGAAATATCTCCTGCTTTTTCATCTCATAAATAAAAGCAACTGCCTCTTCAGTGGTATTGCTTTCCAATATTTTTTCTATATCTTTAGGAGAAGTCCCTAATAATCCTAGGTAGGCGGCTAAAATCTCCCTTCTGCCATCAGCTATCCTGCTATGGGTATGGAATATGCCTCCTGCCACCTTGATAAGCTTACCTATATGACCTACTAGGAGAATTTTTTTCATCCCCTTCTCTAAAGCCTTATCCAACATAAATCCTATAAAATTACTGGTTTTTATCATGTGCCTTTCATCAAAGCCATAATTGTTTCTTACTAGATCTCTACCGTAATTTCCCGGAACAAAAATCAGCTTTTCCAGTCCTTCCTCCTTAGCCATAGCGATCTCTAGGGCTAGGGATTCCTTCCAAGCCTCCTCCGACATGGGCTCCACAATACCTGAGGTGCCTAAAATAGATATGCCTCCTTGAATCCCTAGACGGGGATTAAAGGTTTTTTTAGCTATTTCCACAGCCTCTGGAGCAAAGATTTCAATATCTACACCTCTATGCTGTCCTATGACCTCCCGGACTTCCCTTTCTATCATCTGGAGGGGAACAGGATTGATGGCAGCCTTTCCAACCTCTACAGGCAAACCTCTTTTGGTTACTCTCCCTATGCCTATTCCTCCATCGATGTGGATGAGATTGTCCCGTCGCCATTTTACTCTACTGTAAATGATAAGACCATTGGTGGCATCAGGGTCATCCCCTCCATCCTTTTTTATGCCACAGGAGACCCAATTAATACCCTTTTCTATAGCTAGGGGCTTTAGGGTTAAGTCCCAGCCCTTAGGGGTAGATATTTGTATTTCCTCTATGTTTCTTTCCTTCAGCAGCATAAGGGCCGCCGCCTTAGAGGCAGCGGTGGCACAGGATCCAGTTGTATAGCCGTATCGAAGCTTTTTGCCGTTTTTGACAATGTATTTTTCCATGCTATCCCTACCTCTAGTTCATCATATAAAGAAGAGCATTGATGATGGCTGCCGCCACGGTGCTGCCACCTTTTCTCCCTACGGTGGTGATATAGGGAACATCCCTCTCCAGGAGGGCTTCCTTTGATTCCTTGGCCCCTACAAAGCCCACCGGCACCCCTACTACTAGGTGGGGGTGAATTCTTTTCTCATCTATGTATTGACATAACTGAAAAAGGGCAGTAGGAGCATTGCCAATCACAAAAATTTTTGTATCCTTATCCGCCACTGCCTTCTCCATGGCCACCATAGATCTGGTAAGTCCCCTTTCCTTTGCTTCCTTCACCACTTGAGGATCATCTACAAGACAGTAAATTTCACTATTTAATGCCTTTAAAGTCCTTTTATTGATCCCCGACATGGCCATTTTGGTATCGGTATAAATTTTACAGCCCTGTCTTAAGGCATCATGGCTAGAGGAAATAGCATCTCCACTGATTTTGGTAATATCAGCATATTGAAAATCAGCGGTTGTATGGATAACTCTTTTTATGATTTTTCCCTCTTTTTCTGGAAATGTTTTTTCCCCCAGCTCCTGGGTAATGATTTCAAAGCTCTTTTTTTCTATTTCAAATGGATCTTTAATATACTCCATGATTTTATCTCCCCTTTAATTCCACTGGCTACACCTATGGTTTTATTATTCTTCCCCCTCCAGCAATAATTTCATAGCTGACGATGGATAAATAGTTCTTCATAAAGTCTTTTTCTTTAAGACTGTGGAAAAATTTTTCTGTATCAAAGTCTTTATCATTATATAGAATGCCTATAACAGAGCCGCTGTGGGCTACATTGATGCCATAGGCCCCCACAGCTTCACTGATGTGATGGATTTCTTCTAGGCCTTCCTTAGGAAGGATTCCTTCATTTGCAAAGCTACTTATGGTGGCAGCTTTACCTATGGTTTTTAAATCACCGGTTTTTATGCCTTTTTCCAAAAGGGCCAGGCCCTCCATTAAACGGCCCTCATTTTCCTTTAAAATCTCTGTCCGATCAATTTTTCTAAAGTCTATCGTATTGATGGTTGCCTTTCCCTCTAATACCAACACTCTGCAGGGGGGAAGGTTGCTATATTGCCTTTTAACCCCCCCCTTTAGGTGGTCAAAAAGTGTTATTTTAGAAAAAACCGTACTATCGGTGGGTTCAATGTCAATACATAGCTTGGCTACTTCTTCTTCTGATAATTCTTTTCCTAGATAAGTGGCGGTTGCTATAGCAGTGGCGGCTAGATCGGCTGTACTACTGGCCATTCCCTTAGCAATAGGTATAGAGGAATTTATATGTATCCTCACCTGTTGATAATCCTTTTTTTTATAGCCATAGTAAGCAAAGACCTTCTCCAGCATTCTATAGGCCTTGCTATAGGCTGCTGGTATTTTTTCTGCAGGGGTATGGATATCTTCTCTGATGGTTACTTTGCTAAAAAGATTGATGCTATAGGAAATAAGCTTTTCTCCACCTTCTATATATCCCTGTAGCAATTCACCACAGGAAGCTGGACAAACTCCTTGAATCACGATGTCTTCCCCCTACTCTAAATGATATAATGTTTCCCTTATATTAATTTCCCTATAACCCTACAGGGTTTTTGGATCTTTTCTTCAATATAGGGGAGGTTTTCAGGTTCTATTGTAAATAAAATTACTGTGGCAGGTCCTGCGGATTTTTTTAAATCTATTTTAACATCTTCTGCAGCTTGAAACCTACAGTGGTTTTCGTGGGCTAAAAAGTTGGCCTCATACATAATGCCTTTTGAACCAACGGTATAGATTTCTCTTGCTTCTTTCATTGTCAATAAAGTCTGAAGATCCTTTACACTACATATTTCATTATCAAAGGGTATAGTAATCTCCTCACCAACCTTAGGCACCCCTATTACCACCACGAGATCTCCTTTTTTAGATGTGTTAATCTTTGCCTTTGGTTTCTCCACTTCTCCAATTACAGTAACTCCCATAGCTGTTTGAAGGGTTTTAAAGTTTTCCTCTGTACTGCCATTTAAGCAGACAGCTTCTATTCCACCCTCCTTTAACAGCCTTTGAATTCCTGTTATAATCTGTCGGCCAGTGGGCTCCATTTCCACCGATAAGGTATTGATAACGGTAAGAATCTGTGCTCCTACTGACAACACCTCCATAACAGCTACCCTTGTGGTATAATAGCCTACAACCTCCGGTGGAACCTTCACAATATCTTCTTCTTTACTACCAACACTTCCACAGGAATCACAGGCGATCACCATAAATTTCTGTGGATCATGGTTAATAAGGGTTAAATCCCGAAAGTTTCTTACCTTCATTTTATCTACCTCTAGAAATGCTTCTATAGAGTATGACGGCTAACAAGATATTGGCAAAGGATGCTATCGTCAGTGGTAACCAAATTACCATGAATAAAGGCCAACCACTAAAGGGGAGTCCTAGCATAAGGGACATAGGTACTACTGTAAGGGCGGCCATTGGACCATTCAACAGAGTGGCCACTACTACAGGAATTCCCCCAGGGGTTTTTTCATATAGCCATCCAAATATATAAACAAAGGCGAACATTTGTATCCCTATTAAAATATGCATTGGTAGTGTCAATGGGAAGCCTGCTGTAGCAGAGGATATTAAGTGGCCTAAAATTCCTACTACCCCCCCTGCCAAAGGATTAATATATAGGGCGGCAAAAAATGCTGCCATAGAATCAAAAGCAATGCTTCCTTGAATTTTAATAGTGGCTCCTATAATACTTAAAGCAATTAATAGACCTATTTGTGTGATGGTTTTAATGTTGTGAATTTCTCTTGCTTGTTTTTGCATTATAATTGGTTCCCCCTAATTTCTTTTTTATAGATTCTGCATTTTTCTAAAAAATTGTTTATGAAAGTAGGATTGCTATAAAAATGTATATGAGGAAATCCTCCTAAACAATTATAGCTTTCTATGCCGCAGCTCCATCTATCTATAATTTTTTCCTTCTTTTTCTTAACTACACTATAAACATATTCTCTACTGGGGGCTATTACAACTCCACGATGAAACTCATGGGCCTTTGTTGTAAAAGCTTCTTTATGGAAGCTACTATTCTCCTTAATACTTACTTGACAGTAGCCAAATCTCTGTAGTCGGTTGGTCATTTCAGCTGTGGCATCAAAAACCCCCGCCATCTGATAAACTTCCCCATCAAAGGTTTTTATTGCCTTTGTTAAATACATGAAGCCCCCACATTCTCCATAGATAGGTAGGCCCCTTTGGGCTTCTTCATAAAGGTTCCTTCGTATCCCTTGGTTTTCCTCCAGTTCCCTAGCAAAAACCTCTGGGAACCCTCCTCCAATGTAGATACCATCTATTCCCTCTGGTAGCCCCGTATCCTTTAGGGGACTAAAGGGAATAAGTCTACAGCCCAGTTCCTTTAATAGGTCTAAGTTATCTTGATAATAAAAGTTAAAGGCACTATCATAGGCATAGGCAAGGGTAATTTCTTCTGCTCTAAGGGGTTTAACTTCTTTTTTCTTTATCTCTATCTCCTTTGCCACTGCCAGTAATCCCTCTATGTCAACGGTTTCCTCCACCATCTCCACAAGATCCTCTAGTTTTTCCTCCAGTTCTGGAACCTCATCACAGGGAATTAAGCCTAGGTGCCTACTCTTTAACTGAATGTTGTTATTTTTCCTTAGATAGCCTAAGCATTTTATTCCAGTATCCCTTTCTATCCCTTCCTTTAAAAGGCTATAGTGCTTCTCTCCCGATACATTGTTGATGATAACCCCTGCTAGGTTGATATCAGGATCATAAAGTTTATAGCCCAGCACCATAGCAGCTGCACTGGTGGAAACCCCCCTACCGTCTATAACTAAAATAACCGGCAGCTGTAAAATTTTAGAAACATGGGCAGAGCTTCCCTCGTCTTTTTGGGTTCCTAAACCATCATAAAGGCCCATTACCCCCTCCACAACTGCTATGTCTTCCTCTTCTAGGTTTTTATGGAAAAGCTCTTTAATGGTATCTTCTTTTAACAAGTAGCTATCCAGATTACGGGAGGGATTCCCGGTGATATAACGATGAAATTGTGGATCAATATAATCGGGACCCACCTTAAAGGCCTTTACTTGAAGCCCCCTTTTTTTTAATGTCCCCATAACACCTGTAGAAAGGGTGGTTTTCCCCACCCCACTTTGGGTTCCTGCTAATAAAAATCCTCTAGTCCCCTTCATTTATCCTAGCCTCTTCACTTCCTCTAGGGCATGGTAGGCTGCTTCAAGGGTTTTTTCTATATCTTCATCCGTCATGGCAGCGCTTATGAAGGTGGCTTCAAATTGAGAGGGTGCTAAGTAGATCCCCTGCTGTAGCATGGATTTGAAGTAAACAGCATATTTCTCTGTATCAGAGGTTAGGGCGGCTTCAAAATCTTCTACAGCACCCTCAGTAAAGAACATGCATAGCATAGATCCTACCCTATTGAAGGAAGCCTTTACTCCTAGAGCCTTGGCATGTTCTTTTAGTCCTTCCTCTAGCCTCTGTCCCTTCTTGTTGATTTCTTCATAAATTTGGGGATTTTCCTTAAGGATTTTTAGGGTTGTGTAGCCTGCTGTCATGGCTAAGGGATTGCCAGATAGGGTTCCAGCTTGATAGACGGGGCCTATTGGCGACATTTGGGACATAATTTCCTTCTTACCCCCAAAGGCTCCTACTGGCAGACCCCCACCGATAACCTTGCTGTAGCAGGTAAGGTCGGGTGTGATATTATAGAGGCTTTGGGCGCCTTCAAAGGCTAAGCGGAATCCCGTCATGACTTCATCAAATATTAACAAGCTTCCATATTCCTCTGTAATCCTTCTTAAGCCATCTGCGAATTCTTGGGTCATAGGGACAACCCCCATGTTTCCTGCCACTGGTTCTACAATGACGGCTGCTATATCTTCCCCATAGACTTTAAAAATTTTCTCTATGTTTTCTAAATCATTATATTTTGCAGTAATGGTATTTTTTACTACGTCCTCCGGTACACCAGGACTGTTGGGGACACCATGGGTTAACGCACCAGATCCTGCCTTGATCAGCAAACTGTCGGAATGACCATGATAATTGCCATTAAACTTTACAATTTTACTTCTATTTGTATAGCCTCTGGCCAGCCTTAATGCCGTCATGGTAGCTTCCGTCCCGGAGTTTACCATTCTAACCATTTCAATGGAGGGTATAGCCTCTACAATCAATTGGGCCATTTTTGTTTCTATTGCCGTAGGAGCCCCAAAGCTGGTACCCATTTCCACAACTTCCTTTAGGTTTTTCACTACCTCTGGATGACAGTGACCTAAAATCAAGGGACCCCAGGAACCTACATAGTCAATATACTTGTTTCCATCTTCATCATAGATATAAGCTCCTTCTCCCCTTTTTATAAAGGGAGGATCCATCTTCACCGATGAAAATGCCCTTACTGGACTATTGACGCCTCCCGGTATGACTTCTTTAGCTCCTCTGAAAAGTGTTTTAGATTTTTCAAGATTCATTATTGATTCCTCCTTATCCATTTTGCCATATCCTTAGCAAAATAGGTCAAAATCATATCGGCTCCAGCCCGCTTTATGGCGGTTAAGGCCTCGATCATACTATCTTCTTCCTTTAACAGTCCATGCTTTGCCGCCAGTTTAATCATGGCATATTCTCCACTGACGTGGTAGGCTGCCAAGGGCATAGAAAAACTGTCTTTTATTTCCCTTATAACATCTAAATAAACAAGGGCTGGCTTCACCATGATAATATCTGCACCTTCTGCTATATCTATCTCCACCTGTCTCAAGGCCTCCATTCTATTGCCGGGGTCCATTTGGTAGGTTTTTCTGTCTCCAAATTTGGGGGCACAATTGGCAGCACTTCTAAAGGGACCGTAAAAGGCTGAGGCATATTTAACGCTGTAGCTCATAATCGGTATATGATTGAATTTATTTTTATCTAATATTTCTCGAATTTTTGCCACTCTTCCATCCATCATGTCAGAGGGGGCCACCATATCAGCCCCAGCCATAGCATGGGATAAAGCTGTGGCTCCTAACTTTTCAATGCTTTCATCATTAAGAACAGTCCCGTCCTCCACAAGGCCACAGTGTCCGTGGCTGGTGTATTGACATAAACAGACATCTGTAATCACCATAAGTTCAGGATAGTGACTTTTTACTTCCCTGACAGCCCTCTGGACAATACCCTCCATGGCATAGGCCCCAGAGGCTATTTCATCCTTTTCCTCCGGCAGTCCAAACAGGATAATCCCTTGAATCCCTAAGTCCACAACCTCACCCACTGCCTCCTTTAACTGGTCAACAGAGTAGTGGTATTGGTCCGGCAGGTTAGGAATTTCTCTTTTTATGTTTTCTCCTGGTACAACAAACATAGGATAAATAAAATCTGAAATATTTAAATTTGTCTCCCTAACGAGACTTCTTATGGCGGCATTGCTTCTTAACCTTCTAGATCTTCTAAAATCCTCCAAAACTATCCCTCCCTTATAGCATCAACTAATCCCTGTATCGTATATTCCTTTGCTTCCACAGCAACGGATAAACCTAGTTCCTTTACTGTTTTTCCTGTAATAGGACCAATAACTGCTATTTTGCTATTGTTAATCTTATCTTTATTTTCTTCCCCTAGGATCTTTATAAAGTTTTTTGCCGTTGATGCACTTGTGAAGGTGATATAATCTAAGGGGGTTTCTAGTATCTCCATTAAGTCTTGTCTTCTACAGGTGGGAATCGTGGTCCTATAAATGTCGATCTCATCAACAATTGCCCCCATTTCCCTTAAACCTTGGGTCAAAGCTCTTCTAGCTATATCTGCCCTAGGTAGCAGAACCCTGTCGCCCTTTGCAATCTTTCCCTCCACAGCTTCTAGAATTCCTTCCGCAGTGAAAACATCTGGAAGGGTATCCACCATCAACCCTCTATTCTCTAGGGCCTCCTGTGTTGCGGTTCCGATGGCTGCTATCTTAGCTATACCAGTGGTTCGAATGTCTATTTTTAAGTTCCTTAATCTTTCAAAAAACCCCTTTACACCATTGACGCTGGTAAAAATAATATGTTGATATTGATGAAGGTTTTGTAAATGCTTATCAATTTCTTTAAAGCTTAAGGGAGGTTCTATTTGTATGGTGGGAAGCTCTATTACCTCTCCCCCCAACTCCTTTAGCCTTTGGGATAAGTTACTGGCCTGCTGTCTTGTTCTTGTCACTAATATTCTTTTTCCTTGAAGGGGTAGACCTTCAAACCAGTTTAATTCCTCCCTCAGTCCCACTACTTTTCCAATGATGATGATGGAGGGGGATTTTATATTGTTTTTCTCTGCCACCTCTACAATGTTTTCTAGGGTACCGGTGACGGTCCTTTGCCTAGCGGTGGTTCCCCTATGGATTAGGGCTGCAGGGGTATTCTTATCCTTTCCATAGGCCATTAGCCTGTCGGTAATTTCCTTTAAATGTCCTACTCCCATTAAAAAGACCAAGGTTCCCTCCAGCTTTGCTAGAGCCTCATAATTGACGGTGGAGGCTTCTTTTTTAGGGTCCTCATGGCCTGTGATGACATGAAAGGAGGTACTAACATGTCGATGGGTTACAGGAATCCCACTATAGCTTGGGACTGCAATGGCAGATGTAATTCCCGGGATAATTTCAAAGGGAATTCCTTCCTGGTGAAGGGCTAAGGCCTCTTCTCCTCCCCTTCCAAAAACAAAGGGATCCCCTCCCTTTAACCGAGTAATAATCTTTCCTTCTTTTGCCTTTTTAACCAGCAGGCCATTAATCTCCTCCTGGGTATAGGCATGGTGATCTGGAGCCTTCCCTACATCGATGATTTCAGCATCTAATCTTCTATGGCTCAAAAGGTTGGCATTAGCCAATCGATCATATAAAATAACCTCTGCCTTCTTAATAGCCCTTAAGGCCTTCACTGTGATTAAATCCTCATCTCCGGGGCCAGCTCCTACTAAATAAACATAGGGTTTCTTCACAGAACCCCTCCTTTCTTTCCTCTTTACAAAAGCTCCTTAGCTCCCAAAGCCATCATTTCCTCTGCCAATCGGCTTCCTATTTCCAAAAAGTTATGAAATTCTCCCTTTTCTGTATGACGGAGAACTTGTTGACCATCTAAAGAAGCCACCATACCTGTAATCCACAGCTCCTCCTCTACTTTTTTTCCATAAGCCCCTATGGGAACATGGCATCCTCCCTCCAGCAGCTTTAAAAATTGTCGTTCTCCCATAACACAGTGGTAGGTTTCTTCATCATTTATCTCCTGTAGCATCCGGTGCAGCTCTTTATCATTTTTTCTAATTTCACAGCCCAGTGCACCTTGGCCTACAGCAGGGGTAAAGTTATCTATATCTAAGTAATAAAAGGTTTCTTCATCATATCCCAATCTCTTTAATCCTGCCGCTGCTAAAATAACAGCATCTAAGCCCTCGGTTTCAATTTTTTTCAGTCGTGTTCCTACGTTTCCTCTTATGTCCTTTAATTGTAGGTCCTGTCGCAGCCTTAATAGCTGAACCTTTCTCCGAAGGCTACTGGTGCCGATCAGGGCCCCTTGGGGTAGCTCCTCTAAGGTTCTATTGTCCTTGATTACCAACACATCCCTAGGATCTTCTCTTTTGGTTATAGCACCTAGAATCAATTCCTCAGGAGATTCTGCCGGCATGTCCTTCATACTATGGACAGCCAAATCAATCTCTTCTTCTAATAGGGCTGTTTGTATTTCCTTGACAAACAGTCCTTTACCACCAATTTTGCTTAAGGTTTTATCTAAAATTTTATCCCCAATCGTTTTGATTTTAATAATTTCATATTGATATTGGGGAAACCTTTCCTTCAGCATTCCTATAATGATTTCTGCTTGGGTTAAGGCTAATTCACTGGCCCTAGAGCCTATTTTAATTGTTCGCATCTTATCACGCCTTTTATTGAATTAAATTTGTTTAAACTCCTATTAGACAGCCTCTTTTCAGTCTATAGCCCTTCTTTAAAAGCTTCATAAGTGTCCCATAGCTTTTCCTTGATTTTAAAAGGGTCTTCTTTCCGATAGTCAACATCGTATATTAGGTGATGAAATAACCTTTTCCTATCCTGGATGGAGGGTATTTCCCTTAAGGCCTTCCCTCTTATAGCCCCTAATATATCTAGGAGGTCTCCGTAGATTTCTCCGTAGATAGATTCCAGTTCTTCTTTGATTTTTCGGGAAAGCATGGGGCTTTTCCCTTCAGTGGATATAGTTATTGTTAAGCTTCCACGGTTGATGGAGGCAGGAAGGATAAAGTCTGATAGGTGTCGAGAATCACCAACATTAATAAAAATCTGTCGCTGATTTGCTTCCTGTTTACACCTTTTATTAATATCAGCATCATCTGTAACCCCATAAGCTAAAATACTTCCATCTAAATCCCCTGTTGTATAGGGCTTGTTTTTATGGACAATTTTATTGTCCTTCGCTAGTTTTTCCAAGGCAGGGGTTAGCTTGGGGCTTATAACCGTCACAACAGCACCATACTCCAGTAACGTTATCACCTTCCGCTCTGCCACCTCACCGCCCCCCACAACAGTACAGGGTTTTCCCTTGATTTCAACCATCATTGGATAATATAAAGCCATTGTTCTTCTCCTTATTTCAAAATTTCTATAATCCTAAAAATTCATCTACAAAGGAAGCCATTTCTTCTCCCTTACCCTTCACTCCCGCATCCTTCAACTGAAGTATAGGTTTTCTCCACATCTTTTTCACCAAACTTCTAACAATAATTTCTATGGTTTCCCTATCTTTTTCAGGTATATGAGAAAGCTTTTTAAACATTTTTTCAAGCTCTTCATCGGTTAATCGTTGACTATAGTTTTTGATGGCCTCAATCTTGGGATATATCGGTAGACATTGATACCAATCTTCATAGCTGTCAATGGCAACTTCAATATATTGTCGAACCTCTTTAATTAAATTTTGTCTCGAGGCTAAATTTTCATCAGCAATTTCCTTTAATTGGTCTATATGGAATAGTCTTATCCCTTCTATTTCTCCAATGGCAGGATCGATATCCCTCGGCAAAGCAATATCTACAATACACAGTTCTCTCCCCTGATCATACCGGACTTCAAATTCTTCCTTGTGGTAAATATAGTGGGGTGCACCTGTAGCTGTAATAACGATGTCTACTTCCTTTAACACATCATATTTCCTATTGAAATCAATGTGTTGAATATGACTATGTTTGTTGCTAAGAGCCTCTATGGTTTCCCTTCTTCTGTTGCAAATATAAATCCTTTCAACACCTCTATCGATTAGATGCTCCACCGCCAGTCTACTCATTTTCCCAAAGCCAATGACTAATACCTTTTTGTCTATTAAGCCTTTTAGTTGTTTCTCAACTTGCTTTACGGCTATATAGCTAATAGATAGAGGGTTTTCAGAAATATTGGTTTTGGTTTTGACTTCTTTAGCTGTGGTAATAGCATCTAAAAATAGTTTGTTTAGCACCTTACCGCAGCCTTTAACCTCCATTGCCCTATGATGGGCTTCTTTCACCTGTCCCAATATTTGATCTTCTCCTAAAACCAAGGAGTCCAAACCACAACAGACTTCGTATAAGTAGGTTACAGCTTCCTTTTTCCTTTTAAATACATAATGTCCTTCCAGTTCTTCTTGCTTCAATTGAAAAAAATCTGTGTAAAAATTCTTAAACCATTTTTCTGCTAGATTTGTATCCTCTACCACACTAATGATTTCACTGCGATTACAGGTGGATAGGATAACCCCTTCTTTTATAAAGGGGTCCTCCTTCATAATATTATAGGCCTTCTGTAGCATCGACTTGGAAAATGCAACCTTTTCCCGAAGGGTTATAGTAGAATTTTTATGGGTAATACCAAATACAACTACCTTCATTACTCATCACCTTCTATGTTTTTAGAATGTAAGGGCCAAAGCCTCTTTACCTCTTTCTTTAACAATCTCTGCAACTCTTCTATCGGCTCCTATATGCTTTGCCATAATAAATTTAATGGCTGGATACTTTTCCTTTACTTGGTCTAACTCTTCTGGAATATCATATTTAATATGATTTCCTTGAAAGAGGAACATTGGAACAATAACAATCTCCTCTGCTCCTTTATTTACTAACTCATCTATTCCCTCATGAAAGCTTGGTTTTGAAATCTGTAGGGAGCCAAAACCCAGTAGAGGAAACTCCTCCTTATTTCTCTCCTCTAACATTGCTATAATTTCCTTTAAAATGTCATCTGCTTCCTTTGCTTTACTACCATGGGCCAATACAAACAATCCTCTTTTCATGAATATGCCTCCTTATTAATTATGAAATCTTAGTTGTTTTGTTGTAAAATAAAAAAAATCCACTAGAAGTGGATTTTGTATGTCCTGAAATAATTTTTCTATTACAGTACTACAAACATCCCCTCCCTCCGAAGGTTGTTGTCAGCTTTAGGCTGGTCTCCTGACTCGTGAATCCCTTTACTCTCGACGCCTTCCCAAATTCAGTTCAGTGGCTGTTGTCGATTTCATCCTCACTTACAGTAGCGGGGGCTGTAGCGGATTTTCACCGCTTTCCCATTTAAGTTTCCTATGAAACACCTAAACGTATAAATCTTTTTTTATTTTAAATTGTTTTTTGATATGGTTTGTCACAAACATCATATCAAAATTCCCTTGTGTTTTCAATAGAAATATAAGGTTATAAAAAAAGTCCTGGTGTTATGGTTGATTATGGATGATTAGATTTCTGTTTTAAAAAATATAGTTGGGACAATAGCTAGCAATAATAATAAGACATAAACAATTATAGTCTGTATGGAGAAAACGTTGTTGATAGTATCTCCTAAAAAGGTATATAAAATGACTTTGGGGGTAATCCCTAGAAGGCTTCCTACAAAAAATTTTTCGTAGGATATTCCTACTAATCCAGCTCCATAGCTAATGGGATCAATGGGAAATCCAGGGGTAACCCTCATGACAAATAACTTTCTTATAATTTCTTTATCTTGTATGCTTTGGAGCTTGATGATGTACCTTTCTCCTACAATTTTCTTAACAAGGTCCTGAAATTTGCTGCCTAGCCAAAAGCTTAAGGAAAAAGCAATCATTACTCCTATCAATGCAGCGATACTCCCTAGGAATGTGCCATAAATTAAGCCTCCAACGATAAAAATCACAACATTAGGGAAAAAGAGAAATGGCCGAATAGCAGCAATTCCTATAAAAACCAATACACCCCAAATCCCAAGGCCTTCTATCCCCCTTTGAAGTCTTTCTATATTCCATTGTATAAATAGGTGGTCCCTAAACTTAATTAATAAAATAATACCTATAAAAATTATAAAAATTGCTACTATAGCTTTAAACATTTTTCTTTTCTTCATGATTTTTTCCTTTCCAATACAAGAAGCTTCTATTCTATATACTTTAGCTTTCTTCACTAATTGCTGTTGACTAATTGTATGCCATAAAATTTAATTTATTGCCTATATCTTTTCCCCCCAGATTTTTTTACATTGTTTCAGTCTAACTTCTATAGTGTTTTTTGTAAAACCTCTATTTTTTAAAATTCTTTTTCTTTATAAAAGATGGTAATGCAATTTATAAGAGAAAATGATAGAATAGTAAATAGATTATAGCGAAACTTTATAAATGACAGGGGGGTTATTTTCATGAAAAAATTGTTTTCTTTATTACTTATACTAACATTACTTGCCCTTGGAGCTTATTTCTATGTACCCTCCTATTTATCTGTAGCCTCTAACGAAAACCCAGTAGAAATTACTGTGGCTGAAGGAGCTTCTTTAAATGCTGTAGCTGAACACCTTTATAATAAAGGTGTTATTAAAAGTAGACTTTGGTTTAAATATCAATCCCGCGCCGAAGGAATCGATAGGAGTATTAAACCCGGTACCTATACATTACATCCTAACATCAATTTAAATGAGATTTTTGAATTGCTACGAAAAGGTGTGCCAGAGAAGCCGATTGTTATAACCATACCGGAGGGCTTTACCCTTTATCAAATAGCCAACAGGGTTGAAATTGCAGGCTTAGGAACCAAGGAGGAATTTATAGAAGCTACAAAGAAATACTTTGAAGAAAAAGAGTATTCCTTTGATACAGCTAAGCTTTTCTATGAAATGGAGGGCTATCTCTATCCCGATACCTATTACTTTAGTGAAAGACAAGGTGTAGTAGATGTGGTTAGTACCTTAGCTAAGACGATGGAGAGTATTTTTACGGAGGAGTATAGGGTACGGGCAGAGGAGTTGAATTTATCCCTCCACGAGGTATTGACGATTGCTTCTTTAATTGAAAGGGAAGCCTATCATGATGAGGAGAAGCAAAGGATTAGTGGTGTTATTTTTAATAGGCTTAAGAAAAATATGCTGCTACAAATTGACGCCACCGTTATCTATGGTATCGGTGAAGGTCGAGAGCATATTAATCGGGTTCTTTTTGTCCATTTAGAGGATCCTTCCCCCTTCAATACCTATAGGGTTAAAGGATTGCCTCCAGGACCTATTGCAGCTCCCTCAAAAACATCTATTCATGCGGTCCTCTATCCCGAAGATCATGATTATTTGTATTATGTTTTAGGAGAAGGTGGACATGTCTTTAGCAAAACCTATAACGAACATTTGAGGAATGTTGCCAAATATCGTGAAATGACAAATCAAAATTAAGGAGATCCTAGGATCTCCTTTTTTTCACCTAAAGTCTACCAATAAATCTTCCAAAGGAAGGCTTTTTTATAAATCCTCTATTGACACTACATCATAACCAGCATCGTCAATTATCTGAGAAAGCACTTCATCCCCTACCTCTGATTTCAATTCTACTACAGCATTCTTTCCTGGAAGATCTACTTGAACATTAACCACCTCTTGTAGCTCCTTTAAAGCCTTTTCCACATGGGCAACACAATGGCCGCAGCTCATACCTTCAATGGCAATCTTCTTTTTCATTAATAATCCCTCCAATTTTTAATAATATTTTATCCTATAATACTTGTATAACCTCTAATGAATAAGTTTTTTTATTGTCTTTAGTACTTCCTGTATCACTTCTTCTTTTCCATCCCTAAGCTGACCTGCAACACATCTTTTGAGATGCCCCTCCAGTAAAACAAGTTCTATATTTCTTAAAAGGGTCCTACACGCTTCTATTTGACCTATAACATCATCACAGTAGGTTCCTACTTCTATCATTTTTTTGATCTTTTTTATAGCCTCCTCAGCTTCACTCAGTCCATCAAGAACAGGCTCCTCTGTTTGTGACGAGGGTTCTAGGTCTGTAAGCCTTTTAATAGTTATCATTGCTTCCTCTAACGCCCCCTTTTTCCCCTGCTGCAGGTCCCTTGCAACACAATGCTTAAAGTGACTTTCCAGCAAAATAAGTTCTAGAGAGCTTAGGGCAGAACGAGAGGCTTCTATTTGGTTAATGACGTCGTCACAGTAGGTTCCTTTTTCTATCATTTTTTTTATTCCTCTAATTTGTCCTTCTATTCTACTGAGTCTATCTAGAATAGATTTTTGTACCTTAGAGGATTGTTCACTTGGCTTTTTATTTGGTTTTTCCATTTTTTTGTCTCCCTTCTTATGAATAATATACCATACCCCTCTAGTGTATGTAAAGTTTATAGAAGTGTTTTGTTTCCTATAGAATATATATTGATGCTATTTTTTAAATTTATACAGTTTTTTAGTGAGGAGCAGATGGGTATGGGAATGCTTCCTTAAATTAGAATATATTGTAATAAATATCCTTTGATGGTATATTAAAAAAAGATGGTATTGACTGCTTATAAGAAGATATGATGGTTTATGAAATAGAATAATTTTCTAAATAATGGTTGGGGTGACTTATATGTTAAAAGATAGAATAAAAAAAGAAGAACTTCTTAATAGAGTCATGTCACCCCAGGAGGCAGCTGTATTTATTAAGGATGGTATGACAGTTGCTACCAGTGGCTTTACACCAGCAGGCTATCCCAAGGCAGTACCAAAAGCATTGGCAGAAAGAATCAAGGCTAAAGAGGAGCCTTTTAAAATTAACCTTTATACCGGTGCTTCTGTAGGAGATGAACTGGATGGAGAATTGGCAAGGGCAAAGGCTATCGGTAAAAGACTTCCCTATCAAACCCAAAAGGATTGTAGAAGGGGTATTAATCAAGGAAATATTC
This sequence comes from Natronincola ferrireducens, assembly GCF_900100845.1. NCBI lineage: Bacteria > Bacillati > Bacillota > Clostridia > Peptostreptococcales > Natronincolaceae > Natronincola > Natronincola ferrireducens. The sequence continues at coordinate 1,353 of NZ_FNFP01000001.1, read as the reverse complement.
ATTATGTCGATATGCATTTAAGTCATGTATCGGATTTTGTTAGGTATGGATTTTTAGGTAATATTGATGTTGCTATCGTTGAGGCAGTAGCTATTACTGAAGAGGGTTTTATCATTCCCTCCACCTCCTTAGGTAATACACCTGTTTTTGTGGAGACGGCAGATATAATTATTGTGGAGATCAATACCCATCATCCCTTAGAACTCTGGGGAATTCATGATGTTTATCAGCCAGAAAAACCTCCCTTTAGAAAACCTATTCCTATATTAAAGGCTACTGACCGAATTGGGGATGCTTTTATAAGGGTTGATAGTAAAAAAATTAAAGCCATCGTAATGACAGATATTCCAGATAGTATTGCTTCCTTTAGTGAAATTGATAAAGCTAGTGAGAAAATGGCAGAACATTTAATTGATTTTTTTCATTTAGAGGTAAATAAAAAAAGACTGCCCCAAAACTTATTTCCTCTTCAGTCGGGGGTAGGCTCAGTAGCTAATGCTGTATTGGCAGGATTGGTTAAATCAAACTTTTATGATCTTGTGATTTACTCTGAGGTAATTCAAGATGCAGTTTTGGACTTAATAGACAATGGTACTGTAAAATTTGCCTCCGGGTCTTCCTTAACCTTATCTCCAAAAGGAATAGAACGATTTTATAACAATATTAACTATTATAAGGAGAAGATTTTGCTTAGACCCCAAGAAATCAGCAATAGTCCTGAGGTAATTCGAAGATTAGGGGTTATCAGCATGAATACAGCAATTGAGATAGATATCTATGGTCATGTGAATTCCACCAATATTATGGGAACAAATATGATGAACGGTATTGGTGGTTCTGGGGATTTTACTAGAAATGCCTTCATTTCTATCTTTACCACTCCATCCATTGCTAAAGAAGGTGATATTTCTTCCATTGTTCCCTTTGTATCCCATTGTGACCATTCGGAGCATGATGTTCAGGTGGTGGTTACAGAACAGGGTATTGCTGATTTAAGAGGGTTATCTCCAAAGGAAAAGGCAAAAACCATCATCAATAACTGTGCCCATCCTGATTATCGTCATGAGTTGCTAGAATACTATAATAAGGGACCCAATGGTCATATAAAGCATCAACTAAATGAAGCCCTTTCTTGGCATATGCGCTATCTACAGAAAAAAACTATGAAAAGGTAATTGTTTTTAAAAAAAGAACTCTACATTTTCTGTAGAGTTCTTTTTTATCACGTCGCAACGACCTACTCTCCCAGGCAGTCTCCCGCCCAGGCCCATCAGCGGTTAAGTAGGCAGCTAAAATCTTTGATTTCTTGCTGGTCACTTAGTTAGAAGCCTTCAGGATTCTAACCTCCTTAAT